>NZ_JBITZW010000021.1:0-59342 GCF_044547105.1 Kitasatospora sp. NPDC052868 | reverse complement strand
GGGGGCGGCGGGGGGGGCCGGGGCGCGGGGGGGGGGGGGGCGCGGGGGGGGGGGGGGGGGGGGCGGCCCCCGGCCGGGGGGGGGGGGCGCCCCCCCCCCCCCCCCCCCCCCCCCCGCCCCCAGGGATCAGCGAACCTCGGGAGTCAGAGGACCTTGGACACGGCGGAGGCCAGCGCCGGCAGTACGTCGGCCGGGTCACGGAAGCGGTGCAGCAACGCCCGGCCCTCGGCGCCGCGCAGGCGGGCGACGACCCTCGCCGGGAGGACCACCGTGCTCAGCAGCCCCGTGCCGTGGAAGCCCTCGACCGTCCAGGACACCCACGGCAGCGGGTAGTTGGCGGCCGGACTGAAGAACACCGGCCGCTGCCCCTGGAACCGCAGCTCGTACAGGCCGAAGCGGCTCCAGTTGGAGAAGCTGAACCGCCGCCGCTCCGGGTCGAAGCCGAGCGGCACGCAGTCCCGCAGCCGGGAGCGCCCGATCGCCTCCAGGAAGCCGAGGTTGGCCCGCATGTTGAGGTGGTCCTCGGCGAACCCCTCCAGCGCCTCCCGCAGGCCCGCGGCGAACGCCGCCGGGCCGTCCTGCGGTGCGTACGGCAGGTGGATGTCGCTCAGCAGGTTGCCCACCAGGGAGGCCGGCAGGCCGAGCGAGCGGCGCACGTTGACCGGCACGGTGACCATGCGGGTCTCCGCGTCGCCGTCCAACTCCCGCAGCACGCTCACCAGATGGGCGCAGAACACATCGCCCGAGGAGAGCCGCCTCCCGGCCGTCGCCTCGAACTCCTCGCGCATCCTCGCGAGTTCGGCGTCGCCGAGGTACATCTGCACGGTCCGGTTGGCCCGCGGCCCGAGCGCGACCTCGCGCGCCAGCAGCGCCGCCTCGGCCGCCTCGGGCAGCCGGAAGCCGGGCCGCCCGCAGTCCTCCTCGGGCAGCACCTTGTCCAGCAACACGTCCTGGTCCTCGACGAGTTCGGCCTCGGGCAGCTCCTCCCCCTCCACCGCCGCGGACCAGGCGCGCATCAGCAGCGCGAAGCTCTGCAGGTCGCCGATCGCATGGTGCCAGGAGCAGCCCAGCACCGTGCCGCCGCCGGACGGCCGGGTGACCCGCACGGTCAGCAGCGGCACCCCGCCCAGCCGGGCGGCGGGGGCGTCCACCGGGTCCACGAGCTGCGCGCCGGCCGAGGTGACCCGGCCCATCGCCTCGACGAGCGTGCCGTCGACCTCGTAGCCGTCCAGCGGTACGCCGGAGTCGTCGCAGACCACCTCCAGCACGTCGCCCACCGTGCGCAGCCGCCCGGCGAACACCGGCACCCGCTCCAGGGCGATCGCCAGTCCGGCGGCCAACCGGTCCTCGTCCAGGGCCTGTTCGAAGAAGAAGACCACCGACACCGACAGGTCGGCGAGCATGGTGTCCATCAACCCGCAGCGCAGCACCGCCCCCTGGGCCCGGCCCGCCCGGACGACCCGGGACTCCCGCAGCTGCGGCCAGACACTCATGTTCCATCCCGGGGGCTCGCGCGGAGTCGTGCGGATCACTCCGAACCATAGGGCAGGCGCCCGGTACGGATCCAGTGGTCCAGTCCAATTGACAGGGTCTCGACCAGCTCGCGAGCCGCTCCGGTCCGCCGTCCGGCGGACTCCCGCAGGACGCGATCCGGCCCACCGGCGATAGAATCCCCGGTATGGGAGAGCGCGCAGGCGCGCCCGCCGCGCCGCCACTGATGCTCGTCACCGACACCGACTCGCAGCTGATCGACCCGAGCCGGGCGTACCACGTCGGCCGCGACCCGACGAGCGAGATCGTGCTGGACGACCCCCGGGTGTCCTGGCACCACGCCGTGCTGCGGGCGAGCGCCGGGCACTGGCTGCTGGAGGACGTCGGCAGCACCAACGGCACCTTCACCGACGGCCGCCGGATCCAACAGGAGGACATCGGCCCGGGCACCCGGCTGCGCTTCGGCAACGCCGCCGACGGCCCCTCCGCCACCTTCGCGGGCCTGCCCCAGCCGCCCGCCGGGGAGCGGACCTCGCTGGTCGCCCCACAGGCCTCCGGCATCTTCCGGCAGCCGACCTCGGTGCTGCGGCTGCCCGAACGCACCGTCCGGATCGGCCGGGCCGGCGACAACGACCTCGTCCTGAACGACCTGGTGGTCTCCCGCCACCACGCCGAACTGCGCACCCTGCCCGACGGCGGCCACGAGATCGTCGACCTGTCCAGCCACAACGGCACCTACCTCAACGGCCGGGCGATCCAACAGGCGCCCGTCGGGCCCACCGACATCATCGGCATCGGCCACGCGGCGCTCTGCCTGGCCGACGGCGAGCTGGTCGAGTACACCGACACCGGCGAGATCTCGCTCAACGTGCAGGGCTTGGTCGTCCGGGTCGGCGCGGACCACCGGGTGCTGCTGGACGGCGTCAGCTTCCCGCTCGCCGAGAAGGCCCTGCTCGCCGTGGCCGGCCCCTCCGGCGCGGGCAAGTCCACCCTGCTCAACGCCCTCACCGGCCTGCGCCCCGCCGACGAGGGAACCGTCCTGTACGACGGCCGCGACCTCTACCGCGACTACGCCGAACTGCGCCGCCGGATCGGCCTCGTCCCGCAGGACGACATCCTGCACACCCAGCTCACCGTCCGCCGCGCGCTGTCCTACGCGGCCGAATTACGCTTCCCCGGCGACACCGAGCACCACGAACGCCAGGCCCGGGTCGACGAGGTGATCCACGAGCTCGGCCTGGACAGCCGCGCCGACCTGGTCATCTCCAGCCTCTCCGGCGGCCAGCGCAAGCGCGTCAGCGTCGCCCTGGAGCTCCTCACCAAGCCCTCGCTGCTCTTCCTGGACGAGCCGACCTCCGGCCTCGACCCCGGGATGGAGCGCTCGGTGATGCAGATGCTGCGCAGCCTGGCCGACGACGGCCGCACGGTCGTGGTGGTCACCCACAGCGTGCTCAGCCTGGACGTCTGCGACCGCCTCCTGGTGCTCGCCCCCGGCGGCCGCACCGCCTACTACGGCCCGCCCGACGAGGCCCTGCCGTTCTTCGGCTTCACCGAGTGGCCGGAGGCGTTCGAGGCCTTCGAGAACGAGGACCACGCCGCCTGGCAGCGCCGCTTCCGCGAGTCCCCGCAGTACGACCGGTACGTGGCCGCCAACGCGCTGCCCCCGGCGCTGCGGGCGCCGCCCCCGGCCTCCCCGATCGGGCCGGAGAAGCCGCAGAGCTGGGCCTCCCAGCTCAGCACCCTGATCCGCCGCTACACCTCGGTGCTGGCCGCCGACCGGCTCTTCCTCACCGTGATGATCGCGCTGCCGTTCATCATCGGCATCATGTGCCGGGCCATGGCCGGATCCCGGCTGAGCTCGGACAACGCCCTCAACTGCCTGCTCACCCTCTGCATCGGCGGTCTGCTCACCGGCTCCGCGAACGCGGTGCGCGAGATCGTCAAGGAACGGCCGATCTACCAGCGCGAACGGGTGGTCGGGCTGTCCAGATCCGCGTACCTGGTCTCCAAGGTGGTGGTGCTCGGCACGATCACGGTCGTCCAGGCCGCCGTGCTGACGGTCGTCGGCCTGGGCGGGGTGGACCTCAGCCCGCCGCTGCCGGGCGGCGGCCAGGTCCCCAGCGGGGTGGTGCTGCCGCCGCTGGCCGAACTCATCCTGGCCGTGGCACTGCTGTCCTTCTCCGCGATGATGCTGGGCCTGCTGGTCTCCGCGCTGGTCCGCAAGGAGGAGGCCACCATGCCGCTGCTCGTCCTGCTCTCGGTGGTGCAGATCGTGTTCAGCGGGGCCATGCTGAAGCTGCACGGGGTTCCGGGCCTCGAACAGTTCGCCTGGTTCATCCCGTCCCGCTGGGGCCTGGCCGCGATGGCCCAGACCATCGACCTGCACGCGATCCTGCCCACCGCCATCACGGCCGACCCGCTGTTCCGCCCCGACCGGAGCGTGTGGCTGCGCGCGATGGTCCTGCTGGTGGGGCTGTCGGCGGTGTTCGGGCTCGCCGTGCTCGCGCTGCTGCGCCGCCAGGAGCCCGCGATCATGCGCAAGTGAAGCGGCCGCCGATGGACGGAGCCCACGGAGCCCATGGACGAATTCGCCTTCCACCCGACCCACGTCGCCCCGCCGGACGGCATGGCCACCTGGACCGCGCCCGACCCGGCGCGGCCCTCGACCCGGCTGGACCCGCTGCTGCCGGTCCAGCTGATCGGTCGCGAGGGCGACTGGGGCCACGTCCTGTGCTCCAACGGGTGGGCCACCTGGGTGGACGGCCGGCTGCTGATCAGCCTCCCGGACGCCCCGCCCGCCGCCACCGGCCCGCCCAGCCGGACCGCCGACCCCCGGCCGGTGCTCGCCCAGGCGGAGGGCGCGCTGGCCCGCTACCGGTCGCTGCTGGAGGACCTCGCCGCCGGCGGCGCCGACCTGGAGACCTTCCAGCAGCGCACCCGGGGGCTGCGGACCGGCCTGGTCATCGACGGCGACGCGCTCTGGGTCTTCGACCCGGTGCACGACCGCTGGTGCTACTGCGACGGGCTCCAGCTGCAGACCTACGCCGCCGCCGTACGGCCGACCGACACCCCGCCCGCGACGCCCTCCACCCCGGTGCCGCGGGTGCCGCCGGAGCCGCCCGGCGAGTACGAGCCCACCCGGGCGGGTGAACCGTGATCCCCCCGGAGCGGGAGGGCGGCGGGGAGCCGGCCGAGGAGGCCGCCACCCGGGCCTCGCCGAGCCTGCCCTCCGGCATGGTGGGACGGCAGGTGGCCGGCTACCGGCTGGAGGCGGAGATCGGGCGCGGCGGCATGGCGGTCGTCTACCGGGCCAAGGACCTGCGGCTGGGCAGGACGGTCGCGGTCAAGCTGCTGGCGCCCGAACTGGCCCGCAACGAGATGTTCCGCCAGCGCTTCAGCCGCGAGTCCGAGGCCGCCGCCGCGATCGACCACCCGCACATCATCCCGGTGTTCGAGGCCGGCGAGACGGACGGCATCCTCTTCATCGCGATGCGCTTCGTCGAGGGCGGCGACCTGCGCGGCCTGATCACCCGCAGCGGGCCGTTCCCGGTCGACCGCGCCGCCCGGCTCGCCCTGCAGATCGGCTCCGCACTGGACGCCGCGCACGACCGCGACCTGGTCCACCGGGACGTCAAGCCGGGCAACATCCTGGTCGCCGCCGGGACGGACGACGAGCACCCCGAGCACCTCTACCTGGCCGACTTCGGCCTCACCAAGAAGTCGCTCTCGCTGAGCGGGCTGACCAGCGTCGGCCAGATCGTCGGCACCCTGGACTACGCGGCGCCCGAGCAGATCTCCGGGCGGCCGCTGGACGGCCGCTGCGACCAGTACAGCCTGGGCTGCGTGGTCTTCGAGATGCTGGCCGGGGCGCCGCCGTTCCGCCGGGAGAGCGACCTCGCGCTGCTCTGGGCGCAGCTCAACGACCCGCCGCCCACCCTGCGGGCCCTGCGTCCCGACCTGTCCGAGGCGGTGGACGCCGTGGTGGCCCGCTCCCTCGCCAAGGCGCCCGAGGACCGCTGGGCCAGCTGCCTGCAGTTCGTCGCCGAGCTGCGCGCCGCCGCCACGCCCGTCCCCGGGCCCTGGGAGTCCGCCGGACCGCCCACCCAGGTGGTCCCGGCCTTCGGCACACCGGTGCCGAGCGAAGTCCCGCAGCCGCCCGCCTGGGCCACCCCGGTGGTCTACCCGGTGCGGCCTGCACCGCTCTGACCGGGGCGCCGGCCCTGATCCGGCCGCGTCGCGGCCACCCGTGCGGCGGAATGCCGCCGGGTGAACCTCCGGCTACCGCCGCGCGGGCGGCGGGCCGGCCGGGGGCGGCCCGGCCGGAGGCTTACCGTCCGCGGCCCCCGCCACCGGTACCTCGCCGCGCCGCCCGAAGCGGGCGGCCAGCAGGCCGCCCAGCCACCCCGCGACCAGTCCCCAGGCCGCCGCCAGCGGCACGGTCACCCACAGCACCGGGTCCAGCACTAGCTTGCCGCCGCCCAGGTCGGCGACCGGGTTGTCGCCCAGCACGGAGCCGAGAAGGTCGCCCAGCCCGCCCTGTCCGACGCCGACGCCGAGCACCGAGAGGCCGTAGGCGGCCGACACCCGCGACCAGACGCCCACCAGCAGCATGGTGACCGCCGCCGCCACCCCGAGCCGGACGGCGTGCTGCCAGAGCCGGACGCCGCGCGGCGAGCGGTAGGCGGCCAGCACCCCGGCCGCGAGCATCAGCACCCCGGCCACCGGCAGCAGCCACCAGGCCCGGGCGTCGTAGTCGGCCAGCGCCCCCAGGTCCACGGTGGCCTCCTGGCCGTCCTGCGCCCGCAGCACGTCGGCGAGGACGGGCGGCATCGGCAGCCCGATCCCGCCCTCCAGGTGGCCCTGCCACCGCCCGCCGAGCCCCACCCCGAACCCCAGCCAGGCCAGGTTGGGCATGGCCAGCAGCACGACCGCCATCGTCTCGCGGCCGTTGCCGTGCACCAGGGCGGTGACGACCCCGGCCACCGCCCCGATGACCACGTACACCAGCAGCACCAGCAGCATCGCGAAGGCGGCGGGCCGCACCACCCGTTGGAACGGCACCAGGCCGCGGGGCAGCGGCGCCCGGCGGGAGACGGCGAACAGCACCGCCAGCACCACCAGCAGCCAGAGCAGGCCGAACCCGAGCGTGCTCACCGCGTCCGCGTGGAAGCCGATCTCCGGGGTCAGCCCGAGGGCGCCGGAGAGCTCCTGCACGAGGTCCCCGCCGAGCGGGACGACGAAGGTGTGCCGGGCGCCGACGGTGAGCAGCGCCAGGGCCGCCAGCCAGACCACCACCGTCCGGGCCACCCGGCCCAGCAGCTCGGCGCCGCCGGCCACCGCGCGGAAGCGCAGCTGCCGCAGGAACACCTCGGCCGTCACCAGGGCGCCGACCAGGCTGACGGAGAGCGGCATCGCGGTGATCCCGGCGTCCACCTGGGCGAAGAAGCCGGCGCCGCCGTCCATCCGGACCGTGCCGCCGACGGCGAGTGCCAGGGTGGCGGCCAGGACGGACGGGAAGCCGCCGCCCGGGAGGTCGTCGGCGCCGGCCAGCCAGAGGCCGAGGGCGGCCACCGCCGCCATCGCGGCGACCCCGGCGAGCACCACCGCCAGGGCGTCCAGCCAGCCGCGCAGGGCGCCGGGCGGGCCGGCCGGCCGGGCCGCCGTGCTGAGGGGCTCCTGGTGCATGCGGGCTCCTGGTTCGACTCGGGTGCCCCCCCTCGGGTCTGCCTCCAGGTTCACCCAGGTCGGCCGCCCGCGCGCTGCGCACGGCGACGGCCGGATCACCTGCTGTTGCGGGTTCCGGAAAGCCGGGGCAGAAATAGAAAGCCAGTGGCAGGAGCCTCTCGCGTCGGCGGCTTTCGCCGACCGCCTGCGAAACGGAGCCCCGATGAGTTCCCAACCGCCCCCTTCCGGTCCCCCGTTCGGCCCGCCGTCCGGTCCTCCCTCGGGCCCGCTCTCCGGGCCGCCGTCGGGCGGCGGCTCGGGACCGAGTTCCACGCCCCCGCCGCCCTCCGGCCCGGGCGGACCGCCGAGCGGGCCGGCCAGCGGGTCCGGTGCGCCCTCCGGTCCCGGCGGGGGCGGCGGGCGCCCGACGCCCTGGTGGCGGTCGGGGAAGAAGCTGGCGCTGGCCGCGGGCACCGCGGTGCTGGCGGTCGTGGCGACGGTGCTGATCGTCAACAACAACGGCAGCAAGTCCAGCGACGCCATCCCGGCGGCCAACGAGGTCGCCCTGCAGAGCCCCTCCGACCCGGGCGCGGCGCCGTTCACCGAGTCGGTGGAGACGACCGCCGTGTCGGCCCCGGCGCCGTCGTCCGTCCAGCCCACCGGGACTCCGGGCGGGGGGACGACGGGCACGACCGCCACCGCCGGCACGACCTCGCCGTCGGGCCTGCACGCCGTGGAGGGGACGAGCAGCGGGCTCTACGCGGGCGAGATGTCCAAGCCGAGCTGTGACACCGAGCGGCTGATCGGCATGGTGTCCGCCGGGGACAACGGCCGGGCCTGGGCCTCCGCCCAGGGCATCCAGCAGTCGGCCATCCCGAGCTACCTGCGCTCGCTCACCTCCACCTACCTGCGGGTCGACACCCGGGTGACCAACCACGGCTACAAGGGCGGCGCCGCGGTCGCCTACCAGTCCGTTCTGCAGGCCGGCACCGCCGTCCTGGTCGACTCGCAGGGCGTGCCGCGCGTGCGGTGCAGCTGCGGCAACCCGCTGAAGCCCCCGGCGCTGGTCTCGAACGCCAAGTACACCGGCAAGCACTGGCAGGGCTTCCAGCCGACCTCGCTGGTCGTCGTGACGCCGGCGCCCGCGCCGGTGAAGGAGCTCGTGCTGGTGAACGTGGTCACCGGCGGCTTCTTCGTCCGGGTGACCGGGCGGATCGAGGTGATCGACAAGACCGTGCCGGCGCCCAAGGGGCCGCTCGCGCCCGGTATCCCGGCGCCCGCTCCGATGACGCCGATCTCGCCGTCGGCCTCCGTCTCCCGCTCCACCTCCGCGTCCGGCTCGACCTCGGGCTCCGGCTCGCCCTCGACCTCCGGCGCGACCACCTCCTCCGGCGGTCCGACCTCCGGGTCCGCCTCCGCCTCGACCACCTCGGGCTCGCCGTCCGGGCCGTCCTCGGGCTCCACCACGTCCTCGGGCGGCCCCACGACCTCCGCGTCGACGGCCACCGGATCGTCAGGACCGACGACCACCGCGGCCAAGCCCACCACGAGCGTGGCGACGACCGCGAGCATGGCCACCACGACCAAGACGACCGCCGCGGGTGCGACCACGACCACCACCACGACGACCACGACGTCCTCGCCGCCGCCCTCCACCGTCTCAGCCGGGTCCTCCGAGTGACCTGACCGCGGCCGCTCCCCCGCCGCTTCGCTCGGCCCCGTCTCTTCTCGGCCCCGTCTCGGCCCGTCTCGGCCCCGCTTCGGCGGGGCCGAGACGTTTCGGTGCCACCTCCACCCAGTAGGTTGGATTATCAAACTCACACCGCTAGGGTGAGTCCCACATTCCAACTCACCCTGGAGAGCGCCGTGAACCACCCGTCCCCGGAGGTACCCGATGCAGCGCGCTGACCGCGCCGGGCTCGTCCTGCTCGCCGCCTGCCTCGGCCTGTTCACGGTGTTCGTGCAGACCACGCAGACCATCGGCACCCTGGGCGCGGTCCGTGCGGACCTCGGCCTCGACTCCGCGGACCTGGTCTGGGTCCCGAGCACGTACACCCTCGTGGTGGCCTCCTTCGTGCTCGGCGCGGGCGCCTTCGCCGACCGCTGGGGGCGGCGGCGGATCTTCCTGGCCGGCACCCTCGCGATGGCCGTCGGCGGCCTGGTCCTGGTGTGCGCCGACGGTCTGCCGGCCGTCCTCGCGGGCCAGGCGGTGGCCGGCCTCGGCGGCGCGCTGATCACCCCCAGCTCCCTCGCGCTGATCACCAACGCCTTCCCCGATCCGCGCCGCCGGGCCGGTGCGATCTCCGCCTGGGCCGCCGCCTCCGGCCTCGGCCTGGCCATCGGCCCGATCACGGCCGGGCTCGCACTGCGCTGGTCGACCTGGCAGAGCGCCTTCTGGCTCGGCCCCGCGGTCGCCGCCCTCGCCGCCACCGCCGCGCTGCTCGGCGTCACCGAGTCCCGGGTCGAGGGCGGCCGACTGGACTGGCCCGGCCAACTCCTCGCCACCACCGGGCTCGCACTGCTCGTCTACTGGCTGATCGACGGCGGCCGGCACGGCTACCTCGCCGGCCGCCCGCTCGCCGCCGCGGTGGCCGCCGCCGCCTTGCTGGCCGCCTTCGCCGTGGTCGAACTACGGGTGCACCAGCCTCTGTTGGACCTGCGACTGATGCGCGACCCGTCGTACAGCGCCGCGCTGCTGCTGGCCGCGACCGTGCTGTTCGGCTTCGTCGGCCTGTCCCTGCTCCAGGTGCTCTGGCTGCAACAGGTCCGCGGGCTGACCGCCCTCCAGGTCGGCGTCCAACTCCTGGCGGAGTTCGGCACCTTCATCCTCGCCTCGGTGGCGGCCGGGCTGCTCGGGCGGCGGTTCGGCGCCGCGCCGCTGATCGTCACCGGGCTGCTGCTGGCCGCGGCGGGCGCCGCGCTGTTCGCCACCGTCGAGCCCACGGACGCCTTCGCCGGATACGCCCTCTCGCTGGTGGTCTTCGGGTTCGGCTGCGGCCTAGCCAACGCCCCGTCCACGGCCCTCGCGGTCGGACACGTGCCGCGCGGCAAGGAGGGCGCGGCGGCCGGCACGGTCAACGCCGCCCGCCAGGTGGGGGCGGTGCTCGGCACCAGCATCCTCGGCACCCTGACCACCACCCGGTTCGAGGAGCACCTCGGCAGGCTCGGCCGACCGCGGCCCCAGGACGTCGCCCAGGCCTTCACGGAGTCCGTCGGCCACGCGGCCTCGGTCGGCACGGCGGTCCTGCTCACCGCAACAGCGGCGGCCACCGGCCTGCTGGCCCTGGCCCGCCGCCGCCCGCCCACCCCGGCGCCCCACCTCCCCGCACCCGCCGCCCGGTCGGACGCGCCGTCGCCCGCCCCCGTACAGCACTGAACGGTCGTCGGGATGGCCGTCCTGATCCACGGCAACCGCTACGGCATGCTCGCCGACCGCGGGACGGAGCACCCGCGGGCCCGCCCAGCCGGGCCCGGGACATATCGGTGGCCGCCGAGGCGATCGGCGTGCTCGCCGCCAGCGGCCACGCGGCGCCGGGTCGCCGTGCGCCCGTCCGGGCACTACCTGATCTCCGGACGAGCGGAGGTCGGATCGTTCCACAGGCCCCGGCCGTACACCCCGTGCCGACCGTTCGGGCTCTCCGGGTACACCGCGTCCAGCAGGCTGCGGACGAACCCGTCGAGGTCGTCCAGACCGGCGGCAGCCAGCGCGCGGGGGCCGTCCGCCAACAGGTGGAGGACGGCGCCGTGCAGGGCGAGCGTGACGCCGGCGGCCCGCTGCGGGGTGACGGGAAGCCCGGCAGCCCGTTGGGCCAATTCGAAGCCCGCGAAGTCGGCCGTGGCGATCTGATCGAGGATCGCTGACAGCCAGGGCTTGCGGGCGGCCTCGCACTGCAGCTCCAGATAGGCGAGCATGCGCGGCCGGCCCGGCCCGGCGAGGTTCGCGAGCAGCCCGCAGAACATGGCCACCAGTCCCTCGCGATCGATGGGCCCTGCTTCGGAGCCCGCCACCTGCACCGTCATCGAGCGGTACTGCTCCACACACCGCTCGGCCACCGCGCGCAGCACGGCATCCCGGGTCGGGAAGTAGTTCTTCGCGGTCCCCGGCGGCACCCCCGCGGCCGCGTCGACGGCCCGGTGCGTCAGGCCGCGCCCGCCGGCATCGGCCAGCACCTCGATGGCCGCGTCGCCCAGCAGGTTGCGACGATTTTGATTCACCGTCAATTCCTCTTTCTAGGCGCCGACTTGTTTCTAATCAACCCCAGACGTGGTACCACAGATGTAGTAGCGGGCATTGTAGTGGCGAGCACCGACAGGCCGCGCCAACCCGCCGATGGCCTCCGCTCAGGCAGCGGGAGAGTCACCCGTACGAACAGTCGGAAGCAAGGGAGTCGAACGATGGAAACACGAGACCACGGCGCCCCCTGGGGCACCACCCGCATGGCGCCGTACGCCGAGTCCGACCTGGTTGCCCCACTCACCCCGGTGATCGACCCCGAGACCCAGATCGCCGTGATAATCGACGAGTACGGCCGCACGGTCGAGCTCGGCGACCACCTCACCGTCAACAGCCCCTCGAACTCCACGAGTACCAGCAGCAGCACTCAGAACTCCACGAGCACAAGTGGTCCTGACAGCTACGACTCCGACAACAACTCGGACTCGGACTCCGACTCGGATCACGACCCCAGCGGCTGGTGATGACAGGCCCGGGCGGGTCCGCGCTCGTCCTGACGAACCGTCATGACGTGACCGCCGACCTGGTTCTGCGCATCCTCGCGGAACGCAAGGTCCCGGTGGTCCGTCTCGACCCGGGCGTGGACCTGCATGCAGGTGCCGTGCTGACCGCCACGTACCGCACAGGCGATCAGCGCGGCACCTTGCGCACGCCGAGCCGAGAACTCGACCTCACGGAAGTCCGATCCGTCTGGACCCGCCGCCCCTCGCCCTTCCAGGGACCGGACGAACTGGACGAACAGGAGCGCCGGTTCGCCGGATCACAGTCCCTGTGGGGCGTTGGCGGCATCCTGGCCTCGCTCCCCGGAGCCCACTACGTGAACCACCCGTGGAACAACCGGGCGGCGGAGTACAAGCCGGCCCAGCTCGCCACCGCCCAGCGCAGCGGCTTCGCGGTCCCCGGCACGTTGATCACCAACGACCCGGACGAAGCACGGGAGTTCGTTGCCGGTCAAACCGGCGCAGTGGTCTACAAGCCGTTGTGGAACACCCCGTACGAGGTCGACGGCCGGGCGCAACAGGTGTGGGTGCGGGAGGTGCGCACGCACGAGATCACCGCTGCGGTGGCCGCCTGCCCCCACCTGTTCCAAGCCAAGGTGGAGAAGGCATTCGACGTACGGGTCACGGCGGTCGGAACCCGGCTGTTCGCGGTCCGGATCGACAGTCCTGATCTCGACTGGCGGCAGCGCCAGTCCCTGATGGAGTGCATTCCGATCGACGTCCCCGCCCGGGTCGCGCGCTCGGTCTCCGCCTATCTCACCACCTGCCGACTGGTCTTCGGTGCTTTCGACTTCGCCGTCACGACTGCTGGTGACTGGTACTTCCTTGAGTGCAACCCCAACGGACAGTGGGCCTGGCAACCCGACTCCGTCACCGACGCGATCGCCCTCGCCATCGCCGACCGACTTCAGAAGGGCCCAGGGGCGTGAACCGCCTCGCCACGCACTGCGCCGTGTCGGACACGGCCCAGACCTTCAGGGCAGCAGCACCTCGGCGTCCTCCGGTGCGAGCACCCGTCCGTCGGACGAACGGACCTCCAGCGCCGCGACCGGCTCCCCGGCCGAGCGGTCCACCAGCCGCGCGCGGGGCTCGCCGTCCTCGAAGAACCAGGCGTCGCCCCACTGGCGCAGCGCCGTGACGACGGGGAAGAGCGCGCGCCCCTTCTCGGTGAGCAGGTACTCCTGGTACGGGCTGCCGTCGGCGGCCGGCACCGATACAAACACCCCCGTCGCGACGAGGTTGGCGAGCCGTGCGGAGAGGATGTTCTTCGCCAGGCCGAGGTTCCGCTGGAACTGGCCGAACCGCCGCAGCCCGTCGAAGGCGTCCCGGACGATCAACAGCGTCCAGCCGTCACCGACCACGTCGAGCGGGCGGGCGAGCGGACAGACCGAGTCCTCGTGCGTGGTGCGCTTCGGCACTGGTCCCACCTCTCACCGACCGGGCTGTGCGGGCGGCCTTCGAGTCCACAGCTTGCGCTGCGCAACGCTACCGCGTGCCCGGCGCCCCGACCCTCAACCCGCGACGGCGAGTTCGGCGACCACCGCACGGTGGCCGGTGCCGTGCACGGCGTGCTCCCCGACGGCCGACACACGCTCTCCCTGCGGATATTCGCTTGCGGCCGATGCGCGGGGCCTGCCAGTCTGCGGCACATGACGAACCGAGAGGCGGTCTCCGCCATCATGCGATGAGCGGAGCGACGCCACCCGCAGAGCGGGTATCCGACGCACCATTCTCCGACTCCCCTGCCGGGCCCGCCGGGCAGCTCGCGCTGATCTGCGCGCTGCGCGACGAATGGCTCCGGCACGGGCTCTGCACACTCCCCGCCGACCGGGCGGTGGCCGAGGAGGCCGTCTCCCGGCTGTACGGGCTGATCGGCGAACCGCCGCCGCACTTCCTCTGGGTCGACTCGCCCGCCGCTGCACGGGGGTTGATCGCCGCCCGGCGGACGGACGCACCCACCTGGCGGGTCGGCGGAACCCTCCCGACCCGGGGTGGGGCCTGGCCGGCCGCGGCCCGGCTGGCCTCGCTGCTGTCCGACCTCCGCGCCCGCCTGGACCACCGGATCGCCAGGTCGCACCCTCTCTCCTGGAACCGGCCGGACCACATCTACCGGGACGCCCGCACCCTGCCGCCCCAATCTGCGCTCGCGGCCGGGCTCCCCGTCGACTCGATCACCGACATCACCGTGGAGGCCTCGCTCGCGGACACTCTGCGCGACGCGTTCTGCGCTCCCGTGCGCACCGCCCTCCTCGCCGGCGCCGGCAGCGCGCTCGGCCTGACCTGGTACGGCCAGCAGGACGCGGACTGGGTCGGCCACTACGACACCCGCCGCCGGGCCGGCCTGGCGGTCTACGGGCGCGAGAACGACCGCCAACTCGACCTCTGGGCGGCGCTGGCCCGGTCAACCGGCTGGTGGTGGCCCGCCGAGGGTCGCTGCGTCCTGGCCGAACGGCCGGTCGCCCTCCACACCGAGGCCCTCCCGCACGGCCACCACGGTCAGCGGCGGCTGCACCGGGAGGACGGCCCCGCGGTCCGCTTCGCCGACGGCGCCGAGGTCCACTCCCTGCACGGGACGCTCGTCCCCGCCTGGGTGGTGAACGACCCCACGGTGGAACGCATCCACGCCGAGCCGAACATCGAGGTGCGCCGCTGCGCCATCGAGCGCGTCGGCTGGGAGGCGTACATCGAGCAGGCCGGGCTGGGGCTGGTCTCCACCGCACCCGATCCGGGCAACCCCGGGTCCGAACTGCGGCTCTACCACCTGCCGCAGCAGTCCTGGGGCGTGCCCGCGCGGGTCCTGCTGGCCGTCAACGGCTCGGTCGAGCCGGACGGGCGGCGGCGCCGCTACGGCCTGAGCGTGCCCCCGTACCTCGACGACCCGCTGGCGGCGGCCGGCTGGTCCTACGGCCTGAGCGGCCGGCAGTACGCGCAACTGGTCCGTCGCACCTGAGCGTTCGTGCCGCCCTCCCCTTCACACCGTTCCGGCCCTCCCGGCCCATCACATCCCGAGGTGATTCGCATGCCCATCAGCACCGACGACGTCCTGACCCTCGCCGACCTCACCGCCCTCACCGGACTGGACGTCCTCGATCACCTGGAACGCGAGGTGGCCGTCCCCGTGGTGGCCGGGCTCCAGGCCCAGGGCGATCTGATCGTCATCCCGCAGTCCTTCCTGGAGACCGTCACCCTCACCCCGTTCGGCTACAGCCGCTGGCTCGACGTGCCCGCCGCCGGCCTCGAACTGCTGCGCAGCGCCGGGGGCGGCAACCCCCACTCGCTGGTCGCCGATCCGGGCGCCTGCCGGTGGACCGACGCCATCCACGATCCGACCGGCCTGGCGCTCGGTCTGATCGACGCGACCGCCGTCGCCTATCTGATCCACCCCGAACACGGCGCCACCGGCATCGCCCCCGGCCGCTACGTGGTCCGGCGCCAGCGCGAACGCGGCACCGGCTTCGGCATGGTGCTCGGCCGCTCCATGAACCGAATGGTCTGCGACTGACCACCGGGCCGGGTCCCGCCCCGGTGGGCCTGTGAGCGGGCCCACCGGGTGGGGCGGGCGGGGGGTCAGATGGTGGTGCCGAGGTGCGCGGCCCACTTGGCGCGCCAGGTGAGGGCGTCGGTGACGCCCTCGGCGATGGTGCGGCGGGCGGTCCAGCCGAGGAGGTCGCGGGCGGTGTCGACGGAGGTGTAGCAGCCGATGACGTCGCCCGGGCGCGGGGCGGCCTCGCGGACGTCGAGGCGGGTGCCGACGGCCTGTTCGAAGGCGGCGACGAGTTCGCGGACGGTGGTGCCCTCGCCGGTGCCGACGTTGATGACGCGGTAGCGGTCCTCGGCGGCGGGCTCGACGACCTGGTCGAAGCGGGTCAGCGCGGCGACGTGCGCCTCGGCGAGGTCCTGGACGTGGATGTAGTCGCGGATGCCGGAGCCGTCCCGGGTCGCCCAGTCGACGCCGGTGACGGTGAACGGCGCACCGGTGGTGTGGGCCTCGATCAGCTTGCCCAGGGCGTGGGTGGGGTTGAGGTCCTGGAGGCCGGTGCGCAGCTGCGGGTCGGCGCCGATGGGGTTGAAGTAGCGCAGCGCGATGACGCGGATCGCCTCGGCGCCCTCGGCGCGGGTCCAGTCCTGGAGGACCTGCTCCATCATCTGCTTGGTGCGGGCGTAGGGGCTGTTGGCGTCGACCGGGCAGGTCTCGTCGACCCGGGCGTCCGGGGTGGGGGCGTAGATGGAGGCGGAGCTGCTGAAGACGACGCGGGTGCAGCCGTTGCGCTGGAGGGAGTCCAGCAGGTCGACGGTCTTGGCCACGTTCTCGCGGTAGTAGTACAGCGGCCTGGCGACGGACTCCGGTACGACGATCTTCGCGGCGCAGTGCACGGCGGCGTCGATGTCGGGGTGTTCGGCGAAGACGCGGTCGAGGAGCGCCGGGTCGGCGATGTCGCCCTGGTAGAAGATCCGGTCCTCGACGAACTCGGCACGGCCCTTGGAGAGGTCGTCGAGGACGACCGGTGTGATGCCCTGGTCCAGCAGTGCCGACGCGACGGTGCTCCCGATGAATCCCGCGCCACCGGTGATCAGGACCTTCTTCATACGCGCGTGCTCCCTTGCGGTCGGCCGGACGCCCTGGTGGCGTCCGGTGACAGTGGGGACGGTGGTTCGGGCCCGACGGTTCCCCGCCGGGGCGGATCAGCGCAGGCGGGCGCCGGGGCGGGGGGTGCCGCGGCGGAGCCAGTAGCCGGCGGCGACCAGGAGCACGGCGGCGACCGCAGTGGCGATGGCGGCCCAGGTGGCCGCGTCGGACCCGCTGTCGGACCCGCCGCCGGATCCGTCCGCGGACCCGCCCGCGAGCGTCGCCGCGGCGGCCACGGACGGCGAGGCGCCAGACGAGGCGGACGGCGTGGCGGACGGCGTGGCGGACGGCGTGGCGGACGGCGCCGGGGAGAGGGTCGGGCCGAGGGTCGGTGTGGCGGCCGAGCCGGGCACCGGCAGCGTCGGGTCCGAGATGGCGGTCGCCTCGACGTCGAGTTCGCGCTCGCCGTGGCCCAGCGAGGGGAACGCGCAGTCCACCGTGATCCGCCAGTGGCCGGCCGGCAGGATCTCCCGGGTGGTGTACGACCCGGGGCGGCCGGGGACGGCGACCAGCCGCCACGGGCCGGCCGAGCGCCCGTCCGCGGAGGTGGCGGCGAGTGTCCCGGCGAACTCCTCGGTGACGGGGTCGTGGTCGTTCTCCCAGGTGGCCACGGTGGTGATGTGCCCGCCGTCCTGGCCGGCCACCTCCAGGTGGACGGTGTCGCCGTGGGCGGCGGCGGGCACGACGGGCGCCAGGACGGCCGCCCCCGCCAGAGCGAGGACGGCCAGGGTGCCGAACGGACGGGTACGCATGGTGGGGGCTCCTCGTGGGGGGTAGCGGGTACGGGCCGCCGCCGCAGTTTGCGACGACGGCCCGCACCCTCGGGTGCCGCGGTGGGTCAGGAGGTCTTCTGCAGCGACCAGGACTGGTAGGCCTGGCCGTTGGGCTTCTGCAGCTCCAGCAGCCAACCGCCGTAGTACCAGCGGCTGCTGACGCCCAGGACCAGGGTCGAGCCCTCGGCGGTGATGGTGAACCCGCCGCCCGACGGGGTCAGCTGCCACTTCTGGGCGGCCGAACCGGAGCAGGGCTGCTGCGCGAGGTACTGGCCGGCCACCGGGTCGCCGCCCAGCTGGAGGCACTTGTCGGAGCGCACGGACTTGATCCGCAGCGCGCCGTTGCCCGCGTCCTCGAAGCTCCACTTCTGGTTGGCGTACCCGGTGCGCTGGTAGGCGATCGCCACGGTGCCGTTGTTGAGCGAGCTGCCCCACAGGTCGGCGGCCTGGCCGGTGAGGCCGTTCACCATCGTGTAGCGGGAGCCGGTCTGCGGGCGGCCCGCGTCGGCCAGGGTGTGGAAGGTCGCCGGGCGGCCGGGCTTGGACACCGCGCCGGCGGCGTCGCGGACGGCGATCGCGACGGTGTAGGCGGTACCGGGGGCAAGCCGGACCACGCCGACGGTGGTGGCCTTCACCGTGCCGATGGCCTGGCCGTTCAGCAGCACGTCGTAGCCGGTGGCCGCGGGGACGGCCGGCCAGCTCAGCACGACGGAGTTCGGGGTGACCTGACTGGCCGTCACATCAGGCCCGGTGGCCCCGGTGCCGGAGGTGGGGCTCGGCGAGCCGGTGGGGGTCGCGGTCGGGCTCGTCGTCGCGGTGGGCGAGGCGGTCGGCGAGGCCGTCGGCGAGGTGCTGGAGGTCGCGGTCGGGCTGGGGGAGGCCGTCGGCGAGGCGGTCGGCGACGGGGTGCGGGTGGGCGAGGCCGTCGGCGAGGGGGTGTTCGTCGCCGTCGGGCTCGCGGTCGGCGTGGGGCTCGGGTTCGGCCCGGTGCCGCCGCCTGCGATCAGGAAGCGGTTGCTGGCGACGTT
Organism: Kitasatospora sp. NPDC052868; assembly: GCF_044547105.1. Classification (NCBI taxonomy): domain Bacteria; kingdom Bacillati; phylum Actinomycetota; class Actinomycetes; order Kitasatosporales; family Streptomycetaceae; genus Kitasatospora; species Kitasatospora sp. NPDC052868. Next base: position 41,025 of record NZ_JBITZW010000021.1, on the reverse strand, counting down.
CCAGTGCGTGGCCAGGTAACTGCCGGCCGCGGGCGAGGTGTTGTAGTAGTCGTCGTGGTGGCAGTCGAGCCGGGCGTCACTCGCGTTGTCCGGGCAGACCGTCTTCATCGCCGGGTAGTAGGGGGTGTCCGAGTAGCACATCAGGTCCCACTCGTCGACGCAGTGGCCGCCCTTGCTGGAGTTGGGCGCGCTGTTGCTCACCGCGCCCAGGTTGTGGCCGAGTTCGTGCGCGGCGGTGTGCCCGCCCCAGCAGCCGGAGTCGGTACGGCCGTACGAGGGGCCGAAGTTGCTCAGGTTGTCCTGGCCGGGCCGCTCGTCACCGGCGAAGGTCCCGATGCCGCAGTACACCTTGGCATCGGTGAACATCATGTACTTGCGGTCCTTGCGGTTGAACCCCTGGGCGGCCACCGCGCGGTTGCTCGCGTTGAAGTCCTGGATCTCGGAGTCGGAGACCTGCACGTTCAACACGGAGGCGGAGCAGTCGGGTTCGGTCACGAACCGGACGTGCCGGACGCCGCCGGTCTCCTGGGCGCTGGCGTTGTAGATGACGTCGACGTCCGCCGCCCACTTCTTGAACGAGGCGAGGTACTGGGCGAACCGGTCGTTGCCGGGCCCGTGGACGTACACCACCTGGACCCGGTTCCCGCTGGTGCCGTCGCCCTCGCAGACCACCCCGGACCCGGCGGCGGGCGCGGCGGCGGGCGCCGCGGGCGATCCGGCGGCTGCCCCGGCGTCCCCGAGCAGCGCCTTCTGGGCCGCGTCCAGGACCGGCGCCGCACCCTTCAACAGGTCGGCGGCGGCGGGCGGTTGGGCGTCAGCCGGAGGTGTCAGAGCGGGCACCTGGGCGGCCGCGGCGGCCACCGGCGCGACGTCCTTGTGGATGTCCACGTCCTTGGGCGGCGCGTCCGGGCCGTGGCTGCACAGCTCCCCGCCCGGCACCTCCAGCGAGCCCGCGCAGCGGTCGCCGGTCGGCAGCGTCAGACCGGCGTAGACCAGGCCGCGCTCCGGCTGGTCCTTGGGTATCTCCTTCAGCGGCGCGGCCTTCTTCTCGCGCTGCGGCGCGGGCGCCCTGGTCGCGCCCTCGGCCGTCCCGGTCACACCGGGATCGCCGTCATCGGTGGCCGCTCCGACCGTGCCCGCCTCCGCCCGGTCGGCCGAACCGGCCACCGCCGCCGTGGAACTGGTCCGGTCGGCGGCCGGGTCGAGTGCCGTCTCGATGCCCAGCGCACCGGCGACCAGTCCGGCCGCCACGGCGACCGCCAGGAGCGCCGTCCGGCGTCCCGTCCTCCCGCGCCGCTTTCGGCGCTCTGCACTCCGGTGTCCCATGCGCTATTCCTCTCCGAGTGCGACGGCCCGAGCGCCACACAGCGTGGCGGCCAGGCCTTCCGACACCCCGGAGAGCGCATCCGACCGGAGGCAATAACAGAAACATCTTGCGAAAATCGTCAGCTTGCTCGTGACGGCGTTCCCGGCGCGCTCCTGGCGGTGTGCGCAGCGCACCGGCGGCCGGGTCCGTGGACGCCTCCGCCGGCACCGTGGCGGGCACAGCCCGCCGCCCGCTCCCCCCGGGCCCGGACACGGCGATTCAGGCCCCTACCGCCGGTGGGCGACGCCGCGTCACCCGCCCTGCCGCGGCCGCTCATCCGCAGAGGGAACCGCCGGCGACCGCCGGTGTCAGGCCGCCACCCCGACGGCCGGGGCGGTCCCGGCCACCGGGGCACCCGCCCCGGCGAGCGGGCCGTGCAGCCGCGCGAGCGAGGCCGCCAGCCGAGCAGGGTCCCCGGCCAGCCAGAGCCTCAGTGCGGCGGCGAGCGCACCACTGGCGGGACCGGTCGGCAGGCCGCTGGTCCGGGTGACCCGATCGCCGACCAGCGGCAGCAGTTCGGCCACCGGCTCGGGCAGCCACAGCGTGACGGCGCACGGCGCCGGTCTGGCGAGGACCCGTGACAGTCGCAGCGCGCCCGCGTCGGCGTACAGCGCGGGGATCACGTCCAGCAGGCCGTCCGCCGCCACGTCGGACACGTCCCTGTTGTGACCACGCGCCAGTGCGCGCAGCAGCGCCCGCTCGGCGGCGGTGATCCGGACGGTCAGCATGACTTCTTCGCAGTCCATGGTCCCAGTTCCCGTCTTGTGCGTGTGCCCGTCGTCAGGTCGTGAACAGGTCGTGCACGGGTGGTGTCCCCCGTCCGGTGCCGCTGCTCGATTCCTGCCCATCAACGGGCGTCGGCTACCGGCGTGATCAAGCCGTAGTGGCCACCGGCTCGGCGGCCGCGAACCGGCCCGGGCCGCACCGGGGTCGGCCGGTACGAGGGTCCTCCCGCACCGGCGCCGGCCCGCGGCCGCACGCGGCTCGGGGGCGGACCGGTAGTACGGACCGGTGGTGCGGACGGGGCATCGGGATCCTCCTTCGTTCCGCACCATGCTGGACCCGGTCGGGCCTTGCGGCCGAGGGCCGAAAGACCCTCCGACCCGTCAGACCTCCTGACCCGCCGCCACCCCGGCCGCCCCGCACGACCACCCAGCCCGCCGCCACCCCGCCGACCACCACCCCGCCGACCGCTACCCGCGCCCCGACCGCCACTCGCGCTACCGCCACCCGCCCGCGACCGATCCACCGATGGGGTGATCCGTCCGGGTGTGGCGGAACGCTCGCCGGACCGGCGCGTTTCCCAGGGCGTGCGCCCTCCGGCAGCGGCGCGCGCGGGGTTCCGCGCTGACGGGGCACCGCCTTCCGGCTGCCGCGACGGCGCATCCGGCGGTACCGCCGCGCTGTCCCATCTGGTGAGAGGTGATGTCATGGTCCTGACGACCGAGACGCGTAGACCAATCGTTTCCCCGGGCGCCGTCTGCCCCCGAGCCACTCCACCCGCAACCACTCCGCCCAGAACCGCCCCGCCGAGAAGCGCCATGCCCAGAACCCCACTGCCGAGAACCACTGCACCGCGAACCACGGCGCCGCGAACCACGGCGCCGCGAACCACGGCGCCGCGAAGCACCCCGCCCGGGGCCCCCTTCCCGGGCACCCCGTCCGCCGTCCCCCCGCTCGCACCGGGGGCACTGCCCGGCCTCGGCCACGCCCCCGCGCTGCTGCGCGACCCGCTGGGCTTCCTCGGCTCGCTCTCCCGGTACGGCGGCGTGGTGCGGATCCGGCTCGGACCCCGCACCGTCTGCGTGGTGACGGATCCGGCCCTGGTGCACACCCTGCTCGTCGCGCTCGCCCACGACTGCCCGCGCGGCGCCGTCCAGGACACCCTGAAGACGGCGTTCGGCGACGGCCTGCTGATGTCCGAGGGCGTGGCCCACCGCGACCGCCGCCGGATCCTCCAACCCGCCTTCGGCCCGGACCGGATGGCCGAGTACCTCGCGGTGATGCACCAGGTCACCGAGGAGCGCGCCGGGCGCTGGCGGCCCGGCCAGGTCCTCGACGTGGCCAAGGAGATGAACCACCTCGCGCTGGAGATCGTCACCCGCGCACTCTTCGACGCCCGACTCGGCGAGGACGCCGCCCTGGCCTTCCACCGGGCCCTTCCCGACCTGGTGAAGGGCCAGATCGTCCAGTCGCTCTACCCGCACCCCGTGCTCGCCCGGCTGCCCCTGCCGGTCAACCGGCGCTTCGACGCCGCCGTCCGGGCGCTCAACCGGGTGGTCGACCAGGCGGTCAGGGGCGGCGCCCGGTCGGGTGCCTCGACCGGCACCCTGCCCGCGCTGCTGCGCGCCGCCACCGACCCCGCCACCGGACGGGCGCCGACCGCGGCCGACGTCCGCTCCGAGGCGATCACCATGTTCGGCGCCGGGACCGAGACCGTCTCCACCACCCTCACCTGGCTGTTCGACGAACTGTTGCGCCACCCGCAGGTGGAGGCCCGCATCCTCGCCGAGCTGGACGAGCACCTGCCGGCCGGGACGGTGCCCACCCCGGAGGCTCTCGCCAGGCTCGGCTACACCCGCAGCGTCACCCGCGAGGTGCTGCGGCTGCACGCGCCGAACGCCTTCCTGATGCGGACCGCGAGCGTGCCCGTCGAGCTCGGCCGGTACCGGATCCCGGCCGGCACCGAGCTGCTGTACAGCCTCACCGCGTTGCACCGCGACCCGGCGCTGCACCCCGAACCGCTGCGCTTCGACCCCGACCGCCGTCGCGAGGACGGCGAGGCGGCCACCGCCGGGCGGCAGTCGTTCCTGCCCTTCGGGGCGGGCAAGCACAAGTGCATCGGCGAGGCCTTCGCCTGGGCGGAGCTGACCGTGGCGGCCGCCGCGATCCTGCGCCGCTGGCGGCCGACGGCCGTCCCCGGCGCCCGGGCCCGCGAGGTGGTCTGGACCACCGTTCAGGCCCAGGGCCTGCACGTGCGGCTCGCCCCGCGCGGGAGCGACACCCGGCCGCCCGCCTCCCCCGCGCCCGTCCGCGCCATCGCGACGAACCGCGACACCGCGACGAGCCGCGCCACCGCCACCGCCACCGCCACCGCCCGCCCGGCCTGCCCCGTGCCGGGCGGATCCGCCGCGCCCGGGTCCGAACCGCCGGCCCCGGAGGCCGCCCGCCGGCCGGACGAACTGCGCACCGCCACCGCCCGGCACGCCGGCTGGATCCTCGGCCACGACCTGCTCACCGCCGCCGAGCTGCCCCGCTACCAGGCCTACGCCCTGCCCAGGCTGATCGGCCACGCCTACCCCCGGGCCCGTGGCGCCGAACTCGACCTGCTGGTCGACGTCCTGGGCTGGTTCACCATCCTCGACGACCGCTTCGACGGCCCGCCCGGGCACCGGCCCGCCCAGGCCCGCGCCATCGTCGACCCGCTGCTCTCCGTCCTGGACCGGCAGGCCCCGCACGCCCTACCGGTGCAGGCCCTGCACGTCCCGGGGGCCCTTCCGGCGCAGACCCCGCCCGCCCCCGGCCTGCTCGACGCCTGGCAGGAGCTCTGGCACCGCCAGGCCGAACCAATGTCCCCCGCCTGGCGCGCCCGGGCCGCCCGCGAGTGGCGCGCGTGTCTGGAGACCTTCCTCACCGAGAGCACCCACCGGGCCGAGGGCACCGCCCCCGGTCTCGCCGAGACCATGCGGCTGCGGCGCCACGCCAGCTGCCTCTACCCGTTCATGAACATACTGGAGCGGGTCCACGGCGGGGACGCCCCGGCCCGGCTGCACGCCGAGCCCGCGCTGCACCGGCTCCGCGCGCACACCGCCGACGCCGCGACGCTGATCAACGACCTCTACTCGCTGGAGCGCGAGGAGTTGCAGCCCGCGGCGGCCTTCAACACCGTGCTGACCGTGCAGCGCGTGCGCGGCTGCACCCGCCGCCAGGCGGCCCGGACGGTCCGCGACCGGATCGCCCGCCTGCGCGAGGAGAGCGGGACGCTGCGCCGACGACTTCTGCTCGACCACCCGGCCGGGCAGTGGTACCTCGACGGGACCAGGGAGCTGGTCGACGGCGTCCTGGCGTGGACCAGCACCACCCACCGCTACCTCAGTGCCGGTCCCCGAGGGTGAACAGCAGGATGACGAAGCCCGCGAACAGGTGCGTGGCGAAGATGTAGATGCCCGCGCGGACGAGCATGGCCCTACGCCTGCTCCTCTCGTCGCTGATGCCGTCGGTCACGGTCGGGACTCCTTCGGTGGAACCGGGCTCGCCGGGGCGCCCGGTGCTCATGCGCTTGCCGTCTGGGCACCGGGCGCCCGCAGCTCGGCGAGCAGGGCGCCCTGGTCGGTGATCAGCTCGGTGAGGATGCGGCGGGCGGCACGCAGCAGCTCGGCGACGTCGGGCGTGCTCAGCGCGTACACCACGGTGTTCCCCTCGCGGGTGGCGGTGACCAGCCGGGTGCGGCGCAGCACGGCGAGCTGCTGGGAGAGGCTGGACGGCTCGATCTCGATCGCCGCCAGCAGCTCGCGCACCGGCCGGGGCCCGTCCTGGAGCAGCTCCAGGACGCGGATCCGCACCGGGTGCCCGAGGGTGCGGAAGAACTCCGCCTTGGCCTGGTACAGCGGGACCGGCATCATCCGCCCTCTTCCTGGTCTCTCCGCCGCTCCGGTGCGGGCCCGTCCGCGCCTGCCGGCCTGTTGGTCGCGCCCGCGCGGCCGGGGAGCATCATCCATGCAGATGAAGAATTCTTCAAGTCGTCACGACCCGCCCCGACCCCGCACCCCCCGCCCCGGGGGCCGTCACGGCTTCGGGCTGCCCGAGGAGGTCGGATCCGGGGCGCCGGGTGCCGGGAGCTTGGCGCACAGGGCGGTGGGGAACTGCGGCTCGGCCCGCTGGACCGCCGCGCAACCGGGCTCACCGGAGGTGGTGATCACCGACCAGCCGGTGGGCTGGAAGCGGTAGAACCAGCGCTGGCTGCGCGGGTGGCTGTCGCAGCCCGGACCGGCGTCTCCGCAGGCCGGCCCGGTGGGGGAGGAGATGTCCAGGACGAGCCAGCGCCCGTCGCAGCCGCGTGCCCGCCAGGTGCTGTGCTTCGGCGTGTCGGCGCCGGCCGCGGCCCTGCCGTAGGCCTCGTCGGTACAGCCGGTGGGAGCCGGGTCGCAGCCGCCCTGGCCGCACTCCCGCAGGGCCGGCGGGGTGGCGCCCCGGACGGTGTAGACGTGGCTGTTGTCGACGCTGACCAGCTGGTCGCCGAGCGGCCCGGGCAGCGGGACACCGATGTTGCTGGGCTCGGACTGGGTGCAGCCGGAGCGGCGGTCCATGGAGCGGGTCTCGTAGGTGATCTGGACGAAGACGGTGCCGCGCTCGACCGACCGGACCTCGCCCTTCAGTCCGCGCGCGCAGTTCGGCGCGCCGGAGGCGACGGGGAAGTCCACGACCAGGCCGCGGCCGCCGTCGGTGGTGCGGACCGCGGTGATGGTCGTGGGGCTGACCGTGGTCCAGGGGATCTCGGCGGTGTCGGTGACCGCGGAGCCGTCCCCGTCGGGCCCGCCCGCGTCCCCCGAGGGCGCGGCACGGCTGCCGCAGGCGGTGAGCAGCAGGGCCGCCAGCAGGGCCAGGGCCCCGGCGGCGCGCTTGCGGGTGCGCACATGCATGATCATCGTTACCCCCCGGTACGGTCGTGTGCCGGTCAACCGTACCCGGGGCGCCGGCCGCGGACGCGCCGGGGCGGCTCCACCGGCCCCGGCACTGGCCGGACCGGCACGCGCACCGCCCTGCCCGTCCCGCCCGGGTCGCACCCGGCGGGGACGGACAGGGCGGGCGACCAGGCGACCGCCTCAGCCGGCCCGGGAGTGTCGCGCACAACTCCCGGACCGGGCTGGTCCCGTGGACAGAGGTCAGCAGACCACCGGCACGTCGACGGTCACCGGCACCGGGCCCCACGGGTAGGTGGCGACGCTGAAGCTGCCGTGCACGGTGGAGCCGCACGGCACGGTGCCGCCGACGCCGTTGACGCGCACGGTCGAGGCCGTGAACAGGGTGCGCCCGCTGACCGAACCGAGCGAGGCGCCGCCGACCACCTGGCCGGAGAGGCCGGTGAGGAGCTCCTGGGTCTGCGGCCACGGGGTGCCCGGGCTCGGCGGACCGGCCAGGCTGATCTGGCCGTACAGCTGGACGCTGTCACCGGTGACCTCGGCACAGACCTTGGTCATCAGGCCGGCCTGCAGGCCGGAGGCACCGCAGGTCACCGTGGTGGTGGCGGTGGTGGTGGCGGCACCGGCCTCGACGGGGACGGCAAGCAGGGCGGCGGCGCCGGCAGCGCCCGCCGCGATCAGGGCGATTCGGTTCATCGGAGTACTCCTTCAGTCATCTATGTAACGCCACATGTGAAATTTCACATGTGGCGCCACGAACTCTGTCATGCGATTCGAATGCCCAGGCGACGATCTCCGCCTGAATCCCTCAGCGGACCGGAAATCGACCTTCGATGGCGTGATCAGACCCTCCGTCAGGTCCGCGACCCGCACCAGGTTCACGGCCGCCGACAGGCCCGCCACCAGGCCAGCGATCCGCGCCGGTCAACGCCACCGGCCTACGCCCCCGCGCCACCGGTCAACGCTCCGCCCCCGCCGCCCTCAGCGCCCGGGAGTGGTCTCCAGCCCCTCCAGGACGGCCTTGAACTCATGGGCGATCCGCAGCACGTACTCACCGTCCTGATAGTCCGTCAACCGGATCACCTCGCCGGGCAGCCACCAGTGCAGATGCGGGCTCAGACCGTCCGGGACCTCGGCGTACCTGGTCCGGGCCCAGCGGGCCAGGGCGGCGAGGCTGGGGTAGAGGCTGCGGCCGCGGATCGCGTGGAAGGCGAGCTCGTATCGGGACGGGAAGGCGAACACCGCCCCCTCCGGGCCGAGCGGCAGGCCCGTCAACTCGTCGACCAGGTCGTCCAGGTAGGTCATCCGGCCGGCGGTGAACATCGAACTGCCGGACACCACGTCGAAGCGGGTGCCGTCCTGGTCCCGGACCACCTCGTGGCGCTCGATCAGCAGGCCGCGCAGGTTGTTGCGCGCCTGGAAGCGCAGCCCGACCGGATCCCCCAACCGCTCCTCGTCCGCCCGGGAGAGGGTCTGCATGCCCTGCGGGGCCTCCACCGCCAGGAACTCGTGGAACCCGGGCGCCACGAACGGCGCATGGACGGCGGCCTCCAGAACCGGCAGGTTCGCGGCGTCGACCACCAACGGGTGGATCCGGCCGAGGAGTTCCTCCGTCGGGAGTCGCTCCAGCGCCGACGGGCCGGTCACCTCCCGCACCAGCTCGGCCACCTCGGCGGTGACCACAACCCCCCAGTCCTCGCCCGCGAGATCCGCCGCGCGGGCCGCCTCCATCACCGTGAGCAGGCTGTACTGCCGGCCCTGCCCGTCCGTGGCGGAGTCGCCCGTGACGGTCACCGGCAGCCCGTGGTCGTCGAACGCGGCCCGCACCAGCAGCCGTAGCAGCCGGACCCCTTCGGCGGTCGCTAGCGCCGGGCCGCCCGCGCGGTGCGCTCTGACCTCCACGGCGATGCCGTCGACCGTCTCCTCGACGAGAAACGGAGCCACCGGCACCCGATCGGCCCTTGCCCTCGCCCGCCGCTCACGCCAGTCCTGAAACCTGCCCACCCGTCACCACTCCCCCTGGTCTCCCCGGGCGCCAGTCTAGGTCCTGTCCGCTCGATACCGGCGGAGCAGCGCGCGGCTCCCCCGGCTCCCGGCCGGCGGACACCCCCGGCGCCGCGCCCGCCGCCGCCCGGCCCGCGCTCCCCTCCCGGCCCGCGCTCCCCCGGTCGGCGGGTATCCGCCGCGCGGGCGGGCGCGTTGGACGCGGTGTGAAGCGCATCCTCGCCGTCGCCGCCGCCGTCCTGGCCCTGGTGGCCGCCGCCGCGCCGCCCCCGTACCTGCTCGGCGACGAGATCCGGCGGATCCCCACGGATGAGCGGGTGATGGCGCTGACCTTCAACGCGGCCTGGGACGACACCGGGTTGGACACCGTCCTGGCGGTGCTGCGGGAGCGGTCGGCCCCGGCCACCTTCTTCCCCACCGGGCAGTACGCCGAGCAGCACCCGGACGCGGTGCGGGCGATGGCCGCCGCCGGCCACGGGCTCGGCAACCACTCCTACAGCCATCCGCGGTTCGACGGGCTCGGCCCGCAGCAGGCCCGCGCCGAGGTGCTGCGCGCGGACGCGGCGATCCGTACGGCCTCCGGCGCCGAGCCGCTGCCGTTCTTCCGCTTCCCGTACAGCGAGACCACCCCGCAGGGCATCGCGGACGTCAACGCCCTGGGCTTCGCCGACATCGAGTTCACCGCGGACACCAACGGCTATCTCGGCGAGGAGGGTGGCATGACCGTCCGGAAGGCCGTCGACCGGGCCCTCGCCGCCCTCGTCCCCGGCGGGATCCTCCAGCTCCACGTCGGCGTGTCCGACCAGGAGGGACCGTGCCTGGACGCGCAGGCCCTGCCGCTGATCCTCGATGCCGTGGGCGCCCGCGGCTACCGGATCCTGGACCTGCGCACCCTGCTCGACGGCGCGACCGCCCGCTGACCGTCTTGACCCGCTCTGGCCAGCTTTGAAGCTTTGGCGCGAACTACCGCAGCCCGGAGCGGAGTTCGTCGACCCGCTGGAGGGCCTCGGTGAACGCCGTGCGGTCCAGGCGGCCGCTGTCCAGGGCCTCGGCGAGGGCGGCGGCGGCCTCCTCGCCCTGCTGGACGTCACGGGCCGAGCAGAGCAGCAGGTCCATCCCGGCGTCGGCGGCGGCCAGTGCGCGCGGTCCCGTCCCCCCGTACGAGGCCAGCGCCTTCGCCTCCAGCGCGTCGGTGACGGTGACGCCCTGGAAGCCGAGGCGCTCCCGCAGCTCGCCCTGCACCACCACGGGCGACAGGCCCGCCGGACGCGCCGCGTCGAGGGCCGGGTAGACCGCCCAGGAGGCCATCACCAGCCGGACACCGGCACCGATCGCGGCCCGGTACGGCTCCTCGCCGCGGGCGCGGAGCTCGGCGAGCGGCACCGGCAGGGTGACCGGCTGCTCGTCGGTGTTCTGGTCGCGGGCGGCGCTGCCGAGACCGGGGAAGTGCTTGGCCGTCGCCGCGACCTGGAGGTCCTGCTGGGCGGTGAGGAAGCTGGCGCCCAACTCGGCGACGGTGGAAGGGTCCTGTCCGTAGGAGCGCTCGTGGTGGTCGATGAAGTTGTCGGCGGTGTCGTAGACGTCGAGGACGGGAGCGAGGTTGACGTTCAGCCCGATGTCCGCGAGGGTGCGGCCGGCTCCGGCACCCGACCGGGCCGCCTCGGCGACCGGGTGCGCGGACCGGCCGGTCCGGCGGGCCGAGAGCTCGGGCGCGCCGGGCAGCCGGCGGACCTTGCCGCCCTCCTGGTCGGTCATCAACAGCAGCGGCGCCCCGGTCGGGGACTGCGCCGCCGCCTCGCGCAACTGTGCGACGGCGGCCAGGATCTGGTCCGGGCCGGTGACGTTCTCGCCGAACAGGATCACCCCGGCGGCGCGGCCCTCACGGATGGCCTGGAGCAGTTCGGGCGGCGGGGTCGGGCCCGGGTAGGAGTAGACGATCCGCCGGCCGGCGAGCAGCCGGGAGTCCGCGGTGGTGGCCGGGGTGGTGCCCGGCGCGGTGTCCGGGTTGGCGCCCGGTATCGACTCCGGTGCGGTCACGGGCGGTGTCCTCTCCGCGGAGGTCGGCGGCTGCAGGGGCGTGCGCACCGCTTCGGGCGGCGACGTGCACAGGGCGGCCAGCAGCAGGCCGAGCGCCGCGACGGGGGCGATCCGCCGGAGCCAGAGCACGGGGCCTCCCGGAGGGCGGGGTCGGGTTCGCTGCGCCAGGCTATCGGGGCCCGCGCGCCCCGGCAGCCCGAAGGTCCCAACTCGGCCCGCCGCCGAAGCCCGTCCCGGCGGCCGCCCTGCTCACCCCGCCCTGCTCACCCCGCCCTGCTCACCCAAGCCCGCTCACCCCGCTCCGCGCACCCCGCGCCGCTCACCCCGCTCCGCGCACCAGTCGGCCGAGTACCGCCACCCCCTCGGCGATCTCGCCCGGCGTGCCCGCCGCGTACCCGAGGACCAGACCCGGCGGGTGCGGCAGCCGGGCGTGCCAGGAGAGCGGCTGCACCTTCACCCCGCCGGCCAGTGCGGCCGTGGCGAGTTCGGTGTCGGAGCAGCGCAGACCGCCCGGAAAGGTGACCATCAGGTGCAGCCCGGCGGCCGCGCCGTGCACGGCCGCGCCCGGCAGCTCGGCGCCGATCGCGGTGATCATCGCGTCCCGGCGGCGCCGGTGGCGGCGGCGCAGCAGCCGCAGGTGCCGCTCCAGCTCGCCGGACTCCATCAGCCGGGCCAGGACCAGCTGCGGCAGCACCGCGTTGCCCAGGTCGGCGAAGCGCTTGGCCGCGAGGACGGCCTCCCGGTAGCGGGGCGGGGCGAGCAGCCAGCCGGTCCGCAGGGCGGGGGCGAGCAGCTTGGAGATGCTGCCCGTGTAGCAGACCTGGTCGGGGACGGCTGAGTGCAGCGCGGGCACCGGGGGCCGGTCGTAGCGGTGTTCGGCGTCGTAGTCGTCCTCGATGACCAGACCGCCCTCGGCGGCCCAGCGGAGCAGTTCGCGGCGCCGGCCGCCGCCGAGCACCACGCCGGTCGGGAACTGGTGGGCGGGGGTGAGCAGCACGGCCGGGGCCCCGGTGGCGCGCAGCGCGTCGACCCGGATGCCCTCGGCGTCGACCGGGACGGGCGGGGTGGCGGTGAGCCAGTGGCCGAGGTGCTGGCGGACCCCGAGCGAGCCCGGGTCCTCTACCGCGACCTCGGAGATGCCGTCCTGGCCGAACGCCTGGCCGAGCAGGGCGAGGGCCTGTGCGGTGCCGGCGACGATCAGGACGTCCTGCGGGTCGACCCGGATGCCCCGGTAGCGGGCCAGCCAGTGGGTCACGGCCAGGCGCAGCGCGGGTGTGCCGCGCGGGTCCCCGTAGCCGAGGTCGTGCGGGGACAGGCCGTCGAGGACGGCGCGTTCGGCGCGCAGCCAGGCGGCGCGGGGGAAGGCGGCGAGGTCGGGCCGGCCGGGTGAGAGGTCGATCCGGGCGGGGGCGGCGCGCAGTGCGTCGAAGCTCTCGGGGACGGGGTCGGTGTCGAACAGGGACCGGTCGGCCGGACGGGGTGGCCGGGGCGGCCGGGGCGGCCGGGGCTGCTGGGCCTCCTGAGCCGACCGCCCGGATTTGACGGGCTGGACGGGCTGGGCCGACTGGGCGACCACGACGGTGCCGCCCCGGCCGCGCCCGGCGATCTGGCCCTCCTCGGTGAGCCGCCGGTAGGCGTCGGTGACGACCCCCCGGGAGACCCGCAGCTCGTCGGCCAGGACCCGGGTGGCGGGCAGGCGGCCGCCCGCGGGCAGTCGGCCGTCCGCGATCGCCTGCCGCAGCCGCCGGGCGAGCCAGTCGGCGAGCCCGCCGGGCGGGGCCTCGGCGGTGTCGAGCTGGAGGAAGTCGGCGCCCGCCGCTTTGGACCTGTCGTCGGGCTGCTGATTGGACCTGTTCACCGGTCCATTGTCGGGGCCAGGGTGGGGACATGACCACCACGCAGACCACTTCTCCCACGACCGCCTCGCCCACGACCGCGGACGACCCCGACCGCGCGCCCGGCCGCGACTACGTCCACGGCTACTCGGACACCGAGGCCCGGCGGCTCGGCGACCAGGCGGACACCCTCGCGGAGCTGCTGCACGCCGGCACCTCCTACCCGGCGGGCAGCCGGGTGCTGGAGGCCGGCTGCGGGGTCGGGGCGCAGACGGTGCACCTGCTGGCCTCCAGCCCCGGGGTTCACCTCACGGCGGCCGACATCTCGGCCGACTCGCTCGCCCAGGCGCGGGCCCGGGTCGCGGCGCAGGCGCCCGGTGCGCAGCCGGTCTGGCACCACGGGGACCTGCACGAGCTGCCGTTCGCCGACGACTCCTTCGACCACGTCTTCGTCTGCTTCGTGCTGGAGCACCTGGCGGACCCCGCGGCGGCGCTGGCCGCCCTGCGGCGGGTGCTGCGGCCGGGCGGCACGATCACGGTGATCGAGGGCGACCACGGGTCCGCCTTCTTCCACCCGGACAGCGCCGCCGCCCGGGCGGCCGTCGGCCACCTGGTCCGGCTGCAGGCCGGGGCCGGCGGCGACAGCCTGGTCGGCCGGCGGCTCTACCCGCTGCTGGCGGAGGCCGGCTTCGGGGACGTCGCGGTCCGCCCGCGCACCGTCTACGCGGACGGCGGCCGCCCCGCGCTGGTCGAGGGCTTCACCCGGCGCACCTTCATCACCATGGTCGAGTCCGTGCGCGCGGACGCGCTCGCCGCCGGGCTCGCCACGGCGGCCGAGTTCGACCGGGGCATCGAGGAGCTGCGGCGCACGGCGCAGGAGGGCGGGACGTTCCACTACACCTTCTTCAAGGCGGTCGCGGTCAACCCGTAGCGGGCGCCCGCTCCCCGACCCGGTGCCCGGCAGGGCAGTCAGGGCTGTCAGGGCTCGTCCGGGCTGTCGCCGAGTGAGGCGAGCAGGGTGCGCAGGACCTCGACCAGCGCCTCGGTCTGCGCCTCGTCGATACCGGCCAGGAGGCGGCGTTCGGTGGCGAGGTGGTCGGGCAGGGCGCGGTCGACCAGGGCGTAGCCCTCGGGGGTGAGGGCGACCTCCCGGCTGCGGCCGTCGGAGCCGCTGGCGGTGCGGGTGACCAGCCCCCGCGCCTCCAGCCGGTCGAGCCGCTGGGTGATGGCACCGGAGGTGACCATCGCGGAGCGCATCAGCCCGGTGGGCGTGAGCCGGTAGGGCGGGCCGCTGCGGCGCAGGGTCGCGAGGACGTCGAAGGAGGGGGCGTCCAGGTCGTGCCCGGCGAAGTTCTGCTTCAGCTCGGCCTCGACCAGCCGGGACAGCCGCTTGAGGCGTCCGATCACCTCCATCGGGGAGACGTCCAGGTCGGGGCGCTCGGCGCCCCACTGCTTCACCAGTCGGTCCACATGATCTGCCACCGCTTCAGCCTAGAGGATTACTTAGCGGTGAGATACATCACAGCACTCGAACGGACGCGATACCTTAGCGCTGAGATACATTGGCTTAGTGCTAAGGAATCGAACCGCCATCGTGCTGGTGACCGCTCTCGCCCCCGCCATCTGGGGCTCGACCTACCTCGTCACCACGGAACTGCTCCCGCCCGACCGCCCGCTGCTCGCCGGGGTGATGCGGGCCCTGCCCGCCGGGCTCCTCCTCGTCGCCGTCACCCGGCGGCTGCCGCAGGGCAGCTGGTGGTGGCGCTCGCTCGTCCTCGGCGCGCTCAACATCGGCGCCTTCTTCGCCCTGCTCTTCATCGCCGCCTACCGCCTCCCCGGCGGGGTCGCGGCCACCGTCGGCGCCGTCCAGCCGCTACTCGCCGCCGGGCTCTCCGCCGGACTGCTCGGCAACCGGCTCACGCTGCGGACCGTGCTGTCCGGCATCGCCGGGATCGCCGGCGTCAGCCTCCTGGTCCTGCGGTCCAACGCCCAGCTGGACGCCATCGGGGTCGCCGCCGCGCTCGGCGGCGCGGTGGTGATGGCCCTCGGCGTCGTCCTCTCCAAGCGCTGGGCCTCCCCCGCCCCGCTGCTCGCCACGACCGGCTGGCAGCTCACCGCGGGCGGCCTGCTGCTGCTCCCGGTCGCCCTGCTCGTCGAGGGCGCCCCGCCGTCCCACCTCACCGGCGCCAACCTGCTCGGCTACGGCTACCTCACGCTGATCGGCGCCGCCATCGCGTACGCGCTGTGGTTCCGGGGGATCCGCGCACTGCCGCCGACCTCCGTCGCCTTCCTCGGCCTGCTCAGCCCGGTGGTCGCCACCGCCCTCGGCTGGCTCGCCCTCGGCCAGGACCTCTCGCCCGTCCAGGGGCTCGGGGCGCTGATCGTGCTCGGCTCGCTGGTCGCCGCCCAGACCCAGAAGCCGCGCGGCGCACAGCCAGCGCAATCCCCGCAGCCCGCGCAATCCCCGCAGGCCGCACAGCCCGCCCGGCCCGAGCCGACCGCGGCCCCGGTGGCGGGACGCCCGCACGCCTCCTGACCGCGCACCCGCACCCGCAGTCACAACCACAGTCCCACCCGCCAAGGAGAGCACCATGAACATCACCGTCTTCGGAGCAACCGGGAACGTCGGCAGCCGCGTGGTCGCCGAGGCGCTCGCCCGCGGCCACCGCGTCACCGCCGTGGTCCGCAACCCGGCCAAGCCGCACGGCCTCCCGGCGGCGGCCGCGATCGCGGTCGGCGACGCCCGCCACCCGGAGGACGTCGCCCGCCTCGCCGCCGGCCAGGACGCGGTGATCAGCGCGACCCGCCCGGCACCCGGCAGCGAGTCCGAACTGGCCACGGCCACCAAGGGCCTGCTGGCCGGCCTGGCCGGGACGGGCGTCCGCCTCCTGGTCGTCGGGGGTGCCGGCAGCCTCACCCTGCCCGGCGGGGACGGCGCCACCGTCGTCGACGACCCGGACTTCCCGCCCGCCTGGCTCCCCATCGCCCTCGCCTGCAACGAGCAGCTCGACCTCCACCGCCTCGACACCGAGGTCGACTGGGCCTACCTCAGCCCCGCCGCCCTGCTCGAGCCGGGCGAGCGCACCGGCCGCTACCGCCTCGGCCGCGACGAACTCCTGGTCGACGCCGACGGCACCTCGGCCATCTCCATGGAGGACCTCGCCGTCGCCCTGCTCGACGAGGCCGAGACCCCGGCCCACCACCGCACCCGGTTCACCGCCGCCTACTGACCTCCCCTCACCGCCCAGTGCCCCGGCCCCCACCGGGGCACGCGCGCATACAGAAGGGGCCGCCCCCGCCGTCCGGGGGGTGTCCCCAGCACCACCCCCTGAACTGGAGCGTGCTGGATCGACCCGCCGGCGCCCCGGCGGCCAGGATCACCACCGTGACCACATGCGAACGCAGCACCCGCCGGCGGCGCGCCCCGCTCGCCGCCCTGACCTCCGCCCTGCTCGCGGCCGTCGCCCTCCCGGCCACCGCCGCCGGCGCCACCACCGCCGAGACCCGCACGCCCCCCGTCCCGGCCCACTACGCCCAGCAGCAACTCGCCTGGCAGGCCTGCGCAGAGGCGCCGTCGATGGACTGCGCCACGATGGCCGTCCCCCGCGACTGGCACCACCCCGCGGCCGGACCGGACCTCACCATCGCCGTCTCCCGCCACCGCGCCACCGGCCCCGCCAAGCGGATCGGCACCCTGCTGATGGCGGCCGGCGGCCCCGGCGGCAAGGGCCTGCTGCGCCCGGCCGACTTCGTCCGGAGCGCACCCTCCGTGGGCGCGGCGTACGACGTCGTGGGCTTCGACCAGCGCGGGGTCGGCCACAGCACCCAGGCGCACTGCCAGACCCCGCAGGAGTTCCAGGACTTCTTCGCCGGGGACTTCCGGGACGACTCCCCCGCCGCGACCGCCCGGGTGGTGGACAACTCCCGCAGGCTCGCGGCCGACTGCGAGCAGCGCAGCGGCGGCCTGCTGCCGTACCTGACCACCGAGCAGACCGCCCGGGACATCGACCTGTTCCGCTCGCTGCTCGGCGAGCGCAGGATCTCCTACTACGGGCCGTCCTACGCCACCATGATCGGCGCGTACTACGCGACGCTCTTCCCGCAGCGGGTCGAACGGATGGTGCTGGACAGCAACATCGGCTTCGAGGGCACCTGGGAGGCGTTCCAGCTCGGCCAGCCGATGAGCTTCCAGCGGCGCTTCGAGGAGGACTTCCTGCCCTGGCTCGCCGCGCGCGACAGCACGTACCACTACGGTGCCACCGCCGCCGAGGCCAAGGCCCGCTGGGAGGCGCGACGGACCGTGCTGCACGACCACCCGCTGGTCGAAGGGGCCCTCACCATCGGGCCCAACCAGCTGGACAACGGCACCATCCAGGCGATCTACCAGGCGGCCGACGGCTTCCCCGCGCTGGCCACCGCGCTCACCGCACTGGACGACTGGCCGAACGCGGACCAGCAGGCCCGTGCGACGGCCGCCCTGGTCTTCGGCCGGTACCTGAGCCCGGAGTTCCTCGCCGAGTTCTTCGCGGTCACGTGCAACGACACCGCGTGGAGCAGGAATCCGGACGACTGGATCGCCCGGGGTGCCGCGAACACGGCGCGCTGGCCCCTGGTCGGCGCCCGCACGCTCGCCTTCGCCACGGTCTGCGCGAGCTGGCCCGCGCCCACCGCACCCCGGGTCCGGGTGACCGGCGCCGGCCTGCCGCCCACCCTGATGCTCAACTCGGTCCACGACCCGGCCACCTACTACGAGGCCGCGCTCGGCGCCCACCGGGCGCTGCGCGGCTCCCGTCTGGTGACCGTCACCGGCAACGGCGACCACGGCCAGTACCCCGGCCCCGACACCTGCGTGCGCACCGCCGTCGAGGACTACCTGCTGGCCGGCCACGCCCCGGCCCGTGACATCATCTGCGCCTCACAGCAGACGCCCTGACGCCATCAGCCGGAATCGCCGGATCAGGCGCCGGCCGTGGCCGCCCGCACCCGGGGCGGCCTCGGCCGGTCCGCTCAGCCGCCGTCCGGCCCGGCCCCGCCCTCGCGCTTCGCGCCCTGGCCGCGCTGCTGCCGCAACCAGGCGACGCCGCCGACCAGGCCCGCCGCACCGGCCACCCCGACCTTGACCGCGCCCTTGGCCAGGAGCCAGCCGACCCACGGAAGGGTCCAGCCCATCCAGTGGAACACCACCACCAGGACCACCGCCGCGCACAGCCCGGCCGCGATCGCCACGACGACCGCCACCGCGCCGGAAATCCCCTGCTCCTCGGACGCCATGCCGTCCGTACCCCCACTGTCCATGGGAGTGATCCTAAGCGTCGGGCTCAGCGCGGTGCGTGGTGGGTGTCCCCGGTGTGCTCGCCGGTCTCGTGGTCGGGGAAGCTGACGGCCAGGGTGACCCGGTACTCGAAGACGTCCTCGCGGTGGCCGGGCACCCGCGCCCAGGCGAGCGAGTGGACCTCCGCCTCCGCCGCCTGCCGGCACCAGGCGGCGGCCTCCTCCAGGGCCCGGGCCGCCGACCGGCCGGTACAGACCACTGCGGTGTAGGCGGCGACGGCCACATCGCCGCCGCTGCGTCCGACGCGCGACACCGCCCGGACGGCGGCCGCGGCCTGGGTCAGATCCCGGGCCAGGTCATCGACCACCCGGGGCGGGGCCGGCAGCACGACCGACGCCTCGGCGATGGTCTCCGGCAGGTTCGCGCTCACGCCACACCCTCCATATCCGCTGAGCAACGGCCCCAGGATGCCGGGCCGCGATTCCTGGCATGACCACTTTCACCAGAACGTCACCCGTCCGGGGACGTGATGGTGTACAGCCCGGACGCCGATCCGCCCGTCCTGCTATCGGCGCGCCCACCGGCCGCGCATCGACCCAGCTCAGGCGGGTGCGACCGGGCGCCGCCGAGAGCCCGGGCCGGGGGAAGTGCGCCGCCCCGCGCTCCGAACCGCCCGTTCGCCCCGGTGGCACACCCGGTTCACGTCCGTCGCGCGCTCGCGCAACTCCCTTGGCCGATAAAGCGGTTAGGCGTCAGTGGCGCCCCGTATGATCCTCCCACATCGCAGCCCGCCGACCGGCGGGCACCAGTGGAGGGGGCTCCCCATGCAGGTCGATTCGCCGATCCGGACCGGGCGCCGGTACGGGTGGCTGCCCGTACTGGCCCTGACGGCGGCCGCGTTGGCCGGGTGCTCCTCCTCCGGCGGCGGCAACGCCGCCGCGGGCGCACCCACCGCCGCACCGTCGTCCTCGGCGCCCGTCACCGCCCCACCCTCGCCCAACGCGCCCTCGTCCAAAGCGCCTTCACCCGCCGCGACTTCGCCCGCCGAGCCGACCAGCGGAACCGCCCCCACCGGCACACCCGCCGCCCCGCCCGGCAAGCGGCCCGCCGAGGCCTGCCCGATGCTGACGTCCGAACAGGTCGTCACCATCGTCGGCACCTCCGGCCCGTTCCGCGGTACCCGCCTCTCCCCGGCCGGCGACGGCAGCCCGGTGTGGGGCTGCACCTGGGGCTCCCGCGAGTCGTACGCCGCCATCCACGAGGTGTCGGCCACCGTCCTCGCCTCGGTCCGGGCCAACCCCGAGCTGGAGGTCACCCCGCTGCGCCAGGTCGGCCAGGACGCGGTGCTCTCGGTGTGGAAGAAGGACAGCACCCGGCCGGTCGTGTACTTCACGGCCGACGGGCACACCTACTCCGTCGAGGTGGTGAAGTCCCGCGCACCGGGCGACGGCGTCAACGCCCCCGCCGAGGTGATGGCCGAGGGCATCCTCGCGACGCTGCTCGCCAAGGCGCTCACGGCCTGAGCGCTCACCGCCTGAGCGAACGCCGTCCGGGGCCGGCGGAGGGCGCCGGGCGGCGCAGCCCGTTCCCCCAGGGGCGTGAACGGGGGCTGGCCCGGGGTTGCGGGCGGATGCGGGTACGGCGGGGACGCTCACACAATGACGCCACGGCGCCGTACCCGTACTCCCCTCACAGCCAAGGCGGATCGTATGAGCCGACTTCACCCACCCCCGCACACCCCGGCCGAGGCCGGCCCCCGTCGCCGCGGCAGGCGCCGCCCCGCAGCCCTGTTCGCCGGCCTGGCCCTGGTGGCCCCGGCCGCGGCCGGCTCGCTGGCCACCGCGATACCCGCCCGGGCCGACAACCCGACCGTCTCGGTGAACAACCTGCGCACCGCCTGGGACGCGGCCGAGCCCGACCTCGGCCCCGCGAAGGTCTCCGCCTCGGACTTCGGCCGGCGCTGGTCGACCGCCGTCGACGGCGCCGTGTTCGCGCAGCCGCTGGTGGCCGGCTCGACCGTGGTGGTCGCCACCGAGACCAACCACGTCTACGGCATCGGCGCGGGCGACGGCCGGATCCTGTGGCAGCGCGCCCTGGGCACCCCCTCGCCGTCGTCCACCGCCTGCCTCTCCCCGGGCACCGGCATCACCTCGACGCCCGTGTACGACAAGGCCGGCGGCACCGTCTACCTGGTGGCCAAGACCAACGACGGCGGGGGCCGGTTCTCCGTGCACGCCCTGGACGCCGTCACCGGCGCCGAGCGCAGCGGCTGGCCGGTACCGGTCCAGGGCGACCCGGTGAACAGCCCCGGCGTCCCGTTCAACCCGGCCACCTCGGCCCAGCGCGCCGGCCTGCTGCTGCTGGACGGCGCGGTGTACTTCGGCTTCGCCTCGGACTGCGGGGTCGGCACCTACGTCGGCCATGTCGCGGGCGTGAACACCAGCAGCCGCAAGCTGACCCTCTGGTCCACCGAGTCCGGCTCCGCCTCGCAGAACGCGGGCGTCTGGATGAGCGGCGGCGGCCTGGTCTCGGACGGCGCCGGGCGGATCATCGTCGCCACCGGCAACGGCGCCGGTACGGGCTCCTCGCCGCTCAAGGGACCGGGCGGCAACCCGCAGGGCCACTTCGCCGAGTCGGTCGTCCGGCTGGGCGTCAACGGCGACGGCAGCCTCGCCCCGAAGGACTTCTTCAGCCCGACCAACAACCGGGACATGGACCACGGCGACGTCGACCTCGGCTCCGGCGGCCCGGCCGCGCTCCCGGCCGGCTTCGGCACCAGCGCGCACCCGCACCTGCTGGTGCAGGTCGGCAAGGACGGACGGATCTTCCTGCTGGACCGCGACAGCCTGGGCGGCATGGGGCAGGGCCCGAACGGCACGGACGCCGCGGTCGGCATGACCGGCCCGTACAAGGGCGTCTGGGGCCACCCGGGGGTATGGGGCGGCGACGGCGGCTATGTGTACCTGGTCGAGAACTACGGCTCGCTGCGCGCCCTCAAGTACTCGGTGAACGGCTCCGGCAACCCGCAGCTGACCAGCGCCGGAACGAGCGCCGAGGGCTTCGGCTACGCCTCCGGCTCCCCCGTCGTGACGTCCAACGGCACCGCCTCCGGTTCCGCGCTCGTCTGGACCGTCTACTCGGGCACCGGCCCCGGCGGGCAGAACGGCGAGCTGCGGGTGTACGACCCGGTGCCGGTCAACGGCACGCTGAAGATGCGCCGCAGCTTCGCGCTGGGCACGGTGAGCAGGTTCGCCGTCCCGGCGACGGACGGCGGCAAGGTGTTCGTCGGCACGAAGGACGGGCATCTGGTCGCCTTCGGACGCGCGGGCGCCTGACCGCCGCCGCGGGGCCCGGACGCCGGTCCGTCACTCGTTCGAGCGCGATTGTCCGCGCATCGCGCGGTTCGGACCGGCGGCCCGGCCCGGTGGCTCGTAGCGTCCTGACCACGGGGCCCGCGGGCCCCGCCCCCGGCAAGTCCCCCGATATCCCCCGCAACCCCCGCAACCCCTCGTCAGGAGGACCTCCATGAGTACCACCACCCCCGCAGACCCGGCCGCCGTACCCGAGGCCGTGCCCGCCGGCCCCGAGTCCGGTACGGCAGCCCGCCCCAGGCCCGCCTGGTCCGCCCCCGCCGTGGAGTGCCACCAGACCGGCGCCGAGGTCACCGCGTACGCCGGACGGGCCGCCCAGTGGCTCAACCGCTGACCCGCGAGCGGTTCGCGGCCGGGCTGTACGACCTGCGCGAGCGGTACTGGGACACCCACCCGTTCCACCTGCGCCTGCACTCCGGTGGCTGCACGCCACCGGAGTTGCGGCGCTGGGTCGCCAACCGCTGGTACTACCAGCTCTGCCTGACCCGCAAGAACGCCGCGATCATCGCCAACTGCCCGCTGCCGGAGGTCCGCCGCTCCTGGGTCGAACGGCTCGGCTACCAGGACGGGCCGGGCCCGGACGCCGCCGGCCCGGACCGCCCCGATCAGCCCGGTGGGGGCCGGCAGCCCGGTGAGGGCGGGCTGGCCGACTGGCTGGTGCTCGCCGAGGCGGTCGGACTGGACCGCGCCGAGGTCACCGACGAGCGGCACGTCGCCCGCGGAGTGCGCTTCGCCGTGGACGGCTACCTGCACTTCTGCCAGACCAGGCCGTGGACGGAGGGCGTCGCGGCGGCCCTCACCGAGATGTTCTCGCCCGACCACATGGCGCAGCGGGTCACCGCCTGGCGCACCCACTACGAGTGGATCGACCCGGGCGGGTACGCGTACTTCGAGCACCGCATCCCGACCGCGCGCCGGGACAGCGCCCGCACCCTGGAGCTGGTCCTGGACCACTGCGTGACCGCCGCCCAGCAGCAGGCCGCCGTGGACGCGCTCGCCTTCAAGTGCGAGGTGCTGCGGGCGATGCTGGACGCCGTCGACTACGGGGGCGACCGGTGACCACCGCCCTGGCCGGCCGGGTGCCCGGGCTGCGGCCCGGCGTCCGGCTGGTCTACGACCCGGTCCGGGAGCGGTCCGCGCTGCTCTACCCGGAGGGCGTGCTGCTGCTCAACGACACCGCCGCCGCCGTGCTGCGGCACTGCGACGGACGGCGTGACAGCGC
Source organism: Kitasatospora sp. NPDC052868 (assembly GCF_044547105.1). Classification (NCBI taxonomy): domain Bacteria; kingdom Bacillati; phylum Actinomycetota; class Actinomycetes; order Kitasatosporales; family Streptomycetaceae; genus Kitasatospora; species Kitasatospora sp. NPDC052868. Next base: position 18,279 of record NZ_JBITZW010000021.1, on the reverse strand, counting down.
GCTGGTGACCGCCGAACTCGCCGCCGAGTACGACGGGGTGGACGCCGCCCAGGTGGACGAGCTGCTCGCCGAGCTGGCCGGGCGCAGGCTGCTCAGCCTGGACGGCACCGGCTCGCCCGTCCGGCCGCTGCGGGCCGGCGGCCTGCCCGCAGCGGCCGTGCGGGGCCCGGTTCCGCTCGGGCTGATCGCCGAACTCACCTACCGCTGCCCGCTGCAGTGCACCTACTGCGCCAACCCGGTGGAACTGGCCCGCTACCGCGACGAGCTCGACACCGGGCACTGGCTGCGGATCCTGGACCAGGCCCGGGGCCTGGGCGTCCTCCAGGTCCACCTCACCGGCGGCGAACCGCTGTTGCGCCGCGACCTGGCCCGGATCATCGGCCACGCCCACGGGTTGGGCCTCTACACCAACCTGGTCACCAGCGGCCTCCCGCTGGACGGGCCGCGGGCCGCCGAACTCGCCGCGGCGGGCCTGGACCACGTCCAGCTCTCCGTCCAGGACGCCGACCTGCGCAGCGCGGACGCCATCGCCGGGCGGGCCGCGCACGAGCGCAAGCTGGCCGCGGCCGCCCTGCTCACCGGCCAGGGCCTGCCGCTGACCGTCAACGTCGTCCTGCACCGGGGCAATCTGGCGCGGCTCGGCGCGCTCGCCGACCTCGCGGTGGCACTCGGCGCCGACCGGGTCGAACTGGCGCACACCCAGTTCTACGGCTGGGCCTGGCGCAACCGGGCCCACCTCGCCCCGAGCGAGGAGCAGGTCCGGCAGGCCGAGCGGGACGTGGCCGCCGCCCGGGAGCGGCACGCCGGGCGGATCGAGATCGTGCACGTCGCCGCCGACCTGCACGGTGGCACCGCCAAGCCCTGTATGAACGGCTGGGGCAGCCGCCAGCTGGTGGTCGCCCCCACCGGCGACGTCCTGCCCTGCCTGGCCGCCGCCCAGCTGCCCGGCCTGACCGTCCCCAACGCCCGCCGGGACGGCCTGGCGGCGATCTGGCACGACTCACCGGCCTTCAACCGCTACCGGGGCACCGACTGGATGCCCGAGCCCTGCCGCGGCTGCGAGCTGCGCGAGGTGGACCACGGCGGCTGCCGGTGCCAGGCGTTCCAGCTCACCGGCGACGCCGGCGCCACCGACCCGGCCTGCCGGCTCTCCCCGCACCACCACCTGCTCACCGCGCCGGCCCTCCCGGACACCCCGGCGCCCGTCCCCCGGAGGCTCCGCTGAAGATCCGGATCCTCGGCACCGCCGCCGGGGGCGGCCTGCCGCAGTGGAACTGCGGCTGCCCCGGCTGTGCCACCGCCCGCGCCACCGGCGCCACCCGCACCCAGGACTGCCTGGCGATCAGCGCCGACGGCGCCGCCTGGTACCTGGTCAACGCCTCGCCGGACCTGCGCGGCCAGCTGCTCGCCGCCCCCGAGCTCGCCCCCGCGCCGGGCACCCGGGACACCCCGCTGCGGGGCGTCCTGCTCACCAGTGGGGAACTCGACCACACCCTGGGCCTGGTGACCCTGCGGGAGGCCGCCGCGCTGACCGTGCACGCCGCCCTGCCGGTGCGCCGCGCACTGCACGAGGCCTTCCCGGTGGGCCCGCTGCTCGCGCCGTACACCAAGGCCCGCTGGCACACCGCCGTCCCGGGCACCGTGCTCGAACTGGACGGCGGACTGCGCGCCGAGCCGCTGGCGCTCGGCGGCAAGCGGCCGCGCTACGCCGCCGACCAGGCCGGCGAGGAGGGGGCGCAGCGGTCGGACTGGGTGACCGGCTACCGCTTCACCGACACGGCGGGCCGGGCGGCTGCGGTGTACGCGCCGGGGCTGGCCGCGTGGACGCCCGCCTTCGACCGGGCGGTGGCGGGGGCCGACCTGGTGCTCCTGGACGGCACGTTCGCCACCGACGGCGAACTCGCCGGGCACACCGGCGGCTCGCGCACCTCCCGGGGCATGGGGCACCTGGCCGTCGAGGACTCGCTGCCCGAGCTGGCCCGCCACCCCGGACCGCGCTACCTCTACACCCACCTCAACAACACCAACCCGCTCGCCCACCCCGACTCCCCCGGGTCCGCCGCCCTCGCCGGGGCCCTGGCGGCGGCCGGCGCGGCCGTCGCCGACGACGGGATGTTCATCGAGCTGTGAGGCCCCGGCCCGGCTCCGGCCACCGGGGGCGGTTCAGATCGTCGTGATACTAATCATTCCGGTACGACACTCTTGCGGGGGCAGTACGGGCACGTTCATGACATCCCGTCCGTTCCCCGAGGGCCGGGACGACGACGGGGAGGGCACGGCGTGAGCGCGAAGTTCGGTACCGGGCAGGGCGGTCGGCGGATTCGGCTGGGCAAGCGGGTGACCGGCGCGGCCGCGGCGTTCACCGCGCTGGCTGCGCTGACCGGATCCCAGGTGACGGGCCTCGGCCTCGTGCCGGTGGCGGCCGCGGACCCGGCGGCGCTGGACAACGCCACCGCCGCATCCGTGGTGACCGCCTCCGGTACGCTGCCCGACCCCCGCCAGGGCGCCACCCTCCTGTCCAACACGCCCGATCCCGCGGCGCCCGGCGCCGGCCCGGTGGACGGCGGCGGCACCTTCCCGCTGCCGCAGCCGCCCGGCACCGTCCCCGGCGAGCCCTCGGCGGCCCCGTTCCGCACCGGACCGGCCCTGCCGGAGACGGTCTTCGCCGCCTACCGCAAGGCCGAGACCGCCCTGTCCCTGCGCTCGCCCGGCTGCCACCTGCCCTGGCAGCTGCTGGCCGCGATCGGCGAGGTCGAGTCCGGCCAGGCCGACCGGGGCCGGGTGGACACCGCGGGGACGACCTACCGGGCCATCCTCGGCCCGGTCCTGGACGGCAAGGGCTTCGCGGCCATCGCCGACACCGACGGCGGCCGCTTCGACGGCGACCGGGTCTGGGACCGCGCGGTCGGACCGATGCAGTTCATCCCCTCGACCTGGGCCTACTGGGGTGTCGACGCCAACGGCGACGGCCAGGCGGACCCCAACAACATCTTCGACGCCGCCGAGGGCGCCGGGCGCTACCTGTGCGCGGGCGGCCGCAACCTGTCGGACCCGACGCAGCTGGACCGCGCCGTCCTCGGCTACAACAACTCGGGCGAGTACCTGCGGACCGTCAGGAACTGGATGGCCCACTTCGGCAGCGGCACCCCGACCACCACCCCGGACCGCCCGGCGGCCCCGGGCGCCGCGGCGGCCCCGACGTCCGCCCAGCCGACGGCGCCCACGCAGGCACCGGCCACCCAGGCACCGGCCACGCCCGAGCCGGTCACCCCTGAGCCGGTCCCGGCCTCGCCGAGCGCGCAGCCCTCGACCACGCCGTCTGCTTCGCCCTCTGCTTCGCCGTCCGCCTCGCCCTCTGCGGGCCCGAGTCCGTCGCCCACGGCGACGGCCACGCCGACCGGTTCGCCGTCGCCCTCCGCCGAGCCGACCGGGACGCCCAGCGCGACCGCGACCCCGAGCGCCACGCCCACCGGCACGCCGACCGCCTGCCCCTCGCCGACCGCGACGGCCACCGCCACCACCACCACACCGAGCGGTTCGCCGACCGGCACCCCGAGCAGCACGCCGACCGGGACGCCGAGCACGGCTCCGTCCGGTACGCCGTCGACCACGGCGACCCCCACCGGTCCCGACTGCGCCCCGGCCACCGCCGGTGCCACCGCGTCGGCCGCACCGGCCTCGTCCGCCCCCTCCGCAGCGGCGAGCCCGTCCGCGGCCGCCTCGCCGTCGCCCTCACCGTCCGCGACGGCCGCCCGCTAGCCCCGTCGGAGCCGGAGCCGCCGAGGACGAACCCGGCCGACCGCCTCGGTAACCTCCGTACAGCAGAACGGCCTTCGTCCCGATCCGGTGCTCCGACAAAGGATGCACGGGACCGGGACGAAGGCCGTGGGGTGCGTGTGCCGCCGCGCGGTGGTTCCGGCGGTCGGCCCTAGAGGTGCTTGACCAGCTCCGGCATCAGGTCCTGGAAGGTCCGGCCGGTGGCCGGCTGGCCGATCGCGGCCATCTGCCAACCGGCCGCCGTGCGCTGCACCTTGGCCATGATCTGGGCGGTGTAGGGGCCGCCGCCGGTGAGCGTGTAGCGGGCCAGCTCGGCGCCGGTCTGCGCGTCGACCAGCCGGCAGAAGGCGTTCTCGACCTCCTGGAACGTCTGCCCGGTGAAGGAGTTGACGGTGAACATGATCTGGTCCACCTCCGCCGGCACCCGCGCCAGGTCGACCGTGATCGACTCGTCGTCGGTGGCGTCGCCCGCGCCGCCGGTCAGGTTGTCCCCGCTGTGCCGCACCGAGCCGTCGTTGCTGGTGAGGTGCTGGAAGAAGACCACGTCCACCGGGCGCTCACCCGCGAAGAGCACGGCGGAGGCGTCCAGGTCGATCTCCTGCGAGGCCAGCAGCTTGGCGAAGAAGCCCTTGCGCTGCGCGGCGCGCCACCCCAGGCCCATCCGCACCAGGCCCAACTGCCCTCCGCCCGGCTTCTCCAGGCTCAGCTTCTGTCCCTTGGCCAGCGAAACGCTCATCGCGTCCTCCTCGTCCCTCCGCCGGCGCCACGCCGGTGCTTGCGTCGGCGCCGTTGCGGGCGCGCCTTGAATCTACAGCACTGTAGAAAGATTGCGGGTCCAGCGCGTTCCCCTCCTAGCTCGTACCCCGCTTCTACGATCATCACCACATGATCCGAGGACAGGGAGAGCCACGCGATGAGTGACACGCTCCACGCCGAACTGGACCGCCGCGCAGACGAGGTGGCCGAGCAGGTCATCCGGTGGCGTCGCCACCTGCACGCCCACCCGGAACTCTCCAACCGCGAGGCCGGCACCGCCGCGCTGATCGCCGACCACCTCCGCTCGCTCGGCCTGGACGAGGTGCGCACCGGCATCGCCGGACACGGCGTGGTCGGCGTCCTGCGCGGCGGGCGCCCCGGCGGGCGGGTGGTCGCCCTGCGCGCCGACACCGACGCGCTGCCCGTGCCGGACCGCTGCGGCACCGATTTCGCCTCGGGGGTCGTGGACGCCGACTACCCCGGCGGCCCGTTCGCCGTGTCGCACGCCTGCGGCCACGACTGCCACACGGCGATCCTGCTCGGCGCGGCCACCGTCCTCGCCGGGGTGCGGGACCGGCTGCCCGGCACCGTCCTGTTCGTCTTCCAGCCCGCCGAGGAGGGCCCGCCGGTGGACGAGCCGGGCGGCGCCCGCGAGATGCTGGCCGAGGGCGCGCTCGCGGACCCGGCGCCGACCATGGTGTTCGGCCTGCACGTGACCCCGGATCCGAAGGGCCACGTCGGCTACCACGCGGGCTACCAGATGAGCGCCTCCCGCCTGGTGAAGATCGTGGTCACCGGGCGGCAGACGCACGGCTCCTCGCCCTGGCGCGGGATCGACCCGATGCCCGCGGCGGGCGCCGTGCTCACCGGGATCGGCCAGCTCTACCGGCAACGCTCGGCCTTCGACCCGGTCGCCGTCTCCATCGGCCACCTGGAGGACGTCGGCCGGTTCAACATCATCGGCGAACACGTCACCCTCTGGGGCACCATCCGCTGCGCGATCGAGGCGGACATGGCGGAGGTGGAACGCAGCCTGGCCACCCTGGCGGAGCACACCGCGCTGGCGTACAACTGCACGGCGAAGGTGGACTACCTGCAGCCGGTTCCGGCCCTGCACAACCGGCCGGAGTGGGTCTCCGCCGCGCTGCCGACCTTTGAACGGGTGGTCGGCGCACAGCGGGTCGACCAGGTGCAGCCCTCGCTCGGGTACGACGACGTCTCGGAGTTCGTCAACGCCTTCGGCGGGCTCTACGTGATGCTGGGCGTCCAGGACACCGAGCGGACCGCGGAGGGCACGGTCGTCCCGGTGCCGGGCGGGCGCGGGGTGGCGGTCAACCACAACCCCGCCTTCTACGCCGACGACGACACCCTGGTGACGGGGGTGCGGCTGCACGCCCATGTCGCCTGGGACCACCTGACGGGCGCCCTGGAGCCGGCCGCGGACTGAGGCGGGAGGGCCGAGCAGACGCGGCCGACGGGCCGGCCGGGCTATCGGCGCTCCAGCCGCACCAGGGCGTCGACGGCCTCGACCGCCCGGCCCTCCCCCGACCGGTCGTGCGCGGCCTCCGCGCCGACCGGGCGGCGGACCCGTTCCGCCCGGACGGTGTGCAGTCCGGTGTCCGCGAGGTCGGCGAGCACGTCCTCGGGGGTGAAGAGGACACGCGGATCCTGCGGACCGCCGACCCCCTCGGTCAGGTTGGTGGAGTCGTGGCCGACCACCAGCAGGGTGCCGCCGGGGGCCAGCGCGGCGGCGGCCCGGCGCAGCGCGGTCCGGCGGTCCTCGGCCGGGACCTGGAGGTAGGCGACCACGATCAGGTCGTAGCCCCCGGCCGGGGCGTCGAAGGTCCGGGCGTCGGCCTGCCGCCAGGTCAGCCGGGCGGCGATCGCGGCGGGCAGCGCCTCGGCGAGCCGGGCGGCCCGGTCGAGGGCGACGGCGGAGAAGTCGAGTCCGGTGACCTGCCAGCCCTGGCGGGCGAGCCAGATGCTGTTCCGGCCCTCCCCGGCGGCGAGGTCCAGGGCGCGGCCGCGGGCGGGGCCCTCCCCGGGGCCCTCCTCTGAGCGTCCCGCGGGCTCGGCGGCTCCTCGCAGGCCGGCCAGCTCGCGGACCACCCAGAGGTTGGGTTCGGCGCCCCAGACCAACGCGCTCGCGGCGTACCGGTCGTCCCAGTCCTGGCTGTCCATCGTGTCTCCTCCGTTCTGCGGATCTTCACCGTACCGCCGGGGCGTCCGTCGGAGCGGGTGCCAACAGTCCAGTGACCGGACACTCTTGACGGCGAATATTGGTCCAGTCCAATCTGTGGTGTCGTGACGTGGCCGGGACAGTGGAACCGCCGCGTCGCTCACACCGGTTCCCACCGCCCGCACGCCCCCACAGCGCGCGGGTCGGCTCCCTTCGACCCGATCCCGGGTCACTGCACCGCCGGAATCCCCCACCCATCCGGAGGACAGCTCATGCACGACAGAGTCACGCCCGCGCTCCCCGCCGAGCGCCGGGCCGCCGCGCCACGCCGACGGGCCGCCGCACTGGCCCTCGCGGCCACGCTCACCACCGGCAGCGCCGCCCTGGCCCTCTCGCTCGACACCGCCTCCGCGGCGGCGGTCAACCTGCTGACCAACGCCGACTTCGAGGCCGGTTCGCTGGCCGGCTGGAGCTGTGCCAACGGCTCGGTCGTCACCACCCCGGTGCACGGCGGCGGTTACGCGCTCAGCGGTGCCGCCTCGGCCTCCGACACCGCGCAGTGCCAGCAGACGGTGGTCGTCCAGCCGAACACCACGTACACCCTGGCCGGTTGGGTCCAGGGCAGCTACGTCTACCTCGGCGCGACCGGTACCGGCGTCAACGCCTCGACCTGGGCGCCGAACGCGACCGGTTGGACCCAGCTGAGCACCACCTTCACCACCGGCGCGACCACCACCTCGGTGACGGTGTTCACCCACGGCTGGTACGGCACCGGCACCTACCGCGCGGACGACCTCACCCTGACCGGGCCGGCCGGGCCGACCAGCAGCACCAGCCCGACCGCCTCCAACAGCCCCACGGCGTCCGGCAGTCCGACGGCCTCGACCAGCCCGACCGCCAGCAACAGCCCCACGGCGAGCAACAGCCCCACCGCGAGCAACAGCCCGACCGCCTCCAACAGCCCCACGGCGTCGGCCAGTCCGACCGCCACGGCCACCGCCACCTCCACGGCCACCGGCCCGGCCGGCGACGGCAAGGTCACCACGCCCGCCGGGGTCACCGTCAGCAAGGTCACCCACAACGCCGTGGTCCTCACCTGGCAGCCGTCCACGCTGACCGGCGGCGACGGCCCGATCGCCTACAAGGTGTACGCGGGCAACCAGCTGGTGGCGACCTCGATGGGCACCTCGGTCGCCGTCAGCTCGCTGCTGCCGAGCACCGCCTACTCCTTCACCGTGCAGGGCTACTCGGGCAGCCACGGCTCCGCCCAGTCCGCGCGGGTCGGCACCACCACCTCCGCCGCACCGGCCGCGAGCCCGTTCCGCTCCGCCTACTTCGACCAGTGGGGCGTCTACGAGAACGCGTACAACGCGAAGAACGTCGACACCAGCGGCGCGGCCGGCAAGCTGGACGTCATCAACTACGCCTTCGCCAACATCCACCCCACCTCGCACACCTGCTTCCAGGCGGTGAAGGCCTCCGACTCGGCCAACGAGTCCAACCCCAACGCCGGCGACGGCGCGGGCGACGCCTACGCCGACTACCAGGCCGACTACAACGGCGCCACCAGCGTGGACGGCAGCAGCGACACCTGGGAGCAGCCGCTCAAGGGCAACTTCAACCAGCTGCGCCAGCTCAAGGCCAAGTACCCGAACCTGCGGTACACCATCTCGATCGGCGGCTGGACGTACTCCAAGTACTTCTCGGACGCGGCCGCCACCGACAGCTCCCGCAAGGCCTTCGTCTCCTCCTGCCTGGACATGTTCCTCAAGGGGAACCTGCCGACCGGGATCGCCGGTGACGCCTCCGGCGGCGCCGCCACCGCGGCCGGCCTCTTCGACGGCGTCGACCTCGACTGGGAGTACCCGGGCTCGGCCGGCGGCCACACCGGCAACCACTACTCCCCCGCCGACAAGCAGAACTTCACCCTGCTGCTCAAGGAGTTCCGCACCCAGCTGGACGCCCTCGGCAACGCCCAGGGCAAGCGTTTCCTGCTGACGGCGGCCCTGCCCAGCGGCCAGGACAAGATCGCGCTGTTGGAGACCGACAAGATCGGTGCCTACCTGGACTACGCCGACATCATGACGTACGACATGCACGGCGCCTGGGACGCCAAGGGCCCGACCAACCACCAGGACCCGCTGCACGACAGCCCGGCCGACCCGACCACGCCGATCACCCCGGGCACCCGCAAGTACAACGTGGACACCACGCTCGCCGCGTACACCACCGGCCTGCCGGAGTACGGCATCACCGGCGGGTTCCCGGTGAGCAAGCTGGTGCTGGGCGTCCCGTTCTACTGGCGCGGCTGGACCGGCGTGCCGGCCGGCTCCAACTTCGGCCTGTACCAGACCGCGACCGGCCCCACCCCGGCCAAGCCGCTCAGCGCGGAGGCCGGACTGGCCGCCTGGAAGGAGCTGAACGCCACCGCCGCCACCACCCACTGGGACCCGGTGACGGAGACCTCGTGGGTCTACGACGGCACCAACTTCTGGACGGGTGACACTCCGCAGGCCATCCAGGCGCGCGGGGCGTACGTCAAGAGCAAGGGCCTGGCCGGCATGTTCGCCTTCTCGCTGGAGAACGACGACTCCTCCGGCACACTGCTCAACGCCATGAACAGCAGCCTGCACTGACGATCCGTCAGGACACGTGAAAGGGGCCGCGCGGATCGCAGTGATCCGCGCGGCCCCCGCCGTGCCGGGCAGGCCCCGGCGGTGATCCGTTACTCCGGCACCTGGTCGACCCCGCCGCGCCGGGCCGCACCCGGGCGGCAGCGCAACAGCCTGCCGACCGTCAACCGCGCACCCCGCAGGGCGCCGTGCCGGTGCAGTGCCTGGACGGCGTAGGTCGAGCAGGTCGGCGTGTACGGGCAGCATGCCGGACGCTTCGGGCTGACCTCGGCGCGGTAGTACCGCACCGCGCCGTACAGCACGCCGGCCGCGAACCCGCCCGGTACGGGCGCCGCCGGGTCCGCCCCGCGGCGGTGCCCGTTGCTGCTCCCGCGCCCGCGCCCGTGCCCGCTGCCGTTCGCACGGCTCCGGCCCGCGCCGAGGGCGAAGCGGACGCCCGAGGCCATCATCACCGGGATCAGGGCGATCAGGCAGGGATCACCCAGGTCGCAGCAGTCGCAGGCGTCGGAGCAGTCGTTGTCGCGCTTCCTCTTGCCGTTGCGGCGCTGGTGCTCCGCCCAGGCCCGCCGCTGCTCCCGGCGGCGCCGGCGCTCCTGCTCGGGCAGCCACCACCAGGCCCGCTGGGGGCGCTGCGGAGGATACGAGGCGCCCTGGCCGGGCGGCGGGTAGGACACGGCTGACGATCCCTTCGACGCGGCCTCCGGGTCCGCCCGGAGGTCCGGTCAGACTATCGGAGGAGCTCCAGCGCCCCCGCGGACCTCAGTCCTGGCCGCCGCCCAGCGTCGGGAAGAGGTCGAGGAACGGCTGGGTGGTCACCGAGACGCTCCGGCCGAACGGGTCGTCGAAGTCCCAGATCAGGAACAGCAGGAAGGCGATCAGCGCGCTGAACGCGCCTGCCAGCAGCAACTCCCTTGGGGAGCGCCGGATCTGCAGCGCGAACACCATGCCGACGGTGATCAGCGCCCCCACGATCAGACCGAACCAGACCACCCCGGGGATGGTCGGCCCGACGTTCTGGCCGCGCGCGGTGCGGGCGTCGTCGGCACTGCTGATCCGATCCATGATCGGCTGGTAGGCCTGGGCCTCCAGGTCGCTCGCCGGGGTGCGGTTGGCGAAGTCCTGGCGCAGCTTCTCCAGGAGTTCGGTGCCCCGGTCGGAGATCTCTCCGTGCTCGCGCATGTAGGCCCACTCGACGTCGACCACGTACGAGACATAGCCGTCGACGTCGGCCCGGATCTTGTCGCGGAACTCGACGGGGTAGACCTGCGCGCGTGCGCTGACCTCGTGCAGCGACTGCGCCTCGCGCACCACATCGTCCTGGGCGGCGCCGCGCGCCTCCCAGACGCCCGCGATGGCGAGGCCGAGCACGATCGCGTAGACCACGCCGATCATCATCGTCATGTACTCGATGACGTCGGGTGTCTCGTCCGTGTCCTCGTCCTCGCTGACCCGGCGGTGCCTCAGCACCACCACCGCCACCACGACGGCACAGGCCGCCGACATGGCGATGGCAAGCGCCAACCACTCGGACATCAGGACTCCTTTCCAGTTGTTTTTGGGATGGGGGAAGAGCGACCGAACCGGTAGGACCCGGTTCAGGACCGTCCGGAGCCACCGCGCCCGGACCCACCGCGTCCGGCCCGGCCACGCGGGCGCAGGGCCGCGGCGGCGAGCACGGCCGGCACGGTGACCAGCAGCATCGTGGTGGTGGGTGAACTGCCGTGGTGGCGCTGCGCGACGGGCGGCGGAAGGGCCGCGGGCAGCCGGACGGGCTTCGGCGCCGGCTTCACCGGGGTGGGCCGTACGGTCGGCGCCGGCGGCGAGGGCTCGGCGGCCGGCGACGGCGGGTCCGCGGGCTGCACGGTCGGCGCGGGTCTCGGCGGCGGGGTGGGCCGCGGCGTGGGCGGCGCAGGCGGCGGGGTGGGCCGCGGTGCCGGAGCGGGCGCCGGGGGCGGCACCGGCGCGGGGGCCGGTGGCGGGGTGGGCGCCGGTGTCGGCTTGGGTGTCGCGGTCACCGGCGGGGTCGGACTCGGGCTCGGGGCCGGGGTCGGACTCGGCGTCGAGGTCCGGGTCGGCGTCGGACTGGGCGTCGGACTCGGGCTCCGAGTCGGCTTGGGCGACGGCGACGGGGTCGGGGTAGGACTGGGGCAGTGGTGATGGGTCGGCGGGTGGCCTGGTTTCGAGTGGCTGGGCTTGGGCGTCGGCGTGGGTTTGGGGTGGTGCGGGTCGACGAGGACATCCACGTCGACGTCGACGTCCACATCGACGTCCACACCGCCCTTGCCGACCGACACCGAGACCTCCGTCTCGGTGCAGACGCAGGTGTCCACGACCGGCCCGTGGCCATGGCCGTGACCGCCGTACGATCCGGAGGCCTTCGCCAGGGGCGCGTCGGCCGCGCCGCCCAGCAGCGCGCAGAGCGCGGCCACGGCGGCCGCCGCGCCGGCCAGCCTGGTCCGGCGTCCACGGCCGGTGCCGCCGCTCGCGATGATCGGCGCTGCCCTCATAACAGCCCGTCCAGCGGTATCGGCTGGGCTTGCGGCATGCGTGTCACGCACCTTTCGCGTCGTCCGGTCGGGGCGGTCGACACCGGGAGTGGGGGCCGACAGCGGACGGCCCGCCTGCGGGGGCGGGCCGTCCGACATCAGGTGAAACGATCATGCTGGCGACCGGTTACGGCCCGGCGGCGCTGGACGCGACACCTTCGGCAACCGGCCTCAGCGGTGGCCCGGTCCCGGGCCCGGGAGCGACGGCCCGGGGCCCGGCGACGCCCAGGGATCAGTGGCGGCCGTGCGCGATCTCGACGTTCTCCAGGACACCGACGGCGTCCGGCACCAGGATCGCCGCCGAGTAGTAGGCGCTCACCAGGTAGGAGATGATCGCCTTCTCGCTGATCCCCATGAAGCGGACCGAGAGCCCCGGCTGGTACTCGTCCGGGATGCCGGTCTGGTGCAGACCGATGACACCCTGGTTGTCCTCGCCCGTCCGGATCACCAGGATCGAGCTGGTGTTCTCCTTGGTGATCGGGATCTTGCTGCACGGCAGGATCGGCACTCCGCGCCACGCCGGCACCTGCTGCCCGCCGAGGTCGACGTGGTGCGGGTAGAGCCCGCGCGCGTTCAGCTCACGGCCGATGGCCGCGATGGTGCGCGGGTGCGCGAGCAGGTAGTCGGGGTCGCGGCGACGGCTGAGCAGCTCGTCCAGGTCGTCCGGGGTGGGCGGGCCGGAGTGGGTCTGGATCCGCTGGTCGAAGTCGGCGTTGTTGAGCAGGCCGAACTCCGGGTTGTTGATCAGCTCGAACTCCTGGCGCTCGCGCAGCGCCTCGATGGTCAGCCGGAGCTGGTGCTCGGTCTGGTTCATCGGCTGGTTGTAGAGGTCGGCGACCCGGGTGTGCACCTTGAGCACCGTCTGCGCGACGCTCAGCTCGTACTCGCGCGGCTTCAGCTGGTAGTCCACGAAGGCGCCGGGCAGCTCGAACTCGCCGTGGTGGCCCGCGGACATCGCGATCTCGGCCTCGCCCCGCTCGTTCTGGCGCTGGAGCGGAAGCGCCAGGAAGTCGCGCAGGTGCGCCTGGAGGGCGGGCGAGCCGTCCCGGATGCCCTCGAAGTCCCGCCGGGGCAGGGACAGTACGGTACCGGCGGTGACGGCCTTGGCCGTGAACTCCCAGACCGCGTCCGGGTCGAGCACGGCCTGCTCGCCGAAGCGGTCGCCGTCGCCGAGGGTGCCGACGACGGTCTCGTCGCCGTACTTGCCGGTGCCGATCTGGTTGATCTTGCCGTGGGCGATCAGGAAGATCCGGTCCGCCTGGGCGCCCTTCTCGGCCAGCAGCTCACCCGGGCCGAAGTCGCGCTGCTCGCAGCGGTCGGCGAGGGCGGTCAGCACGTCGTCGTCGTCGAAGCCGCGCAGCAGGGCGAGTTCGCCGAGCTCGCGCGGGATGACCCGGACCTCCGAACCGGTCTTGATGAACTCGATCCGGCCGTCACCGACGGTGTAGGTGAGACGGCGGTTCACCCGGTAGGCACCACCGGCGGCCTGTACCCAGGGCAGCACCTTGAGCAGCCAGCGGGAGGTGATCTCCTGCATCTGCGGTGCGGACTTGGTGGTGGTGGCGAGATTGCGGGCAGCGGCCGTGGTCAGGCTCGACTGCTGGGGTACCTGCTGCGTCTCCGGATTCGTGTCCACGGGCATCGGCAGGGTTCTCCTTCATCTGGTCAGGTCACGCCGACCCGTCTCGGCAGAGGCCATGACGGACCGTCAGGTAGGCTTATCAGCATGGGATTTGACGAACTTGCGAGGGGCGTACGCGTCCACTCGGTTGGCCCATCCGGAACCCTAGATCACCAGCGCCAGACCGGGCCGCTCAGCGCACCCCCTGCCCCCCGATAGGGTGAATCTCAACGATGGAGTGGTTGGCATCCCTCAACCACCTCCGGACACATCTTCGAATCACTGCGCATGCGAATAGCCCGCGCGGGGGAACGCCCGCCCCCCTGTGGACCCGACGAACCGGAGCGCGCCGTACCGGCGCACCACCCCTTCCGGATGGGCACAGATGTTCGCATGATCGAACAGAGGGTTCGAGTGGCGGTCGACGGGGTGCCGGCGCCCCGCGCGGTCACTCCGTGTGGTCACTCCTCGCGCTCTCCCGGGCCGGGCTCCGGGGAGCGGTCCCGCCGACTTCGCCCGCGGTGCCAGCGCCAGCCCACCAGGCTGGAGAGACCGATCAGGACGAGCCCGAGGACGGGCCACCGGCTGCCGACCAGCCTGACGTCGGCGCCCACCAGGACGACGATCGCCACCAGCGGCAGGAGCAGGGACACCAGCGCCCGCAGACCGCCGGCGGCCATCCCGGGGTCGACCCGGGACGGCCCGGCCCGCCAGTCGGCGGCATCGCCGAAGTGGAAGGTGGCGGCCCTGGCCGCGATCCGGTCGGTCGCACGGGCGTACGACATCCCCATGTAGGGCAGCCACACCAGCGGCGCAACCGTCCCGACCAGGAAGACGACGCCCACCAGCACCCACCCGGCGGCCGTCCGCCACCGGGAGGGCGGTGGGTCGGCGTCCGCCCCGGTCAGCCCGAGCAGCCGCGCCATCCGCGAGATCAGCGACCAGAAGCCGCGCCAGCGGCCCACCTCGGGGCCTGGCACCGGACCCGCCTCGGCGGCCCGGCCGATCGCGCGCTCGGCGCTCGCGACATCGGGGTACGCGCCCTGGAGCACCATCACCTCGGCGGCCCGGGCGGGGTCGGTCGGGTCCTTCCCGGACAGGGCGGCGAGTTCGAGCAGGAGTTGCGCCTGCGCCAGCAGCGCGGTGCAGAACGCGAACGGGACGAGCACCAGGAAGGGCCCGCCGACGAACGCTCCCTCGCTCTCGCTCACCCGCTTGGCGTGGGCGACCGCCCGGTCCACCAGCTCGGCGGGGGTGGCCTCGGGGTGTGTCTCGCGCAGCCTGGCGATCCGGCGGGCGGCGCGGGGGCCGCGGTGGCGGACCGCGAAGACGGCGAGCACCTCGGCCAGCCGGGAGGGGTGCGCCCGGAGCGAGCGCACCAGCTCCCTGACCGGGGCCTCCGGTCCGTCCGGTCCGTCTGCTGCCATGTCCGTCCCACCGTGCACCGCGCGCCTTGGCCGCCGTGGGCCGAGGTGCCCCGGCGTCTCCCAGCAGCCTAGGTCCGATCCGGCCGGGATGCCCGGCGTCGCGCCGCCGGCCGGGGTGGCCCGACCTGCCGGTGCGGGCGCCGGTTCGGCCCGTCAGGTGCCGGTACGGGGGCGGCCGGCACCTGACGGGTGTTCGGGGGAGGGTCAGCCGGAGCCCGCGGTGAGCAGCGGGATGCCGGCGGGGGCGGGGAGGACGGAGCAGAGCAGAGCGACGAGGAGGGCCGTGCTCGCGGACGGGCCGAGACGGCTCACGTGTGTTCTGCGCATGACCAGTGAGCCTAGGGGGCGGCCGCGCCTGCGGTGCGCGGCTCCGCCTGGACCGGTATTGGCATATGACAGCGGAGCGGACGCGGCGGGCCATTGTGCCCGCACCCGCCGCCCGCCGGGTGGCCCGGCGCCCTACGCTGCGCCCTTCACCTTCCTACGTTCCGCCGTCCTTCCTGCGTTCCGCCCGCCGCCGGGCCGGGCTCACTCCGGTGCGGGCAGGACGTCGCAGAGGGCGGCCAGCGCCGCCGGGTAGGCGTGGTCGGACGGGGTTGCGTAGCCGACCACCAGGCCGTCGACCGCGGGCATCGCCGGCCCGGTGGCGAGCGGGTGCCGGTAGTCCGCGAGGCCGTCCACGGCCACGCCCCGGTAGGCGGCGGCCTTCAGGACGGACCGCTCGGTGCCGGGCGGAAGGCGCAGCACGGCGTGCAGGCCCGCCGCGACGCCCGACACCCCGAGGTGCGGCGCCCGCTGCTCCAGGGCGGCGACCAGCTGGTCCCGGCGGTCCCGGTAGCGGCGGCGCATCCGGCGCAGGTGCCGGTCGTAGCCGCCCGAGTCGATGAAGTCCGCGAGGGCGAGCTGGTCGAGGACGCTGGCCCAGGCCTCCCGCTCGCCCTTGACGGCGAGCACCCGGTCCACCAGGTGCTCCGGCAGGACCATCCAGCCGAGCCGCAGCGCGGGCGTCAGGCTCTTGCTGGTGGAGCCGAGGTAGACCACCCGGTCCGGGTCCAGGCCCTGCACGGCCCCGACGGGCTGCCGGTCGTAGCGGAACTCCCCGTCGTAGTCGTCCTCCAGGACCAGCCCGTCGCTCCCGCGGGCCCAGTCGACCACGGCGGAGCGCCGGGCGGCGTGCAGCGGGCCGCCGGTCGGGAACTGGTGGGCCGGGGTGAGTAGCACCGTCCGCACCTCCGGGTGGGCGGCCAGCTCCCGGACCCGTGCGCCGCCCTCGTCGAGCGACAGCGGCACGGTCGGCACCCCGGCCCGGGCCAGCAGCGACCGGTGGAAGGCCAGCCCGTAGCCCTCGACGGCCAGCGGGCCGGGCAGCACGGCGGCCGCACCGTCGAAGAGCAGCCGCAGCGCGTGCGCGAAGCCGGAGCAGACGACGATCCGGTCCGGGTCGGTGCGCACCCCGCGCGCGCGGGCCAGGTAGTCGGCGAGGACGGTGCGCAGCTCCCGGCGGCCCTGCGGATCGCCGGGCCCGAAGGCCTCGTTGGGCGCGGCGGTGAGCGCCCGGCGGGCGGCGGCCAGCCAGGCGGTGCGGGGGAAGGAGGCGGCGTCGGGCTGGCCCTGGCGCAGGTCGTGGGCGGGGCGCGGCGGCACGGAGGGCCGGCGGGAGCGGACCGGGCCGGCGGGCTGGGCCCGTTCGGCGACGGTGGTGCCGGAGCCCTGGCGGGCGGTGAGCCAGCCCTCGGCCACGAGTTCGGCGTAGGCGTCGGCGGCGGTGTTGCGGGCGATGCCCAGGTCGGTGGCGAGCGAGCGGTAGGGCGGCAGCCGGGTGCCGGGGGCGAGCCGTCCGCTGCGGATCGCCTCACGCAGGGCGCTCATCAGTGCGGCGCGGCGGCCGCCGGCGGCGGGCAGTTCGAGGTGCAGGTCGCTGCCGGTCGACCGGGCCTGTGCGACCGGGGAGTCCGTCATGATCACGCACTCTATCGCCGGGCGCGCCGCGGCCCCGGGGCGGGCTGTGCCGGTCGCCCCGGGGCCTTCGGATCGCGCGGCCGCGCCTCGGACGGGCCGTGGCCCGGCCGGCGAGCGGCCCCCGCCCCTTCGTGACTCAGTCGATGCGGATCGAGTTCACGATGTAGGTGCGCACCTCGTTGCGGGTGCGCTCGGCGAGCGTCGAGTCCGTCGAGTAGGCGCTCACCGTCATCCAGGTGTTCCCGCCCTGCGGGACGCAGACGATGTTGGTGATCACGTCGTTGTTCCCGCCGATCACCTGGTAGTCGCCGTCGCCGGCGAGGTCCCAGACCTGGAAGCCCCGATCCGTCAGCGCGGTCTGCGCCAGGCCGAGGCAGTAGCCGAGGGTGTCGTTCTTGGTGAAGGTTCCCCAGTGCACGTACATCCGCGTGTCCCTTTCGTCCGCGGGCTGCGGGCCCTTGCTCCCGGCCCGTACACCGAGGATCGGGCGGCGGATGTCCCGGGGGCACGGGGCCGGTGTCCCGTTCCGGCCCCGCGCCGTGTCCCGGTCCGGTCCGGTCCGGTTCCACCTGGGGAGAGAGAGGCCTAGGGAACGACGGTGACCGGCCAGCGGCCGGCCTTCACCAGCCGGACGGCGACCGAGCCGATGACCCGGTGCCCGGCCCGCTCGGAGGCGCCGACGACGACGGCGTCGGCGCGCAGGTCGTCCGCCATCCTGGCGAGCCCCGTGTACGGGTCGCCGCGGACGGTCAGGAAGCGCCAGTCCAGCCGCCACACGTCGCTCGTCCGCTGCTCCGCCTCGCGCAGCGCGGCCAGCAGCTCGTCGGCGATCTCCTGGGTGGTCTCCTCGACGGCCGCGCCCGCGAGCGCGGTGGCCGCCCCGAGGACGGGCTGGATGTAGGCCACGGTGAGGGTCGCCTTCTGCCGCCGGGCGAGTCCCGCCGCGTAGGCGGTCGCCCGCCAGGAGGACTCGGAGCCGTCCAGCCCCGCCAGGATCATCTTGGGCCCGTCGGTCCCCAGCTCGAACCCCGCGGGCGCGACCGCCGCTCCGGGCTCCTCGGCGCCGCCGACGGCCTCTGCATCGCTCTCGTTGCTCATGGCCAGAGGCTATGCCCGACACGGTGGGTGAGCGGAGGGGCCACGGTGGGTGGGGGTTGTGGTGCGGGCCACCCGGGAGCGGGCGGGCGACCGGCGGTGGCGGCACGCGCGGCAGGGGGGCCGTCACGCGCTGTCGACGATGTGCCCGGCCTCACAGCACTCCCGCTGTGGCCCGGGCCACTTTCAGACCCGGTTCGATCTTGAAAAAGCGGACATTTGGCTTCAAATCATGCCATTTACTTGATCCATACCAGCGGTAACAGCACCCTGACGTGCCCAAACC
>NZ_JBITZW010000020.1:0-142475 GCF_044547105.1 Kitasatospora sp. NPDC052868 | reverse complement strand
GACTCCGACTACGCCAAGACCCTGGAGGCGATCGAGGCCGGCGCCACCGTCGCCACCCACCTGTTCAACGCCATGCCCGGCATCGCCCACCGCGCCCCCGGGCCGATCGTGGCGCTGCTGGAGGACGAGCGGGTCACCGTCGAGCTCATCAACGACGGCATCCACCTGCACCCCTCGGTCCTCGACCTGGCCTACGGCACCGCCGGCGCCTCCCGGGTCGCCCTGATCACCGACGCGATGGGCGCCGCCGGCATGGGCGACGGCCTCTACCCCCTCGGCCCCCTCCAGGTCGAGGTCAGGAACGGCGTCGCCATGCTCACCGACGGCAGCTCCATCGCCGGCTCCACGCTGACGCTCGATGCCGCCCTCCGCCGCTCGGTGACCGTCAACGGGCTCTCCCTGGACCAGGCCGTGGAGTCGCTCTGCGCCGTCCCCGCCCGGCTGCTCGGCCTGGCCGACTCGGTCGGCTCGCTGGAGACCGGCAAGAACGCCGACCTGGTCGTCCTCGACTCCGACACCCACGACCTGGTCGCCGTGATGCGCCGCGGCCGCTGGATCACCGGCGGAGACGGACTCACCCGGGCCGGGCACCCGGCAACGGCCTCGGCGGCGGGCGGGCGCTAGGCCGGACAGGGCCTAGGCCGGCTTCACCGCGCGGAGCGAGTAGATCAGCGGGACGCGGGGGTGGCCCGCCGGGAAGCGGTAGCCGTTGCCGGGCTGGAGCACGGGGAAGCGGGGGAACAGCGTGAAGTCGTGCTCGTGCAGGAACTCCAGGCGCAGACCGGCGGCGGTCAGCGCGCTGACGACCTCGCCGATTCCGTGCTGCCACTCGACCGTCAGGTTCGCGGTGGTCGCCGCGTTCAGGTCGGCGTAGGTGCCGGGCTCGTCCCAGACGAAGGGCTCGCGCTGGAAGTAGTCGCTCTCGACGGTCAGGCCGTCCTCGGCCAGGACGTCGGAGAACGGGTGGAACTCCGCCAGGTAGAGGAAGCCGCCCGGCGCGACGAGCTCGGCGGCCGTCCGGGCCCAGCGGTCGATGTCGGGGAGCCAGCACAGCGCACCCAGACCGGTGTAGACGATGTCGAACGTCTGCTTGTCGAGCGCGTCGACGGCGTCGTACACGTCGGAGGTGACGAACCGGGCCGTGGTGGCGCCGATCCGCTCGGCGAGGCCGCCGGCCGCCTCCACCGCGGGCGCTGAGAAGTCCAGGCCGGTGACGGTGGCCCCGCGCCGCGCCCAGGACAGCGTGTCCAGGCCGATGTGGCACTGGAGGTGCAGCAGGGTCCTGCCGGTGACATCGCCGACCTCGGCGAGCTCGAACGCCCGAAGCGGGTCCTTCCCGGCGACGAAGCCGGGGACGTCGTAGAAGTCGCCGGAGACGTGGATCGGGACGCGCTCGTCCCAGTTGGCGCGGTTGGCCGCGCGCCAGTCGGCGGGAGGCGGGATCTTCGTCATGAACGTCACGCTAACCAGCGGCCAGGACGGCGCTCAAGCCCATTTTCAGCGGTTCGGGCGGTCCGGCAGGCTCGCCGCCCCGGCGCGGTCCGGGGCCGGGCGGCGGGAGGGCGCCGGTGTCAGACCCGGCGTCCATGATGATCGGGAGCCGAGGGGCTCAGGGGCACACCGGACGTGGACCGGACGGGGTGTCCACGGCGGCCGGGCAGGCCGCGGTGCGAGGGGAGAGCGTGATGACGGTGCAGCAGACGGCCGGGACGGGTGAGGCGACGGCCCGCTGGCGGGCGAGCGCGGCGGCCACCGGCCCGGGCGACCGGGCGGCGGTCGAGCGCGCGGTGCGGGCCGCCTACCGCGCGGCCGGGCTGGCCGAGCCGGAGGCGGTCCGCTGGTTCGGCTCGCCGCAGGCGGCGGCGCAGGCCGCGCTGGAGCTGCGGGCCGGCGGCGCGGTGAGCGTGCGCGAGGCCGTCCGGACCAGGCCGTGGGAGGCCGCCCGGCGCCGGGCCGTCGAGCAGGTCGGCGCAGCGGGCTGGGCGCCGCTCTGGGGGCTCACCGGCGGGGAGCTCGGACCGGTGGCCAACGCACTGGCCGGCCGGATCCGCGACGCGGTCCTCGACCGGCTGGCCCCCGAGGCCGACATCGAGGAGGGTCCGGACGACGTGGTCGAGGCCGCCAGGGCCCGCCGCACGGCCGTCCGGCTCGGACTGCTCGACGCTGTCCGGGGCCAGCACGACGCGCCCTGGTTCGCGGCCTTCGACGCGGCCGGCATCGCCCTGGCCGCCCCCGACGCGGACCAGGTCGGGGCCCGCGGCGCCGACCCCGACGCGGTGGGCATCGCCGCCCTCGCCGAGGTGGCGCGCGGCGCCGGCTGGTGGTGGCCGTACGAGCGGGTGGCCCTGGTCAGCGAGCGGCCCCTCGAACTGCACCGCGACGAGGCCGGGCGACTCGACCGCGCCGACGGTCCGGCCCTCGCCTACGCCGACGGCTTCGCCCTGCACGCGTGGCGCGGCATGCCCGTCCCGGCCGACTTCCTCGGCGGCCTCGGCACCGTCACCGTCGAGCGGATCCGCGAGGAGGAGAACGCCGAGCTGCGCCGCGTCATGCTGGAGCACTACGGCTACGAGCGCTATCTGGCGGACTCCGGCGCCGAGCCGCTGCACCGGGACGAGACCGGTGTGCTGTGGCGGATCCAACTGCCGGACGACGAGCCGGTGGTGATGGTCGAGGTGGTCAACTCGACGGCCGAACCGGACGGCACCTTCCGCACCTACTGGCTGCGGGTCCCGCCGAGCACCCGCACCGCCCGGGCCGGGGTGGCCTGGACGTTCGGCATACCGGAGGCCGAGTACCACCCCCAGCGCGAGACCTGAGGCCCGGAGCCGCTGCCCTGCCCGCGATGCCTTGCGGCCCGGCGCACGCGGAACCGCCCGCACCCCGGTGGGTGCGGGCGGTTCCGTTCGCGGTGGGGCGGGGATCAGGGGGCCTCGCCGTTGAAGGAGCCGACCACGTTGTCGCCACCGACGTTGAAGATGTCACCGCCGGCGAGCTGGTTGCCGGTGCCGATCACGGTGATGGTGGTGACGACCACCTCCGTGTTGTCGCCGCTCTCGGCGAAGGCCTGGGTGGGAACGGCGATGGCGCCGGCGGCCGCGAGGAGGACGGCGAAGGTGCGGACGGTGCGGTACATGGAGCAATCCCTTCGTAGGCTAACTTGCTCTGCACACTAGGGAGTCGAAGGTGCGGGCCGGGGGCAATGTCACTCGGATGGCTTGTGGTGCGTGTCGCTCCGCACGGCCGGTCGTTCCCGCAGGGTGCCGACCCTATCCGGCGGCCGTACGGGAACGGCGGCAGGCCGCGCGAGGGCCCTGCCCGCTTCACCCGCGACCGGGCCGCCGCCGACCGGCCGTCACCCGGGACGCCGGTCCGCCTCCGCCTCGGCCTCTTTCTCCGCCGCCGCGGCTACCGGATCGGGCCGGTCGGCGCCGGCGCCGGCGCCGGCGCCGGCACCGCCGACCGGCGGCAGCCGTCGGGTGATCCGGTCGAACAGCTCCGTCAGCGGTTCGCCCACCTCGTGGCCGAACCCGGTGAGGCCGTAGGTGACCTGAGGCGGCGTCGTCGGCTCGACCCTCCGCCAGACCAGGCCGTCCTGGACCAGCGCCCGCAGGGTCTGGGCGAGCATCTTCTCGCTGATGCCGCGGATGCCGTCGCGCAGCTCGAAGAAGCGAAGGTCGGTGCTCCGCAGGGAGATCAGCACCCAGACGCCCCACCTGCTGGTGACGTGGTCGACCACGTCGCGCGCGGGGCAGTCGGTGTGAAACACGTCATACCGGCTGCCCGCCTCGACCCCTCTGGACTGCACGCCTCCCACCATGCCATGAGCTTACCCCCGGGTATGTCCTTACCAGGAGTTAGCCCACCCTCCTAGCGTCGGAGCCACCGAGGACATCTGACGAGGAGCTGATCATGATCGTGGTGACCGGAGCGACCGGGAACATCGGCCGGCCGTTGGTGCAGGCGCTGGCCGTGGCGGGGCAGCAGGTGACGGCGGTGTCGCGGCACCCGGCGGCGGTGCCGAACGGTGTCCGCCATCTGGTGGCGGACCTTGCCAGGCCGGCCGAGCTCAAGCCCGCGCTGGCCCGGGCGACGGCGCTCTTCCTGCTGCTCTCCGGCGATCTGCACGCCGCCGGGGCCGACCCTGCCGACCTCATCGGCGAGGCCGCGGTCGCCGGAGTCCGGCGGGTCGTGCTGCTCTCCAGCCAGGGCGTGGTGACCAGGCCCTTCGGGCCGACGCGGATCGCGATGCGCGAACTCGAGGACACCATGCGGGAATCCGGTGTGGAGTGGGCGATCCTGCAACCGGGCGGCTTCGCCTCCAACGCGCTCTGGTGGGCCGAGTCCGTCCGTACGCGGGGGCTCGTCGCCGCGCCCTTCGGTGATGTCGGCGTGCCGCTCGTCGACCCGTCGGACATCGCGGCGGTCGCGGCGGCCTGCCTGCTGGACGATCGGCACCACGGTGGCGTGTACCAGCTGACCGGCCCCGAGGTGATCACACCGCGTCGGCAGGCGGCCGCGATCGCCGACGTGCTGGGCTCGCCGGTGCGGTTCCACGAGCTCACCCGCGCCGAGGCCGGGGCCGCCATGAGCCGGGTCATGCCGGTGGAGCTCGCCGACGACACCCTGGACATCCTCGGCGAACCGAACCCGGCCGAACTGCGCATCAGCCCGGACGTCCAGCGGGTCCTCGGCCGCGCCCCGCGCCCCTTCTCCGCCTGGGCCGCCCGCAACGTCGCGGCCTTCCGATAGCCCGTGCCCGAGGGACGGGCGTACCGGGACTGTCGGACAGGCCCTATGCGGGTGAGGGCCGGTACACCGTCAGGGCGTTGGGCATCTTCGCCAGCCGCAGCGCGCCCGCCGCCGGGAGGCTCTCGCCGTCCACGGCGATGTGCTCGGCGTCGCCGAGGGCGTCGAGGTCGAGGGCGGTCAGCCGGGCGGCGCGGTAGACCCGGGAGCGGTCGAGGGTGCCGGAGAGGAACGCCGCCGCCAGCCTGGTCCGGGCGAACCGGCTGCCGCCGTCTACCACGCGGATGTCGAGCAGGCCGTCGGCCAGACCGGTCCGGCGGGTGGGGGCGAAGCCCGGCGGGTCGTAGGCGCCGTTGCCCGCGAACAGCAGCCAGAGGCGGCGGCTGCGGCCCGCCGCCTCGACGGTGACCGGTTCGGCGTGGGCCAGGGCCCGGGCGACGGCCACCGCCAGGGCCGGCCACTTGCCGATCCGGCCCTCCAACGACTCGCGCAGCCGGACGAGTTCGGGGTAGACGCCGAGGCTGAAGGTGTTCAGGAACACCCGCCGCTCGGTGTCGTCGACGGCCAGGCCCAGGTCCACCCCGCAGGCGGCGCCGGCCTCGACGGCGGCCGCGGTCGCGTCGGGGGAGTCGATGCCGAGGTCCAGCGCGAAGTGGTTGAGCGTGCCGCCGGGGAAGACCGCCAGCGGCAGGCCGCGTTCGACCGCCAGTGAGGCGGCGAGGTTGACGCTGCCGTCGCCGCCGCAGACGCCGAGCGCGCCCTTGGCCGCCGCTGCACGGTCGGCCGCGTCGGCGAGCAGTGCGGGCAGGTCGTCGTCGGGGCCGCAGAGCCGGACGTCGGCGCGGGGGAGCAGGGCGCGCAGCCCGGCCACCGTGTCCTCGGGGCCGGTCGGCAGCAGCGCGCCGTTGCCGGAGCCGCTGTTGACCACCAGGAACAGGCCGGATCCCCGGGCGAGGGCCGGGGCCGGCCGGCGCGGCGGACCGGCGGGGACGGGCCCCTCGGCCGAGCGCGGCCACCAGCGCAGGGTCAGCGCCGCCATGGCCGAGCCCAGCGCGAAGCCCGCCAGCACGTCGCCCGGGTAGTGCGCGCCCGTGTACACCCGGGACGCGCCCACGGCGGCCGCGATCGGCGCGACGGCGGCCCCCAGCAGCGGTGACTCGATCGCGACACCCGCCGCGAAGGCCGCCGCCGAGGCGGAGTGCCCGGACGGGAAGGAGGTCGTGACGGGCTGTCGGAGCAGCAGCCGCGGGGCGGGTACCTGGTCCAGCAGCGGACGCGGGCGCCGGGTCAGCTGCTTGGCGGCGATGTTGGCCGTCGCCGAGGCGAGCGCCAGCGACCCGATGCCGCGCAGCGCCGCCCGCCGTCCGGTCCGCCCGCCGACCGCGCCGAGTACGGCGGCGGCGGACAGCCAGAGCACCCCGTGGTCGGCGGCCCGGCTCAGGCCGCGCAGCCAGGGGCGGGCGCCGTGCAGGCGCGCCAGCGCCACTCGGTCGAACAGGGCCCGGTCCACCGCGTCGAGTCGCCTCATCCCTTGAGCCTAGGCCCTCCCTTTCGGAACAGCGCGCGGCTTACCGCTCTCCGGCGGGGCGCGGAACACGGGCCGGACCGGCGCCGGTTGCAGGGTTGAGTACGGGTACTCAGGCGGGGGGCGGCCGTCGGCGAGGAGGCTGGTCCTGCGACCGATCCCGCCCATCCTGCCCCTAAGGACCACGAACGCCATGCTCAGCCGAACCGCCGCCGCCCTCGTCCCCGCCTTCGGCCGCCTGACGGTCAGCAGCGACCCCGGCGCCGGCCTCGCCCCGGGCAGCATCGTGGTGGCGAACCACACCTCACTCGCGGACCCCGCGATCGTGCTGGCCGCGCTGCACCGCCTGGACGTGCGGCCGGTGGTGCTGGCGGCGGCGGGGCTGTGGCGCGTCCCGCTGCTGGGCGGGGTGCTGCGGCGGGAGGGCCACATCCCGGTGCACCGCGGCAGCGAGCGGGCGGCCGAGGCACTGGACGCCGCCGCGGACGCGCTGACCCGCGGGCGGCTGGTGCTCATCTACGGCGAGGGCGGACTGCCGCGCCGCCGGGACTCGGGCGAGCTGGCGCCGGGCCCGTTCCGTACCGGCCCCGCCCGGTTGGCCCGGGCCACCGGCGCCCCCGTCGTCCCGCTCGGCCAGGCGGGCGCCCGCCGGGTGGGCTCCGGCGGCGCCGCGAAGCAGCTGGCCGGCCTGGCCACGGCGCCGCTGCGGCGGCCCGCCCTGCACGTCCACCTGGGTGCGCCGCTGCACCTGCCGGAGGACACCGCCGCCGCCACCGCGGACGCGCACGGTGCGGTGACCAGGGCGTGGGCGGTCGCCGCGCAGCGCGCGGCCGGCTGAGGCCGGTCGGCCACACGGCGGTCGGTGGATGCGACGGAGGCACCGCAGGGGTCTGCGGTGCCTCCGGGGGTCAGGCGCGGACCAGGACCCAGGCGCCGAGGCCGCTGCACCCGCCGGCGCTGTAGGTGGTGGCCCGCCAGCCGGCCGGGATGGGCGAGCCCGGGCAGGTCCACAGGCCGTTGCGCGCGAGGTTGTGCCGCCAGGCCCCGACCCCGTTGCAGCCGTTGACGATGTAGTCGGTGATGACGTACCCGCTGATGACCGGTGACCCGCCGCAGGTCCAGATGCCGTCCTTGGGGAGGCTGTGCCGCCAGGAGCCGATGCCGTTGCAGCCGCTCTGGATGTGGTCGGAGATGACGTACCCGGGGACGATCGGCGAGCCCGAACAGGTCCAGATGCCGTCCTTGACCGGCTCCTGGTACCAGGAGCCGTTGCCGTTGCAGCCGGTCCGGTCGTAGAGGGTGATGACCCATCCGGACTGGACGGGCGCTCCGCCGCAGGCCCACTTGCCGGGACCGCCCCAGCCCGCCGGCTTGGCCGCCGCGCTCGACGTCCCGGCGGCGGTGCCCGCGAGGACGAAGGCCGCGACGAGTGCGAGGGCGCCCAGAGTGGCGCCGACGCCCCTGCGGACGACGGCAGTTGTCAGGTGCTTCCACAAGTGACGTGCCAGCATGGTTAATTCACTCCACTCCTAGCGGCGGGCACGCCTGAGACGGCCCGTTGACGAGGGAAACCGGGATGGAACGGGCCTCACTGTATGCGGGGATCGTGTGCGCAGGATGGGTGGATCAGATGAACTGACAATCTTGACCTAAAGCTGACATGGGCACGGGGAGCGCGGCCCGTGGCCAGTGGCGGGCGCGTCCTGGAAACCCGGTTGGCCCGCGGGGCGACCGCGGGGATGATGAAGCCATGCCCGGTACACGAACGTTCGAAGAGCTGATCGCCGAGGCCGAGGCGGTGTCCGTCGACGGCTGGGACTTCTCCTGGCTGGACGGCCGGGCCACCGAGCAGCGGCCGTCCTGGGGCTACCAGCGACTGCTCGGCGGGCGCCTCGCATCGGCGTCGGCGGCGCTGGACATCCAGACCGGTGGCGGCGAGGTGCTGGCCGGAGCGGGGAGCCTGCCGCCCGCGATGGTCGCCACCGAGTCCTGGCCGCCGAACGTCGCCAAGGCGACCGCGCTGCTGCACCCGCTGGGCGCCGTCGTGGTCGCCGATCCGGACGAGCCGCCGCTGCCCTTCGCGGACGAGGCCTTCGACCTGGTGACCAGCCGGCACCCGGCGACGGTGTGGTGGACGGAGATCGCCAGGGTCCTGCGCCCGGGCGGCACCTACTTCGCGCAGCACGTCGGACCGGCCTCGGTGTTCGAACTGGTGGAGTACTTCCTCGGCCCGCAGCCCGAGGCCCGCCTGGCCCGCCGACCCGAGACCGAGAGCGCCGCCGCCCGGGCGGCCGGGCTGGAGGTGGTCGACCTGCGCTCCGAGCGGCTGCGGACGGAGTTCCGCGACATCGGGGCGGTGGTCTACTTCCTGCGGAAGGTGATCTGGATGGTCCCCGGCTTCACCGTCGGGGCGTACCTCGACCGGCTGCGCGAGCTGGACGCGCTGATCCGCTCGCAGGGGCCGTTCGTCGCGCACTCCGCACGCTTCCTGATCGAGGCGCGCAAGCCCGGCCGCCCCTGACGTCGGCGCCGACTGCTCGGACACCGGGCAGGGGCCCGCCCCGGCCGTTCAACTCCCGCCGATAAGGTCCTGGGGCCGTACCGGGATCGGGTGACATGGGAGATGAGCGGAACGTGGCGCTGGACGAGGGCCGACCGGGACCGGCCCGGGTGGGGCTGGGCACCATAGCGCGGGAGTGGGGCCGGATCGGCTGCACCGGCTTCGGCGGCCCGCCCGCCCACATCGCGCTGCTGCGCCGACTGTGCGTGGACCGGCGGCGGTGGATCCCGGCGACGGAGTTCGAGGACGCGATCACCGCGACCAACCTGCTCCCCGGCCCGGCCTCCACCCAGCTGGCGATCCTCACCGCCTGGCGGCTGCGCGGGGTGCCGGGCGCCCTGGTCGGCGGGGTCTGCTTCATCCTGCCCGGCCTGGTGCTGATCCTGGCCCTGGCGGCGCTCTTCCTCTCCGGACGCCCGCCGCTCTGGGTGCGCGGCGCGGCGGCCGGGGCGGGATCGGCCGTGGCGGCCGTCGCCCTGCACGCGGCCTGGTCACTCGTCCCGGCGAGCCGGCAGCGGGCCGGCCGGGCGCTCCCGGCCCGCGCGCGCTGGCTCGGCTACGCGCTCGTGGGCGGGGCGGCCGCCGCGCTGACCGGACCGTGGCTCGTCCTGGTCCTGCTCGCGGCCGGTCTCACCGAGGTCGCCGTACGCACCGGTGGGCCGCAGAGCACGCGGCGCCGGGCCACGGCGGGCTGGCCGGTCCTGGCCGCCGCCCCGGCGCTCGGCGGCGGCCTGCCGGCCCTGGCCTGGGTGGCGCTCAAGGTCGGCGCGCTGTCCTACGGCGGCGGGTTCGTCATCATCCCGCTGATGCAGGCCGACGCGGTCGATCACTACCGCTGGCTGGACGACGGCCAGTTCCTCAACGCCGTCGCCCTCGGCCAGATCACCCCCGGGCCGGTGGTGCAGACCGTCGCCGTGGTCGGCTACGCCGCCGCCGGGGTGTGGGGCGGACTGTTCGCGGCCGCGCTGGCCTTCGCCCCGTCGTTCCTGTTCGTGCTCCTCGGCGGGCGGCACTTCGACGGCGTGCGGGCCAGCGAGCGGGTGCAGGCCTTCTTCACCGGCGCCGGCCCGGCGGTGATCGGCGCCATCGCGGGGTCGGCGATCCCGCTCACGCTGGCCCTGCGCCACGGGTGGCAGTACGCCGTGCTGGCCGGCGCCGCGCTGTGGCTGCTGGCCGCCCGCCGGGGGGTGGTCAGCGCCCTGCTGGGGGCGGGGGCGCTCGGCGTCGCGGCGGCGCTGGCCGGCGGGCCCGTCGGCTGACACGTACCGCGACGCACCGTGACTGGCCGTGACGGGCTGCGGAAGGCTGCGCGGGCCCCGAGGGCGTCCGGTCAGCCGGGCAGGTCGCTGGGGCGGATCCGGTAGACCTGCAGGCTGAGCCCGTAGTACTTGGTGGTCTCGCCCACCCACTCCATCCCCAGCCGCTTCGCCATGGAGATGGCGCGGACGTTGTTCGGCCGGGCGACCGCGAAGAGCTCCTCGGCTTCCTGCGTGAAGGCCCAGGCGATCAGGGCGCGCCCGGCCTCGACGGCGTAGCCCTTCCCCCAGGCGCCGGGGGCGAGCTGCCAGCTCATCTCCAGATCGTCCTCGTACGGCGGCAGCAGCCGGATGCCGAGGCCGCCGACGACCGCGTCGTCCTCCTTGCGCTGGACGGCCCAGCGTCCCCGGGGCACCGGCAGGTTCGGCTGCGCCTCCTGCCAGGCCTGGAGGACGGAGCGCATCGCCGCCACGTCGCCGACACGGTCCATCGCCGGGGTGAGCCAGCGCGCGACCTCCGGCGAGCCGTAGATCTCCAGCGCCTGCTCGGCGTCGTCGATGGACCAGTCCCGGATGATGAGCCGCTCGGTGGTCAACGAGATGTCCATGGGCCGGCACCCTTCTCGGTCGTCCCCGTGGCCATCATGCCTCCGGCCGTCGGCGTCTGCGCGAGGAGACCGCGGCGGGGGACACCTCGGACAGCGGCGCCTCGTGTGGGACGGGCCGGTCGAGTAGAGCGGGCCCGTACCCGAAGCGTCGCGGCCGGCCCGGGCGGCTCAGCCCTTCGACCGGCGGCGGGCGATGAAGAAACCGAGGATCATCCCCGTCAGCAGCGTCACGGCGAGGACCGCCCACAGCGGCAGGGTGACGGTGGCGACCCACAACTTGATGGAGACCGATCCGGTGTTGGCCGCGATGAACCAGACGGCGAGCACGGCAAGAACGGCCACCCCGATCGTACGCAGCCGCACATTCCGCCCCTTGACCGTGAGGGTCGACGGGCGATGCGGCGGTGGAGTGTTCTGCGCCATTCCCCCAGTATGGGGCGCTGCGCTGGTTCGGGCCTGTCCACAGCGGGGGGCGGAGGCCGGGACGGGCGGAGGCGCCGGGCCGCCGCGAGCCGCGCCGGGGTACCCCGGCCGGGTTTCCGGCCACCGGGGCCCGAATGGCCGACGGCGCACCCTTGCCGGGGCTGGTCGCGGGCTGTTCCATGGCCGCATGGGCCGACCCGAGCTAGTTCTCATGACTGATCACAGCTCGACCGAAGGCAGCCGGGAGACGCTGGCCACCGCCGTGCAGATGCTCACCGGCAGGACGCCCGTGCTGTTGGACGCGCGTCACTTCATGACCGGCGGATCCGGCCGGATCGGCGGAGCCGACGGCCTCCTCCACCTCGAAGTGCCCTCCGCCGGACGGGCCGTGACAGCGGAGGCGGTCCTGGTCTACGAGATCCCGCCGCACCGCCGCCGGGACTTCACGGCCTGCCAGCGGCGGCTGCGCAGGCACGGCGCCCGCTCGTTCGGCACCGACGCGGACGCCTGGCGGGCGGCCACCGAGAAGGACCGCACGGTCGAGCGGTTCACCCGGGACGGCATCCCGCACATGCCCACCATCACGCTCTCCCGGCCGACCCCGGAGGCCGCAGCCGACGCCTTCGACCGCCTCGGCCGCGACGTCTGGGCGCGTCCCACCGTCGGCATGGGCGGCAACGACGTCTTCCACGTCACCAACCACGCCCAACTGGCCGCCGCCGCACGGCACTACGGCGCCTCGGGCGCCGACTGGCTGATCGCCCGCGACGCCGCCAACTACAACGCCGAGGGCCGGCGCCACCAGTACCGGGTGGTGGTCCTCGCCGGGCGCGTGGTCCGCGCGGTGGAGCACGTCCAGCCGGACCCGGACGCCCCCTGCAACGAGAGCCAGGGCGCCGTGTCGACCCTGCTCGCGGTCGGAGACCTGCCCGCCGGGCTCGCCGAACTCGCCGTCCGCGCAACCGAGTCCCTCGGGCTCCCGTTCGCCGGGGTCGACCTGGCCGCGGAGAGCGGCGGCGTGGTCTTCGAGGTCAACGTCCACCCGGTGTTCGGCACCGTCGGCGGCCTGGAGACCGTGGCCATCCCCTACGCCGCCGCGCACCTCGCCCTGTGCTGACGAGGCGGCGGTGCTCCCGGGCGCCGAGCTAGCAGGGGCGTCGGGGCGGCCGCCGCGCGGGCGAAAGGCGGCCTCCGGGCGCCGTGGGCCCGGACCGTGGTCGGAGGTGCCGTCGCGCGGGTACTAGACTCGGTGGAGTTGTGAAGGCACCTCGTTCGGTGAGGCGTCGCCATGGACACAGGCCACTGACCCCACGACGTCGAGAGACGCCCAGGGTCAGGACAGGTCTCCCCGGCCTAAGGGGTGACCCCAAGTGGCTGCACCTTCCGGTGCTACGCCGTGGCGTGCCAAAGCTCTGACGAGATCAGGGGTGCCCACCCGCCTGACCGGCGCACGTGTGCGTGCGCCCGCGGCCGCGCGGTGTGGACGCTCCTGGTGGCCCGGCAAGAGGCGACCCCGCAGGGGCGCCCCGGCGGCGAGGAGGTGAGAGCGGTGGAGAGCAGTAGTCCGGGTCGAAGTCGGCCCTGCCCCAGGACGTCCCCCTTTTCTTCCGGCACCCGGCACCCCTCCTCCCGTACCGCTCCCGCCACCCGCGCCCCCGCACCCCGCCGCTGACCGCGTCGGGCCGTTGCCGGTGCGGACCGCGCGCCGTGCGCGGTGGAGGACGGCCGGCCGCCTGCCACCGCTCCTGCCACCCGCCCCGGGAACACGCCCCGGGCACGCGGCACGGGCGGAGGACCCAGACCCGTGGAGGTACCGCCATGTCCGACTGGCGAGTGCGCGCCGTGCGCGCGAGCAAGCGTCCGTTCTCCCGCTCCCTCACCGCCGTCCGCGTCGAGGACGCACAGCCCGCGCCCGAGCACTCGATGGACCCGAGACCCGACCAGCCCGCCGAGCCCGTCACCCTGGAGCGTTCCGTGGTGGACGCGGCCGTCTACCGGGACGGGCACCGGGTCGAGGCACCCGCCAGCGCGGGCCTGGCCGACATCTACCGGCAACTGCCCGGCAAGCCCGGCACGATGGCCTGGATCGGGCTGTTCCGGCCCGCCGAGGCGCAGCTGCTGGAGGCGGCGGAGCGCTTCGGACTGCACGAGCTGGCGCTCGAGGACGCCATCGTCGCCCACCAGCGGCCCAAGCTGGAGCGCTACGGCGACACGCTCTTCGTGGTGCTGCGCGCCGCCCGCTACCTTGACGACGTGGAGGAGGTCGACTTCGGTGAGATCCACCTCTTCGTCGGCCCGGACTTCGTCCTGACCGTCCGGCACTCGCAGGCCCCGGACCTCTCCGCCGTGCGCCGGCGCCTGGAGGCCGACCCGGAGCTGCTCGCACTCGGACCGGAGGCGGTCCTGTACGCGGTGCTGGACGCCGTGGTCGACGGGTACGCGCCGGTGATCGCCGGGCTCCAGCACGACATCGACGAGATCGAGACCGAGGTGTTCGGCGGCGACCCGCAGGTGTCCCGGCGCATCTACGAGCTCTCGCGCGAGGTCATCGAGTTCCAGCGGGCCACCCGGCCGCTGCTGGAGATCATGAAGAGCCTCGAGGCGGGCTTCGGGAAGTACGGCACCGACGACGAGCTCCAGCGCTACCTGCGCGACGTGGCCGACCACGCGACCTACGCGGCCGAGCGGGTGGACGGCTTCCGGCAGATGCTGCAGAACATCCTCACCGTGAACGCCACGCTGGTCTCGCAGCGGCAGAACGAGGAGATGAAGCAGCTCGCCGAGGCCGGGCACATGCAGAACGACGAGATCAAGAAGATCTCCTCCTGGGCGGCGATCCTGTTCGCGCCGACCCTGATCGGAACCGTCTACGGGATGAACTTCGAGTCCATGCCGGAGCTGAAGTGGGCCTTCGGGTACCCGTTCGCGATCGGGCTGATGGGTCTGGTCTGCACCGGCCTGTACCTGGTGTTCAAGCGCCGCAACTGGCTCTGATGACTGAGGCCTGATGGGCCGGGCCTCAGAGCCACCGTGCGGATGCTCAGCCCGGGCACACCGCGTCCAGCACCAGGTCGAGCAGTCGCTCGGCCTGGTCGCCCTGCCCGGGGTGCGGGGTGGCGAGGGCGACGCCGAGGGCGAGTTGGAGCAGGTCGTCGGGGGTCAGGTCGGGGCGGGCGGTGCCGCTGTTCCGGGCGCTGGACAGCAGGGCGGTGGCCGCCTCCCGGATCCGGCGGTGGCAGTCCGTGCCCAGCGACCCCTCGGCCTCCATCAGGAGTGCGCTGCCGAGGCCCTGGTTGACGCGGGCGTGGGCGACGAAGGCGCCCAGCCAGTCGGCGAGCGCGGCGTCGGCGGGTTCGGTGGCCAGCAGCCGGTCGGCGGCGGTGCAGAGCCGCTCGACCCGCTCGTCGAGGACGGCCGCGAGGAGGGTGCCGCGGGTGGGGAAGTGCCGGTAGAGGGTGCCGGGGCCGACGCCGGCCCGGCGGGCGATCTCGTTGAGCGAGGCCTCGGGGCCGGCCTCCGTGAACGCCTCCTGGGCGGCGGCGAGCAGCCGTTCGCGGTTGCGTCGGGCATCGGTGCGCTGCGCGGCGGCGGCCATCGGCTGGTCCTCGCTGTCCGGGTCGTGGTGGTCTTGGCGGCCGCGGGAGGCCGGTCAAGCGGAGGTGTTCCGTACTGTAGGGCACGCCGAAGCGGAGATCATTTCCGGATGTCGCGGCCACGGTCGCCCGGATGGTCGGAGGCGGGTGCCCGGTCCTGCGTGGGGCGGGGTTTGGGTCAGACGAGTGAACCTGGTGGAGTCTTTCGCCGTTCGGGAGCTGTTCGGCCGCCCGCCCGGGGGCCGGGCACCGGGGCCGGTGGGCGCGGCGGGTGCGCGAACCGTCCGGGCCCCGGATTTCCGGGGCCGGTGGGGCCTTCGGCGGTCGTGATGGTCGCAGGGGTGGCGCCGGGAGTGGCGCCCCGCTCCGGGCCGATGGCCGCCGCCGACCGGGGTGCCTCGTTCCTTCGTTCGGAATTCCTCTACTTCGCGTGCCTGCAGCCATGGTGACGCCTCGTCAGCGAAGGTGGCGAATGCCCTTCGGCGAACCAGTATGTGCGGCAGGCGTATGCCGGAAGCAGGTTTCGGAAGGTGCGAACACGTGAACAGGACGCGACTGTCGGAAGCGTTCATCCTGCCGGCGATCGGTGACATCGGCGACATCGGCGACGAGGGGGTCTTCGTCGTGAGCCGCTTCACCCACCCCGCCCGCGGGGAGGTGCGCTGCCCCGCTGCGCCCCTGATCGCGGCGTGGTTGGCCGGGCAGGGGCATGCCGCACCGGTTCGCGCCGTGGCGCCGCGAGCGCTCGGGCGATCGGACCGGACGGCCGGGGCCGCGCGGTCCGGGGTGCTGGCCGCGACGACCTACCTCGACCCCGGCGGCCGGGTCGCGGGCCTTGCGGTGGCGGGCGGAGCCCGGAGGGCGGCCCTGGCCGAGGAGGTCGTCCGGCACTGGTCGCGGGCGCTGCGGACCCGCCGTGTGCTGGTGGCACCCGGCCCCCGGCCCTGCCGGCACGGTCGGCACGGCACTGCGCTGCTGCCCGATCCCCGGAGTGCGGGGTCGGTCCGGTGGCCCCGGGCGGAGGACGGCTGCCCGAAGGCGGCTGCGGCAGGTGCGCTGGTCCGGGCCTATCTGGACCGGGGCGACACGGTACTCGTCCTCGGCGGCCGGGAGGAGCGTCGCCGTCCTGAGCGGGCCGGACCGGGCGCCTTGCCGTCCGGGCCGGTGGTCGAGGTCGCCGGGGTGGGAGCGTCGGAGGCCTTGGCCGCGCTGGAGGGGCTTGCGATTCGGGACGAGACGCGGTTGTCGTTCGTGGTCAGTCCGTGCGCGGTCGTCGACGAGGTCGGCGGGCTGCTGCGCGAACTCCGGCTCCGGTACCCGTCGTTGCGCGGTCAGCACCCCGACCAGTGGTGCTATGTGGCCTCCGACGCGCGGTGGGCCGAGCGGGCGGTGGCCGAGGCGAGCGATCTGACGCTGCTGACCGGCGAGGGCGAGCCCGCCCTCCTCCCGCTGCCCGGCCGTGGGTCCGTGCGCAGGATCAGGACGCTCGGCGACCTCCTGCCCGAGGAGATCGCCGCGGCCGCGACGGTCGGAGTGCTGGCCACCGACGGCGGGTCGGCCGCCGAGGGCGGTCCGGTGGCCGAGGGTGTCCCGGCCGCCGTGACGGTCGCCGGGCTCCTGGAGGTGCTCGCGGGGTTGGGGCCGCTGAGCGTCGTCAGCCACCGGGTGCGGACGGACGTCGGTACCGGCATCCACGAGGACACGCCGGCCGCCCCTCGTTGAGGCCGCGCCCCGGTGCCGCGAAAGACGGTGCACCGGGGCGCGGACCTCAGCCGGGTCTCAGCGAGGCGTCAGCGGGATGTCAACTGGATGTCAACGGCCCTGGAGGGACTTGGCGTTGTCGCCGAAGGTCCAGCCCTTCGAGCCGTCCCAGTTGATCGACCAGGTCATGAGCCCCTTCAGTTGACCACCGAAGGCGTTCCACGACTGGCTGACCAGGCTCGGCGCCATGTAGCCGCCGCCCGCGCCGGGTTGGGCCGGCAGGCCGGGCACCTGCTTGTCGTACGGCACCTTGATCGTGGTGCCCTGGATGACCAGGCCGTTGTTCAGGCAGGTGGTCTGCGCGGTGAAGCCCTGGACGGTGCCGGCCTGGTAGGAGTCGCCGGAGCAGCCGTACATGCTGCCGTTGTAGTACTGCATGTTCAGCCACCACAGGCGGCCGTTGTCGGCGTACTTCTTGATGATCGGGAGGTAGGAGCCCCAGATCGACCCGTAGGTGACGCTGCCGCCGGTGACGTACGCCGTCTCGGGGGCCATGGTCAGGCCGAAGCCCGCGGGCATCTGGGCCAGCACGCCGTCGATGATGCGGATCAGGTTGGACTGGGAGGCGGACAGCGTGTTGATGTTGCCGCTTCCGGACAGGCCGGTCTCGATGTCGATGTCGATTCCGTCGAAGTTGTACTTCTTGAGGATCGGCACGACGGTCGCCACGAACCGGTCGGCGACGGTGCTGGAGCTCAGGTCGATGCCCGCGGCGGCGCCGCCGATCGACATCAGGAGCGTCGCGCCGGCGGCCTTGGCCTGGCACATCTCGGCGGGGGTCGAGACCTTGACGCCGGCGTCCATGCCGTCCTGCCACTGGACGGTGCCGTCCGAGAGGATCACCGGGAAGGCGGCGTTGATGACGTTGTAGCCGTGCGCGGCGATCCGGCTGTCGGTGATGGGGACCCAGCCCATGCCGGGGTGGACGCCGTTCGCGGCGCCGTCCCAGTTCTCCCAGTAGCCCTGCACGACCTTGCCCGACGGCTTGGGCTTCGTGGGGCAGGTGTCGCCCGGCGGGGTGGTGGTCGGCGGCGCCGTGGTGGTGGGCGGTGCGGTGGTCGTCGGAGGCGTGGTGGTCGGCGGTGCGGTGGTCGTCGGGGGAGCGGTGGTGGGCGGGGTGGTGCTCGGCGTGGGGCTGCTGCCGCCGGGGCCGACCAGCGACACGTCGTCCGCGTAGTACGCGGGCTGCCCGTACCAGCCGTGCAGGTAGACGGTCACCGAGGTGGTGTTCGCCCCGGTGGTGAAGCCGACGCTGAGCTGGCTGTAGGACGCGCTGCTCGGCGTCCAGGTGGACGGGGCGCTGGTGATCCCGGTGCCGGTGGCGCCCAGGTAGATGTAGCTGCCCTGGACGTAGGCGCTCAGCGCGTACTGGGAGTTGGGCTGAACGCTGATGGTCTGGCTGCACTGGGCGTTGTCCAGGCCGGTGGGCGTGGCCTTGAGCGCGGAGGTGCCGGAGTGGACCGGGCTGGTGACGGCCGTGCCGGAGCCGCCGGAGCAGGTCCAGTCGGAGAGCCCGTTCTCGAATCCGGCGTTGGCCACCAGGTTGGTGGTGGCGGCCCCGGCGCTGACGGAGCCGGCCACGACGAGGCCGGCACCGATGACGGCGGCGGCGCTCACCCCGGCGATGGAGCTCTTCAGGACGGTCGGCCGGTGGGTGGCGCGGCTGGTCCGGTTCACCTGCGGTGCGCGTTCCACGGACGCCCGCTGCGGGCGAGGGGTCCGGAGCGGATCGCTCCCGGCCTGGACGCCTTCCAGACGGTCGGGGCCCGAACCGGGGCGGAGACCGCCCGACGGGCGTGGATTGCGCGACCTTCGACGGAACATGCTGTGCTCCCTTTCCCGCCGGGCGCCAGGGAACTGACCGGCGCGTGGGGGCGTGACGCCCGGCTCTGGGTGAGGTGGGGACATGTGGGGCTGTGCCGGACCGGATCGTAGAAGGGGCGGCGGGGCGCGTCAATAGGTCTGGACCAATATTGGGGGTGCGGCTTCGCCGGGCGGGGGCGACCGGCATCTCAGGACACCGTCAAGTTGCTTTGTGGCTGGGAATGTTGGGCTTCAGCAGGGGGGCCTATCGAGGGCGGAGGGCGGTGGCGCGTTGGATGAGGTGGTCGACGGAGGGGCGTCGGCGGTGCGGGAGGAGGAGGCGGGGGAGGCGGGCGCGGGCCGCGTGGGCCCGGCGGGAGGAGAGCAGGGGGTAGACGTCGAGGAACTCGTGCCAGGTGGCGCACGCGGCTTCGATGCGGCCGGCGGCCAACTGTGTTTCGGCCAGGCGGCTGAGGATGAAGGCGCGGGAGCGGGCCTCGGCTCGGGGGCGTCGGGCGGCGGACGTCTCCAGGGATCTGATCGCCCCGGGGAGGTCGCCGAGTTCGGCCCGCACGAGGGCGCGCTGGTGGTCCCAGGACGCGCGGTGGTAGTCGCCGACCGGTGGCGGGGGGCCGGCGATGAGCGGGAGGAGGTCGCGGGCGTCGTCGAGGTGGCGCAGCGCCGCCGCTCCGTCGCCCACCGCGGCCTCGGCGAGGGCGACTTGGCCCAGCACCGCGGCGCGCAGCCGCGGCGGGGCGGCGCCGATGTGGCAGTCGGCGGCGGAGCGGGCGAGTCGTAGGCTCTGCCGGGGGCGGCCGAGTTCGTAGGCCTGGGCGCTCATCGCCCGGAGGACCATCGCCTCGGTGGCGGTGTCGCCCGCGCGGTGGGCGAGCGCGAGACCGATCCGGTAGTACCAGCCCGCCAGGCCGTTGAGTTCGTCGTCGACGTGCATGAACGCGCACAGGTAGCAGAGCCGGGCCGTGTCGCCGAGCAGCCGCGCGTGCCGGACGGGCCCGTAGGGCCGGCTGAGCATGGGCGCCACCGTGGTGGCGAGCAGTGCGGCGAGCGCGGTGCGGGCCTGGCCCCCGCCCTGGGTGCGGTCGACGGTGGCGAAGACGGTCAGCAGCTGCCCGAGCACATCGGGTTCGGCGTCCGCCGGGCCGCCCTGCCCGCGGTACCGGCCGCGGCCGCCCGTCGGGCCGCCCGTCTGGCCGCCGGTGGACGGCCGGATGAGGGCCGTGACGTACTCCTCGGCCGACAGCGGCCGGTAGGCGAGCAGCTCGCCGTGCCGGCCCGGAACGCTCGCCGCCGCGGCGAGGCTGCGAAGCGCGTCCCGGTCGGAGGCCCTCGCCGAACCGTCGGCCTGCGGGTCGGCGAATCCCGCGTCGGTCAGGGTGACGGTACGGCCGAGCCGTCGGGCCAGCGCGGCACAGACGAAGTGCGCGGCAGGCCTGCGGGGTTCGGCGCCGGTGATCCACTGGTGGACGGAGGCCCTCCGGTAGGCCAGGCTCATCCCGGCCTCGGCGGCGACCTGATTGACGGCTCGGGCCAACTCCTCGCCGGTCCAAAGGGATTCGGCGAGGAGTTCGCGAAGGCGGGTGTTGGGTATGCGGCGGCCGGTCATGGCTCCCCCCGGGAGGTCCTTCAAGCCGGGGCGCGGGGATCACACGCCAAAGGCGGGCCCCTGCATTTCACCGCCCCATGGTAGCCAGCCGCCGCCAAGTTCCGAGGGCAAAAAGAGAATTGACGGTCCATAAGTATTGACAGGCCAGAGGTGCGGCGCCACTCGGCGCGGTCGGTGATCGGCGCCACCATCGGTGGTATCGGCGGTTCCCTCCCGGAGCGCCCCGAGGTGGAGGCGACGCCCGTGAACCCCGGCCCGAACGGCCCCACGGCCACCGGTGGGGTGGTCCACATGTTCCCCGGCCAGGGGGACTTCAGCCTGACCCCGCTGCTGCGGGCCCTGCCCCGGGTCCCGTCGCTGGCGCGAGCGGTCACCCAGGTGTTCGAGGAGGCCGACACGGTCGCCGCCGAGTTCGGGGTGCTGCCGATCGGCCCGCGGTTGACGGGCGGCGGCTTGCCGCCCAACGCGGCCGGGCCGAGGCTCAGCACGGGCGTGCTGGCCGGCGAGGCGCCCGGAACCGTCCAACTCGCCCTGTTCGGCGTGTCGGTGGCGGTACACCGCGCGCTCGAGGCCGACGGGCTCCGGGCGGACCGCCTCCTCGCGGTCAGCTTCGGCGAGATCCCCGCACTCACCGCGGCGGGCTCCTGCCCGATCGTCGACGGGGCCCGACTGTCCTGCCGCCTCGGGCAGTTGCTGACGGCCGCGGGCGGTGGCATGACACTGCTGGGCGCGGCGGAGCACCGGGCCCGCAGACTGCTGGCCGAGGCCGGACCGGCAGCGGGCTCGGTCGTGGTGGCCGGTGTCAACCACGCCGAGGAGACGGTGGTCTCGGGCAGCCCGGCCGGCCTCGCCGCAGTGGAGACGTCGGCCGGGCGACAGGGCGTCGCCGCCCAGCGCCTGCGGCTGCCGTTCATGAGCCACCACCCGGCCCTCGCCCGCGAGGCGGGCGCGTTCGCGCACTACGCCCGGGGGCTGCGCCTCGAGCCGCCGCGCCGACCGGTCTACTCGGCGGTCGCCGGGCGGTCCTACCAGCAGGACACGGATCTGCCGCGCGCGCTGTCCGCCTGTCTGGTCCGCGCCTTCGCCCTGCCCGCGGTGCTCGGGCCGGCGCTGGCCGGCGCCTCGCAGGTGGTCGAGGCGGGAACCGGCCGGACGCTCACCAACAGCGTGCGGCTCCTCACTCCGGACGTCGAAGCCCTGGCGCCGGTGTTCGACGGCGCGTGGCCCGTCCGCGAGCCGGGCCCGCCCCCGCCCCCGTCGCCCTGGCCGCCGACGGACCCGCCCGGCCGGCCGGCGTCCGACCCGCCCGGACAGGGGGACCCCCGCGCCAGGCCCTGGCGGACCGCGGCCGACACCCACCGCACGACCGCAGCAGAGAGGGAATCGTGAACACCGGACAACAGGACCACCGCCGCCCCGGCGCCGCGGACGTACTGGCGCGCCTGACGGCACTCCTCCCACCCGGACGGGGCGGCGAGCTGGGGAAGCTCCTGGCGCAGGACGGAACACGCGGCGACCCGGCCGCCCTGCGGACGGACACCCGCGCCCACGAACGGCTGACCCGGCTGGCGGCGCTGCTTCCCCCCGCTGCCGAGGTGGTCGCCGACGCCGAACTCCTGGCCGCCCTCGGCGAGGCGACGGTCCTCGCCGATCCGCCGCTCTACCAGACCCTGCTCTCCCACTACACGCTGTGCGTGGGGTCGCTGGTCCTGCTGGGCGGCCGGAACGCCGACCCGGACGGCGCCCTGGCCCACGCCCGGACCAAGGGCTCCTTCATGGTCACCGAGATCGGCGAGGCCGGCAGCCACCTCGGCATCCGGACCGAGGCGCGGTTCGACCCGGCGCGCCGGGAGTTCGCGCTGCACACCCCGGACGACCGGGCCGCGAAGTTCTCCTCGGTGGCCGCCGAAGGGCTGCCCCAGCAGGCGGTGGTCTGCGCCAGACTGCTGACGGGCGGTCGGGACAGCCGGGACGGCGGGGCGTCCGACGGCGGGGCGTCCGGCGGCGGGGCGTCCGGCGGAGGGGTGTTCTCCTTCCTCGTCGACATCACCGACGCCGAGGGCCGCCCCGCACCGGGCGTCTCGATCTCGGACCCGATCGCGGTCGGCGCCCTCCCCCTGCCCTACGGCCTCGTCCGCTTCCACGGCGCGCGGGTGCCCTACGCCCGCTGGCTCGCGGACCGGTCCACGATCGACGACGCCGGCCTGCTGCACGACCCGCAGCCCGGTCCCGACGCCCGTCTGCAGCGGACCCTGAGCTGCGGTCAGGGGCTGTGGGCCACCCTCCCCTCGGCGATGGCGGGCCTGGCGGGCCGCAGCGCGGCCATGGCCTGGCGGTTCAGCGCCGACCGCCGCACCCACGGCCGACTGGCCCCCGGGCGGCCCGTCCTGGAATACCGCACCCAGCAGCACACCGTCATCGGCGCACTGGCGGAGGCCTACTCGCTGCGCTGCACCGCACGGGCGGCCCTGTCCGGATGGGCGGCCCTGCGCGGCCCGGTGGCAGCCCCCGGAACAGCCGCACCGCCGGACACCGCGATGACCTTCTCCCCGTGGGCCGGGGTCGACCGGGCGCTCGCCCTCCACAAGGCGCACAGCACGCGCACGGCCGCGGAACTGATCGACGGCCTGCAGCACCGCTGCGGCCTGTCCGGCCTCCTCGACGGCAACCGGCTCTCCGGCTACCTCGGGTTCGCCCGCGCCTTCGAGAGCGCGGGCGGCGACAACACCCTCATCCTGCTCGACGCCGGGCGCGCCCTCGCCGAGGAGCAGGCCCGCCAGGGCCGCCCGACGACCGGCCCGCGCGGGGCCCGGCCCGACCCGACCGACGCGGCGTGGTGGCCGGAGGCCGTCTCCACCCTGCGGGACCGGCTCGCCGACGAGCTCGCGGCGGCGCACACGGCCGGCGCCGCGGCGGGGCGCCGCGCACTGGACCTCTGGAATCCGCTGCTCGCGGACGCCCTGGAGCTGGGAGCGGTCCAGGCCTGCCGGCTCGCGGCCGACGCCGCCGCGGACGGCCCGGCGTGGGGCGTTCCCCTGGCCGACGACCTCGCGGCGCTCGCGGGACTCCGCCAGGCCCGACGGCTGGCCGGGCCGCTGCTGACGGCCGGGGTGCTCACGCCCGCCGCGGCGCGCGCCCTCCCGGCCGCCATGGACACCCTGTGCGACCGGCTGCGACCGGCCCTCCCGGACATCGTGGACGCCCTCGACCCCGGCGCCGCCCTCGCCCCCTCCGCGCTCGACCGGCCCGACTACGCCACCGCACTGCTCGCCGCCCACGGCACCCGTACCACCCCCCGAGACCCGACAGGGAGCACCTCGTGAACCAGCGCACACCCCCCGCGATCGGCGTTCTGGGGATGGGCACGTACCTGCCCGAGGAGGTGCGCGGCAACGGCGAGGTCGGCCGGCTCGCGGGCGTCTCGGCCGAGTGGATCCTCGAACGCACCGGAGTGGTCGAGCGGCACGTCGCCGCGAGCGGCGAGGCCGCCTCCGACCTCGCGGCGGCGGCCGTGCTGGCCGCCTGCGAGGCCTCGGGCATCCCGCCGGACCGGCTCGACGTCGTCATCGCCGCCACCTCGACACCCGACGAGCTCGGACCGGCCACCGCCTGCCGGGTCCAGGCACTGAC
This sequence comes from Kitasatospora sp. NPDC052868, assembly GCF_044547105.1. Taxonomy (NCBI): domain Bacteria; kingdom Bacillati; phylum Actinomycetota; class Actinomycetes; order Kitasatosporales; family Streptomycetaceae; genus Kitasatospora; species Kitasatospora sp. NPDC052868. The sequence goes on along the minus strand of NZ_JBITZW010000020.1, from coordinate 118,943 downwards.
CGGCGCCGCGAACGCCGTCGCCCTGGACGTCAGCGCGGCCTGCTCGGGCTGGCTGTTCGCGGCCAAGGTCGCCCACGACTGGCTCTCGACCACCCCCGGCAGCCGGTACGCGGCGGTCGTCGGCGTCGAGGCCTACTCGAAGTTCGTCGACCCCGCCCACCGGGGCACCGCCGTGCTCTTCGCCGACGGCGCCGCCGCCGCCGTCCTGGGCCCCGTCCCCGGGGACGGGGGCTTCCGGGGCTTCCGCCTCGGCTCGGACGGCCGCGGAGCGCACCACGTGCTCATCCCCGGCGGCGGGAGCCGGATACCCGCGAGCGCCCGCAGCCTGGCGGACGGCCTGCACCACATCCACATGGACGGCCGGGCCGTCCGCGACTTCATCACCGAGGTCTTCCCGCGCATGGTCGAGGAGACCCTCACCGAACACCGGCTCGACCTCAAGGACATCGACGCCTTCATCACCCACCAGCCCAACCCGCTGCTGCTGCGCACCGTCGCGGCCGGCCTCGGCATCCCGCCCGAGCGCCTCCACATCACCGGGGACCGGACGGGCAACATCGGCGCGGCGTCCGCCCCGTTCGCGCTGGCCGACGCCGCGGCCGGCGGCCTGCTGGCCGACCGCGCCCGGCTGCTGGTCTGCGTCCTCGGCGCCGGCCTCACCTGGGGCAGCGCCCTGCTCACCTGGACCGGCGCCCCCGCGCTGCACGCCGTCGCCCCCAGCGCGTCCTGACACCCGCCCGGCCCGCCCGTCCCGTCCCGCCCTGACCGCACCGAGGCCGCCCCGAGGCGGCGTCAGAACCAGAGGAGCCCCCTGATGACCGTCCTTGACCAGTTCCGGCTCGACGGCCGGCGTGCGCTGGTGACCGGCGCCTCCCGCGGCATCGGCCAGGCCGTGGCCGTCGCCCTCGCCCAGGCCGGAGCGCGGCTCGCCCTGTCCGCCCGCACCGCCGCCGGGCTCAAGCACACCGCCGACCTGGTCGCCGAGTACACCGAACGCCCCGCGCTCGTACCGGGCGACCTCGCCGACCCCGCGCAGGCGGTGCTCGTCGACCACGCCGCCGAGGCCCTGGGAGGACTCGACATCCTCGTCCACAACGCCGGGATCCTGCCCGCCGAGCCCGACGGCAGCGCACTCTTCGCGCCGCTGCAGTACCTCCCGCAGCCCGTCTGGGAACAGGTCGTCGCCGTCAACCTCAACGCCACCGCGGCCGTCTGCCGGCACGCCCACCCGCACCTGGCCCGCTCCGACGGCGCCAGCCTGGTGCTGATGTCCTCCGTGGCCGGGCTGGTGGGGACGCCGCTGATGGAGGTGTACGCCGCCACCAAGGCCGCCCAGGTGTCGCTCGCCCGCAGCCTCGCCGTCGGGTGGGCCCGCACGGGCATCCGGGTCAACGCCCTGTGCCCGGGCTGGGTCCGCACCGACATGACGGCGTCCGTCCACACCGACGCCGCCCTCAGCGACTGGCTGCTCGCCCACGTGCCGATGGGCCGCTGGGCCGAACCGGAGGAGGTCGCCGCGGCGGCGCTCTTCCTGGCCTCGCCCGCCTCCGCCTTCCTCACCGGGCAGGCCGTCGCGCTGGACGGGGGCCTGTCGGTGCCCGACGGCGGCCTGGCGGGGATCCCCAAGCCGCACTCCCCGTTCCTGGCGCCATGACGCCCCTGCCCGGCCGCCCGGCCGACCGGCCCGCGGCGGTGATCGGCGGAATCGGCGCCAGCCTCCCGCCCCGGGTGGTGACCAACCAGCAGGTCATCGAGCACGGCGCCCTCGACACCAGCACCGACTGGATCACCAGCCGCACCGGCATCCACCGCCGGCGGCTGGCCGGCCCCGACGTCGCCACCGGGGACCTGGCCACGGCCGCCGCCCGCGCCGCGATCGACTCCGCCGGGCCCACAGGCCCGCGCCCCGACCTGCTCCTGCTGGCCACCACCACCCCGGACCGCCCCTGCCCGGCCACCGCGCCCGAGGTCGCGCACCGCCTCGGCCTGGGGCCCGTCCCCGCCTTCGACCTCGCCGCCGTCTGCTCCGGCTTCCTCTACGCCCTGACCACCGCCGCCGCCCTGCTCCGCAGCGGCACCTGCCAGGCCCCGCTGGTGGTCGCGGCGGAGAAGTACTCGGCGATCATCGACCCGCTCGACCGCGACACCGCACCGCTCTTCGGGGACGCGGCCGCCGCCGTGCTGCTCCGCCGCGGCGACGCCGCCGAGCCCGGGGCCCTGCTGGAAACCGACTGGGGCAGCGACGGCGCCGGGAGCGACCTGATCGCCGTCGCCGGAGGCGGGGCCCGCCTGCCCGCCACCGTCGGCCTGCGGCGCGAGGAACAGTACTTCCGGATGCGCGGCCGACCGGTCTACGCACACGCCGTACGCCGGATGGCCGCCTCCGCCACAGCCGTCCTGGGCGCGACCGGCTGGCAGCCCGGGGACGTCCGGGCCTTCATCGGGCACCAGGCCAACCAGCGCATCCTGGACGCCGTCGCCGACCGGCTCGGCATCCCGCCGCAGCACCGCTTCGGGAACATCCGCGAGGTCGGCAACACGGCCGGCGCGTCCGTCCCGCTCGCGCTGGCCGACGCGGCCGCCCGGGGCGTCCGCCCACCGGGCGCCCCGACCCTGCTCACCGCCTTCGGCGGCGGCCTCACCTGGGCCTCCGCCACCCTGCTCTGGCCCGACGCCCCCGTGCGCACGGCACCCCCGGAGCCCCGCCCGCACACCCTCGACCACAAGGAGGTCGGCACCCCGTGAACCCCGTACGCGAACACCTGGTCGCCCTGCTCAGCGGACAGTTCGAAGTCCCGACGGACGCGATCGGCGACGACGCCGCGCTCGGCGACCTGGACCTCGACTCGCTCGCCCGCGTCGAACTGGTCGTCAGCCTCCAGGAACACTGGGGCATCGGCCTCGACGACGACGGCGACTCCGCGGCCGACGTGACGGTGGGCCGGCTCGTCGACCGCGTCCACGCCCTGATCGCCGAGACCACCGGGCAGCCCGGAGCGCTGGAGTGAGCGCAGCCCGCCCGCCCCTGGCCGTCACCGGGATCGGCCTGGTCACCCCGGCCGGTCCCGGGGCCGGACCGACCTGGCAGGGCGTCCTCGCCGCCCGCGCCACGGCCGCGCCGGATCCGGCGCTCGCCGGACTGCCGGTCGGCATCTCCTGCCGGGTGCCCCGGTTCGACGCCAGAGCGCTGCTCGGCGGCCGCCGGTCCTGGCGGCTGGACCGCGCCACCCACTTCGCGCTGGTCGCGGCGCGCGAGGCCGTCGCGGACGCCGGACTGTGGCCCGAGGACTGGAACGGCGCCCGGGTCGCCATCGTCCTCGGATCGGCCGCCGGCGGCGTGGGCAGCTACGAGCAGGCGGCGCGACGGTTCGGTGCGAGCGGCCCGTCCGGCGTCTCCGCGCTCGCCCTGCCCGCCTTCCTGCCGAACATGGCGGCGGGCCAGCTCGCCATCGAACTCGGCGTCACCGGACCGGTACTGCACACCGCGACCGCCTGCGCCTCGGGCGCCGGCGCCATCCACACCGCGGCCCTGCTCCTGCACGCCGGGGCCTGCGACATCGCCCTGGCCGGCGGCGCCGACGCCATGATCACGCCGGTCTGCGTCGCCGGGTTCGCCCGGATGCGGGCGCTCTCCCGCCGGCCCGATCCCGGCAGTGCCTCGCGGCCCTTCGACGCGGGCCGCGACGGCTTCGTCATCGGCGAGGGGGCCGCCTTCACCGTCCTGGAGCGCCAGGCCGACGCACTGTGCCGACGGGCGCCCACCCGCGCCCTGCTGGTGGGCGTCGGAACGGCGGCCGACGCCTACCACCCGGTGGCACCGCACCCGCGGGCCCGCGGCCTCGCGGCGGCCGTCCGGCAGGCCCTGGCCGAAGCCGGCGCCGCCGCGGACGACGTCGACCACGTCAACGCCCACGGCACCGGGACCAGGCTCAACGACAGTGCGGAGGCGGGCCTGATCGACCGGCTCTTCGCCCGCCGCCCCCCGTCCGTCACCTCCGCCAAGGGGGTGCTGGGCCACACCATGGGCGCGGCCGGCGCCATCGAGGCCGCCCTGACCGTGCTCACCGTCCAGCACCAGACGGTGCCCGCCACCGCGGGCTTCGCGGTGGCCGACCAGGACACCGACCGGATCGACCTCGTCCACGGCGCCCCCCGGCGGCAGCGGCTGCGCCTGGCCCTCAGCACCTCGGCCGGGTTCGGCGGCCACAACACGGCGCTGGCGTTCACCCCCGCGGACTCCCCGGACTCCCCGGGCCCGCCGGGCCTGCCGGGCCTGCCCGGCACTCCGGGTCCGCCCAGTACTCCGGGCCCGTCGACGGCTTCCTGAGACGGCGTCGACCGGGCAGGGCGGGGCTCGCCCGCGCATCCCGGCGCGGCCCCGGCCCGCGGTCGCGGTGTCAGACCGGGACCGGTGCGGCACCGAACCGGCGGGCGAGGTAGTCGAACCAGGTCCGGTGGAAGGCGGCGGCCAGCCGGGAGGCGGGGGCGATGAGGTCGAACGCGTGGTAGGCGCCGGGGTAGAGGTGGAGCTCGACCGGGACGCCCTTTGCGCGCAGCCGGGTGGCGTAGTCGAGGTCCTCGTCCCGGAAGCAGTCGAGGTCACCGACGGTGATGAAGGTGGGCGGCAGGTCGGCGAGGTCGGCGGCGCGGGCGGGGGCCGCGTACGGGCAGACGTCCTCGGTGCCGGCGCGGTCGCCCAGGATCGCCTGCCAGGCCAGCAGGTTGGTCGAGCGGTCCCAGATCCCGATGTCGGTGATCTGGTGGCTCGACGCGGTCCGGTTGCGGTCGTCGAGCATGGGATACGTCAGTGACTGGAACAGTGGTGCCACGCCGCCGCGGTCGCGGACCAGGAGGGCCGTGGCCGCCGCGATTCCGCCGCCCCCGCTCTGGCCGGCGATGCCGATGCGGGTGCCGTCCAGACCCAGGGCGTCCGCCTCCCGGACGAGCCACTGGTAGGCGGTGAAGCCGTCCTCGGCGGCGCCGGGGGCGGGTGTCTCCGGGGCGAGCCGGTAGTCGACCGCGGCGACGGCGCAGCCGAGGCTCGCCGCCAGCCTGGTGAGCCACGGCTCGTCCTGGGCGGCGAAGCCGAGCACCTGGCCGCCGCCGTGGAACCAGAGCAGTACCGGCAGCGGTCCCGGCGCGGCCGCGGGACGCAGCAGGCGGACCGGCACGGCGGGGCCGTCCGATGACGTCGATCGGCAGGGCGACGTGGCCCCGTTCGGCGGCGGTGGTGTGTCCGAGTTGGAGGTGGCGGCCGCGGGTGCGCAGGGACAGTACCGAGTTGCGGCAGGCGGCGGCGATACCCACGGCGTCGACCGACACGTGGGCGCCGCCGCCGGTGAGGGTCTTCACGGCCTCGACGGGGTCGGTCGCGGCGGCGTTCACGGTGTGGACCGCGCCGAGCGCGCGGGAGGCGTCCAGCTTGTCGTCGGTGACGTCGACCGCGATGACGTTGGCGCCCGTCGCCGCGGCGATCTCCACCGTCGACAGCCCCGTGCCGCCCCCGGCGCCGTACACCGCGACCCACTCGCCGCCACGGACCCGCGCCCGGTCGACGACCCCGTGGAAGGCCGTCATGTAGCGGCAGGCCAGCGCGGCGACGTCGGTGAAGCCGACGCCCCCGGGCACCTCGACCAGGTTGACGTCGGCGAAGCGGACCATGACGTACTCGGCGAAGGCGCCCCAGTACGACACTCCGGGCACGAGCGCGTCCACGTGCTCGCAGACGTGCTGGTTGCCGCCGCGGCACGGCTCGCACGAGCCCTCGCCGGGGTTCATCGGGAAGATGACGCGATCGCCCTCCTTCCACCCCCGGACTTCGCGGCCGACCTCCACGACGGTGCCGGCGAATTCGTGGCCGAGTACGAACGGGGCCTCGACCCGCGGTCCGCCGGTCCAGAACTGCCCGGCCCACAGGGCCCAGTCGGTCCGGCAGATGCCGTTCGCCCCGACCCGCACGATCGCCCCGTCCGGCGGGCAGACGGGGTCGGGAACGTCGCGCAGGACGAGCGGCCGGTGGAGTTCCTCGATGACTGCGGCGCGCATGGCGCGGCCTCCTCGTGGTGCGGGGTGAAGACGCGCGAAAGCGGGCAGCCCTCGACGCCCGAACTCGCCCCCGACGCCACCACCGTGCGCTGGCACGGCGACGGGATCACGGCGGTGCTGTCCATGGTCGCCCGGGACTTGATCGCCCTCTGCGCCTCGGAGCACCGCGCCCACGTCCGCCTCCGCGGAAACCCCGACTGCGCGGTCCCCTTCGTCGACACCTCCCGCGCGAGCGCCCGCCGCTGGTGCTCGATGAAGACCTGCGGCGCCCTCGCCAAGAAGCGCGCCTACCGCGCGAGGCAGCAGACACCGGACCGTTGAGACGGCCCCCGGGCCCGGCCGGTCACTGAACGGCCGGGCGCAAACGGCGCTCCCTCCGGGCGGATCGTCCGGTGCGCCCAGGGGAGGACGACCCTGGGGCAGGATGATCACCATGACGACAGCGAGGGATGTGACGGACGGTCTGACCTGGCTCGCGGAGCCGCAGTCGATCGCGTACGGCGGGTACAGCGTCTCCTCCGCCTGGCGGGACGGCCGGCCGCTGCCCGACCCGGAGCGCGAGCGCGACGACCTCCACCGCACCTGCCTGGGCGTGCTCGGCCGCTCCTTCGGACTCGCCCTCCCGCGCGCCGCGGTGGTCGAGGGCGAACTGCCCGCGGTGCTGCTGGAGGCCGGCTGACCGGCGCACGCCTCCCGCCGTTCCCGCGGTCGGAATCGTCTGCCGTCCGGGAGCCCCCGTCCGGGAGCCCCGCCCTGGCGGTCAGTCAGGGAGTTCGACCGACAGGTTCGGGGCCAGCGCCCGGAGGAAGTCGGCCGCGTGGAACGCCGCACCGGCCGACGCCACGCCCGTGGCGCGGGTTTTCCCGGCGAGGACCTGCTGGGCCGCCTCCACCACCAGGGGGGCGGTGATCGCGTAGATGTCCTGGCCGCGGGCCGTGGCACGGCGCTCGACCCCGCCCGCACGGACCAGGACGTCGACGACGAACGTCTGGTCGGAGCGACCCAGGTCGTCGACCGCCTCCGGCGCCGGGGTGTCCTCCGCGGCGAGGTCCCGTGCGGCCTCGAGCGTCATGTAGGTGCGGACCTCGGGCACGTCCACATGGCTGGGGACGGTGACGATGTCGGCCATGCTGAACTCGGCGAGCACCGTGCGCCGGCCCAGCGGCTCCGGGAAGTCCCAGTCCTGCTCCGGCGACCTGTCGTCGTGGTACTGCAGCCCGCCGTCGGCGAACCGGACCCGGCGGCCCGCGCGGCGCTCGTGCGAGACCCGGCCGGCCTCCCGGGTGCCCGGAGTGGGGTGCCAGCCGTTCAACCCGTAGGCGACGTGCACCTCGTCGGCGGCGGTCAAGTCCCCGAGGGCCGCCGTCACCAGGAGGTCGCCGAGGCCGCCGTAGAACGCCATCGCCGGGACGACGAGGGTCTCCGCCTTGCGGGCCGCCTCGGCGTGGTCGGCGAACGTCGAGGCGTTCGCCTCGATCTCCGCGGCGACGTCCAGGTACGGGATCCCGGCGCGCAGGGCCGCCTCGACGACCGGACCGGCCGTCACCGCGAACGGTCCGGCGGCGTTGATGACGGCCGCCGCACCGGCGAGCGCCCGGTCCAGCGCGTCCGGGTCGTCCACGGCGGCGGGCCGCGCCTCGACGCCGGCGCCGGTCTCGGCGGCCAGCGCCGCCAACGGGGCCGCGCTGCGCCCGGAGACGATGGTGGCGATGCCGCGCCTTTGCAGTTCGGCGACGATGAAGCGACCGGTGTGACCCGTCGCGCCGTAGACCACCACTGCAGCCGCTGTACTCATGGTTCCCCGATCTCGATGTGCTGAGGACTCCAGTCTTGCCGCGGGCGGGGCCCGATCGTGAGTGTCCCGAACGACACCACCCGTACACTTTCGGACATGCCAACTGTCGCACTCCCGGCCGCCGGTGACCTGCTGCACTTCGAGCTGGGGGTGGCCTGTGAGATCTTCGGCAACCCCCCGCGCGAGGCCACGGACGGCTGGTACGACGTGCTGCTCTGCGGGACGGGCCCGGTGAAGGTCGGCCCGTTCGTGGTCGAACCCGACCACGGGCTGGAGCGCCTGGTCGGCGCGGACACGGTGATCGTGCCCGCCTGCGCCGACGTCGACGTCCCGCCCCCGCCGGAGCTGGTCGAGGCCGTGCGGGCGGCCCACGAGGCGGGTGCCCGGGTCGCCTCGCTCTGCACCGGGGCGTTCGTGCTCGGCGCGGCCGGCCTGCTGGACGGCCGGCGCGCCACCACGCACTGGGCGCACACCGCCGAGTTGAGTGCGCGTCATCCGCTGGCCGTGGTCGATCCGGACGTGCTGTACACCGATAACGGCAGCGTGCTCACCGCCGCGGGCAAGGCCGCCGCAGTGGACCTCTGCCTCCACCTGGTCCACCTCGACCACGGCGCGGCCATCGCCAACTCGGTGGCTCGCCGCCTCGTCATGGCGCCGCACCGGCCCGGTGGCCAGGCCCAGTTCGTGGCCACGCCGGTGCAGCTCAGGGGTGACCACGTGCTGGCCGACCTGCTCGCCTGGGCCCAGCAGCGGCTGGACCGGCCGCTGACGGTGACGGACCTGGCGCGGCGGGCGAACACGAGCCCGCGCCATCTGGGGCGGCAGTTCCGGTCGGTGACCGGTCAGACGCCGCTCCAGTGGCTGCTGACCCAGCGGGTGCGCCGCGCCCAGGAGTTGCTGGAGGCCACCGACGAGAGCGTGGAGGCGGTGGCCCAGGCCACCGGCATGGGGACCGCCACGACACTTCGGCGCCAGTTCAAACGGGTCGTCGGGGTCTCGCCGGCCGGATACCGGCACGCGTTCCGCAGCGCGAATCGCGCCTGAGGAGGGGTGCGGGGCCGGTCAGGCCCCTTCGGCGGCGGGGAGGCTTCCCGTAGCCCGGGCTGCGAGGGTCGCACGGTCCGAGCGGGCCAGCCGGGAGGCCAGGCCCAGGTGGAGGACGGCGAGAACGGTGCCACCGACGGCCATCCCGGGATTGCGGGCCGAGACGCCGATGACCGCGTCGGCCAGTTGTACCGCGCCGGAGATCAGCAGCAGCGGTCCGAGCGTGCGGCCGGTGCGGCTGGTCCGGCTGATCAGCAACTGGTGCACCAGGACGGCGCCGAGCGGCAGGGCGCGGGCCGCGTAGGCCTGAACGTACAGGTCGGTGAGCGGCGTGGCCGGGTCGGTGCCGCCGGGCAGGGCCAGGCCGGGGGAGAGCAGCCCGACGACGCTGGAGGCCATGGACAGGGCGGCGCCGGCCGCATTGGCGATCACCAGGACGCGCATGCCCCGGCTGGGCGGGGTGGCGGAACGAAGCATTGAGTCAGACCTCAAATCGTTCGATCTCTGAATGGTTACCGCATGCTAGCGTTCCTCGCGTGAGCAATGTCAACCCCCCGCCGCTGACCGCCTCCGTGGTCTTCCGGCTCGGCACCCTGGGCAGCCTGGTCACGGCACGGTTCACCACCGCCCTGGCGGAGCTGGGCCTCAAGCCCAAGCACGTCGGCGTACTGGTGGCACTGGACTCGGGCGCGCAGCCGTCCCAGCTGGAACTGGCCCGCACCATGGCGGTGGCGCCCAGCCTGGTGGTCGCGCTGGCCGACCACCTGGAGCAGGTCGGCGCGGTGGACCGGGTGCGCGACCCGGCCGACCGGCGCCGCCAGGTACTCGCGCTGACCGACACCGGGCGGAGCCTGCTCGCCGACTGCACCGCGCTCGCACACCGGCTGGACGAGGAGCTCACCGCCTCGCTGACCGCCCCCGATCGGGAGGCGCTGCGCCGCACGCTGGGCGTACTCGGTGTCGAGGCCGGACTGCCGACCGGGGACTGACCGGACCGACCGGCCGCGCCTCGAGGTCCTGTCCGGCCGGCCGTGCGCGGAGCCGGATGGCGAGGGCGGCCCGCGAGGAGGGCGCCGGGGTGGTCACGGCTTCGAGGGGCCGCCCGCGGGGCCGCGGCCTCACGCCTCGGGCGGGGCCTCGCCCTCCCGGCGCTGCCGCCGGCGGTAGTTGCGCATGGACACCTGGGAGCCGCAGCCGGTGCTGCAGTAGAGCCCCGCTCCGTTGCGGGTGCGGTCGAAGAAGCCGAAATGGCACGGCGGGTTGCGGCACGCCTTGATGCGCGCCCAGTCGCCGGTCTGCGCGAAGGTCGTCACCGCGGCCAGGACGGTCCCGAACACGCTCGGAACCCCGGTCTGCGGCGACGCCAGCTCGACGCCACCGGCCGTGACCACCGTCGCCAGCGGGTAGAGCGCACCCGCGCGCCGCAGGTGCTGCTCGGCGTGCCGGAGCGGCTCGCCCAGGCTCGCCTCGTCGCCCGAATGCGCGAGCAGCAGGGTCACCAGGGCGTCCCGCAGTTCCCGTGCGGCCGCGGCATCCGCATCGGTCGCCACGGTCTCGCCGCCAACACCGCCAACACCGTCTACGCCGCTGAACTCGCCGTGCTCCGCGAGCCACGCCGCGAACGAGCGGCCGTCCCCGAACAGCTCCTGCCGGCCGCCCCCGTCCGCGCGGGTGTTCACGAACGCGAGCACGGTCTCCACCATCGGCACGACGGTGCGCGGGCTGGGCTTCGCGGATCCGGCCGCAGTGCTGCTCATCGCCCCATCCTACATCGGCCGGAAGAGGCACTAAGTCGGCTAACAGACAACTTCAGACGGCACTTCGGTTGACGCGTTATGAGCTAACGCTCTACGGTCGCAACATGAACGGAACAACGAACCAGTCGACCGTCCCCCGCACCTGGCTCATCACCGGCGCGACCTCCGGCATCGGCCGCGAACTGACCCTGCAGGCACTGGAGAACGGCGATGCCGTCTCGGCGATCGCCCGCGACACCGCTCCCCTGGAGGAGCTGGTCGAAGCGCACGGCGACCGTCTGCTCCTCGTCCGGGCGGACGTGCGCGACGAGCAGGCCGTCCGGGAAGCCGTGGAGCACACGCTCTCGCGGTTCGGCCGCATCGACGTGGTGGCCAACAACGCCGGCTACGGGCTCTTTGGAGCCGTCGAGGAGGCCACCGACACCCAGGCGCGCGCCGTGTTCGACACCAACGTCTTCGGAGTGCTCAACGTGCTCCGCGCGACGCTGCCGGTACTCCGCTCGCAGCGATCCGGCCACATCCTCCAGGGCTCGTCCGTCTACGGACAGTCCGCCCACCCCGGCGTGGGACTGCTGGCCGCGACCAAGTACGCGGTCGAGGGACTGTCGGACGCACTGGCCGCCGAGGTCGCGCCGCTCGGCATCAAGGTCACGATCGTCCAGCCCGGAATGACCGCCACCCCCTTCCTGTCCAACCTCGACGTCGCCGCCGGCCTCGACGACTACGACCGGACCGTCCGCGAGGTCCAGAAGGGCATCGGAGAACTGCCCCCGTCCGCGTTCTCCTCCGCGGCCCGGATCGCCGAAGGCATCCGAACCGCCGTCGCCAGCCCCAACCCCCCGCTGCGCCTGGCCCTCGGCACCTCCGGCGCCACCGGCATGCGCACCGCACTGGAGGCCCGCACCGCCGACCTGGACGAGTGGAAGCGCGTGACCGCCGCCGTCGACAGGTGATCGCAAGTCCCGCGGGGCCTCGGTGTCCGGCGCCGAGACCCCCGCGGCGACGCGATCCCCACCGCCCGGCCCGGCGGCTTCACCCCAGGCGATCAGGACGGCCGCCCGGGTCGGCCGGGTGCAGTACCAGGAGGCGAGCGGCTCAGGAGGCCTGCGCCAGGGCGTCAAGGAGGATCCCGGCGATCCGCTGCGGCTCCTCGTTGGGCAGGAAGAAGCTGCTGCCGGGAATCGTCACGACCCTCGCACGCGGGCAGGCCTCCAGGGTGCGCCGCTCCTCCGCGGTGAGCCCGCCGTCGCCCTTCTCGGCGTGCACGACCCAGACCGGCACCCCGGCGGCGCACAGCCGCTCGGCCGGCCTGGCGTGCTCGCCGAGGTGGCGCAGATAGCAGCGGAGGATCCCGCGCATCGCCCGCGGTTCGTTGCTGCGCAGGTCGGCGAGGATCTCGGCCCGGCGCGCGGGAGGCACCCGGACATCCCTGGTGACCGACCCCATGAGCTTCAGCAGGACGACGGACGGAAGCTCGCCCAGGACGCCGCTCAGTCGGCAGACGGTCCTGAAGAACAGCGGCTCGTCCCGGGGCGACAGGCTGATCCCGAGCAGCACGACCGGTCCCGCGAACGCGCCGGACGCCACCATCTCCAGTGCGACGCTCGCCCCCATGCTGAACCCCACGACCGCGTCGCAGCGCTGCTCGGCGGCCAGCCGCCCGGCGAGCCGGGCCGCGGTGTCGATGCCGTGGCCCTCCGGGGCCGGCGTCCCGCAGTGGCCCGGAAGCGTCGCGGCGACCAGGCGGATGCCGGCCAGCTCGGGCTGCGCCATCAGCTCGGCGTACGACCGCGCGCGGTTGAGCCCGCCCGGGAGCAGCAGCGCCGTGCGCGGTGCGTCGGCCGGTCCTGAGGTGAGGAGGTCCCATTCCATGCTCATCGGTGTCGGTCCTCTCGGTGCGAGGCCTTCTCCGGCGTTCCCGGGGGTGTTTGCAAAGTTTTGGGGACTTTGCAAAGTGCTGTCGGGTCCGACGCGACTTTGCAAACACCCCGTGGTCGGATCAGTCGTACCGGCCGGACCAGCCAAACCGGTCGTACTAGCCGGGCTGTCGTACTGGAAGGGTCATCGGGCTAGCCGGACGTGTCGCCATGGCCCACCGGGTCGGGCGCGGCGTCGAGGAGGGTGGCGCCGTTGTTGCGGACGCTGTTGACGGCGGTGGACACCGACCGCACGGCGAGTTCCCCGCCGGCCGGGGTGTGCAGCAGCCGCCGGAGTTCGGCCGGGTCGGTGTGTTCGGGGTCGAGCCAGGCGTCCAGGTCACCCGGGTCGATGGTGAGCGGCATCCGGTCGTGGACGCGGCCGGCGGCGTCGGTGGCGTCGGTGGTGATGATCGTGGCGGTGGTGAGCCAGGCCGCCGGGTCGTCCTCGGGCACCGAGCGGTCGCGCCAGAACTCGTAGAGCCCGGCCATCACCAGCGGCCCGCCCTCGCGGGGGTGGAGGAAGTACGGCTGCTTGTACGCCTTGCGGTCGGCGGTGGCGGCCACCTGGACCCACTCGTAGTAGCCGTCGGCCGGGAGTACGCAGCGCCGCTTGGCGAACGCGGACCGGAACGCCGGCTTCTCGTGCACCGTCTCGGCCCTGGCGTTGATCATCCTGGCCCCCGCCCCCGGGTCCTTCGACCAGGAGGGGACCAGGCCCCAGCGCACCGGGCGGAGCCGGCGGGTGAGTTCACCGGTGTCGTGGTCCACGCGCTCCATCACCGTCCACACCGGGTCCGTGGGTGCCACGTTCCAGCTCGGGGCGAGCGTCTCGACCGGGGTCCAGCGGGTCACCCCGAACAGCTCGACCAGGTCCTGGGGCGTTGTGGTGGAGACGAATCGGCCGCACATGGGCGCAACTCTGCCACCCGCCGGTCGCCGTGGCACCCGACACGCGGTTTTCGGCCCGCGGTAGACGGGGTTCCCGCGGTGGCCGGCGTTCACGAGCCGAGGATGGCCGCCTTCTGGGTGCCGAACTCGGCCTCGGTGAGCAGGCCTTGGTCCCGCAGTTCGCCGAGTTGCTTCAACTGGGCGATCCTCGTGCTCATGTCGTCGGCCGGAGCGGCCGCGGGAGCCGGTGCGGCCTGTACGGGTGCGGGCTGGGCGACCTGTTGGGGGGCCTCCTGCTGGGCCCAGCGGCCGGCCTGGCGCCGGGAGACCCGGTTGGAGACCGCGGTGGCGGTCCCGGCGACGACGGCGGTGCGTGCGACACCGCGAAGTAGACCCGGCATGGTGTTCTCCTTCGGTGGTTCGACCGGCCGTGGCCTGGCCGGATGTGGATCGGTCGGCCGGTGGCCGGGCCGGCCGTGCGTTGCTCGGTCGGCCGGCTTGCCCGGCCGTGCGCGGTGGCCGGGCCGGGACTGCTCAGGCACCGGCCTCGGAGGCGTCGAGCGAGGCCAGCAGGTCCTGGACCGGGATGCGGCCGTTGGCCACCAGGCGGCCGCCGGCGCGGCGCAGCGCGGCGGCGAAGGGCCCCGCCCAGACGTTCTCGTAGACCAGGATGCCGGCGGAGCTGCCGGGCTCCAGGATGCCGCTCACGTCGTCGATCTCGTCCGCACCGAGCAGGCCCGAGGAGACGCCCTCGAAGACGGTGAGATCGAGCTGCCGGTCCCCGGTCAGGTCGGCGAGTTCCACGCCCACGACCGTCCCGTCCTGTTCCTTCTTGACGAAGATCAGGTCCAGGATCCGGATGATGCCGCGGTCGACCAGGTCGATCAGCAGGGGCAGTCCCTCGCCGGTCATCCGGCTCCCGGGGAACTCGACCACCAGGTAGTCGATCGGCCCGAGTTCGTCGAGCTCGCTTGGTTCGGTGCTCATGTCGGCTCCTCATCGGGTCGGCCAGTGGTGCGGGGCCCGCCGCCGGCTCGGCGCTCGGCACGCCGCCGTCGCCGCGCTGCCGCGCGGCTGGAGGGCCGAGGGGCCCGGGTCGGGCCGAGTCAGCGCCCCTTCGTCATTCCACCAGTGGGCGGAGCCGGGCGCATCTCGGTCGCGGACCGCCGGGCCAGGGCGTCAACGTGGCCGCCGTCAGGCGGGTCGGCCGCGGGCGGGGGGTGAAGTGTCCCCGCGGCGGTGGCGGCCGCCCCGCCCCGGCCCGTGCCCGCCTGGCGCGCGGCATCGAGAGCACCGTGGAACGCTGGAAACGGAGCCGCCGACCGGTCCGCTCGGGCAGGCCGACCGGCCCCCTGACCACGGGAGGCCCCTATGGCCGCCAATCCTCAACAGCCCACGGCCGGCGTCGGCACCCGGGGGAGCTCCGGGCATCCGCTGAGAACCGGCTGGACCGTCCTCGCGGCGGTGCTGATGATCTTCGGTGGGACCATGGCGATCTTCGAGGGAATCGCCGCCATCGCCAAGGACGACCTGTTCGTCAGAACCTCGAACTACACCTTCCAGTTCAGCCTGACCAGTTGGGGCTGGATCCACCTGATCCTGGGGATCGTCATCGTCCTGGCCGGCTGCGCCGTCTTCGTCGGGGCGGTGTGGGCGCGCGCCGTCGGCGTCGTCCTCGCCGGCCTGAGCCTGATCGCCAACTTCCTCTGGCTGCCCTACTACCCGTTCTGGGCCATCGTCCTGATCGCCGTGAACATCTTCATCATCTGGGCCCTGTGTGCCGGATCGCTTCGAGACGCAAGCCGACCCTGACGCCGGGCGGTCGGTGAACCCCCTCCCGCTACCCCCTGGCCCGGCCCGGGAGTAGCGGGACCGGGGGAGTCGGCCCACCCGGAACCGCGTCACAACTCGGCTTCGCTGTCGGTCGATCGGCTGGCGCAGTCGGCGATGTTCGCGGATCCTCGGTGCACCGGGGGCGGAAGCCGGTCGGGTGGGGGGAGTGCGGCATGGGGAGACGCGAGGACACCGGGCCGATGGCCCGACTGCTGGCCCTGGCGGGCGCGGCGGTCGCGATCGGCGGGTTGCTCGGGGGTTCGGTCAGCCTGGTGCTGTTCCTCTTCACGGACTGGTTCGACCCTATCGCCGACTACGTCCACGAGTACGGCCTGTGGGGCGGCCGCCGGCGTTAGGCGGGCTCGACCTGGCGGAGCGCCGCCCCGGTGGGGTGCGGCGATCTGCGCTGCACCCCACCAGGGCGGCCCTGCGGCCGAGATCACGGGGCCAGCGGGAGGGATTGCGGCCGAGATCACGGGGCCAGCGGGAGGGATCATGACAGGCGGTTCAGGTCATCCGACGGCCGATATCGGCAAGAGCACGCCCTCCGCACCGTAAACCGGCACCGCTTCCCCCGTCGGCTGCCATGATGCGACAAGACCTATGTGACATTTCACATTGCCCTTGCCGAGGGCAACAGACGAGGGAGGGACCTCATGAAGCGTCTTGCTGCCGTTCTGACCGCAGCCGCCGCCCTGGCCGTGCCGACGACCGCAGTCCAGGAGGCGGCCGCCGCGCCCGCCGGTCCGGTGGGCGCCACCGTGACCTGCGGCACCCCGGGCGCGCCCGGCTTCCTGCTGACCAGGGCCTGTGTCGAGGTGACCGGCAACCAGGTCAACCTGTACGGCCAGGCCACCCCCACCAACCCGGCCTGGCAGCCCCAGCAGGTAGGCTTCACGCTCGCCGGCAACGTGGTCGGCAACGCCCCGATCGCCCCCGTCAGCACCAGCGTCCTGGTGTCGGCGGGCGGGGTCCGCGTCGGCGGGATCGCCACCACCGCGCCGTGCGGCGCGACGGTGACCGCAAGCTTCGCCGTCAGCCAGTGGGGCTGGCCGCCGTCGACCGCGACCGTCTCGGCCGTCGTGGCCTGCTGACCCGCCCCCGGCACACCGCCGGATCGGCCGGTGCGGGCGGAGGCGGCGGCCGCCGCCCGCCCCGGCCGCCTCAGCGGGGCGGACCGGCCGCCAGGCGCGCGTACTCGGCCTCGGGGTCCGACTGGCCCCGGTAGGCGAAGTGCAGCCGCACCCGGCCGTCCGCGTCGGCGACCCGGGCGAGCGGCCGCTCCCCGGCGACGAGCATGCGGGGCTCAGCCCACTGCTGGGCGACCACCGCGAGCGCGGTACCGTCCTCCGCCTGCGCGATCCAGGTGGCCCGGCCGCCGTGGATCCCCGCGAGGTAGTGGTCCGAGACCACCGAGGCGATCGCCTGACGGATCGTGAGGTCCTCCCGGAACTCCCGCCCCTCGGCGTGCGGCGCGTCCGCGTCGTCGCCCATGGCGACGCTGTCCCTGGTCAGTTCGGCTCTCATGGCAAGCAGCCTAGGGTGTGATTCAAGGCGGCCCAGCCCCCGCCGTTCGGCCTGTGGCGGGCCTTCGGCGGCCGTGTTAGCTTCCGCCCATGGGATCACGTGGGGCGGCGGCGAACGAGGCGGTCGAGGGGTTACGGGAGCTGGCCGGGGGCGGTCTGGAGGCGGCCGAGGTCTTCCGCAGGGCCGACGAACTGCTGCGCGGGGTACTGGAGTTCGATGCCGTCTGCTGGCACACCGCCGATCCGGCGACCGGACTGGTCAACTCCGTCCTGAGTGACGACCTCAGCCTCGACCGGTTCCATGACGCCGTCCGGCTCGAGGTCTGGGTCGACGACGTCGCGACCTTCCCCAAGATCCGCAACTCCGGGGTCCGGGCCGAGACGCTGAGCCGGGTGACCAGGGGGCGGCCCGAGAGCAGCGCGCGCTTCCGCGAGCAGATCGACCCGGCGGGGTTCGGCGACGAGCTGCGCACCGTCTTCGACGCGCACGGCGGGATGTGGGGCTGCGCGGCGTTCATGCGGGCGCCGGACCGCGGCCCGTACCTCGGGCGGCAGCGCCAGCTCGCCGAGACCGCCGCCCGACACCTGGGCAACGCGCTGCGGGCCTGCCACCTCCCGCAGACCGGGGAGTCGTCCGACGATCCGTCAGAAGGTCCAGCGGTACTGGTACTCGGCTCCGCGAACCAGCCGCTGGCGGTGTCCGGTCCGGCCGAGGAGCTGCTGGCCCGGCTGGCCGACCCCTCGCCCTCGGCGCTCTCGGTGCCGACCGCCTTCGCGATCGCCGCCGAGCAGGCGCGCCGGGCGGCGTGCGGGCTGGCGGCATCGGAGGCCAAGATCCGGGTGCAGACCCGGGAGGGTCGCTGGTTCGTCCTGCACGCCGCGCCGCTGGAGGGCTCGCCGGGCGGCGAGGTGACGGTGGTGGCATCCCCGGCCTCACCGTCCGACGCGATGCCGCTCTACCTCTCCGCCTACGGGCTGACCGTGCGGGAGCAGGAGGTGGCCCTGTTGCTGGTCCGCGGTTGCGACACCCGGGACATCGCCCGGGTGCTGGCGATGACTCCCTACACCGTCCAGGACCACCTGAAGTCGGTCTTCGCCAAGGCGGGAGTGGCCAGCCGACGCGAACTGGTGGCCCGAATCATGCTCGCCGGCGGCCCCTGACCCGCCGGCACCGGCCTCGGGACTGGTCAGCCCGACGAATCGGTGGACGCGACAGGACGTCAGGTGGTCGGGCTCGATGCTCGCCGAGTCCACCCGGTAGCGGCCGGGGCCGAGTTCGAGAACGGTGCCGTCCGCGAGAGCCCCGACCTCGCTGCCGAAGTAGGGCAGGAAGGTCGAGGACGCCAACGAGTTCCATCACCTCGCAGGCCCGGCCGTAGTCGCCCTCCGTTCCCGACCAGTGCGACAGGGCATCGTGCTATCATGGTCGTCGGCCGTGCTGGATGCCCACCCTCTGGGGTGCGGGGACCAGGTGCCGATGCACACCGGAGAGCCCGCAATGGCACCGGAAGCGTGCAGACTGCCACCCTCCAGTGCTCCTACCTGGAACATCGGCAGTGTCCCGGCGGTTCCTCGCCGGAAGACGACCCACTTCATCCGTAGGGATCCTCGCCGCCCCGCAGGGGCCGCCCCCCTACCCAGCTGTCCCGCGCCCTTCCGAGCGCGCCGGCCGCAGCGCGTTCCACCTCCGAACAGCCGTCCGGCCGTGCCGATTGCCGTTGCCGGGCGCTCCGCGCCCTGGCTTGCCCGGCGGCCAGTACACCCTTCGACACTCCAGGAGTACCTTCTCGTGACGACCACCACCACCGAATCGTCGACCACCACACCGCTGGACGGCCTGCTGAAGAGCGACCTCCATCAACTCGCCTCCGCCCTGGGCATTCCAGGCGCCGCCCGGCTGCGCAAGGGCGAACTCGTCGAGGCGATCACCGCCAAGCGCTCCACGGACCGGCCGCAGGCCCCGACGGCCGCACCCCGGACCGCGGACACGGAAGGCCGGGGCGGCCGGCCCGTACTGCCGTCACCGCGAAGCCACAGCCGCAGCGACCTCTTCCCGGTCATCGGCGTGCTGGACGTCCGCGAGGGGAAGGCCGTCCTGCGCACCTCCGGCTACCTTCCCGGGCCCGCCGACGTGCACATTCCCGCCGACCAGGTGCGCGCACTCGGCCTGCGGTCCGGTGACGTCCTGACCGTCGCGACCGCCCCGGATGCGACCGCCCCGGCTGCGAACGGTCCGCGCGTGACCGCTCCGCGCGGGGCCGGCGCCGCCCGCCAGGCGCCTGTTCGCATCGAAACGGTCAACGGCGGCAACGTCGACGGGGCCCGGCGCAGGCCCGCGTTCCACGAACTGACGCCGCTGTACCCCCAGGAGCAGTTGCGCCTGGAGACCGGTCCGCGGGAGCTGATCGGCCGGGCCATCGACCTGGTGGCACCGATCGGCAAGGGTCAGCGCGGTCTGATCGTGGCACCCCCGAAGGCCGGCAAGACGATGATCGTGCAGTCGATCGCGGCGGCGATCGCCCACAACCACCCCGAGGCGCACCTGATGGTCGTCCTGGTCGACGAGCGCCCGGAGGAGGTCACCGACATGCGGCGCTCGGTCAAGGGCGAGGTCATCGCCTCCACCTTCGACCGGCCCGCCCGCGAACACATCGCGCTCGCCGAACTCGCCGTCGAACGCGCCAAGCGCCTCGTGGAACTCGGCCACGACGTGGTGGTCCTACTCGACTCCGTCACCCGCCTCGCCCGTGCCCACAACGCCGCTGCCCCCGCTCACGGACGGACCCTCAGCGGCGGTCTGGACGCCACAGCCCTCCAGCACCCGAAGAGGCTCTTCGGTGCTGCCCGCAACGTCGAGAACGGAGGCTCGCTGACCATCCTGGCCACCGCCCTCGTCGACACCGGCTCCCGGATGGACGACCTGATCTTCGAGGAGTTCAAGAGCACCGGCAACATGGAACTCCGCCTCGACCGCCGCCTCGCCGACAAGCGCATCTTCCCCTCCGTCGACGTCAGGGCCTCCGGAACCCGCCGCGAGGAACTCCTCCTCGGCCGCACCCGCACGCCCGCGGCCTGGACCCTGCGCCGCGTCCTGGGCGGCCTCGAAACCCAACAGGCCGCTGAACTGCTCCTGGACCGGCTGAAGCAGACCGCCACCAACGCCGAGCTCCTGCGCCAGGTGGCAACCAACTCCCCGACCCGCCCGGCCTGAACCGAAGCAGCACTGCCGCGCGCCGTACACCGGCTCAGAGCCTGTTTCTAAGCATCTGGGCAGTATTTCCCCGGGCCAAGATTCGAACGGGGCTCCTTGCTCTCCGGCTCCAACGCCGCTCTACGCGGTCCGCCTGATACCGGGCCGGCCCAGGCGGTCAGCCTGGCCAACCCGCTCAGCTACCAGGTCGACGCCCGGCGCGGGCTCCTGATCAGTACCCCCTCGCACCTACTGCTGGACCTCGGCGTCCTTACGCTGGCCACCGCCCTCGGCATCGCTTCCGCCTCCGCCCTCCTGGACCGCTGACCGGCCCCCTGGTGCGCCCATCGGGCGAGTGAGCGTCGTTCGTTGGAGTGGAACTCCGTGTCCGTCCGCGCGGGGCGCACGATCCGCCCACGAACGGTGCGCTCGGATACGGATCGGCCAACAGGCCCATCTCGTCACGACCCTGGAGCAACCCGTGCGACGACCCTTCTCCTTCAAGCAGCCCTTCCCTGTGGCTGTCGCCGCCCTGGTGGTCGGCGCGGCTGCCGCGATGGGCGTGCCGGCACTGGCGGATAGTCAGGACCGGGCGGATGCCCACCGTTCGACCAGGTCGGCCGTCATTCCCAACCTCGTCATCGACAGCGTGGCGGCGCCGCTGGCGGGCGGCGCGATCCCGGACGTAGGTGTCCCCTACGCCACCAAGGCCACCTTCAAGGCCGCCAGGGGCAGCGACCCCGGTACCGCGTACGGTCTCTGCACGAAGATGGTCGCCGGTACGGATGCCGACAACGTCTACTGCACGCTCCAGCTCAAGTTCGACGAAGGCTCGGAGCTCGCCATCGCCGTGCTCGCGTCCGTTGCGCACGAGGGGGTCGGGCTCAAGGAGTTCACCGGCTCCGTCATCGGTGGCACGCTCCGGTTCTCCGATTCCACCGGCAACGCCAACTTCAGCGCCAACGAGGACGCCGGCTACGACCTCATGTTCTGAACCTTCCGCATCCGCCCGGGGCCGTCGACGGGCAACGCGGCGGCCTCAGATGCGATCGGCCGACCAGGCCGGGTCGCGGCCGGTGTGGGCCAAGAGCTGGTCCTCGGCGTCCGCGCCCGGCGGCTCGGCGAACGGTGGGTCGAAGCGGCGCCCGTACACGTTGCGATCAACGCCTGCGGAAGCTCGACCATCCTCGTCCTGGGCGGCGGTCTGATGTCGGGTGCGATCGACAAGATCACGGGGCCTATGGCCGAGAGTGTCACCAAGAAGACAGGCCTGCCGACTGCTGCCGTCGCCCGGGGGAGGAACTGATTCTCCCGGTGGTTCTGAGTGTGATTGCCAAGCGCCGCAAGGGCTGAGGCTCGGTCACTGTGACCGTTCGCCGAACGGTTCCCTCCGGGCCTGCCAGGCCCTCATCACGCACCACCGCGCGCCAACCGGCCCGTCGTCCTCGGACACCAGCCCAGGCTAGGGCTCCAAGCTACCCAAGACGGGGGTTCAGACACCGGTACTCACGCCACCACCGGCAGCATGACCCCGCTCCTCCAGGCCCCGCATCGGGTTGAACCGGCCACCGACGAGGACGAGTTCGATGCCTCGGGGTGCCGGCCTCGCCCCCTTCCACTGCCGCTCTTTGCCGGGGAAAATTGCTGACGTAGCGTCAAACTCTTAACCGGCCTGCATCTTGGACGGATCCGGGAAGCGTTCGGGAGTTCCGAGGCCTTTTCCGGCCGATCGCGCGACGTCGCCAGCCCGAAGGAGCCGTTCCTTGAGCCCCGCCCGCCCCCTGACGCGAGCGGCGGCCGCCGCCGCGATCCTTACCGTCCTGGCCGGATGCTCGACCGCGTCCGACACGAGCCGGCCCGGCGTGGACGCCTCCGCCTCACTCGGCCAGGACCTGTCGTGCGGCCCCTGTGCCGTTCCTTCGTGACCTTCGGTAGGTGTCGTCCACCGGGTCGAGCCTCCGCGGCATGTGAGGCGGGTCGCAGGTGCCCGGGCGGCCGGATTCGGTGCTTCGGTGGCCGGTCGTGGTCGGTCTAGACCTCTCTTATAGGTCTAGACCGGTAAGGCGATCCGATCCGCCGTGGGCGTGTCATAGCCTGACCGTCGATCGCCGCGAAGCGGTGGAACGACTGTGGAGGGTGATATGAAGTCGCTTGCGTCAAAGGCTCGTTGGGCGGGATCGCTGGTGGCGGCGGGGGTGCTGTTGCTGACGGGGGCGGGTGCTTCCGGTGTGGCGGCCGCGGAGCCGGTGCAGGGTGTCGGACCGGTGGCGGGCGCGACCGTTGTGGGGTGGCGGGTGCTCGGGCTGGCGGTCGGTCCGGAGGGGGCCAAGGCGTACGTGGTGGCCGCCGACCGGGTGGGCGCCCGGTCCGCCGTGGTGCTGAGGACGGTCGACACCGCGACCGGTGCCGTCCTCGGGCAGCTGACGCTGGCCGAGGACGGGACGGCCGGCAGCCCGGTGGTCAGCCCGGACGGCCGACGGGTCTACCTGGTGGTGTCCGAGCAGCTGGTCGCGGTCGACACCGCCACCAACACCGTGGTCTCGCGCACCTCGGCGCCGGACCAGCCGCGGCCGGCCGGCTGGAGCCAGGGGCGGCTGACCGGGCTCGCCGTCAGCCCTGACGGGTCGAAGGTCTACCTGGACCAGTACGGACCGGAGGGCGCCGGTGAGGGAGTGGGGACCGGCCGGGTCCTGGTGTTCGGCGCGCAACAGGGCGCGTTCACCGGCGCGGTGCCGGTGGGCGGCCACACCGTGGACGCCATCGCCCTCCAGGCCGGCGGCGCCGGCGCGTACGTCAGCACCGACCAGGGCCTCTACCACCTGGACACCACCGGCGCCGTCCCCGCCGTGGTGGGTGCCGTCGCCCGGATCGGCGCGAGCGGTGAACTGGCGGTGTCCTCGGACGGCCTGCGCCTCTACGCCCTGGGCACGCAGGCCGGCAGCGGCACCGGCTTCGAGGTCAACGTCATCGACGACACCGCCAGGCCCGCGTTCACCTTCGGCTCGGGCTGGGTCGACCTGCACTGCGTCTCGGTGAGCCCGGACGGCGGCCGGCTGTACCTGCTCAAGGACGGCTGGACCCCGCAGGCCTCGGTGCTCTCCTACGACACCGCGACCAACACCGCCGTCCCGGCGGAGACGCGCACCGGGTTCGCGCTGGACGGGGTGTCGGCCGCGGCGGTGGTCCCCGGCGGCCACACGCTCCTCGTCGCGGGAGTCCGCGGTGACACCGCCTACCTGAAGGCCGTCCAGCTCTGACCGCCTGGCGACCTGACCGCCTGACCGCCTGGCGACCTGACTGCCTGGCCGACCGACGGCCGCAGCGGGCCGCCCCGTGGCGGGTGGGCGCCGGTCGGCCCCACCCGCCCACGCGTGGGCCGTCGTCAGGAGGCGGCGGGGGACAGCTCGGCCATCTCGGACCAGCCGTCCACGGCCGCGTCGACGTAGATGATCTGCGGCTTGGTGGCGATCGTGGCGGGGAGGGCGGCCATCGCGGCCTTGAAGTGGTCGGAGTTCACGTGGACGGCTCCGGCGTCGGCGGACTCGAACGCCTCCAGCAGGACGTACTGGTCGGGGTTCTCGACGCTGCGGGACCACTCGAAGAAGACGTTGCCCGGCTCCTCGCGGGTGGCCCTGGTGAACTCCGCCACCTGGCTCATCCAGCTCTCGCTGAACTCGGGCCGGGCGGTGAACTTGACGGTGATCAGGATCATGGGGGTGCTTTCCTCGCTAGGGGCCGCCCGACCCGCGTGCAGGCGTAGGTGCGGGTGCGGGTGCGGGTGGCGAAGCTGCGCCGGTCGGGCGGCCCCGCCGAACGGCCAGGTCAGACCGCCACCCTATCGGGCCGCCCCGCCGCACGGCCTGGCCCGGCGCCGTCGGAGGGCGCCCGGTGTCGACGCGGCGTGGACGTCCGGTGTGGACGTCCGGGGTCGCGTCCGGGCCCGGACGGGAACCTCTGTTCGTTAGCTGACAGCGGGGGGTCGTTCGGGCCCTCCGTCAGGCCGGCCGGAGGGGACCAGCGGTGAGCGTCGAGGAGACGACCGGGAGCAGTGCATCGGCCGGGAGCGGTGAGCGGGCGGAGGGGGAGCGGGCGAAGCCGCAGCGGCGCAAGCGGCCGTTCTGGAAGGAGCTGCCGGTCCTGGTGGTCGTCGCGCTGCTGCTCTCACTCGCGATCAAGACCTTCTTCGTGCAGGCCTTCTCGATCCCCTCGGGCTCGATGCAGCACACCCTGGAGAAGGGCGACCGGGTGCTGGTCGACAAGTTCACCCCGTGGTTCGGCGCCGAGCCGGAGCGCGGCGAGGTGGTGGTCTTCCGTGACCCGGGCGGCTGGTTGGACGGTCCGTCCGGTCCGTCCGGCAACGCCGTGCTGCGCGGTGTCCAGAAGGCGCTGAGCGTGGTCGGTCTGATGCCCTCGGCGGATGAGAAGGACCTGATCAAGCGGGTGATCGCGGTCGGCGGCGACACCGTGGAGTGCACGAGCGGCAGTCCGGTGAAGGTGAACGGGGTCCCGCTGGTGGAGCCGTACCTCTACCCGGGCGCGACGCCCTGCGACAACGAGCCGGTCGGCACGGTCACGGTGCCCAAGGACCACCTCTGGGTGATGGGCGACCACCGTAACAACTCCCGCGACTCCCGCTACCACGTGAACGACGCGAGCGGCGGCTTCGTCCCGGTGGAGAACGTCATCGGCCGGGCCTTCGTGGTGGCCTGGCCGCTGTCGAACTGGGACACCCTGCCCGTCCCCGACACCTTCGACCGGACCCCGCCGGGTGCCGCGGAGCCGCTGGAGACCCCGCCGCCGCTGGACGCCGCCGCGATGGCCGCCGCCGTCCCGCTGGTGCTGTGGGGCCGTCGGCGCCGCCGGGAGTGACGGGAGTCCGACGACGGGCAGCGCGGACTAGCCGGTGCCGGTGCCGGCGCGGGTGCGGTGCGGGGTGGTCGGGCTGGGCCCGGAGGGGTGTCGAGGGCGCGATTCGGCCAGATCCGAGGCGTTCGGCCTCATGACGTCCTCGAATTGGTCATGATCACGTCATGGTCCCGCCGGGAAACCCCAGCACCCACGTGGAGGTTCTTCGTGTCATCGCCTGACGACGTCGTCGCCGAACTGTTCGCCGACCGGGACTACTCGGGCAGAAGTATGACCGTCAGAAAGTCTGACCTCGTGGCGGGGGTGTACGGCGGGCGGCCGGAGTACCGCGTCTACGGCGAGCAGTTGAGGGAGGCGATCGGCGGCCGTGCGATCACCTCCCTCCGGGTGGCCGAGGGCTACGAGGTCGCGCTGTACGACTACGACGGCGACGGGGACCGCGACAGGTACCGGTTCGACTGTCCGCATGTGCTGAACGCCTTCGGCGACCGGGCCTCCTCGTTCACCGTCGTCGGGGTGAACCCTCCCGCGGGAGCGGCGACGGAGCGGCTGTCCGACGGCCCGTACCACGTCGTTCACCACCTCGACCACGAGTACTTCCTGACCATGGGGCCCACCCTGGAGTCGGGGGTCAGGCTCCAGCGGGTCGGCGGGCTCGGCGCCCAGCGGCCCGAGCACGGGAGGTGGCAGGTGACGGCGACCGGGAGCGGCGCCTACACCTTCCGCAACACCGTGACGGGCCGCTATCTCGGCGCGCCGGGCGGGGCGATCGCCTGGGGCGAGGCGGACCCCACCGAGTGGGTGCTGATCCTGCACTGGAGCGGCGGGCACTACCTCGCGCTGGCCCAGGACCCGGAGTACGCGGTCGGTTCGCGGTCGCTGGCCCTGCCCTCCAACCGGGCCGACCTGCTGTGGACGGGGGAGCGGCAGGGTCCTCGGGCCTTCCTGTTCCACGAGGCGCCGGAGTAGCCGGGCGACGGTCCGGTTCTCGGCGCGGTCCGGTTCTCGGCGCGGTCCGGTGGTACGAGCGGTGGCGTCAGGCGTGACCGTGCTCGGTGAGGAGATGGGCGGCCGTCCCCACCCCCGGGCGCGCCGTCGACGACTCCGCTTGCGAACGCCCCCGGCTCAACTGCTCAGGTGGGCCAGGAGCGTGTCGCCCGACGGGTAGGGGCGCTCGGCGGGGAGGAGCCGGCGGGCGGCCTCCAGGTCGCCGCCGCGCACCCGGGCGTGGACCGCCCGTGCGAGGGGAGTGACGTCGTGGATCGAGACGATCCACTCGTCCGCGTAACGCGCGGCGGCCTCGCCGGCGAGGCCGAGTTGAAGGGACCGGTGCGCAAGCGGCTGCAGGTGCAGGTCACGTTCGGGATCCCACTGCACCCGGGCCGGGGCCCGCTTCAGCCGGCGCTGCCAGGTGGCGCGGTCGGGGTGCAGCCCGTGCTCGTAGTGGGACAGGCAGGCGTTCCGCAGGGCCCATTCGAAGCCCTCGCGGGTGATCTCGACCGCCAGGACGGTCTCCTGGCCCTCCTTGCCCGCCCATCCGCAGCGGTACATCATCCAGAGGAAGGACGGTTTGATCCACGTCATCCGGTCCCTCTTCCAGGCCGCCGGGAAGCGTCCGTCCCGTGCCGCGGGCAGGCCGATCTCCGGCGAG
Organism: Kitasatospora sp. NPDC052868; assembly: GCF_044547105.1. Classification (NCBI taxonomy): domain Bacteria; kingdom Bacillati; phylum Actinomycetota; class Actinomycetes; order Kitasatosporales; family Streptomycetaceae; genus Kitasatospora; species Kitasatospora sp. NPDC052868. The sequence continues at coordinate 92,429 of NZ_JBITZW010000020.1, read as the reverse complement.
TACGCCTGATAGACGGTCACCGTGGAGGCCGTGTGGAGGGCGCGGACCTGATGCTTGGGTTCTGGCACGGGGACCAGCGTCGACGTTCGGCGCGCAGTGCGCCATCGGATTTCCCCGGGCGGACGACCCCCGGTGCCGGAGGGCCCGGGGCGGCCGCGGCGGCATCGCCGCAGCTCGGCGGCGGTACGGCGGACCGGCCGGGCCGCCCTATGCTGGCGCCATGACAGAGCTACCCGGCTTCGCGGCCCTGACGGCCCGACTGCTGGACCACCAAGGCCTGGAGCCCGCCGACCTGGCCCGTCGGGCGGACACCGCCGAGGCCGAGCTGGCCGCGGTGCTGGACGGCGCCGCGCCGGGCGAGGCGCTGCTGCGCCGTCTCGCGCCCGCACTCGGCCTCGACACCGCCGACCTGTTCGAGATCGCGGCGCTTCCGCTGCCGGAGGACCTCGCGCCGGCCGGCGGGATGGCCACCACCTCGATCGTCGCCGTCCTGCGGTTCGGCAAGGCGCTGCCGGCCGACCGGCGGGCCGAACTCCGCTCCCTCGTCGAGTCGTTGCCGCACGTCCGACAGCCGGGACGGATCGAGGGACTGCCCGTCTCGGCCCCGGATCCGCGCTCGCCGGGAAACCTGCTGATGCGGATGGTCGCGGCCCGCAACCTCGGGTGGACCGGGACGGGGAAGGTCTTCCGCCTGCTGACCGGCCGCTCCTGGATGGCCGACGCGTACGGTCGGATCGCCACCGGCGAGACCTCGCTGACCCCGGATCTGGTCGCCGACTTCGCCGTCGTGCTGGGCCTGCCCGCCGACGGCCTGGCGGCGCTCCTCGGAATGCCGCTGCCGCCGGACCCGCCCCGGCCGGACGAGGCCGTCGCCGACAGCGCCCTGCTGCTGCGGGGTCTGCGACGACTGGGCGTGGAGCACCTTCGCGAGGCCGAGGATCTGGCCCGGACGCTGCAGCAGGCCTGACCCGGGCCGCCCAGGAGGCCCGGACGGGACGGCGGCCCGGACGGGATAGTCGGCCCGGACGGGGGAGTAGGGCCACTTGCTCGGGATTGGCCCTGGTCGGAGCCGCCCCCGGCGGCCGATGATGGGCGGCATGAACGACTTCGACAGCGCGCTGCACCCCGAGAGCCGGATCGTCCACCCGCCCGTCGAGGAGGTGACCGGCAGCCGCCCGCTGGGGGTGCCGCTGCACCAGAGCCACCTGTTCGCCTTCGAGGACACCGAAGCGCTGACCCGCGCCTTCAGCGGACCGGACCAGGCGTTCTTCTACAACCGCTACGGCAACCCGACGGTCCGCTCGCTGGAGAAGGCGGTCGCCGGGCTGGAGGGCGGCGCGGGTGCCATCGCCACCGCCTCCGGCATGGGCGCGATCAACACCGTGCTGCTCGCCCTGCTGAGCTCCGGCGACCACGTGATCGCCCAGCGGAGCCTCTACGGCGGCACCTTCGCGATGCTCGCCGACCTGGCCCGGCGGTGGGGCGTGGAGGTGACGCACGTCGGGGGCGACGACCCGGACGAGGTGCGGGCGGCGCTGCGCCCCAACACCCGGCTGCTGCACCTGGAGACCATCTCCAACCCGACCACCCGGGTCACCGACCTCCCCGGCCTGATCGCCGTCGCCAAGGAGGCGGGCGTGGTCAGCGTCGTGGACAACACCTTTGCCACCCCGCTGCTCTGCCGGCCGATCGAGTACGGCGCCGACATCGTGGTCCACTCGGCCACCAAGTACCTCGGCGGCCACTCCGACGTGCTGGCCGGCCTCGCCGTCTTCGCCGACGCCGAACTGCACCACACCGTCTGGAAGTACGCCATCGAGCTGGGTGCCTCGGCCGACCCGAACAGCGCCTGGCTGACGCTCCGCGGCCTGCAGACCCTGGGGCTGCGGGTACGCCGCCACTGCGAGACCGCGCTGGACCTGGCCGGCCGGCTGGCCGCCCACCCGGCCGTCACCGCCGTCCACTACCCGGGCCTGCCCGCCCACCCGGACCACGAGCTCGCCCGCCGGCTGCTGCCGCAGGGCCATGGCGGGGTCCTCGCCTTCGACCTGGCCGGCGGCCGGGAGGCGGCCCGCACCTTCACCGAGTCGGTGCGGCTGGCCTCGCTCGCCCCCTCGCTCGGCGGGGTGCACACCCTCGTCCTCCACCCGGCCAGCACCTCGCACCGCCAACTCGACGACCAGGAGCTGGCCGCGGCGGGCATCGGCGCCGGCACCGTCCGGATCGCGGTGGGCATCGAGCACCCGGAGGACCTCTGGACCGACCTGGAGCAGGCCCTGGCCAAGCTCTGAGCCGTCCCACCCCTCCGGCCGCTCCGGTCGCTCCCGCTACCGGGCCCTCGGCCGGGCCGCCAGCAGGGCGATGTCGTCCTCGGCGGTGTGCGCGGACGGCCCGCCCGGCGCCAGGGCGTGCAGCACGGCGTCGAGCAGCTCGTCCAACTCGCCCCCGGCGGGCAGCCGCAGGGCGGCGAGCCGGTCCAGCGAGACGTCGATGTCCTCGTCCCGCCGCTCCACCAGTCCGTCGGTGTACAGCAGCAGGGTCTGCCCGGGCAGCAGCTCCCTGGTCACCTGCTCGTAGCCGCCGAACCCGGTGCCGAGCGGCGGGCCGGTGGGGATGCGCAGCAGCTCGGTGGACCGGTCGGGGGCGATCAGCGCCGGCGGCAGGTGGCCGGCGCTGGACAGCGTCCAGCGGCCGCGGCCCGGGTCGGCCAGGGCGAGCAGGCAGGTCGCCGGGCGGGCCGACTCGTTGGCCGAGATCACGGTGTCCAGCTGACGCAGGATCCGGTGCGGGGGTAGGTCCATGCCCGCGACGTCGCGCAGCGTGGACCGGTAGGTGCTCATGTCGACGGCCGCCTCGACGCCGTGCCCCATCACGTCGCCCATCACCAGCAGGGTCCGGCCGAACGGCAGCCGCACCGTCTCGTACCAGTCGCCGCCGACCACCGAGGTGGTGCCGGACGGGAGGTAGCGGGAGGCCAGCTCCAGGTTCTGGTGCGGGTTGCCGGGCTCGCTGAGCAGGGCCCGCTGGAGTTCCAGGGCGATGCCCTGGGAGCGGGTGTAGCGGCGGGCGTTGTCGATGCCGGTCGCGGCGCGGGCGGCCAGGTCGCCGATCAGTACGGCCTCGTCCGACGTGAAGGGCGGCGAGGAGGCGAGCCGGGCCAGGGTCAGCAGCCCGATCACCTGGCCCCGGGAGGCGAGCGGTACCACCAGCAGCGAGGCGACCCCGGCCGCCCGGTAGGCGGCGAGGCTGGCCGGGTCGGGGGCCGCGGCGGCCAGGTCCTCGTCCGGGAGGCCGAGGGCGAGCACGGCGGCGCCGGCGGCCAGGCTGCGGGCGGCGGCCGAGCCCTCCCGGTAGCGGACCGTCTCGCCGGGGCGGGCGAGCGGGCCGATGGCCGCGTGCAGGCCGTCGGCGCAGTCGACGGCCGTCCGGCCGAGCCGCAGTGCCGAGGTGCGGCCGGAGCGGACAGTGGCGTCGGGCGGCAGCACGTCGACGGTCACCAGGTCGGCCAGGCCGGGGACGGCGAAGGCGGCGAGCTCGGCGCAGGTGGTGCCGACGTCCAGGGTGGTGCCGATCCGCTCGGCGGCCGCGTCGAGCAGGGCCAGCCGGGCGCGGGCCCGCTCCAGTTCGTGCAGCCGCCGCCGGTCCGGGTCGGGGTCGTCCAGTACGGCGACGACCACGCCCACCACCTGCCCGGCGCGTTCCAGCGGCCGGTAGCGCACCCGCAGGCCGGGTGGCACCGGGGCGGCGGGGCCGTCGGACACGCCGCTGATCCGCTCCCTGGTCCGCCCGTCGGCGAGCACCCGGCGCAGCGTGTCGGCGGCGCCGGCGAACGGGGTTTCCTCGACCGGGCGGCCGAGCAGGTCGGCCCGGCGCAGGGCGGTCGCGGTGGCGAACGCCGCGTTGAGGTACTGCCAGCGCAAGTGCTCGTCCAGCAGGGCCACCCCGACCGGGGCGGTCGCGAGCACCTCGCGGAGCAGGTCGAGACTGTCACTCTCCGTGGCCATCGCCGTGCGTGCCGCAGCCAGGGGGCCGCCGCCGGGTCCTGGACCCGCCGGTGCGGCGCTCTCTCCTCCGTTGCCGTGCCGGAAGCGCATATGCCCATGATCACGCGCCCGGCGGGGGCGCGCCCACCCCTCGGCGAAAGCTTGACCGGGCGGTAGCGGTCTTGTAACCCGGCGCGTACGTGGCGCGTACTCGGTGTGTACCCGCTCGGTACCGGCCCCGCGTGCGCACCGCAAACGGGCGGGCTGGGCTCAGCCCTTCGGCGCCTCGGCCGGCGGCTGCTTTAGCTTGGCCCAGATGCCCTCCAGAGCCGCGATGTCCTGGTCGTCCAGCCGGTCGTCGAAGGCCTCGGCGAGGGCCGCGCGGCGGGTGGCGTCGGCGGCGGCGAAGGCCTCCCGCCCGGCCGGGGTGAGGGTGATCCGCACCGAGCGGGCGTCGGTGGGGGAGGGTGCGCGCTCGACCAGGCCGCGCGCCTGCAGGGAGTCGGCGACCCGGGAGACCTGGCTGCGGCTGAGCAGGGTCTTCGCGCCGAGGTCGGAGGCGGCGACCGGCCCGTCCTGGGCGTGCAGCCAGAGCATCACCTCGAACCAGGAGAGGGGCAGGTCGTGCGCCCTGGCCAGGGCCTGGTCCACCCGGGCGCTGAGGGTCGCCCCGGCCCAGACCAGGCCGTAGAAGGCGTGGTCGCGGGCGGTGAGGTCGCCGAGAGTGAGGTCGTTGCGCGCCATGCCCGGCACTCTACCTGTTTGCGTGTGCGCACACAGGTCCCTATGGTGTGTGTGCACGCACACAAAGCCGAGCCCTCGGGAGCGCCCGCATGACCACCACCCGCACCGTCCTGATCACCGGCACCTCCACCGGCATCGGCCTGGCCGCCGCCGTCGCCGCCGCCCGGGCCGGCCACCACGTCGTCGCCACCATGCGCGACACCGGCCGCTCCGGGGCCCTCACCGCGGCCGCCGCCGCGGCCGGCGTCGCCGACCGGATCGAGGTCGCCCGGCTGGACGTCACCGACCCGGCCTCCGTCGCCGCCTGCCTGGACGAGGTCGTCGGTCGGCACGGACGGCTCGACGCGGTGGTCAACAACGCCGGCGCCGGCCACGTCGGCACCATCGAGCAGGACGGCCTCGACCCCGTCCGGGCCACCATGGAGGTCAACTTCTTCGGCGTCGTCGAGGTCACCCGGGCCGCACTGCCGCACCTGCGCGCCACCGGCGGCCGGGTCATCACCGTCACCAGCGTCGGCGGCGTGATCGGCCAGCCCTTCAACGAGGCCTACTGTGCCGCCAAGTTCGCCGTCGAGGGCTTCATGGAGTCGCTGGCCCCGGTCGCCGCGACCGTCGGCGTCCACGTGACCGTGGTCGAACCGGGCGCCGTGGCCAGCGAGTTCGTCGCCAGCCAGGGCATCGACCTGCCCGCCCTGCTGACCGCCGCCGGCCCCTACGCCCCCGCGCTGCAGGCGTACGCCGAGCGCACCCGGGCCGCCTTCGACCAGGCCCAGACCCCCGAGCAGGCCGCCGAGGCGATCATCGACGCGCTGACCGCCGAGCAGCCGCCGTTCCGGGTCCAGACCTCCGACCGGGCCCGCGCCTTCGTCGGCGCCAAACTCGCCGACCTGGACGGCTCCGCCGTGCAGCACCTCACCGGCTCCTGGCTGGGCTGAGCCCGGCCGAGCCCGGCCTCCGGGAATTTCGGCCGATGAGCGGGTTGACGACCGGTCATACTTGGGCGTGCCTGAGCCCAGGCCGCAGGCGCCGACGAGGGCGCCTCGCCACGCGCCCGCGACCGGAGGACCCGATGACCCGCCACCTGCCGACCACTGTTCCGCCGGGCGGGGCGCCGGCGCAGCCGTGGAACCGGCAGCGGCTGCGCAGCAACAACGAGTGGCTGCTGCTCGAACTGCTGCGCACCGGCGGCCCCTCCTCCCGCGCCCAGCTGGCCCGGGACACCGGCCTCTCCAAGCCCACCGTCTCCACCGCCCTGGCCGCGCTGGAGCAGGCCGGACTGGCCCGCGAGGCCGGCCGGTTCGTCCCCGAGCGCGGCCGCACGGCGGTGCTGTACGAGCCCGACCCGACCGCCGGCCACGTCCTCGGCGTGGACATCGGCCGGGCCCGGCTGCGCGTCGCGGTGGCGGACCTGGCCGGGCGGATCGTGGCCCGCCGGGACGTGCCCAACAGGGGCCGCTCGGCGAACGCCGTCGCCGACGCCGTGGTGGCGGCCGCCCGCGAGACCACCGCCGAGGCCGGGCTGGCGGCCGCCGAGATCGTCCACGCGGTGATCGGCACACCGGGCGTCTGGGACGAACGGCGGCGCGGCGTCCGCTACGCCACCAGCCTGCCCGGCTGGGGCAGGCGCGGACTCTTCGACCGGATCGCGGAGGGGCTGGAGACCGCCGTCACCGTCGGCAACGACGCCAACCTCGCCGCCCTCGGCGAGTTCACCCTCGGCGCCGGCCGCGGCAGCCGGATGTTCGCCTACCTGCTGATCGGCACCGGCGTCGGCGTCGGCGTGCTCAAGGACGGCGAGCTGCTCTCCGGCGCCCACGGCGCGGCCGGCGAGGTCGGACTCGTCCCGCTGCCCGTCCGCCCGGACGGCGAACCGGGCGGGACGATCGAGCAGGCGGCCGCGGCCGACGCGGTGGTCCGCACCGCGCTCGGCCTCGGTATGCGCGGCCCGCTGACGGCCAAGCAGGTCTTCGACGCGGCCCGGGCCGGCGACCCGCTCGCCGCCGAGGCCGTGCAGCGGGAGGCCGAACAGCTCGCCTACGCCGTCGCTGTGCTGTCCGCGATGCTCGACCCGGATCTCGTGGTGCTCGGCGGCGGGATCGGCAACAGCGCCGACCTGCTCCTGGAGCCGCTGGAGCGGGCTTTGCACGGCCTCACCCCGCTGCGCCCCAAGCTCGCCCCCAGCGGGCTGGGCGAGGAGGCCGTCCTGCTCGGCGCCGTCGCGACCGCCCTGGAGACCGCCCGCCCCGAGGTCTTCGAACGCCGCTCGGCCCTGGTGGACCTCGGCGCCCCGCTCTGAGCGGTCGGACCGGAGTGCGCCTCGCTCGCGGGCCGGTCGGACCGGAGTGCGCCGCGGCCCGGCCGTGACGGTCGGACGGGGCCGTGGCGCACTCCGGTGGCTCAGCAGGCGATGCTGCCCTTGCGCAGGGCGTGCCCGCTCGTGTTGCCGTCGTCCGCCCAGTAGACGGGCTTCGAACCGGCGGTGCACTCCCCGGCGCCCGCGAGGGCGAAGCCCTCGTTGTTCAGGTTGGCCATGCCGCTCGGGCGGTTGAACACCGCGGTGGTGGTGAAGACCCCGCCCGCACCGACCTGCATCGTCCGGTGCTGGCCGCTGCACGTGTCGTCGCAGACGACCCAGAGCCGGGAGGCCTGCGGCTCCCACTGCAGCTCCATGACCCCGGCCATGCCGCTGGCGACGGTGGCCACCCGGGTGAACGCCCCGGAGTCCTGGAGGACGAAGCCGTAGACCGTGCCGCCCTCGACGGCCACGAAGAACACCCCGCCCGTGTGCGCGCCGTACCCGGCCGGGTTGTAGACCGCGCCGGTCGACGCGTCCTTGAAGCCGGCGCCGGTCAGGTAGCCGTCGGGGATCCAGGTGATGCCCTCGAGGCCGAGGTTGGACCCCACCGCCGGCAGCGCGGAGGTCAGGTTCCACTCCTTCGCGGCCGTCAGCGACGACCCCGTGCCGCTCACGTCGTAGCGCAGGACGGACAGCCGGCTGGTGCCGGACGCGTCGCCGTTGCGCTCGCTGGAGACGAACACGCCGCCCGCGGAGCCCGCGCCGGTGAGCGTGACGCCCTCGCTGTCAGGACTGCCGGCGCCGCCCGGGAAGCGCAGCGTCCTGCCGGAGGTCCAGCCGTTCGCGGTGTCCGGCTTCCACCCGCCGGAGCCGTTCGGCACGAGCCGCCACAGCTTCCCGGAGTTCTGCGCGCCCCACAGCACACCGCCCTCCTGGTAGAGGCCGCTGAGGTCCGAGCCGAACACGTTGGAGGCGTCGGCGGTCGCCACGGACCCGCTGCCGGGCCAGGCCACCGGGGAGGTGCCGCCGCCGGTGCCGCAGGCGTTCGCCGCACCGAGGGTGAGCGCGGCCTTGGCGAGCGCGCCGGTGCCGTCGGGGCAGCGGGACCACGACGGGGCCGAGTGCTCGCTCCAGCTGACGCTGTCGACCAGGGTGCTGCCGTTCGGCAGGTACAGCCGCGCCTTGTCCGCGGAGCCCAGGCCGAACTTGCCGTGCACGTCGAAGGCCCGGAACGCGCCGGGGGCCAGCGTCGTCCCCGCGGCGATCGCGTACTTGGAGCCGTTGTCGTCGTCCTTGAGGATCCAGCCCGAGACGTCGACCGTCGCGGTGCCCTTGTTGTAGAGCTCGATGGAGTCCTCGACGTCCCCGGTGGTCACCACCTCGTTGATCCGGATGTCGTCGGCCGCCGCCGCATGGGCCGGTGAGGCGCCGAGCGCTCCCATCGGGCCGGCGACGGCGACAAGAAGGAACGCTAGGTTTCGGCGCCACCGCGGTGCGCGCGATTCGGTCACGATGTCCGTCCCGGGGATCGTTCTGACAGGGCGCCACCACCGTCCCGGCACCGGCCCAACGGGGCCCCGCGGCCGGGCGAGCGCCGTGTGAACGCCTGGCGAACCGCCGGGCGAGCGGGTGGGCGAACCGTCGGACGGGCCGGTGGCCGAAGGCCGCCTCCGAAGGACACAGGATATGCCCAAAACCCTTACAGGAAAGTGGATATGAGGTAGCGTCATGGACTCCCCGTGGAACGCGTCAGGGGAGCGGGGCCGACCGCGACGGGGCAGCGGGCGGGCGGCCGAGGGGCGGACTTTCAAGGGGCTGGATGGACACGGTGGACTGGTCGTGGGTCGGCCGGGAACGCGAAGGCGTGCTGTGCCACGGGCGGACGGACGGCAGGCCGTACGCAGTCCGCCTCCCGGCGGTGATCGGGTCGCAGGCCCCGGATCACAGCACCGGCACCGACGCCGACCTGATAGGCCGCGACGCCGAGCTGGCCGCGCTGCGCACCGCGCTCACCGGCGGCGAGCCGTACGCCGTCGTCACCGGCCCGCCGGGCGTCGGCAAGAGCGCACTGGCCCGCCGACTCGGCCGCGCCCTGCAGGCCGACGGGCACTTCCCCGGCGGCCTGCTCGCGGTGGAGTTCCACGGATCCGACCACACCCGCCGCATGCGCCCCGGGCGCGCCCTCGACACCGCACTGCGGGCCGTGGGCCTGCCGCCCGAGCACCTCCCGTCCGAGCCGGCCGACCGCGCCGCGACGCTGCGCCGCATCCTGGCCGGGTACGCGGCCCAGGGCCGCCGGGTGCTGCTGCTCCTGGACGACCCGGCCGCCGACGACGACCTGGTCCCGCTGCTGCCCGACCCCGGCACCGCCGGCGTCCTGGTCACCGCCCGGCACACCCCCCGCGGGGTGCCGGGCGCCGTCCACGGACTGGGCCCGCTCGCCACCGCGGCCGCGACCGACCTGATGCGCCGGGAGCTGGCCGCCCGCGGCGCCCGGGTGCCGGCCGACTCCAGCCACGGACTCGACCTGCGCCGCCTGGCGAAGGCCTGCGGCGGGCTGCCGCCCGCGCTGCTGGTGACGGCCGCCGCCATGGCCCGAACCGGCCGGACGGCCGCCGAGACCGTTCAGGAACTCGACCGGCTCCGGGCGGGCCTGCCCCGCCTCGACGGGCCCGCACAGACCCTGGCGGCCGTCCACCGCCTCGCCCTCGGCCCGCTGGGGGCCGGACCGACCCGCCTGCTGCGGCTGCTCTCCCTCGTCCAGGGCGCCGACTTCTCCACCGACACCGCCCGCCACCTGGCCGGCCCCGCCGCCGCCGGCTCCACCGCCGCCGGCTCGGTTGAGGCAGACCTCGCGGAGCTGCACGCGTCCGGGCTGGTCGAACGGGCCTCGACCCCCGGCCGGTGGCGGCCCGTGCTGCACGCCGACGACGACCTGCCGCTGAACGTCCCGGCCAGCCCGGGCGCCGACCCGGACGCCGGACCGCGGCCGGCCGAGGAGGCCAGGGACGCCCTGGACCGGCTGGTCCGCGGCCGCACCGAGCAGGTCCGGGCCGCCTGCCGGGTGCTCAGCCCGCTGCGGCACGGCCGCGCCGCCGCCCCGCAGGCCTTCGCCGACCGTGCCGCCGCGCTCACCTGGCTCGACGCGGAGCACGCCATGTCGGCGGGCCTGCTGCGCCGGGCGGCGTCCACCGGCGGGCCCGCGGCCGTGGCCGGGCTCGCGCAGGCCCTCGACCCCTACCTGGAGCACGGGCGCCGCCACGACGAACTCGCCGACACCGCCGCCCTCACCCGCGCGCTGGCCGAGGAAGTCGGCGACGCCGGCGGGCAGTTGACCGCCCAGGTGCGCCTCGGTCGGCTGCACTGCCTGGCGGGGCGCCACGAAGAGGCCCTGACGGTGCTGCGCGCAGCGGCCGAGGGGGCCCGGCGTATCCGCCACTGGGAGGCCGCGGCGCTGGCGCTGGCCGCGCTGGCCGAGGCCTGGCGTGCGGTCGGCCGGTGGGACGAGGCGGCCCGGGAGGGCCGCCGCGCGGCCGCGATTGCGGCCCGCACCAGCGGCGACCCGGAGGCCGAGTACCGGGGGAGCCTGCACGCCGGGATCGCGCTCGCCGAGAAGGGCCGGGGAAAGGCCGCCACGAAGGACCTCAGCCGGGCGGTCAGGGTGGCCGAGGCGGCCGGCGACCACGCCGCCTCCGGCGTGGCCCACGTCCAGCTCGGCCTGGCCGGCCTGGATCTGATGGGCGAACCGTCGGCCGCGGGTGCGGTGTTCGCACTCGCCGCCCACGCCTTCGACGAGGCGGGGGAGCAGTGGCGCCACCACGTCGCGCTGGGCCTGGTCGGCCGGGCGAGCGGCGAGGGCGGCCTGCGGTTCCTGGCCGAGGCGGCCGGGAAGCTGCTCGACCTGGGGGACGAACACGCCGCCCACCTCGTGCTGGAGGAGGCGGGCGACGTCCTGTACGTCCTCGACGCGTACGAGCAGGCCGCCGACCTCCACCGGGCGGTCGCCGACTTCCGCGCCCGCACCGGGGATCCGGCCGGGCGGGCCCGCGCACTCATCGCCCTGGCCTCCTGCGTCGGACACCTGAAGCGCCGTGAGGCGGCCGTCGAGGCGGCGACCGAGGCCGTCGCCCTGGCCCGCGAGGCCGGGCAGCGGGCCGTCCTCGCCGCCGCGCTGAGCGGCCTCGGCCGGTCCCTGCACGACGCGGGGCGGCCGCTCGCGGCCGTCGACCCGCTGCACGAGGCGGCGGCCCTCGCCGTCGAGGAGAACGACCCGCTGGCCGAAGTGTGGGCGCTGGCCCTGCTCGGCGCCGTACTCAACGCCTCCGGCCACCCCGCCGAGGCCGCGGCCGCCTTCAAGCGGTCACGGGCGGCGGTGCGGCGCTGCTCGGAGCCCGTCCCCCGGGCCGCCGTCCACCCGGCCCGGGCGGAGCGGCCCGCGCTGCCGGCGGTCACGGTGGTGGCGGCCACGGTTGCCGCCGACGCCCTCCCGCCGGGCGCCGCCGCCCGGGGGCCCGGGTCCGGCGCCCCGGAATCAAGCGGCGTGGCGGGCCAGAAGGGCGCACACCACCGGGCCGCGTCCACCGCCTACGCCGAGGCGGGCGTGCTGCTGGCCGCCGCCGCCGTGGCGGCCCTGCGGTTCGGCGGGCCGTGGGGCGCCGCGGCGGCCGCGGTCGCCGCAGTGAGCGCGGTGCTCGCCCTGGTGGCCGGCGTCTCCTTCCGCAGCGCCGCCGGCGCCGACGTGGCGAGCCCGGCCCAGCTGCTCCTCCAGATCGGCTGGACGCTCATCGCCCTCCCGGTGACGACACTGCACGCGGTGTCGGCGATGCGCGGCGAACTCCATGCCACCGGGGCCGTCCCGAGCTGCGTCAGCCTCGCCGGCTACCTGCTGCTCGCCGTCCTGGTCCGCCGCGCCGGACGCCGCGGTTCGGAGGCCCTGGGCGTTTAGGCCCCGTCCGGTCGGTCTTGGCGGGCGCGCGGCCAAGACCGACCGGCCAGGGCCTGGGTCCTGTCGTCGGACTCCCTCCCGCGGTGCGGCGTTGGGGCCCGGCTCTCCGAGGTGTCGGCGTCAGACCGGTGCCGTCTGCGCCTCCAGGTACTCCTCCCGGACTTCGCGCGGGCCGAACGGCCAGGTCCGTTCCGCCCGGGCCCAGAGCAGGAACGCGCCGCAGCCGGTCGCGACCCAGACGAGCGACCACTCGACGGGGTGGAAGCCGGGGGCGTTGCGGTCCGCGTAGCCGTAGACGACCAGCCAGCCGACGGCCGCGAGGATGCCCGGCGCCGGGTACAGCCACATCCGGTACGGACGTGCCAGCCCCGGCTGCCGGCGCCGCAGGACGGTGACGGCGACGATCTGGGCGAGGGCCTGGACGATCACCATCACGGTGGTCAGCAGGTTGATCAGGACGGTCAGCGGCGGGTGGGCGGCGCTGCTGCCGAGGTGGCGGCCGAGCAGGAAGCCGGCGGCGGTCGTCGCGCCCATCGCGAGCAGTCCGAGCACCGGGAAGCCGTGCTTCGGGTGCAGTCGGCCGAAGGCGCGGAAGAACACCCCGTCGCGGGCCGCGTCGTAGGGCACCCGGGAGCCGCCGAGCAGGCCGGCCAGCACGGACGCGAAGGCGGTGATCAGGATGAGCACGGTGACGACGTCGGCGGCGCCCTTGCCCCAGGTGCCTTCCAGGACGGCCGAGGCGACCGACTTCGAGGCCGTCGAGTCGGGGTCGAGCATCGCGTGCCAGTCCATCGCGCCCAGCACGCCGATCTGCAGCAGCAGGTAGATGGCCATGATGCCGGTGATGGACAGCACGATGGCGCGCGGCAGCACCCGCCCGGGCCGGCGGACCTCGGCGCCGAGGTAGGCGGCGGTGTTGTAGCCGAGGTAGTCGTAGATGCCGATGGTCAGGCCAGCCGCGAAGCCGATCCAGAACTGACCGTGCGTCAGCTCGATGGCGTGCGCGGGCCAGTCGAAGGCGCGGCTCGGGCTGAAGTGCGTGTAGCAGGCGAGGATCACGGCCAGCACGGAGACGATCATCACCGCCCACATCGCGGTGGTGAGCCTGGCGATGCTCTCGACCCGGCGCCAGAGCAGCAGCACCGCCAGGGCGCACAGCGCCAGCCCGACCAGGTCGCCCTGGCCGTTCGTCATGCCGGGCCAGAGGTAGCCGAGGTACTGGACGAAACCGACCACGCCGGTGGACATGATCAGCGGGATGAAGAGCATCGCCGTCCAGACGAAGAGGAACGGCATCAGCCGCCCGCTCCGGTACTGGAAGGCCTCGCGGAGGTAGACGTAGGTGCCGCCGGAGCCGGGGAGTGAGGCACCGAGTTCGGCCCAGACCAGGCCGTCGGCCAGGGCGAGGACGGCGCCGGCGATCCAGCCGATCACCGCCTGCGGGCCGCCGAAGGCCGCGACCATCAGCGGGATGGTGACGAACGGTCCGATGCCGCACATCTGGCTCATGTTGAGGGCGGTGGCCTGGAAGAGGCCGATCCTTCGGGTAAGACCTGGGGACACCGGGGCCTCCGGGCGTGGGGGAGTGGAGTGCCGTGCGGGTTGCGGAGGTTCAAGTTAGGGAGCATTACTTAGTTCGTCAAGGCATCGGCCGGGCGTGCGCTCCGGGGTGGTGCGCTGGCGCGAGGCGGCGCGCGCCGGGCGGCGTGATCTCCCGTCAGGTGATCTGCGGTGAAGCGGACTTCCCGGGGTTGCGGGCGCCGACCATTGGGAAACTTTCCTAACGAAAGCCATTGACCGTGCGGCCCGGTGCCCCGATTCTGTAGGCGCCTGCTGTGGTCGCCGCCGTCCGTCGCGGGTCCTCGCCCGCCCTCCCCTCCCGTCCTCCCTCCCGGGCCTGCCGCCGCCGAGCGGCGGGTCGACGAAAGTGAGTTGGCATGCACACAACCATAGGGGTCCGCCTCACGGCCCCGCTGCTGGCCGCCGCCCTCGGGCCGGCCGCCCTGCTGCTCGCCCCCGTGGGCACCGCCTCGGCCGCCGCCCCCGCAGCCGTCCCGGCCGCCCCCGCCGCCGCCGTCCCCGGGATGGCCGCCGCGCCGTACGAGTACCTCGGCTGGGGCAGCCCGCAGAAGCCCGTCGACGTCATGAAGGCCACCGGCGTCAGGTGGTTCACCCTGGCGTTCATCCTGTCCGACGGCGGCTGCAACCCGAAGTGGGACGGCAGCCGGGCCCTGGCCGGCGGCTCCGACGAGGCCGCGATCAAGTCCATCCGGGCGGCCGGCGGCGACGTCATGGTCTCGGTCGGCGGCTGGAGCGGCAACAAGCTCGGCGAGAAGTGTTCCAGCGCGAGCGCGCTGGCCGGCGCCTACCAGAAGGTGATCGACGCCTACAAGCTCAAGGCGCTGGACATCGACATCGAGGACACCGAGTTCTCGAACGCGACGGTCCGTCAGCGGGTGGTCGACGCCCTGAAGATCGTCAAGACCAGGAACCCCGGCATCGTCACCTACGTCACCATGGGCACCACCCCGAGCGGCCCGGACGCCACCGGCAAGGACCTGATCAAGCGGGGCGCGGCGGCCGGCCTGGCCAACGACGGCTGGGTGATCATGCCCTTCGACTTCGGCGGCCACAGCGGCACCATGGGCCAGGCCACGGTCAGCGCCCTGAACGGGCTGAAGGCCGCGGTCAAGAGCGCCTACGGCTACAGCGACGACGCCGCGTACCGGCACATCGGGGTCTCCTCGATGAACGGGAAGACCGACGAGGCCGGCGAGACCGTCACCACCGCCGACTTCCGCACCATCCTCGGCTACGCGCAGCAGCACCACCTGGCCCGCTTCGCGTTCTGGTCGGTCAACCGGGACCGCGCCTGCGGCTCCGGGACGGACGCCGACGCCTGCAGCGGCGTCGCGCAGTCCCCGTACGAGTTCACCAAGATCGTCGTCCAGTACCAGGGCTGAGGAGCACACCGATGTCGAACCCGATCCCGAACCCGACCGCCACGCGACCCGGCCGCACCGCCGCCGCCGTCCTCGCGGGCGCCGCCCTGACGGCCGGACTGCTCGCCGCCCCCGCCGCGTCCGCCGCCGCCTCGCCGCAGGCCGCCGCCGGGCCCGCCGTGCCCTTCGGCAGCCACCGCTACCCCTACGCCGCCGGGATCCTCAAGCCCACCGGCGCCCAGGCCGACCTCGACCAGAAGGTCGTCACCGTCTACAACGCCTGGAAGGCCGCGTTCGTCAAGCAGAACTGCGGCAACGGCTGGTACCAGGTGATCTCGCCGGACGCCGACCACCCGTACGTGGCCGAGGCCCAGGGGTACGGCATGGTCGTCACCGCCACCATGGCCGGCGCCGACCCCAACGCGAAGACCGTCTTCGACGGCCTGGTGAAGTACGTGCTGGCGCACAAGTCGGTCAACAACGCCGACCTGCTGGCGGCCGAGCAGGACTCCTCCTGCAAGTCCGTCAACGGCTCCGACTCCGCCACCGACGGGGACCTCGACGTCGCCTACGGGCTGCTGCTCGCCGACCGACAGTGGGGCAGCACGGGCACGTACAACTACAAGGACCTGGCCGTGAAGCACATCAAGGCGATCAAGGCGAGCGAGATCAACCCGAGCACGCACCTGACGCTGCTCGGCGACTGGTCGACCAAGGGCGACTCGACGTACTACATCACCCGCTCCTCGGACTGGATGATCGACCACTTCCGCGCCTTCCGGACCGCCACCGGCGACGCCGGGTGGGACACCATCCGCAGCGCGCACCAGAACCTGATCACCAAGCAGCAGAGCGGCTACGCCCCGAACACCGGGCTGCTCGCCGACTTCGTGGTCAACACCAACGGCACGGCCAGGCCGGCCCCCGGCGAGGTCCTGGAGAGCCCCAACGACGGGGACTACTCCTGGAACGCCTGCCGCGACCCCTGGCGGATCGGCGCGGACGCCGTGACCAGCGGCGACGCCGCCTCGCTCGCCTCGGCCCGGAAGATCAACACCTGGATCAAGGGCAAGGCGGCCGGCAACCCGGCGAGCATCGTCACCGGCTACAAGCTCAACGGCACGGTCTTCGACAGCGGGCACGACATGGCGTTCACCGCGCCGTTCGCGGTCACCGCGATGACCGACCCGGGCTCGCAGGCCTGGCTGGACGCGCTCTGGGGCAAGCTGGCCGGCACCGCCGTGGACCCGAAGCTGTACTACGGGAGCAGCGTGCAGCTCCAGTCGATGATCGTGGCCTCCGGCAACCACTGGGTGCCGTAATGGCGGCCGGAGCACGACCGCGCCGCGCGCGGACGGCCGCCGTCAGGGCCGGCGGTGCGGTACTCGCCGCCGCGGGCCTGGTCCTCGGGGCGGTGG
Organism: Kitasatospora sp. NPDC052868; assembly: GCF_044547105.1. Lineage (NCBI taxonomy): Bacteria > Bacillati > Actinomycetota > Actinomycetes > Kitasatosporales > Streptomycetaceae > Kitasatospora > Kitasatospora sp. NPDC052868. The sequence goes on along the minus strand of NZ_JBITZW010000020.1, from coordinate 76,101 downwards.
CGGCGCCCCCGGCGACCGCCGCGACCGGGGCCGCGCCGAGCGCGGCGAGCACCGACTACCAGGCCGAGGACGCCGCGCTCACGCAGGCGAAGAAGGCCGTCAACCACAGCGGCTACACCGGTACCGGTTTCGTCGACTACACCAACACCACCGGCTCCGCCGTCGAGTTCACGGTGAGCGCCACGGCGGCCGGCTCCGCCGCGCTGGCCTTCCGGTACGCCAACGCCGGTACCGCGAACCGCCCGATGGACATCGCGGTCAACGGGAAGGCCGTCGCCGCCGGTGTCACCTTCCCGCCCACCGCCGACTGGGACACCTGGGCGGAGAAGACCGTCACCGTCGCCCTCGCGGCCGGCGCCAACCGGATCCGGGCGACCGCCACCACCGCCGACGGCGGTCCCAACCTCGACCGCCTCCGGGTGGGCGCGGCGGCCGACACCGCCCCGCCGAGCCGCCCCGGCCCGCCGAGCTGCTCCGCCGTCGGGCCGAACGGCCTCACGCTCGGCTGGGGAGCCGCCACCGACAACGTCGGCGTCACCGCCTACGACCTGTACGAGCACGGCAACAAGCTCGCCGAGGCGCCGGGCACCGCGACGTCCTGGCAGCTCACCGGGCTGACCCCGGCCACCACCTACAACCTCACCGTGATCGCCCGGGACGCCGCCGGCAACGCCTCGCCGGCCAGCGTCGCGGTCGACTGCACCACCTCGGCGAGCACCGACCCGCCGCCGAGCCCGCCGGGCACCCCGACCGTCTCGGCGGTCACGGCCACCGGCGCCACCCTGACCTGGGGCGCCGCGACGGACGACAAGGGCGTGGTGGCGTACGAGATCCGCAGCGGGTCCGCCGTGGTGAAGACCGTCACCGGTACCCCGCCGGCCACCACGGCGGCGGTCACCGGGCTCGCCTGCGACGCGCCGTTCACCCTGTCCGTGGTCGCCCGGGACACCGCGGGCAACGACTCGGCGCCGTCCGGCACGGTCTCCTTCACCACCGGCACCTGCCCGGCCGACGGCGGCGTCCCGGGCTCCCCGACCGCCTTCTCCACCGGGTGGACGGTTCCCTGGGGCATCGCCTGGCTGCCGGACGGCGCGAGCGCGCTGGTGACCGAGCGGGACAGCTTCAAGGTCTTCCGGCTCACCACGGGCGGCACCAGGACGGCGGTCGGCAGCGTGCCCAACGCCGTCACCACCGACGGCGAGGGCGGCCTGCTCGGCATCGCCGTCGACCCCAACTGGTCGTCCAACCACTACGTGTACCTCATGCACACCGCCGCCGAGGGCAACCGGATCGTGCGGATGACGTACGACGGCAGCACCCTGGGCGGCTACAAGGTCCTGCTCCAGGGCATCAAGAAGAACCGCTACCACAACGGCGGACGCCTGGCGTTCGGCCCCGACGGGTACCTGTACGCGTCGACCGGCGACGCCCAGACGGGCTCGCTGGCCCAGGACCGGAACTCCCTCAACGGGAAGATCCTCCGGCTGGCCACGGACGGCAGGCCGGCCCCCGGCAACCCGTTCGGCAACTACACCTACAGTTACGGCCACCGCAACCCGCAGGGCCTGGCCTTCGACCGCAACGGACGGCTCTGGGAGGCGGAGTTCGGCGACTCCAAGCGGGACGAGCTCAACCTCGTCAAGCCCGGCTCCAACTACGGCTGGCCGACCTGCGAGGGGCCCTGCACGGTGGCGGGGATGACCAACCCCAAGGCCAGCTGGCCGGTCGACGAGGCCTCGCCGAGCGGCATCGCGATCGTCCGCAACGTGGTCTACATGGCCGCGCTGCGCGGTGAGCGGATGTGGCGCATCCCGATCGACGGGAACACCGAGAACGTCGGCACGCCGACCGCCTACTACGTCGGCGCGTACGGCAGGCTGCGGACGGTGTCCAAGGTGCCCGGGGCCGACCGGCTCTGGCTCACCACCACCAACGCCGACAACAAGGGCGGGGAGGCGGACGGCGCCGACCGGATCTTCTCGGTGTCGATCGGCTAGACCCTGGCGGGCGGAGGCGGCCGGCCCGGCCCGGCCACCGTCCACCGCGCACCGTCACGGCCCGGGTCCGGAGGCGCCATCCTCCGGGCCCGGGCCGTCCGCGCTCCGGCCGCCCCGAGCGCTCGACCCGCCCACGTCCCCGACCGCCCGAACTACGCGCTCTCGCGGTCGATCTCGTCCTCCCGGACGAGCCAGAGCGCGAGCGCCGCGCCGACCAGGCTGACCAGCCCGCCGAGCAGCAGCACGGTGTTGAGCCCGTCGAGGAAGCCCGCGCGGGCGGCGTCCGCGGCGGCCTGCCGGGCCGGCTCCGGTAGGGCGGCGAGGAGGTCCGGGAGACTGCCGGAGGAGGCGGCCTCGATCACCTCGCGCGGGTGGGCGCCCTCCCCGGTCGGCGTACCCGCCGCCAGCTCGCGGACCTTGTCGGCGCCCCGGCCGACGAACACGGCGCCCCAGACGGCGATCCCCACCGCGATGCCGACCTGCCGGAAGGTGTCGTTGATCCCGGCCGCCATCCCGCTGTTCTCCTTCGGCACCACGCTGACGGCCACGTCCGCGATCACCGGGTTGATCAGGCCGACGCCCGCCCCGCCGACCAGGAAGCCGGCCAGCAGGCCCGTCCAGTCGTCCTCGGGCTGGATGTCGCCCATCAGCAGCAGGCCCGCACCGACCGCCAGGAGACCGACGAAGAGCAGCAGCCGGGCCGGCACCCGGGAGAGCAGCAGGCCGGAGACGGGGGCCACGAGGAAACTGAGCATGGTGATCGGCAGATAGCGCACGCCCGCCGCGAACGGCGAGAGCCCGAGGTAGTTCTGCAGGTACAGCGTCAGGTAGAGGAACAGCGCGAACAGCGAGCTGGACACCGCGAACGCGGCCAGCTGCACACCGGTGAAGGCGTGCCGGCGGAACAATCCGAGCGGCAGCATCGGTTCGGGGACGCGGAGTTCGACCGCCACGAACGCGGCCAGCACCACGGCCGCCCCGGCGAACAGCGAGACGATCAGCGTGCTGCCCCAGCCCTCGGCGTTGCCGCGCACCAGCGCCAGGACGAGCAGGAAGAGGCCGCTGCTGAAGGTGGCCACCCCGGCCCAGTCGATCCGGGTGGCGTTCGGGTCGCGGCTCTCGGCCAGCTTCAGGAAGGTGACGACCAAGGCGGCCGCGCCGATCGGGATGTTGAGGTAGAAGATCCACTCCCAGCCGAGCGAGTCGGTGAGCGCCCCGCCGACCAGCGGGCCGACCGCGACCGCCACCCCGATGGTCGCCCCGTACAGGCCCATCGCCGTGCCGCGCTCGCGGCCGGGCGGGAACTCCTGCGCGACCAGGGCCAGGGACACCGCGAACATCACGGCGCCGCCGACGCCCTGCACCGCGCGGGACACGTTGAGGAAGGTCGGGTTCGGCGCCAGCGCGCAGAGCAGCGAGGCGGCGGAGAAGACCACCAGGCCCGCGGCGAAGGACCGGCGGCGGCCGAGCCGGTCGGCGAGCGAACCGGCCGTCAGGACCAGTGCGGCCAGCGACAGCGCGTAGGCGTCGAACACCCACTGGAGGTCGGTGAAGCTCGCGCCGAGGTCCTTGCGGATCGACGGCAGCGCGACGTTGACCACCGTGATGTCCAGCAGCAGCATGAACGTCGCGACCGAGACGGCGATGAGGGTCCACCACTTGCGTTGCACGGCAGCCGATCTCCTTGGCCCGCCGACCGGGGCTCGGTCGGGACGGCACCGACCGTACGGCCCGAAACGGAGCAAACCAGGACAAGCGCGGCCGGGTGGGCGTATTTAGGCCCTGTCCGGCGGAGATGGCCACGCTGGAGCACCCGCGGCCTGGTCGTTCCCGGTCGCCATGCCGGGCGGCCTCCTGGCGTTCCGTATCTGTGAGATCACGATCTGCCAACAGGTGTGGGATCCGTGCGCACCCCGTGTTGCCGGGCTGGTTGAATGACGAACCTCTTTTCACATGGAACGGAGCGTTCTCCACCTATGCCTTCCCGCATGCCCGCGCGGCCGCGCACCGGTCACCGCGGCCTGGCCGCCGTCGCCGGCCTCGTCTTCACCGTCGGCCTCGCCCTGACCGGGTGTGACCCGGCGGCCGGTGACGGCGCCGCAGCTCCCGTCGTCGCCTCCACCCCCGCGGCCCCGGCACCGGTCTCCGCCGCACCGACCGTCCCGTCGCCGCCCGCGACCACCGCCGCTCCCGAGCCGGTCGCGCCGGCCCCGGTCGCCCCGCCGCCCGCGGCCGCCCCCGAGGCCCCGCAGCCGCCCGCCCCCCAGCCGCCGGCGCCCCCCGCCGCGGCCCCGAAGCCGCCGGCGACCACCAAGGCCCCCCAGCCCAAGGCCACCACCGCGAAGCCGGCCGCGGACCCGGAGCCCGAGCCCGCTCCCGCACCGAAGGAGACCGCCGCCCCCGCCGGGGACTGCGAACTCCACTCCGCCGCCGGCAACTGCTACAAGGCCGGCCAGTTCTGCCGCAACGACGACCTCGGCAAGAGCACCCACGAGGCCGGCGGCCGGGTGATCTACTGCCGCATGGTCAGCGGCAAGCCGCACTGGCAGGCCTGATCCTGCCGACGAGGGGTGTCCGGGGGTGCTCCCCGGGCACCCCCCTGCGTTACGCCGGCGCGAGGTGTCCGGCCGGTGCCCTACCGTGATGACCCATCGGGAGGGGCCGCCGAGGCGGCGCGGGAAGGGCGGGGACACGCGGTGGGGACGGGCGAGCAGCACACGGGCGTCGAGGCGTCGGGGGACGGATCGGTGGCCCTCGGCGGCAGCGCCGCCACGGTGGTGACCGGCAACGGCAACCTGTTCATCGGGACGGCCTACCTCGGCACGGACCTTGAGCGACCCCGGGAGCCGGACGACGCGGCCGCCGTCGACGCCTACCGCCAGCGGGTCCGCGAGTCCTACGCACGCCTCGACCTCGAAGTGCTCACCCCGCTCTCGGAACAGGGCGAGCACCCCGTCGTGGAACTCCGCGAGGTCTTCGTCGCCCCGCGCGTCCGCGCCGACCCGCCCCCCGTCGAACTGCCCCGCGAACTCCTCCAGCGCCTCCTCGCCACCGGCGAGGTCCTCGCCGACCGCGACCTCCCGCCCGGCATCACCCCCGAGACCGTCCAGCGACTGCGCGACACCTACCGCCGGCGCCCCGCCGAGGCCGTCCTCGACGTCCTGGCCGGCCCCCGCGGCGCCCGCGCAGTCTTCCTCGGGGACCCGGGCGCCGGAAAGTCCACCCTCGCCCGCTACCTCGCCCTGACCCTCACCCGGCCCGGCTGCGCCACCGGCCCCCTCGCCGCACTCGCCGGCCACCTCCCGCTCGTCGTCGAACTGCGCCAGTACGCCGAGGCCCAGTGGCGCGAGCGCACCTTCGAGGACTTCCTCGACCACCTGCACGCCACCAAGGGCATGTCCGTCCCCGCCCCCGTCCTGCGGCACCTGCTGCGCACCGGAGCGGCGGTCGTCGTCTTCGACGGCCTGGACGAGCTCTTCGACCCGAGGATCCGCACCGAGGCCGCCGAGCGGATAGCCGCCTTCGCGGCCCGCTGGGACCAGGCCCGCGTCGTCGTGACCTCGCGGGTCATCGGCTACCAGCGCGGCGTGCTGGACGGCGCCGGGTTCGCCCACTTCATGCTGGAGGACCTCGACGAGGAGCAGATCCACGCCTTCGCCTCCTCCTGGTACCGGGTCGCCTGCCCGGGCGACGCCGACCAGGCCGGGCAGCTGGTCCGGAGGGTCACCGACGCCGTCGCCGCCTCCCGGCCGGTCCGCGAACTCGCCGGGAACCCCCTGCTGTTGACGATCCTGGCGATCATCGGCCGCCGCCAGACGCTGCCCCGGGACCGGCAGGGGGTGTACGAGCACGCGGTGAAGGTCCTGGTGGCGCACTGGGACCGGGACACCAAGCACCTCAAGGCCGAGCTGCCGCCGGCGGTCGACGAGGCCCTGGAGATGCTGGAGCCCAAGGAGCGCCTCGAACTGCTGCGCCTGCTCGCCCGGCGGATGCAGGACGGCCACGGCGGCATCGCGGGCAACCACATCCACGCCGACGAGCTGGAGGAGGTCGTCCGCGACTACCTGCTGCAGTTCGGCCACGCGGAGAAGGACGCCCGGATGGCCGCCCGCGCGATGCGCGAGCAGCTCAGGACGCGCAACTTCATCCTCGCGCGGTACGGCGGCGAGGTGTACGGGTTCGTCCACCGGGCCTTCCTGGAGTACCTGGCGGCGGCGGACATCGCGCACCGGTACAAGGAGGAGCGGGAGTGGACGCCGGAGGAGCTGATCGAGGAGGTCGTCGCGGGCCGGGTCGGCGACCCGGCGTGGCACGAGGTCCTGCTGCTGCTCGTGGGCCAGTTGAGCGAGAAGGACGCGGCCCGGGTGATCGACCGGCTGCTCGCCATCGACGCGGCCGAGACGCGGGGCTCGGAGGTCCTCGTCCTGGCGATCCGCGCCCTGGCGGAGGTCCGCAAGATCGGCCTGTTGAGTGCTGAGAGCGATGCGGTGGTGGATGCCGTGACCACGCACATGATGTTCCGGCCGATGAGCTCCCTGACGGACGCCCTGCCGGCCCTCGCGGGCTTCGGCAGCGCCTGGAGCGGGCGCAGGAGGTACCTCCGCTGGTTCCATCTGATCGGACAGTTCCACGCCGACCAGGATGTGGTGGAGGTCGCCTGCGCGATGTACGGGTCTCCGGAGCCGGTGTACGCACTTGCGGTGCAGCACGACGACTGTGATGTGCGGTGTCTGGCCCTGGGCGCTCTGGGCCAGCAGTTCCCCGAGAGCCACGACGTCCTCCGGATGCTTTCGGAGCGTGCGGTCGACGATCCGGAAGCCGAGCCCCGCTCGGTCGCTCTCCGGCTCCTGGGCGGTGCACGATGGCGGAAGCGGGACGGTGTCCTGGAGCTGCTGCTGGACCGCGCGGTGAACGATCCCGACTCCGACGTGCGCATCACCGCCCTGGAGGCGCTGAGCGGGTGGTCGGAGCAGGAGGAGGTATTCCAGGTTTTCCTGGAGCGTGCGGTCGAGGACCCCTCCCCGTGGCCGCGGGCCGCCGCACTGGAGGCTCTGCAGGCCTGCAACTGGCGGGATCGGGAGGATGTCGTCGCCCTGGTGATGGAGCGAGCCGTCCACGACCCCGGTCGAGACGCCCGCACGGCGGCGCTCGGAGTGCTGGAGGCCTGGGGCGAGCGGGAGGAGTTCCTGCGCCTCCTCCTGGAGCGGGTGGTTCACGACCCTGATTTCCGTCCGCGTGTCCGTGCGCTCCGTGCCCTCCGCACCTGGCAGATGCGGGAGGACGTGCTGGCGTTCGCCATCGAGCGCGCCGTTCACGATCCCGAGCCGGGAGTGCGTGTCGCGGCTGTGGCCATCTGGGGGGAGCAGGAGGAGTTTCTGGTCACCCTGATGGATCGCGCGGTGCACGACCCCGACGCCGGTACGCGCATTCAGGCCGTGATCGCGCTGCGCCGGTGGGCGGACCGGGAGAGCGTGCTCGCCGTTCTGCTGGACCGCCTCGTCAACGACCCCGACGCCCAGGTGCGAAGTGCGGCCCTGAACCAGGTCGGCGCGGGCATGGCGCCGGAGGACGCTCTGCGCGTCATGGTGGATCGCGGCCTGCACGATCCCGACCCCTTCACCCGCGCAGGCGCCCTGAACCAGTTGCACTGCGAGTGGGCCCACCAGGAGGAGGTCCACCTCCTCCTGCTGGACCGGGCGGTCCGGGATCCGGATCCCGAACCGCGTTCCACCGTGCTGCGGAACCTCGGGCAGGACGTCGGGCCGGACCGGGACGACGTGCGCGCCCTGATCCTGGACCGCGCGGTCCATGATCCGCACCCGGGACCGCGTACCGAGGCGCTGCAGGTCCTGTCCTCGTGGGTGGACCGGGAGCAGCTGATTCGCGTGCTGACGGAGCGTGCGGTTCGCGATCCGGACTCCGGTCCGCGCGCCGCGGCCTTGGACGTTCTCGCCGAAGCCCGATGGGGGCGGCGGGAGGAGCTGGCCGACGTGCTTCTCGACCGGGCCCGCCACGACCCCTCGCCGCGGATCAGCCTGCCCTGCTTCCAGCTGTGGGTGCAGGTGGCCGCCGACGAGGGTGTGCCGGCGGTCCTTCCCTGGGTGGCCCCGGGCCCGGACACCGCGATCCGCGCCGACGCCGTGCGGATGCTCGCGTGGGAGTGGCCGGACGACCGGAGGGCGGTGGAGGCCATCCGCGCCCTGGCCGGGCAGGACGAGGACCCCGAGGTCCGCGCCGCCGCCTCCCACGCGCTGGTGGTGGTCGAGGCGCTGACGCGGGCCTGACCGCCCGGCCGTCGGCGGGAGCGGACCGGCGCAGCGCGTCGAACAGGCCGAGCGCGTGCCGGCCGGGCAGGCCGAAGACGTGGCGCGCGCCGAGGACGGCCAGGGACTCGACGACCAGGTCGCCGCCGCTGCGGGCCCGGCTCACCCCGTCGCCCTGCGGGTGTCCGCGATCTGACGGGCCATCAGAGTCGTCAGCTCGTACGCGGTGTGCGAGGCGGCGACGGCGGTGATCTCGGCGTGGTCGTACGCGGGGGCGACCTCGACGACGTCGGCGGAGACCAGCCGGCAGCCGGCCAGTGCGCGCAGGATCTCCAGCAGTTCGCGGGAGGTGAGACCGCCGGCCTCCGGGGTGCCGGTGCCGGGCGCGTGTGCGGGGTCGAGCACGTCGATGTCGACGGAGACGTACAGCGGCCGGTCGCCGATCCGCTCGCGCAGCTGCTGGGCGACCTCGTCGACGCCCCGGCGCATCACGTCGGCGGAGGTGACGATGCCGAAGCCCAGCCGCTCGTCCTCGGTGAGGTCCTGGCGGCCGTAGAGCGGGCCGCGGGTGCCGACGTGGGAGAGCGCCTCGGTGTCGAGGAGGCCCTCCTCGACGGCCCGGCGAAACGGTGTGCCGTGGGTGTACTCGGCGCCGAAGTAGGTGTCCCAGGTGTCGAGGTGGGCGTCGAAGTGCAGCAGGGCGACGGGGCCGTGCCGGCGGGCGACGGCGCGCAGCAGCGGCAGGGCGACGGTGTGGTCGCCGCCGAGGGTCATCAGCCGGGCGCCGGTGTCCAGCAGCTCCCCGGCGGCGGCCTCGACCGCCTCCACGGCCTGGTGGATGTCGAAGGGGTTGGCGGTGATGTCCCCCGCGTCGGCGACCTGGGCGAGGTCGAACGGGGAGGCGTCCTGGGCGGGGTTGTAGGGGCGCAGCAGCCGACTGGCCTCGCGGATGGCGTTGCCGCCGAAGCGGGCGCCGGGACGGTAGGAGACGCCGCTGTCGAAGGGGACGCCGACCACGGCGACGTCGGCCCGGGGGACCTGGTCGATCCGGGGCAGCCGGGCGAAGGTGGCGGGCCCGGCGTACCGCGGGATGCGGGAGGAGTCGGTTGGTCCGACGGGGGTGGGGCTGGTCATCAGGGCTCCTGGGGAGGCGGTCAGTCGGCGTGGGCGCTCAGAGCGCGGCGGTCGCGGGCTCGGGGCTGGCCGGCGCCTCGGTGCGCCCGGCGAGCCGGCCGCGCCACCGCTCCAGCACCCCGGCGTCGGTGGGCCGGGTGGCGAGGCTGACCACCAGGTAGGCGCCGAGGCTGACGGCGAGGCCGTAGTAGATCGGCTCGTTGGCCAGCACACCCCGGGTGGCCATCAGGGTGATCACGGTGACGCCGCCCGCGACCATCGAGGCGAGCGCCCCCTGCACGTTCCCGCGCCGCCAGACCAGCCCGCCGAGGATCGGCACCAGCAGGCCGCCGACCAGCAGGTTGTAGGCGACCGTCAGGGCCGAGATCACGTCGTCCAGCGCGCAGGCCACCCCGATCGACACCGCGCCGAGCAGCATGATCGCGATCCGGTTCGAGCGCACCTCGTCATGGTCGCTCCCCGCGGCGCCGCCGCCCGGGAGCGCCGCGCCGCCACCGCCGCCCGTGAGCGCCGCGCCGCCACCGCCGAGGCCGCGCAGCCGGGCCCAGATGTCGTTGTTGGCGACGGTCGCCGAGGCGATCAGCGCCCCGCTCGCGGTGGACATCATCGCGGACAGCGCCGCCGCCAGCACCAGCCCCCGGACGCCGGCCGGCAGCGCGCCCTTGACGATCGTCGCGAACGCGCCGTCCGCGCCGGCCAGCTGCGGGTAGAGCGCCTTGGTGGCCATCCCGATCAGGGCGCCGGCGAGCCCGTACACCAGGCAGTAGACGCCGGCCACCGTGCCGCCGTACGAGGCCACCCGGTCGGTGCGGGCGGTGAACACCCGCTGCCAGATGTCCTGGCCGATCAGCATGCCGAAGGTGTATATCAGCACATAGGTGAAGATGGTCTCGCCGCCGATCGAGCCGAACGAGAAGTACCCGGAGGGGAGTTCGGCCTTCAGCCGGGCGAGGCCGCCGGCCTTCGCCAGGGCGATCGGCAGCAGCAGGAACAGCACGCCGATGCTCTTCACCACGAACTGCACCATGTCGGTGAGCGTGATCGACCACATCCCGCCGAGCGCCGAGTAGCCGACCACGATCGTCCCGCCGATCACCACGGCGGCCCAGCGCGGCACGTCGAACAGGACGTCGAAGACGCTGGCGTAGGCGATCGTCGAGGTCACCGCGAGCATCAGCGTGTAGATCCACATCACCACGCCCGAGATGAGGCTCGCCGCGCCGCCGTAGCGCAGCGACAGCATCTCGGCGACGGTGTACACCCGCAGCCGGGCGATCCGGGCCGAGAAGAGGACGCTCAGCGCCAGCAGGCCGAGCCCGATCGCGAACACCATCCAGGCACCTGACAGCCCGTAGGTGTAGCCGAGCCGGACCCCGCCGATGGTGGAGGCGCCGCCCAGGACGACGGCGGCCATCGTGCCGGTGTACATCAGCGGACCGAGGCGGCGGCCGGCGACCAGGAAGTCGGCCTTGGAGGAGGCGCGTCTCCTGCCCCACCAGCCGACTCCGACGATGCCCAGCAGGTATCCGATCATCACCACGTAGTCGACGGTCACGGGTCCTCCGATCCGGCCCGGCCCGCGCTGTGGGAGCGGGTGCGGGCCAGGCGCTGTGGGTGGGGGTACCGGCCGGGGTCGGAGACGGCGGCCCCGGGGGCGGAACGAAACTAAACCGGGCCGCCGAGGGTGCAGAAGTGCTGCTTTCGTCCAATATCGTGAGGGCCGGTGTGCAAAACCATGCGTACAGGGCCAGGTGTGACGGATCGTGCGTGCAGGGCTGCCTGTGAAGGGCCGTGCGTGCAGAGCCGTAAGTGCAGAACCCCTCCCGGAGGACCGGACGTGCCGACCACCCCGAGCCATGCCCCCGCCCCCGGCACCCCCGCCGTGCCTCCGGCCGACCTGCTCGCCGACCGCGCCCTCGGCCTGCGGCAGATCTCCGAGGCGCAGTCCGCGCTCGCCTCCGCCGCCGCCCGCCCGGACGCGCTGCGCGCCGTGCTGCACCAGCTCGCCGTCCACCTCGGGGCGTGGACGGTCCTGCTCGACGCCCGGGGCGGCGAGCTCTTCAGCGCCGGACCGAGGCCCGCCGAGCCCGTCCTGGCCGAGCTGCGTGCCCTCGCCGCCCGCACCACCGGCCGCGCCCGCACCACCGGCGGGCGCACCCGGCCGCCCGGCGCGGCGGCCCAGCACCACGCCGGTGGACACCTCACCCTGCGCACCCTGCCCGGTTCGGACGGCGGCGGCGGGCCGCTCGCCCTGGCCACCGCGGCCACCGAGCCGCCGACCGCGGTCCACCGCTCGGTGGCCGGCGTCGCCGTCGTCCTGCTGTCGCTGCTCACCAGCCCCCGCCACGTGCTGGGCGCGGACGCCCGCAGCGCCGGAGCGCTGGTCCGGCTGCTGCTCGGCGCCGACCCGGCGGAGGTGGCCCCGACCCTGCTGCCCGACGACGCGCCGTCCGAGGGCCACTGGGTCGTGGTGCACGGCCGCCTCACCGGCACGGCCCGCCCCGGCGGCGACGCCGTGCAGCTCGCCGCCCTGGGCACCGCGCTGGGCACCCCGTACCTGGACGTGGACGGCGCCCGGCTTCGGGCGCTGATCCCGGGTCGGCCCCCGGTGGATCCGGCCGCCGACCCCGAACCGGCCGCCCGGCTCGGCTGGACCCTCGGCTACAGCGCGCCCGCCCCCGGCACGGCGCTGCGCACCGCCGACCTCCAGGCCGAACGAGCCCTGCGCCGGGCGCTGGCCACCGGCGAACCCGCCGTCCGGCACCGGGAGGCGGGCGAGCGGAGCGTACACGCCCTGGTCACCCCCGAGGACGCGGCGGACCTGGCCCGGGCCCGGTTCGCCCCGCTGGCCGCGGCCGGCGCGCCGGGCCCCGAGGTGCTGCTCGAGACGCTGCGCACCTGGCTCTCCCTGCACGGCAGTTGGGACCGGACGGCCGCCGCGCTCCAGCTCCACCGCAACACGGTGCGCCAGCGCATGGCCCGGGTGGGGGAGTTGCTGGGCGTGGACCTCCAGGACGCGGAGCTGCGGATGGAGTTGTGGTTCGCCCTGCGCTGGCTGCCGGCGGATCCGGACCGCGCGGGGTGAGCCGACCGGACGGCTCGGCGCGGGCGCGGGCGCGGACGTGGGCAGCCGGGGCCGACCGGTCCGCCGTCGGGCCGCCGTTGGTCCGCTGTCGGGTCGTCGGTGGGTCGCCCGTGGTCCGCCCGGGATGTTCGTGGTCGTCAGGGCTGGCGCAGACCGGCGCCGATCAGCCAAGATCGACCGAAGAGGCCCCCGGCCTCCGGGGTTCGTCAGTGTGCCGGGGATGATGGGCGCCGGGTGAAGGTCCGTCAGGGCCCTTCCGCGGCACGGGCCAGGTGCCCGGAGCCCGATGGCAGACTGTGCGGCTGTGACGACCCGCGGGGGCGGGCATGACAAGGGGGCGGGCATGAGTGGTCGCGGGAGCGTGCTCGGCGGGCGCTACACGCTGACCGAGCGGATCGGCGGCGGGGGAATGGGAGCCGTCTGGCGCGCCGACGACTCCGTGCTGGCGAGGCAGGTCGCGGTCAAGATCCTGCACCCCGGACTGTCGGAGGATGGCACCTTCGCCCGGCGGTTCCGCCGGGAGGCCCAGCTGCTCGCCGCGCTCAAGCACCCCGGGATCGTGGACGTCCACGACTACGGCGAGAGCGAGGACGACTCCGAGGACCAGGTCGCCTACATCGTCATGGAACTCGTCGAGGGGCGGCCGCTGAACACGGTCCTCGCCGAGGACGGCCCGATGCCCGCCGAACGGGCCCTCGGCCTCCTCGCCACCGCGCTGGACGCGCTGCACGCCGCCCACCGGCAGGACATCGTGCACCGCGACCTCAAGCCGTCCAACCTGATGCTCCGCGCGGACGGCCGGGTGACGGTGACCGACTTCGGCATCGCGCGCGCCCTGGCGAGCAGCAGGCTCACCGCCTCCCACGCGGTGATCGGCACCGCCCTCTACATGGCCCCCGAACAGGCCGAGGGCAAGGCCACCACCCCGGCCTCCGACCTCTACTCGATCGGTGTCGTCGGCTACGAACTGCTCACCGGCGAAACGCCGTTCACCGGTGAGAGCGTGCTGGAGGTCGCGCTCAAGCACCTCCGGGAGCCCGCGCCCGGCCTCCCGGAGTCCCTCCCGCAGGCCGTCCGCGACTTCGTCGCCACCGCCCTGGCCAAGAGCCCCGAGGAGCGCTTCGCCGACGCGGCGGAGATGGCCGCCGCGGCGCGGGCGGCGATCGGCGAAGGGCCGACGGTCGGACCGCGGCCCGCCGCTCCTCCCGCGGCTGCTGCCGCCGTCGCGCCGGTGGCGGCCGAGGCCGGCAAGGCCGCGACCCCCGCCCCGGTACCCGCCGTCGCGCAGACCGTGCCCGGCCGGAGGCGCCGCCGCATCCTGATACCCGTGATCGTCCCGGTGATCTTCACGGTGGGCGCGGGTACCGCGGTGTTGATCGAGAAGGCCCCCTTCCGCTCCGAGGCGAAGGCGGTCGATCCGCAGCCGGCCCCGGCCGCCACGCTGACGGCGGGCGCGGGCACCCCGCCGCCGGCCACGCCCCCGCCCACCGGCACCTCGGCCCCGGCCGCCGCCGCGCCCACCCCCACGGCCGCGCCGACCCCGCCTCCGGCCGGCACCCTCCCCCCGCCGACCCAGCCGCCGACTCCGGGCGCCGCCGCGAGCACCGGGAACCAGCCGGTGAAGCAGTCACCCAACCCGGGCGGAGCGGCGGCGACCCCGGCGCCACCCACCACCCCGGCCCCGCCCGCCGCCAACCCGGCCCCACCCGCGGCCACCCAGGCCCCCGCCCCCCAGCCGCAGACCCCCGCCGTGCCCCAGGGCTGCGGCGGCACCAACTGGGGCTACATCGTCAACGTCGGCGACGGCCAGAAACTCGGCCTCGCCAACAACAACCTGTCCGGGGGCAACGCCGCGGTCATGGGCGGCGCGACCGCCTACGGCTGGGTGCGCTCCCAGCCGAGCAGCTGGTACCACCTCAACCCGTGCAGCATGAGCTCCCCCGAACTCGTCCAGGAGACCGACGGAAGGGTGGACCTCAGCGGCGGCTTCAGCTTCCTGACGAACTGGACACTGACCGCCGCCACCACCCCCGGCTCCTACACCCTCCGCGACTACATGGGCCAGTCCTGCCTGACCGACAACGGCACGGGCAACCCGGTCACCATGAAGACCTGCACCCCCGGCAACAAGTCCCAGGAGTGGCGAATCCCCTGAGCCGCGCCGACGAAGCCCCAACCCGGCTGCCCGGTACGCGACCCCACCGTGCCGAGCCCGATGCCGGCTCAAACGTCCTTTTCGGGGCGCGACTCGTATCCGCACCAGGTCTTGCGAGTGCCTGCGGACGAGCTGACGGTTTCAAAATGATCTGCAGCCGCGGTCGATGAAGATCATGATGTGAGAGCACGCCGATCCTCCCAAGCGAAAGGACCCCGCATCGATGGCACGGCCCCCTGGCGCATTTCAGTCGATCACCTTCGCGGCCTGGCGGGACCGTCCTCCTGGGCAGGACCGCCCATCCGATCCGCACTACGTCACGCTGGCGGAACTCCTTGTGCGCCTTGGGAGCTTTGGACTCGGCCTCACATGGAAGGTGCGGATCGACGATGCTCGACTGGTCGCCAGGTTTGCCGAGATCGAGAAGGCTTCCTCCGGCGCCGGGATCGGCACCCTGGAGCTACTGGCGCTGGCTGCGCCGGACCTTCAGTTTGTTGATGGAGACTTCGCGGGGTACGCAGGCGATGAGCTGAGGGTGGTGCTGCGGGAGTTCGACAGCACGAGTTGGGACCTCTGCACCGCGGATTCCTCGGTAGTCCGGGAGATCCGTCAGCACTACCCGGACGCGGTGCCGACTCCTGAGGACGTTCTTCAGGAGATCCCCTGGCCAACCACCCGGCGGGAGATGTGATCCAACGCTCCGGCAGCTGGGGCCGGGTCACGGCAACGTGACCCGGCTACCCGGCTACCCGTCTCAGCCGGACCGCTTGCCCGCGGACAGCTCCTACTCGTCGAACGGGTCGTCGCTCCATCGGAACCAGGCGGTGCCGCCCTGGATGTGCAGCAGGAACTCGGCGACCGGACCCGAGGGGGAGGCCAGTGACACGGTCTTCGCGATCTCCTCGTACGCGGTGTCGAAGGCATCCCGGTCCTCCGCCTCGGACAGGGCCAGTGACCGGGTGAAGACCGGCTCCATCGCGGGGAACGCCGGTCCTGGTAGGAAGCGCCCGTGAAGCCACGGGAAGTCGGACTCCTCGATGACGATCTCGCCCACCAACTCGCCCTGGCGTTCCAGCCGCCAGATCTGGTCCTCGAAACCCATCGCGCTCAACCCCTGCTTCCCGTGGCCGTCCGCCGCTGCCCGGCAGCATGGCATGCGGCACCGACAGCCGGAGGCGTTCCGCGGCCCGGTCGGGCTCGCCCCGCCGGGCCGCCCGGTCTACCGTTCGAGGGTCGCGGCCAGCAGGTTGGGGTCGGTCAGGGTGAAGAACGCCGCGCTCGGTACGTACACCGTGTTCCCGTGGATGCCGACCGAGGTGGGATTGGACAGGCCGTCCTGCGCGGTGAGGACGGTGCGGTGGCCGCCGTCGGCGGTGATGAGTACGGCCTCACTGGCGGGGTTCAGGGCGGCGATCAGCTCGTCGCCGGGGCCGGGGAAGGCGAAGTCGTCGAGGCCGCCGAGCCCGGTGGCGCGGGTCTCGACCGGGCCGGCGGCGCCGTCCGCGCCGATCGGGATGCGCAGCAGTGCGCCGGTGTCGGTGTTGCCGACCCAGACGGCGCCGCCGTGCAGCTTGAGTCCGTTGGCGCCGAAGGCGGTGGCGGGCTTCAGCAGGGCGTCGTCGGACCAGACCGTCGGGACGCCGCCGTCCACGGGGACGGTCCGGACCAGGCCGAGCGCCGAGTCGGCGGAGTAGAGCAGGCCCGCCTGCTCGTCGAGCGCGAGGCCGTTGGGCAGGCTGTTCGACGGGAAGGCGGAGATCCGCTCGGGCTCTCCGCCGGGGCAGAGCCGCCACACGCCGGTCAGGTCCTCGGTGCCGGTGGCGTAGGCGAAGTAGAGGGTGCCGTCGTGGGCGCGGGCAAGGCCGGAGACCACGGCCGCGCCGAGCAGCGGGGTGGCCGGATGCGCCGGGGCCGGCAGGGTCGCCAGGACGGTGAGGTGCCCGTCGCGGTCGACCCGGCCGAGCTGTCGGGCGAAGGAGAAGGTGAGGTCCACCGAGCCGTCGGGCTCCACCGCGATGTTCTCGGGCTGGAGGCCCTGGGCCAGGTCGAAGTGGGCGACGATCCGGGGCTGCGAGAGCGGTGGCTCGACGGCGACGGCCGGAGTGGCCGCCAGCAGCGCCAGCGCGAAGCAGGCGGCCGGGGCTGCACCGTACAGCCGGGCGAGGCGGGACGGTCGGGGCATGGGGGTACTCCTCAGGAGACGGCGCGGAAGGGGCCGAGGGGGCGCTCGGGTGACGCCGCGAGCGGGCGTCCTCCGTCAGCAGAGCACAACGGACGCGGACACCCCGGCGGCGGCGAACCGTGCCGCCGGGAGGATCCCCCGGTCGGTCCCGCCCGGGCACCACGGGCGCAGGCGCAGGCTCAGGCGTGGATGGCCGGCGGCGGCGTTCCGCCGCTCCACCCCGGCTGCCGGGCTCGTCATGATCGCGGGCATCATGGCGTCGTGTCCGCACTCCCGAGGCCCAGGGGCGTCAGCCGGACGTGCGGGGGCGGATCGCGTCGCGCAGGAGGAGCGTGGTGGTCACGCTGCCCACCCCGGTCAGGGCGATCGCGAGGCCGACCGGGAGGAACTCCGCGAACACGCCGAAGACCAGCGGACCGATGCCCTGGATGGTCATGGTGGTGGTGTTGAGCAGTGCGAAACCCTGCCCCTGGAGGTCGGACGGGACCGCCTCCAGGAAGCGTCGCTGCAGGCCGAGAAGGTAGGCGGAGCCCACGCCGGTGATCGCGTACGCCGCGGCGACCCCCGGATACGGCAGGTCCAGGACGAGCGTGATCGTGGGTGTGCCCATCACCAGCAGCAGTGGCAGGACGAGCCGTTCGCGGGTGGCGGGCGCGAACGCCCGCCCGACCACGACGTCGCCGACGAGCATGCCGAGCGACGTGGCCGCCAGGAGGATGCCGGTCTGGGTGGGGCTGAACGCACGGTGCGCGGAGTACGGGATGAGCAGGCTTCCGGCCGCGGCCAGGTACGCGGCGGGCAGGCACTGGACCATGATCAGCTTGAGCACCCCGGGGGCGGCGAGGAGCGCGGCGTTACCCCGCAGGGTCTTCCGCACTATCGACCCACCGGACACGGGCGACCCGACCGGCACCGCCGACCCGCCCGGCACGACCGACCCGCCCGCGCGGACCGTCTCGGTGCACGCCAGGAACAGACGGCTGATCACCGCAGCGATCAGGTGCGCCCCGGCGGTGACCAGCATCGTCCGGTCCACGCCCAACCACACGACCAGCGCGCCACCGGCGGCCATGCCCACCAGCTGCGCCGACACCGCGACGAGGTAGGACAGCGAACGCCCGAGCACGTAGGTGTCGCCGGTGAGGATCCCCGCCAGGACCCGGCCCGTGGCCCCGGTGGTGACCGGCGTCAGACAGGCCGTGCCCGCGACGAGGACCAGGCCGGCCGCGACCGGGAGGCGCCCGGACGCCAGCAGCAGCCCGACCGCGCTCTGGAGGGCGTAGCCGGTGGTGATGAGGGTCCGCGGCGGGAACCGGTCCGCCATCGCGGCGAGGAACAGGCCGCCCACGGCCTGGGGGAGGAAGCCGATCGTCATCGCCATCGCCGTCAGCAACGGAGAGCTGGTCCGCTCGAACACCAGCACCGCCAGTGCGACGGACCGCAGCGTGTCCGACATGACGCCGAGCAGTCGCCCCGCGAACACGGCACGGAACTGGGTGACCGCGAAGACCTGGCCGTAGGTGGCCTTCGCCGTGAACGTATCGGCCATGGGCAGGGTGCTCCCGAACCTTTCCTGGGCTGCCGACCCGACCGGAAACCGTCAGCGCGTCGGGCCTGGTCGCGCCCGGTCGGGTTCGGCCGTGTGGGCGAGAACCGTCAGAGCGGGTCGAGGCGCCGCTTGAGCAGGCAGAACTCGTTGCCCTCCGGATCGGCGAGGACGTGCCAGGACGCGTCCGCCGGCTGACCGACGTCGACGAGCTCGGCTCCGAGGGCCAGGAGGCGCTCGAGCTCGGCGTCCTGATCGCGGTCGGTCGGGTTGACGTCGATGTGCAGCCGGGTGCGCGTGTCCGTCGGCTTGTCGTGGCGGATGAGGAAGAGCGTCGGCTGCGCGCCGCCGAACCCCTCGCGCGGACCGATCTCGATGTAGACCTCCGCCTCGCGGTCGAGCTCCACGAAGTCCAGGACCTCGCACCAGAACCGCGCCAGCACCTCGGGGTCGTGACACTTGATCACGAGCTCACTGAAACGGGATGCCATGGACGAAACCCACTCTCGACGTAAAGAACTGCCTGGTCGGCCCGCACACAGGTCTCAACGGGCCCACGCAGCGCGTGCACGCTCGGAACGCTAGCGGGCGAGGCGAGCGGGGGCGAACCGTTTTCCGGAGCGGTCGGCCCGCTCGGCCCGCCCGACCGGAGTCTCCCTGATCCGCGGGAGGCGGCTCAGCCCGGTACCTGACGCCCCGCGGGTTGAGTACCGGTACTCAGGCGAACGGTCCCGGGGGTGCGGCAGGATCGCCGGCATGTCCAGTGATCGAAGCAGTAGGCGGGCCCTGGGAAAGACCCTGGGGGTCGGAGTGGTTCTGACGGGAGCGCTGATCCTCGGGGGTATGCGGTTCGCCGACCTCTGGCGGGGCGAGCCGTTCCCCAGCGCCGACCCCGTCGCCGTCGCCCAACGGCTGGACGCGCGGACACAGACGATCTACGACGGGCTCCGCCTTCCGGACGCGAAGCTCAACCCCACCTGGCCGGGCGCCGGGATCAAGGCCTCCATCTACGACTGCCACCCCCGCGGCCTTGCGAACTTCCCCGACACCCTCGCCGACTCGCCGCCGCGCGAGCCCGGCACCGCCGCCGTCCACGAGAGCTGGGCACTCGCCGGCGTGACGCGCGAGCAGGCCGTCGACGCGATCGCGCGAGCGCGGCGGACGCTGGAGGCGGCCGGCTGGAAGACCGTTTCGTACGACGTCTCCGGCGGCGAGGCGAGCCTGCGGCTGGAGGCCCCGGCGACGCAGGACAAGGTCGCGGTCCGGGCCGGCGTCGTGCTCTACCCGAACGACAACCTGGAGGTCTTCGCGTCGGCCGAATGCGTCCGCTACCACGAGGACACGGCCGTCGACGACGAGCGCCCGCCCGACGTTCCCGGCCCGTCGGCGCCGACCCAACTGCGCGGCGGCCGGTAGCCGGGCGGCGGGGCGAACGGCGACGACGGGACGGGACGACCGGCCGCCCCTGCGGGCAGCGGAGCGGGGGCCCGCCCGCCGTCCGCGTGCCCGGCTCCGCGTGCCCGACTCCGAGACCCCGGTGGCGCCTGCACGCGGGTGAAGGGGCGAGCCGGCGCCGGGCGCGTTCCCGGGGATCAGGACCGGGCCGGGGGATAAGGGGTGCGGAGGTCGGCGATGGCGTCGGCCGATGACCGACGGGAGCAGCCGTGAGTGCGATCATCGGGACCTGGAATCTGGAGAACTTCTGCCGACCGCTGCCGCCCGGTAGCCCGCCGGACCCCGACAAGTGCGCCGCCAAGGACCAGGCGACCTACGACGCCAAGGTCGCCGCCCTGGCCGAGGTCATCAGCGGGCTCGGGCCGGACCTGCTCGGTGTGCAGGAGGTGGGCGGCCAGGAGCCGTTGGACGACCTGGTGGCCAAGCTGCCGGGCACCTGGCACACCGCCGTGTCGGACCACCCCGACCCCCGGGGCATCCGGGTCGGCGTCATCAGCCGTTGGCCGCTCACCAACGTCCGGCAGCACGTGGCCTTTCCCGCCCGCCTCCGCGCCATCCAGGTCGATGACGACGGCGAGCCCGTTCACGAGATGGGCCGCGGCGGCCTGGCCGTGACGGTGGAGCCGACGCCCGGCCACACCCTGGACGTGGCCGTCTGCCACCTGAAGTCGAAGCTGCTGACCTTCCCCGGCAACCAGCACAGCACCCATGACGAGGGCCTGCGTGCCCGGGTCGGCGCGTACGCGCTCTTTCGGCGCAGCGCGGAGGCCGTCGCGATGCGGGAGCTGGCCGACCAGCTGCTCCAGGGCGACGGCACCAACCGTGACGTCATCCTGATGGGCGACCTCAACGACGGGTGGCAGGCCGCCACCACCCAGATCCTCTACGGCCCGCCCGGCTCCCAGATGGGCAGCGCCGGCTTCGACCACCCGGACCCGCACAACGACGCCAGGCGGCTGTGGAACCTGGCCCCGAGGATCCTGGAGCAGGGCGGCTTCTCCCGCGTCTTCGAGGGGCAGCACGAGCTGATCGACCACCTCCTGATCAGCCACTCGCTGCTGGCCAGGTTCAAGGAGGTCTCCACCGGCCTCGACGCGCTGCCCAGCATGGCGGAGGCCCACCCGGCCGCGTCGCACGGCAAGCCGTCCGACCACTCACCCGTGGTGGCGAAGTTCGACTTCTAGGCAGGGCCGAGGCCCACATACGAACGGTGGCCGGGCGGGGGTGGTGAACCCCCGCCCGGCCACCGGCCGTACTAGGGAGGAGGAGTGCGGAACAGCCGAACCAACCTGCGGGAGTGACCGATGCCGAAGTACCGAGGCGCCCACCGGATCACGGTGACCGGTGTGCAGGCCGAGTGGCCGCAACGCGCCGTGGTGACCGTCCGGGGCGGTGGCACCGTGGTGGTGCCGGGGGTCCTTGGAACCAGCGAGCTGATCGACGCGGAGGACTGGGACCTCGCCGTCGAGCACGAGTACCAGAACGTCTGGGGGCCCAGCATCCGCGCTGTCGTGGGCCGGTGGGAGGACCGCGCCGGGACCCGCAGCCAGGTGGTCCGCTGCACCGACCGCGACCGGCTCGGCAGCCCCGGCGGCCGCAGCCTGGTGCTGCGGATCGACCAGGAGGACCCGCGCCCGGCGGCGGCACCCGCGTCGGCCCCCGCGTCCGCGTCCGCCGCCCGGTGGTCCGCCACCGAGTCGGCGGGCCGGCAGCAGGATCCGGGCCGGATCAGCACCTCCGGCGCGGACCTCCCGTCGACCCGGACCTCCGGTACGTCGACCTCCTCCGGGGGTTTCGGCACCTCCTCCGGCTCGTCCACCTCCTCGGGCGGCGTCACCACCTCCGGCGGCTGGTAGACCGCCTGCGCCGGTCCGTCTTCGAACTCCCACCCTCCGGGTGAACAAAGGGAGTTCGAAGACGGCGGCCCAGGACCGGCCCGGACAAGGGCCTAGCGGGGGAGTGCCTCCCGGACGAGCGCGAGCAGGGCGCGTTGCTCGTCGACCCAGCCCGCCGCAGGGGTCAGGGCGAGGCGTACCAGGACGCCGGAGGACTCGGCGTCGGACACCGTCACCCACACCCCGTCGGGTCCGGTCGGTTCAATCCGCAGTTCGGGACCGCGCTCCCCGTCCAGCCAGCGGACGGCGGAACGCCTGTCGAGTCTGTCCAACGCCTGCTCCCATTCGTCGAGTTGACGAACAGTCAGGTCGGCGTGGAACCTCCCCGTGACCACCCCCGTGGTGATCGTGATCTCGCAGGCGAGCGGGCCGCGGTCCGCCGGAGGCCTCCGCACCCGTACCGCGACGCTCTGCCCGCTGCTGCCCGGGCGGTCGCCGAGACGAATCAACTCGATGCTTTCCGAAGCCACTTCGGCCACATCCCTCTCCCCGTGAAGGTGGTGCGATCCCCGCCATCCTTGCGCAGGCCGCCTGCACCTCACCAGCCGGAGGGTGATGCGGGTTGTGCCCCGGCGGGTGGGGAGCCGGTCCGGTCGGGGCGATCGGACGGACTCCCGGGCGCCGTGGCGGCCTGGGTCGCGGGCCCGGCGGTCAGCTGTGCTCGGGGGTGCCCGTGATGACGGTGGTGAAGACCGGTTCCCCGCCCTGGTGTCCCGTGACGGTGGTGACCAGCGCGGTGGCGTCGTCGCCCGGGGTGAACCGGGCGGTGACAACGGTCGGGAGGTCGTGTTCGGCGTAGCGGTGGTAGGTGGTCGTGGCCGCGGTGGGCGTGATGGTGGTGGGTGTGGTGAGCGCATTGGTGGCCTGCCGGGCGGCCTCCAGCAGGACCATGCCCGGGATGTGGTCGTTGGAGTGGTCGAACAGGATGGGGTGCCGGGGGTTGGGCGTCAGGTGCCAGGTGTCCGGCTCCCCGGTCGGCGCGAGGATGACGTCCCGGGGGTGGACGCGTCCGACCGTGCCGGGCGCGAGCGGCACCGGCTCCGACAGCGGCTGGGCCGGCGGCTGTGAGGCCGGTTGCGGCTCCGGCCGGGCCGCCCGCTGCGGGCCGCGCAGGCGCTGGTAGGTCGCGGGCGGGACGGTGGTGAACCTGGTGGACCCGGTGGCGGCGACGAGGTCCCCCCGGAACAGGGTGGCGGTGAGCAGGAAGTCGATGGTGGACCGGTTCCTGCGCGGCTGCGGCGTGAGCGTGGCCGCGATCGTGAGGTCGGTGGGCGCGGCGCCGATGGCGAGTTGCCGCGGCCGGGTCGCGTAGTCGAGGCTCCACATCAGGAACTGGTGGTCAAGCGGCACCCCGAACTGGGTGTGCGCGAGGTACAGGCCGACCTGGCGGACGGTCTCGGCGGTCTGCAGCGGGTCGTGCCGCACCCCGTCCGGGCTGGTGAAGAAGGTGTGCGCCCTGGGCCACTGCGCGGTGACCGTGAAGGCGGTGTCGTCCAGCTGTCGGCAGCCGGTGAGGAAGACCTCGGCGTGGCAGGCGCGGTGGACGTATTCCTTGGGCACCGTGGTGGTCAGCCGGGGCGCCTGGCCGGGGGCGGCGGCGGGCGCGGAGGCGGGGAGGCGGTAGGCGAGCAGGGTCATGGGAGCACTCCGGAAGGCCGTGATGGGCGGGGTGGGGGCTCAGGGCTCGTAAGATACGTACCTTCCGGTTTGGTTTTCAAGGCGCGTGGAGCAAGGTTCGTTGGCGCCCGAGCGCAAGCGGGCCGTTGCGGTGTGTGCCGAGCGGACTGCCCTTGGAGATGTCCGAGCTGTCTGCAGAGGCCATGTGACCTGGGGCGAAAGTCTGTTCTGATCCGACGTTCGGCCGGTGTGGGAGCTGGATGCTGCGTATTCGATCCACTGGGAAGTGAGGGGGCGCCGTCCGCTTGGTCCGGTGGGTGGAGCCTTCGTGGGTGGTTGGGCACAGGTGCCGCCTGTGCGGGTGTCGGCGACGGCGGTCGGCGCGCCAGGGTCGGCACCGCCCGGGTGCCGGGAGTCCCGGATGGGTAGGGTGCGGGGTGGTCGGTTTGGTTTGCTCGGGTTGTGTGGCGGGGTGGTCCTGGTGGTGCGGCAGGAACGGGCGATGCGGACGCGTCGGGTGATCCTGGAGGCGGCGGCGTCGGTCTTCGACGAGTTCGGCTACGAGGGTGCGACGATCGGCGAGGTGGTGGCGCGGGCCGGGGTGACCCGGGGGGCGGTGTATTTCCATTTCGCGTCGAAGCGGGAGCTTGCGCAAGGGGTGGTGGAGGAGCAGTTCGTCCAGAACGCCATTCCCGAACGCGCCTGCAAGCTTCAGGAGTTCGTGGACACCGGAATGGTGGTGGCGTATCTGATGCCGCGCGACCCGCTGTTGTCGGCGGGCGCCCGGCTGTCCTTGGGACAGGATGATTTCGGGGACCTTGGCGGGGGAGCGATCCCGGGGTGGATCGCGCGCCTGCAGGAGCTGTTGGAGCAGGCGGGGGAGCGCGGCGAGCTGTTGCCGCACGTGGCCCCGGCCGACGCGGCGTGGCTGGTGACGGCGGCCTGGACGGGTGTGCAGATCCAGTCACAGAAGCTCTCGGGCCGCGCCGACCTGGAGCGGCGGATCTCCGGCCTCTACCAGATGCTGATGCCCAGCGTGGCGGTTCCCGGCGTGCTCGGTTCGCTGGACATCGGGGCGGACCGGGGGGCCCGCGTGGTCGCGGAGATGGCGGACCCGGAGGCCGACGAGGAGGCATAGGCCGGGTGGCCGCCTCGCGGTGCGCCTGCACTGCACTGGACCGCACGGTCGCGGGGGCGTCCGGGCGGGGTGAGGCGTGCCCGCCTGCGGCCGGCGGTGGGCGGTTGCCGGCTGCGATTCGGGGTGTCCTGGGAGTGGATCCGCCGGCGTTGGCGGGCGCTGTCGGACGGCGTCAGTTCGTGTCGGGTCAATGGTTTCGGGCGGTGCCGTGGGGAATCCGGCATCGCGGTTCACCGGGTTCTGGTCGAGGTCGAGAAATTCGCAGTGGCGTGCCGGAGTTGGCAACGTCAAGCCCTTTACGCGGGCGCGCCGGCCCCGTAGCCCGGTCCGGCCGGGCCTGATCGTCCGGGGCTCCTCGCGCCCGATGGCCCGTCGCGCCCTGGCCCGGTTACGGGGCCGGCGGGGTGGCGACGGCCCTGGCTGTGCGGCGGAGCGAAGGCTCACTGGGCGCCGGGCAGGTTGTTGCCAGGTAAACAAACAGCGCGTTCGGTTTTGTGTTGACAAACCGTCTGTCCTGTTTTTGAATCGATGTAGGCGCCTGGGTGGTTGTGGGGAGGCTGACCGGCGCCCGGGTACGTCCGGTGTCCCATCGGTCTCCCATCTCCCGCGTTCCGTGTCCCGTGTCCTGCGTTCCACGTACCGGAGTTCGACGTCCGGTGTCCGTGTTCTCTGGGTTTGTTGTGATTGGGGTGGTGGTTGTGGAGGTTCGGGTGTTGGGGGCGTTGGGGGTTCGGGTGTGTGGGGTGTCGGTGGTGCCGTCGGCGTCGAAGCCGCGGCAGGTGTTGGGGTTGTTGGCGTTGCGGGCGGATCAGGTGGTGTCGGCGGGGGTGTTGGCGCAGGAGTTGTGGGGTGGGCGGCCGCCGAGGAGTGCGCGGACGACGGTGCAGACGTATGTGCTGCAGTTGCGGGATCTGATTGCGCGGGCGTTGGCGGAGGGTGGTCCGGGGTCGGGGTCGGGTGCCGGTTCGGGGGGTGGGGTGGGGTGTGCGAAGGACGTGTTGGTGACGTCGCCGGGGGGTTACATGTTGAACAGTGGTGGGGGGTTGGTGGACGTTCGGGAGTTCGAGCGGTTGGCGGGGTTGGGGTATCGGGCGATGGACGGGGGTGATTTTCCGGGCGGGGCGCGGTTGTTGGGGGAGGCGTTGGGGTTGTGGGGTGGTGGTGCGTTCGAGGATGTGGTGGTGGGCGGGGTGTTGGGGGTGGAGGCGCGTCGGTTGGAGGAGACGCGGTTGTGTGCGTTGGACCAGCGGATCGAGGCGGATCTGCGGTTGGGGCGTCACCGGGTGCTGTTGGCGGAGTTGACGGTGTTGGTGGAGCGGTATCGGACGCATGAGAACCTGCATGGCCAGTTCATGGTGGCGTTGCACCGGTCGGGGCGTCGGGGTGAGGCGTTGGAGGTGTATCAGCGGTTGCGGGGGACGCTGGTGCGGGAGTTGGGGATGGAGCCGTCGGTGTATCTGCGGCGGTTGCAGCGGTCGATCCTGATGGCGTCGCCGGACGGGCCGTTGGAGCGGGTGGGCGCGGGTGCGGGCGCAGCGGGCGCGGCTCCGGCGGGCGCGGCTGTGGTCGGCGCGGCTGTGGCGGGTGAGGCGGCGCCCGGCGGCGGACGGTACGTGCAGGTGCGGTAGCGGCGGGGCCGTCCCTCCCCTCCGGGTGGGGGATGTCCTGCGGACGCGGGTGTGTGGTGGTGTGGCCGATGGCGGCCGAGGCTACGGGGGTCGCCTGACAGGGGCGGCCCTCTCTTTTCTGTGGTTCCGGTGTGAGGGGTTGTGGGTTCGTGATGCAGGAGAGGTCGGAGCGGACGCGGGGGCGTCTTGTCGAGGCGGGAGCGGCGCAGTTCGACCGCTCGGGGTACGCGGGGGCGACGCTGGGCGGGATCGCCGGAGCCGCGGGAGTGACGAAGGGGGCGCTGTACTTCCACTTCGCCTCCAAGGAGGAGTTGGCCCGGGCGGTGGTGGAGCGCGCGGAGACGGCGGTGCGCGGAGGCTGCACCGCGGGCACGGGCGTGTCGCCGCTGCAGGGGCTGATCGACGCCGGGTTCTGGCTCGTCCGGGTGCTGGAGTCGGACGTGGTGGTGCGGGCGGGCTTCCGACTGGGGCGGGAGGAGGAGCTGTGGAGCGGCGGCGTCACGGTTGCGGGCTCCGGCGTGGGCGGCCTGCACGGCGTCTGGGCGCAGATGGTCCGGGAGCTGCTGGCCTCGGCGCGCCGGGCCGGCGAACTGCGGGCGCGCTCGGGCGGGGTGGGCGTGGAGTCCCTGGCGGTGGCGGCGGCCTGCGGCCTGGAGGTGGTGCACGGCAGCGGCTGCGGCGGTGAGGAGTTGGCGCGCCGGCTGGGGGCCCTGTGGGAGTGGCTGCTCCCGTGTCTGGTCCCGCCGGGAGCGGTGGGCGGCTACCGCACCTCCGCCCCGCAGGGCACAACCGGGCCCTGAGGCGCCGACGCCGCGAGGAACGACAGCCCGCGCGGCGCCGCCGTGTCAGTTCGCGGGCTGGGGGGTGGCGCCGGCGATGACGGTGGCGACGGCCCGGTGGACGGCTGCGGGCTCCGGCGGGGTGCCGGTCCGGTCGGCGAAGAGCATGTGCGCGGTGCCGATGAGGGTGGGGGCGAGGGCGTCGATGTCGCTGGTGGCCGTGAGGCGGCCCAACTCGCGCTCGGCGGCGAGGTAGGACGCGATCATGGCCGTGGCCTCGGTGAGCAGCGGGACACCGGTGGGCATGGACTCGCGCAGCCGCGCGCGCAGGCTGTCACGGGAGGTGACGAGGCTGACGATCGCCACGGCCACCGACTCGAACAGGTCGGTCAGGGCGTCGGTGAGGTTCTCGGCGACGGTGCCGGTGCCGGCCCGGGCCAGCAGGTCGGCGGCCTGGCCGTGGATGCGGGCGGAGCGCTCCAGGACGAGCTCGGCGAGGAAGGCGTCGAAGTCGGCGAAGTGCCGGTGCAGGACGCCCTTCGCACAGTCGGCCTCCGTGGTGACCGCGCGGCTGGTCAGCGCACTGGGCCCACCGCGGAGCAGAACGCGTTCGGCGGCGTCGAACAGCTGCTCGCGGGGGTCGCGGATGGCCACGCCTGTCGGCACGGTGGGACTCCTTCGGTGCTTTCCGGGCCCGGCCTTCGTCGGCGAGCGGGCGTCCGCCCAGCCGGAGTGGGCGTGCGACCACTGTACCGCCGGGATCGGGGTGGCCGGTGGTGTACTGTGGCGGCAGCTGTCTGTGACCGTCTGCTATCAGGGGAGGTGGGACCGGTGTCCGGTGTGCTGGAGCGGGTGCTCCCCGTACGCGGTCGGGCCCTTGTGGCGCCGTTGTTCTAGCCGTTGCCCCTCGGGTACGGCGATGGGACTGGTCGGTGCCGGGGTGGCGTGTCCCCCGGGGAAGCCCCAGGTTGATTCTTCCTTTGCCTGAGGGGTTCTTGTGTCGGTTTTCTCTTCCTCGTTGTTGCGTTCCTCGGTGGCGTCCCGGTTGCGGGCCGCGGGGTGCGTGTTCGCGGAGGACGAAGCGCGTGTCCTGTTGGAGGCGGCCGGGTCGCCGGCCCAGTTGGCGCTGATGGTGCGCCGTCGGGCCGAGGGCCGACCGCTGGAACACGTGGCGGGATGGGCGGAGTTCTGCGGTCTGCGGATCGGCGTCGACGAGGGTGTGTTCGTCCCCCGGCGGCGCAGCGAGTTCCTGGTGAGCAGTGCGGCGGCCCTGGTGGGTGAGGGCGCGCTGGTGGTGGATCTGTGCTGCGGCAGCGGCGCGTTGGGCGCGGCGGTGGCGGCGGCGGTCGGGTACCCGGTGGAGCTGCACGCGGCGGATGTGGACGCGGCGGCGGTTCGGTGCGCACGGCGCAATCTGGCGGGCGTGGCGGCCGGGGTGTACGAGGGGGACCTCTTCGAGGCGCTGCCGGGTGCGTTGCGCGGGCGGGTGGAGGTGCTGATCGCGAACGTTCCCTATGTGCCGAGCGCCGACATTGAGTTGCTGCCCGCGGAGGCGCGGGTGCACGAGGCGCGCCCGGCGCTGGACGGCGGCGCGGACGGCCTGGAGGTGCTGCGCAGAGTCGCCCGCTCGGCGCCCGAGTGGCTCGCGCCGGGCGGCGCGCTGCTGTTCGAGACCAGTGAGCGCCAGGCGGCGACGGCGTTGGCGGTGGCGGGCGAAGCGGGCCTTTCGCCGGTCCTGGGGTGGTGCGAGGACCTGGACGCGACCGTGGTGACGGCGACCCTGGGGTGACGCGGCTTCGCGCCGCCTGAAGCGGTCGGGGGACGGGAGTCGGCGGGCTGCGGCCGGACAGGGCCTGGCTGCCTCAGGCCGTCAGGCCGTGGTGTGGCCGGGAAGCAGGCGGGCGCGCAGGAATGCGAGGACTTCGTCGCGGGCCTGTACGGTGGGGTGGCCGTCCTCGTCGACGAGGTGAGCGGTGAGCACGCTGTGGGGGGTCTGGACCAGGTCGCGGAAGAACGGCGGTGGTTCGGGGTTCGCGCGCTCACCGGGGAGGACGCGCCCGTCGAAGCGGTCGCCGAGCAGTTGTGCGTAGGCGGCGAAGCGTTGGCCGGTACACCACTTGTCGGTGTCGAAGCGCAGGCCGAGTGCGGTGAGTCCGTCGCGCTCGAACCGCTCGCGGATGGCGGCCTGGTCCTCGGGCGACAGCTCCAGGGCGGCCGGGTCGTCCAGCGGCAGCGAGGGCTGGCCGAGGACCGGGGCGATGACGGCCGGTTCCAGCGTCATGCTCAGCGCGAAGTTGCCGGTGAAGCACATCCCCACCGCGCCGACGCCCGGTCCGCCGCACTCGTCGTGCGCGGTCCTGGCCAGCGCGCGCAGCCACACCGCCACCGGACTCGTGCCGCCGCCCGCGAACGCCCTGAACTCCGCGCTGACGCAAGCCCGTTTGAGGATCGGCTCGGCGAGCTCGACGGTGGGATACGCCCCGTCGACACCGAAGAGCGAGGGCACGTAGACGGTGAACCCCGCATCGCGCACCCACCCGGCGAAGCGCACGACGTCGGGGCTGATACCAGGCATTTCCGGCATCACGACCACCGCCGGCCCGTCCCCGGCCACGTGGACGGTCTTCTCGCTCCCGGACAGCGAGATCACGCGTTTCGCAAAGCCGTCCAGCCCGACACCGTCGACACCCATGATCTGCGCCCCCACTATGCGATCGATCGGTCGTGATTATTGCGGAACACTACACGACCGATCGATCGCATACCATGGGCGGATGGCCCAGGACACCCTCGACTCCGCTGCGGATTCCCCCGCGCCGCGCGCCGACGGCCGCCGCGCCCGCGGCGACCGGACACGGCGTGAAGTCGCCCGGCAGGCGGCCATGTCCGCGACCGTGCACGGGCTGGACGCCATCACCGTCGGCGCGCTCGCCGCCCGGACCGGGCACAGCAAGAGCGGCATCCTCACGGTGTTCGCCAACCGGGAGGCCATCCAGATCGCCGCCGTCGCGGAGGCCCGCGCCCTGTACCTGCGGCATGTCGTCGAGCCGTCGTGGCCCGCCGCCCCGGGGCGGCCCCGGCTCTGCGCCCTGCTCGACAACTGGGGCGTCTACCTGCGCGACGGCGTCTTCCCCGGCGGGTGTTTCATCACCACGGCCTCGGTCGAATACGGCCGCCGCGAAGGCCCCGTCGCCGACGCGGTCCGCGACCTCGTCCGCGAGTGGCTGCACCTGCTGGAGTCCGAACTGTCCGCCGCCGGAAGCCGCTTCCCGGCCGACGACGCCTTCCGCATCGACGCCTATCTGCGCGCTGCCAACACCCGCTACCAACTCTTCGGCGACGACACCGATCTGGACCGCGCCAAACGCCTGTCCCTGGACGTGCTCGGCGCCTGACGCCGCCACCTACAGCGCCACCACCCAGAACACCGACTGCAGTTACAACCAGGGCACCCCGTCCACCAAGTACCTCCTGCTCGGCTGAGACCAGGCCGCACCGGTGGAGCGGGGCGCCGACCGAACCGGCGTCCTGCCCCACCCCGCCACCGCCCGGCGAGGGCGGCTCAGCAGACCGTGATGCCGATCAGACAGGTGTCGTCGTCGGTGTCGGAACTGCTGTACCGCAGCAGGTGGTCGAGCCGGCGTTCGAGTTCCGTGAGGCCGTCGGAGTCCCCGGCCGTGGTCAGCAGGTCGTCGAGGGACTCCTCCAGGGAGCGGTCCCGGCGCTCGATCAGGCCGTCGGTGTACAGCATCAGGGTGTCGCCGGCCTTGAGCTCTATCTCGCCCTCCTCGTAGTCGGCCTGGTCGATCGCGCCCAGCAGGATCCCGGCCACGGTGGGCAGTTCGGTGGCCCGGCCGTCGCGCAGCAGGATCGGGGGGAGGTGGCCGGCCCTGGCCCAGCGCAGCGCCCTGGTCCGCGGATCGTAGAGGGCGCAGATGGTCGTCGCCGTCACGTTGTCGGTCAGATGGTGTGTCACGGTGTTGAGCCAGCCCAGGAGTTGGCCTGGTCCGGCGCCGGTGGCGGCCAGTCCGCGCAGGGCGTTGCGCAGGGCGACCATACCGGTGGCGGCCTCGATGCCGTGCCCGGCGACGTCGCCCACGCACAGGAGCACCTGGCCGGTCGGCAGGGCGAGTGCGTCGTACCAGTCGCCGCCGACCAGGTGGTCCTTCTCGGCGGGCCGGTAGCGCACCGCGACCTCGAGGTCGTGCAGGTCCAGCGGGCCGCGGCTGGGCGGCATGATGGCGTGCTGCAGTTGTAGGGCGAGCCGGTTGCGTTCGGCGGCCTGCTGCTCGGTGTGGGCGAGTTGGTCGCGGGTGGCGGCGAGCGCGACCTCGGTCCAGTGCTGGGCGGAAACGTCCTGGTAGGCGCCGCGGACGGCGGTGATGCGGGCGTCGGAGCCGAGGACGGGTTCGGCGACGACCCGGATGTGCCGGGCGATGCCGTCGGCCCGCTGGAGGCGGAACGCGGTGGAGGCGGGCCGCTGGTGGTGCAGCAGGGTGCGCAGGAACCGGCCGATGGTGTGCTCGTCGTCGGGGTGCGCGTGCGCCGGTAGGTGTTCGAGCGGAATGGGCTCGGCGTTCGGCGGTAGACCGTGCAGGTCGAACAGGGTGTCGTTCCAGGCGATCTCGCCGGTGTGCAGGTTCTCCTCGAACCCGCCGATGCGCCCGAGGCGTTGGGCGTGCTGGAGCAGGCTGGCGACGCGGGCGGCGCCGTCCTCGGTCCGCCAGATGACGACCGCGCTGGTCCCGAACCGGCTGACGCTCACGCTGGCCCGGGTGGTCAGCGGGACGCCGTCGACCAGCGCGGAGAGGTTCATCGCCGGTGAGCGGAACGACTCGCCGGTGGCCAGGACGTACTCGATCTTCTCGAAGAGGCCGCCCGGTTCGGCGGCCAGCGGGTAGGCCTCCAGCAGCCGGGCGCCGACGATGGCGCTGCGCGGGCGGCCGGCGAAGTCCTCGAAACTCGGGTTGACGTGCCTGATCAGGTAGTCGGTCGCCCGGCCGGCCGGGTCGAGGTCCGGTCGCATCACCAGGCACGGGTCCTGCAGGTCGTGGATCAGCTCCAGGAGGTCGGTGGTCTGCGGATCGACGCCGCCGTCGTCGCTCCCGGTGGCCGGGCGGGACTCCAGAGCGGTGGCGCACAGCTCGGCCAGGGCCTCGAACTGCCGTTGCAGGGACTGTGACCGGGCCGGCATGCGGCCGCTCCAGCAGACCTCCAGGACGCCGGTGATCCGGCCGCCCGCGCCGGCCGGTACCGCCAGCCGTCCGCCGCCGAACTCCCGCTGCCCGATCGAGGGGAGGCCCGCCGCGGTCAGCGACTCGTAGGCGGCCGGGGCCCGTTCGGTCAGCGCGCGGCGGGCCGGGACGGGGACGCCGGGCGGGACGTGGCGCCAGCGCAGCGCCTCCTCGTCGGAGAACCCGGCACTTCCCGCCAGGGTCAGGGACTGGTCGGAGTTGGCCGCCCAGATCGCCACCGCCTGCGCCCCGAGCGGCCGTAGCGCGTGCTCCAGCACCGACTGGGCCACCGCCTGGACGTCGGAGGCGCCCAGCATCCCCGTCTCGGCGCTGCGCAGCCGGACGCCCACCGACGGCTCGCCCACCATCGGCTCGCCCACCGACGGCTCGCCCGCGGAGGCCATGAACTCGCGGGCGACGTCGGCGATCCGGTCGTGCGAGGACTGGTTGACCAGGTCGGCGGCCAGCTCCAGTACGGACAGCGTCGACTGGTCTGCCAGCGTGTCGAGTTGGCGGCCGGCCTCGGCGGGGGAGACGCCCAGGCGCTCCACCAGGATCCCCTTGGCGAGCTCGACCAGCGCCCGTCCGTCCGCCTGTGCCTGCGCCCGGGTGAGCTCGCGGCGCAGCCGGTCGACGGTGGATGTCAGCCGGCCCATCGCGCCCCCGCCGGCGGGCGGGGCGGTCCGCTCGGCGCCGTGGTCGGCCGAACCACGCGGTGCCACGACCGAGGGGAGGGCCTGGGCCGGGCCGGGCGCGGCGGCGCGGCCGGGCCGGACCTGCGGGCGCGGCTGTCCCTCTGCGTCCCGAGGCTGTTGGGAGTCGTGCATCGGTGTCTCCTCGGTTGGCGTGGTGGTCGTCGGTCCGGGGGCGCGGTACGGCCGGCGGCTGTGGCGGTCACCACGGCTGTGGCCGGATCGCGACCGGGCCTAAGGCCGCAGCCACCGTTCGAGCCGGGCGATCAGGTCGACCGCGTCGACCGGCTTGGTGACGTAGTCGGTGGCTCCCGAGGCGAGGCTCTTCTCCCGGTCTCCGATCATGGCCTTGGCGGTGACCGCGATGATCGGCAGGTTCGCGTGCTCGGGCATCGCGCGGATGGCGGCGGTGGCGGCGTAGCCGTCCATCTCCGGCATCATCACGTCCATCAGGATCACGTCGATGTGGCGGTGCCCGGTGAGGACCTCGATCGCCGCGCGGCCGTTCTCGGCCTGCAGCACCCGCATGCCGTTGAGTTCCAGGATGCCCGTGAGCGCGTAGAGGTTGCGGTCGTCGTCGTCGACGACCAGCACCGTCAGCCCGGCGAGCGCGTTGTCGACGTCCGGGGGGAGTGCGGTGGCCGGATCCTCGGTGCGCACCAGCGGCAGCACGTCACCGGGCTGGTCGGCGCTGAGGTGAAGGGTGATGCGCTCACGCAACTCGTCCAGGCTGGATAGCAGTTCGAGCGGCTGCAGGGCGGCCCGCTGCTGGAGGAGGCGTTCCTGTTCGGCGCCCAGCCGGCGGTTGTTGTGCGCCAGGACCGGCACGCCGTGCAGGGCGGCGTCCCGGGCCATCTCCTCCAGGAAGGCCAGGGCCGCTCCGCCCGGCAGGTCGAGTTCGAGCACCACGCAGTGGCACGGCGTCGCGGCCAGCGTCGTCGCCGCCTCCTGGGCGCCGACCGTGGTGATGACCTCCACCGGCGCCCGCCGGTCCCCCGGGTCCGCGGGGCCCGCGAGGTCGGCCACGGCACTCTCCGCGACCAGCGACAGCAGGCCGCGCGGCCGTTCCTCGACCACGAGCAGCCGCTTGGGCTGGGCCGCGGGCGCCGCGGCGGGCGCCGCCGCCTCGTCGCGCGCGCCCGCGGTGGCCGCCTCGGCCGTGCCGGCCTCCAGTGCCGCCGGCGGGGTCTGGGTGTTCAGCTCGAGGAACTCGGCCCGGGTGGCGGGCAGGTACAGGGTGAAGGTGCTGCCCTGGCCCGGCACGCTGGTGGCGGTGATCGCACCCCCGAGGAGGAAGGCGATCTCCCGGCTGATCGACAGGCCGAGCCCGGTGCCGCCGTACTTGCGGCTGGTCGTCCCGTCCGCCTGCTGGAACGCCCCGAAGACGCTCTCCAGGTGCTCGGGCTCGATCCCGATGCCGGTGTCCACGACGTGGAAGGCGATCACCGGTCCGTCCTCGCGGCGCGCGACCTCCGGCACCTGAGCGTCGTGCGCCATCTCGATCCGCAGCTCCACACCGCCGCGTTCGGTGAACTTGACCGCGTTGGACAGCAGGTTGCGCAGCACCTGCCGCAACCGGTAGTCGTCGGTGAGCAGTTCCGGCGGCAGCGCCGACGCCGTCTCCACGGTGAACCGCAGGCTCTTCTGGCTCGTCAGCGGCCGGAAGGTGGCCTCGACGTAGTCGAGGAGCTTGCGCAGCGGGATCCGCTCCGGGGTGATGTCCATCTTCCCCGCCTCGACCTTGGAGAGGTCGAGGATGTCGTTGATCAGCTGGAGCAGGTCGGAGCCCGCGGAGTGGATGATGCCCGCGTACTCGACCTGCTTGGCGGTGAGGTTCCTGGTCGGGTTCTGGGCCAGCAACTGGGCGAGGATGAGCAGGCTGTTGAGCGGGGTGCGCAGCTCGTGGCTCATGTTGGCCAGGAACTCCGACTTGTAGCTGGAGGCCAGCGACAGCTGGTGCGCTCGGTCCTCCAGCTCCTGGCGGGCCTGCTCGATCTCCAGGTTCTTGGTCTCGATGTCCCGGTTCTGCGCCGCGAGCAGTGCGGCCTTGTCCTCCAACTGTGCGTTGGAGGACTGCAGTTCCTCCTGGCGCGCCTGCAACTCCTCCGAGCGGACACGGAGTTCGGAGGTCAGCCGCTGGGATTCCCCGAGCAGCTCGTCGGTGCGGGCGTTGGCGACGATCGTGTTGACGTTGACGCCGATGGCCTCCATCAGCTGTTCGAGGAAGGCGAGATGGACGGCGGAGAAGGACCGGACGGTGGCCAGCTCGATGACGCCGAGGACCTGCTCCTCGACCACGATGGGCAGCACCACCAGCGAGACGGGTTCGGTGCGGCCCAGGCCGGAGGAGACGCTGAGGTAGCCGGGCGGCAGGTCGTCGACGGCGATCGTGCGCCGGCTGCGCGCGGCCTGGCCGACGAAGGACTCGCCGAGCCCGAACCGGGTGGGTGTGGAGCCGGCGGGGAAGGCGTAGGAGCCGATCAGGTTGAGGAAGACCGTGCCGGCGCTCTCCTCGGCGAGGTAGAAGGCGCCGCACTGGGCCGAGACCAGCGGGGTCAGCTCGTCCATGATCAGCTCGGCGACCACCGTGAGGTCGCGCCGGCCCTGCATCAGACCGGAGATCCGGGCGAGGTTGGACTTGAGCCAGTCCTGTTCCTCGTTGGCCCGGATGGTCTCGCGCAGCGACTCCACCATGAAGTTGATGTTGTCCTTGAGGTCGGCGACCTCACCGGAGGCGTCCACGGTGATCGAGCGCGTCAGGTCGCCCTCGGCGACCGCACCGGTGACCTCCGCGATCGCGCGGACCTGGCGGGTGAGGTTGCCGGCCAGCTCGTTGACGTTCTCGGTCAGCCGCTTCCAGGTGCCGGAGACGCCCTCGACCTCGGCCTGGCCGCCGAGCCGGCCCTCGCTGCCGACCTCGCGGGCCACCCGGGTGACCTCCGCGGCGAAGGCGCTCAGCTGGTCGACCATGGTGTTGATGGTGGTCTTGAGCTCCAGGATCTCGCCGCGCGCGTCCACGTCGATCTTGCGGGTGAGGTCGCCCCGGGCGACGGCGGTGGTCACCTGCGCGATGTTGCGGACCTGGCTGGTCAGGTTGTGGGCCATGAAGTTGACGTTGTCGGTGAGGTCCTTCCAGGTGCCGGCCACGTTCGGCACCCGGGCCTGCCCGCCGAGCGTGCCCTCGGTGCCCACCTCGCGGGCCACCCTGGTCACCTCGTCCGCGAAGGCGGAGAGCGTGTCGACCATCGTGTTGATGACGCCGGCCAGCGCGGCGACCTCGCCCCCGGCCTCCACGTTGATCTTCTGCGAGAGGTCGCCCTTGGCGACGGCGGTGGCCACCTGGGCGATCGAGCGGACCTGGCCGGTGAGGTTGGAGGCCATCACGTTGACGTTGTCGGTGAGGTCCTTCCAGGTGCCGGAGGCGCCGCGGACGGTCGCCTGGCCGCCGAGGTTGCCCTCGGTGCCGACCTCGCGGGCGACCCTGGTGACCTCGTCGGCGAAGGCGCTCAGCTGGTCGACCATGGTGTTGATGGTGGTCTTGAGCTCCAGGATCTCGCCGCGCGCGTCCACCCGGATCTTCTGCGAGAGGTCGCCCCGGGCGACCGCGGTGGTCACCTCGGCGATGGAGCGGACCTGGGCGGTGAGGTTGTCGGCCATCACGTTGACCGACTCGGTCAGGTCGCGCCACGTCCCGGAGACGTCGCGGACGTCCGCCTGCCCGCCCAGGCGCCCCTCGGTGCCGACCTCGCGGGCGACCCTGGTCACCTCGCCGGCGAAGGACGAGAGCTGGTCGACCATCGTGTTGATGGTCTCCTTGAGCTCCATGATCTCGCCGCGGGCGGTGACGTTGACCTTCTGGGAGAGGTCGCCCTCGGCGACGGCGGTGGCCACCTGGGCGATCGAGCGGACCTGCGCGGTGAGGTTGCCCGCCATGAAGTTGACCGAGTCGGTCAGGTCGCGCCACGTGCCCGAGACGCCTTTGACGTCCGCCTGGCCGCCCAGGATGCCCTCGCTGCCGACCTCGCGGGCCACCCTGGTCACCTCGTCGGCGAACGCGGACAGCTGGTCGACCATGGTGTTGACGGTGTTCTTGAGCTCCAGGATCTCGCCGCGCGCGGCGACGTCGATCTTCTGGGAGAGGTCGCCCTTGGCGACCGCGGTGGCGACCTGGGCGATGTCGCGGACCTGGCTGGTGAGGTTGCCCGCCATCGCGTTGACGGAGTCGGTCAGGTCCTTCCACGTCCCCGACACGCCGGGGACCTCCGCCTGACCGCCGAGCCGCCCGTCGGTGCCGACCTCCCGGGCGACCCTGGTCACCTCGGAGGTGAACAGGGAGAGCTGGTCGACCATGCCGTTGAACACGGTGGCGATCTCGCCCAGCAGGCCGTCCGCGTCGTCGGGCAGCCGGGTGCCGAAGTCGCCGTCGCGTACGGCGGTCAGTCCGGCCAGCAGTCGCCGCAGGTCCGGTTCGCCGACCTGCGCGCTGCCACCGCTCGGGGGGTGCTGCGTCTGCGCCTTCGTCGTGCCAGCCATCGGGACGTGGCCTTTCTCGTAGAGCGCCAGGCCGTAGGCCCGCCACAGTCGACGCCCGATCCGGCCTGGCACGCGGCCGAGGGCCGTGCCGAAGCCGTGCCGGGCACGCGTCCGTACCGTCCCGGACGCTACCGCACCCGTTCCGTCGGGGGCGAACCCCTCCAAACCGGGGCGGGACCGGCCCGCGACCCCTGTGGCACCAGGTCCGGGCGGGTGCCGGGCCGGCCCGGAAGCGGGCCGGGCGCCGGTCGAAAGTGACCAGGCCCACCCCGCACGTCGCCCCCCTCCGGCACCGCGCGGCGGAAACGGGCGGGCACATGCGGATACGGGCGGGCACGTGCGGAAACGGCACTCGACGGGCCGCCGGCGAGCGCCGCTCCGCGGTCCGGGCGGGTCAGGCCTCGGCCTGGAGCTCGGCCCGCAGACCGGTCAGGATGCGGGTGAGCAGCCGGGACACGTGCATCTGCGAGATGCCCAGCCGGCGGCCGATCTCGCCCTGGGTCAACTCGGCCCCGAAGCGCAGCGACAGGATGGTGCGGTCCCGCTCGGGCAGGGCGGCGAGGACCGGTTTGAGGGTCTCCAGGCAGAGCACGGTCTCGAAGGCGCCCTCCTCCCGCGCGATCCGGTCGGCCAGCGCGCTGCCGCCGTCCGTCTGGTGGCCGGGAGCCGGGGCGTCGAGCGAGGAGGCGCTCTGCGCCTGGGAGGCGATCAGGCCCTCGCGCACCTCGTCCTCGGTCAGGCCCAGGTGCTCCGCCAGCTCACCCGGGGTGGGAGCGCGGTCGAGCAGCTGCTCCATCGCGTCACTGGTCTTGGCCAGCACCAGGCGCAGCTCCTGCAGCCGCCGGGGGACGTGCACCATCCAGCCGGTGTCCCGGAAGAACCGCTTGATCTCCCCGCTGATGGTCGGCAGCGCGAACGTGGAGAACTCGACCTCGAACGACGGGTCGAAGCGGTCGATGGCCTTGATGAGGCCGATCGTGCCGACCTGGAGCATGTCCTCGACCGGCTCCTTGCGGTGGGTGAACCGGCTCGCCGCGAACTTCACCAGCGCCATGTTCAGCTCGATCAGGGTGCCGCGCACGTACGAGTACTCGGCCGTGCCCTCCTCGGCCGCGCGCAGGCGGGCGAACAGCACCTTGGAGAGCCGGCGGGCATCCGCCGGGCACACGGCGGAGGGCTGGTCCGCCTCGATCCCCAGGCCCGCCGCCATCCGGACGAGGTCGGCCGGGCAGGTCAGCTCGGCACTGGCCATCTGGTCGCTGGTCATGGGGTCGCCGGTCGCGGGTTCGCCGGTCGCGGCAGGTCCGGCCGAGCCGTGGGCCGAAGGGGCGTTGACGCGGTCACGGGTCGAAATGCGGGACGCGACGCTCGGCATGCTCTCTCCTCTGCTGGTGGTCACCCGCTCCGGGCAGCGCGACTCGCCTGCCCGGTCTGGACCGGATCAGACCGGCCTTTACGGGAGAAACCCCCACTCCTCACCAGTCCTCCACAGTCGGGTGCGACTGCTCGACCGCGTCCGCCACCCGGCGTACCGTGCGCACGGTGCCGCCGTATGGTCATACGTGCAGCCGGCCGATCCGACCTGAGGAGAGCGATGCCCGAGAGCGTCCCCGAACCGAACACGCCCCCTCCGCACCCCGGCGAAGGGGCGATCGCCGTCCGACTGAGGGCCGACCTGCGGACCGAGGGCGCCGCCGTCGTGGTGTCCCCGATCGGCGAGCTGGACTACGACAGCACCGCGCTCCTGCGCGAGCGGCTGCACGAGGCGATCGGGCGTCCGCAGGAGCGGGTGGTCATCGACTGCCACGACCTCTCGTTCTGCGACTCCACCGGCCTCAACCTGCTGCTCAACACCCGCGCCGAGGCGGACCAGGCACACGTCACCCTCATCCTCGCCGGCCTGCAACCCGCGGTCGCCAGGGTCTTCGAGGTCACCGGGGCGGAAACCGTGTTCGACATCCGCGCGGACCTCGGCTCCGCCCTCGCCTGACGGCGCCGCGGCCACCCGGCGGCGACCCGCGCAGCGGCCGTCGCCTTTCACGGGCCGGCGCGACTCGGCGGGTGTTCACCGGTGTCTCCTGCGAACCGGTGGGCACAAGGAAGCAACGGCCGGCCACACCACCCGGCCTCGGTCGGTCGTAAGAGGTCGTAAGAGTGAGGGCAGATGAACGCCAGTGAGTTCCGGGCCACGAGCCGGTCGGTCCTGTCCGGGATGCCCGCCACGGGCCAGACCCGCAGGCTGACCCTGAGCGGCGCGCCGGGAGCGGTCGGCCGCTGCCGGGACCACACCCGGTCTGCGTTGGAGGACTGGGGCTGGTTGCCCACCGCCGACCCGGACCAGCAGGCGCGGGCCGACGACGTGCTGCTCCTCGTCTCGGAACTCGCCACCAACGCCTGCCAGCACGCCGGCGGACCGGACCAGCTGGTGCTGGCCGCGACCGCGCACACCCTGCGCATCGAGGTGCTGGACGGCTCCGACGAGCCGCCCCTCCCGCGGGTGCCGCACTCGCCCGTGCGCACGGGCGGCCACGGACTGCACACCGTCGCCCTGCTCGCCAGCCGGTGGGGGCACGAGCCGCGCGTCGGCGCCCCCGGCAAGGCCGTCTGGGTCGAGATCGACCTCCCGCGGGGCTGACTCCCGCGGGGCTGACTCCCGCAGGGCTGACCCCCGCAGGGCCGGCGTAGCCGGATTGGGCGGCTACGCCGTGCCGAGCACGGTGGGCAGCCAGCGGTCCAGCGCGTCCCCGCACCGCTCCGCCCCCTGCGGCAGGCAGGCGTAGGTGCCGTGGAGGAACCGCCGCAGGTCGGCGGTGCGTGCGCGGAGCACGGCGGCACCGTCCACCCCGCACAGCAGCATCAGCACGTGGACGCCGTCCGTCTCGGGCGCGAACACCACATCGCCCTCACCCGCCGGCGCGGTCAGGCCCTCGGCGAGCAGCGCGCGGGCGAAGAGCCACCGCTGGCACGCGCCGACGGTGAGCTGGAAGTCGATCCTGACGGCGATCGGGTCCCGGGTGTCGTAGACCCAGGAGGACTGCACGGCGACGCCGTCCCCCTCGGCCGTGATCAGCTCGACCCGGACCTGTGCGGTCACCACCCTGCTGCTCCCGTCCATCGGGTGCACCTCCCCCTTGTGCGGCTGCTGCCGACTGTCCTGTGGCAGCGCATCTGCCCGGGCGGGAATCCCTGAAACCGAGGCGGATGGGACCGGCGAAAGCGGGCAGGCGGCCGAGTGGCCCGGCGCCACGAGGCGTCCCGCGGCCGGTCGACACCCCGGTCGACACCGCGGTACCGACCGTCCCGATCCCCGTCCCCCCGAGGTGAGAACTCCGTGACCGACATCTCGCGCCTGCCCGGCGCCCACGACGACCACTGGAACTGGCAGCTCGCGGCGGAGTGCCGCGACGTCGACGCGAGCCTGTTCTTCCACCCGTTCGGTGAACGCGGCCAGGCCCACGACGACCGGGAGGAGGAGGCGAAGAAGGTCTGCGAGGGCTGCCGGGTCCGCCGCGAGTGCCTCCGGTACGCGCTGGAGGTGCGGGAGCCCTACGGCGTGTGGGGCGGGCTGACCGAGTCCGAGCGCGCGGTACTCCTCCGGCCGGCCCGCACCTCGCGGGCCGCCTGACCGCCGAGCCTCCAGGCCGGCTGCCCGACGAGGTGCCTGATTGGGTGCCCGAGGAGGGGGCAGACGCGTCGGTGGCACGGAACGTCCGGCCTGTCATGCGGAAGGAGACCGTTGTGAGCAAGGTGAAGGAGTCCATCGATGTGGACGTCCCCCTGCACAGCGCCTACAACCAGTGGACGCAGTTCGAGGACTTCCCGCGCTTCATGCAGGGCGTGGAGGAGGTCCGCCAGACGGACGACCGGCACTGCCACTGGACGACGAAGGTCGCCGGTGCGCGACGCGAGTTCGACACCGAGATCGTCGACCAGCTGCCCGACGAGCGGATCTCCTGGCGCACGGTGGGCGGCGACGTCCAGCAGCTGGGAGTCGTGACCTTCCAGCGCCTCGACGACGCCCACACCCGGGTGAGCCTGGCCATGGATTTCGAGCCGCACGGCATGGCCGAGAAGGCCGGTGCGATGTTCGGCGTCCTGGACCGGCAGGTCAAGGGCGACCTGAAGCGGTTCAAGGGCTTCATCGAGGAGCAGGGCCGGGAGAGCGGCGGCTGGCGCGGCCGGCTGGCCCCGGACGGCACCTCGGCGGGCACCGGTGACGCGTCCCTCCGCGAGCGGCCCCAGGCCCGGATGACCGGGGAGGGTGCCCCGCCGATGCCCGAGGACCCGGACGACATGCGGCACGGCTGACCACCGCCGGGTGCCGGGGCGCCGCCGCCTGCGAGGACGGCGCCCGGGCGGCCCGGTCCGTGGGCGCCCGCCGACGAGCGCACCGACTGGCGCACCGACGAAGGAGGTTCCTAATGCCCCGTGGATCGAGTCCCAAACGCGAGCGGCAGTACGAGCACATCAAGGAGAGCGCGGAGGACCGCGGTGAGAGCCCCGAACGCGCCAAGGAGATCGCGGCCCGGACGGTGAACAAGGAGCGGGCCAGGCACGGCGAGTCCAGGACCGCCAGCCGCTCCTCCACCCACGACATGTCCTCCGGCCGCCGCGGCGGCCTGCACTCCCACTCCGGCTCCCGCGGGCCGACCTTCGACCAGCTGTACAACGAGGCCAGGCAGCGCAGCATCAGGGGCCGCTCGAAGATGAACAAGAGCCAACTCGCCGACGCGCTCGGGCACTGACGGCCGTGCCGGGCGGTGCAACCGGACGCGTCCGCACACGGCAGAGCGTAGGGACGAGCCATGACCCTGTCACACCCCGCCGACCGCACCGACGGCGCGCGCGGCCGGTTCGAGCGGCTCGCCGAGGCCGCGTCCAACCTCACCAGCTCGCCGGCCTTCTCGTTGTTCTGCGTCCTGCTGGTGGCCGCCTTCATCGCGGTCCACGCGGTCGGCCTGTCGGCGGAGTGGCAGATCCTCGTCGGCGACACCATGACCGCGATCACACTGCTCCTGCTGGCACTCCTCAAGAACGCCGAGCGTCGCGCCGAGCACGCCGTCCAGCGCAAGCTCGACGCGATCGCGGCAGCCCTCCTCGAAGAGCACCAGAGCCACCAGGGCGGCGCCCACGAGGAACTCCGCAAGGCGATCCGCATGGAGGAGCGCCTCTGAGGCCCCCGCCTACGGTCGGCAGGATGCCTGCGGCGGTGGTGCTCAGGCGGTGGGACTCAGGCGGTGGGACTCAGGCGGTGCTGCTCAGGCGGTGAGGGAGGCCACCTCGGAGGCGAAGAGCTGCTCCGGGTCGAGGTCCATGCCCGTGAAGTGGCCTGCCAGTTCGAGTGAGAGCACGCCGTGCAGGCGGCTCCAGAAGGCCAGTGCGCGGCGCAGGTCGGCCGCGTGGGCGCCCGGGCGTCCGGCGG
Organism: Kitasatospora sp. NPDC052868; assembly: GCF_044547105.1. NCBI lineage: Bacteria > Bacillati > Actinomycetota > Actinomycetes > Kitasatosporales > Streptomycetaceae > Kitasatospora > Kitasatospora sp. NPDC052868. Next base: position 33,346 of record NZ_JBITZW010000020.1, on the reverse strand, counting down.
CCCAGGGGCGGTGGTCCGCCAGGTGGGCGTCGAGGCCGGCGGCGGGGCCGGTCGGCTCCGCGCCGGGGCCGGCGGCGATGCAGGCGTCGAGCAGCGTCGACATGATCTCCGAGGCGGTCGCGGCGGTGTCCTCGGGGGCGTGGTAGCCCGGCACCGGGGTCCCGTAGACGAGGAAGTAGCGGTGCGGGTCGGCCAGCGCCCAGCGGCGCAGTGCGTGGGCGAGCTCCCCGAGGTCCGCCGGGTGGGTGCCCTGCGCGGAGCCGGTGGCCAGCAGGGTGTCGGCGAGGCTGCGGTAGGCGTCCCGGACGAGTTCGGTGATCAGCTCGTCGCGGTTGGCGAAGTACCGGTACAGCGCGGGCCCGCTCAGGCCCATCTGCTTGGCGATCGCGTTCAGCGAGAGTGCGGAGGCGCCCACGCCGGCGATCTGCTCCCAGGCCCGCTCCTTGACCTCCGCGCGGACCTGCTGCCGGTACCGCTCCCGCGGGGTCGGCGCCCTGTCGGCCATGCCTGCCACCTCTTCCGGCTCTGGTGCCCGTGCTCGGATCCGTCGGCGTCCGCCGCTGCGCGCGAGCGCACAGTTAGAACCTATCACTCCCGGCAGGGCTGCTCACGATCGATGGATCCGCTCGCTTGACAGGCGGCTTAGTGGTGTTCATTCTAGTTACAGCTTCTAACGGAAGCGAGCACATCAAACACCGAAGGGGTCGTCATGGTCGCCGCCGAGTACACCGAGGTCGTTCTGCCGGGCAAGGTCGAGCCGGAGGGGCTGCAGGTCCGCACGGGACTGCCGCTGCCGGTGCCCGCCGCCGGACAGGCCCTGGTCGGCGTGGAGGCCACCGGTGTCTCCTTCGCCGAGCAGCAGATGCGCCGCGGCCGCTACTACGACCAGCCGCCCTTCCCCTTCGTTCCCGGCTACGACCTGGTCGGGACGGTGCTGGCGGTCGGCCCCGGGGTCGGCCCCGAGCTGGTCGGCCGGCGCGTCGCCGCCCTCACCAAGACCGGCGGCTGGGCCAGCCACGTCGCGCTGGACGCCGCGGACCTGGTCGAGGTGCCGGACGGGGTCGGCGCGGCGGAGGCCGAGACGGCGGTGGTCAACGGCCTGACGGCCTGGCAGATGCTGCACCGCAAGGCCCGGGTGCGATCCGGGCAGACCGTCCTGGTCCACGGCGCCAACGGCGGCGTCGGGTCGGTCCTGGTCCAGCTGGCGCTCGCCGCCGGCGCCCGCGTCATCGGCACGGCCTCGGCCCGCCACCACGACGCGCTGCGCGCCCTCGGCGTGACCCCGGTGGACTACCGCGGGGACGTCCCCGCCCAGGTGCGGGAGCTCGCCCCGAACGGTGTGGACGCCGTCTTCGACCACGTCGGCGGCCGCGGCATCATCGACTCCTGGGGTCTGCTCGCCCGCGGCGGGACCCTCGTCTCCTACGGCAGCGCGGCGACCCGCGACGACCAGGGCTCCAAGCAGTGGCCCGTGCTCAAGCTGCTCGGCCGGGTCTGGCTGTGGAACGGGCTGCCCAACGGCCGCCACGCGTACTTCTTCAACGTCTGGGCCGGCCGCGCCCTCTCCCGCGACAGCTTCCGCTCCCGCCTGCGCGGCGACCTCGCCCAGGTGTTCACGGCCCTGCGCGAGGGCCGGATCACCGCCCACATCGCCGTCGAACTCCCGCTGGAGCGCGCCGCCGAGGCCATGCGCCTGGCGGAGTCCGGAACCGTCGCGGGCAAGATCGTCCTCGTCCCGTAGCGCCCGCCCTCCACCGCGGGGATGCGCCGTTCGGACTGCGATGATGGCGCCATGGTTTCCTTCGCATGGCCGATCCGCAGGACGAGCGACCTGGGAGAGGCGCTCCGGCTCGTAACCGGGCTCCTCGCACTCGCCGACACCAGCGAGATGACGGTCGCTCTGCGGGCGACGGTGGACGAGCTGCCGGTGCTGCACCGGGTGCAGGAGCTGGTCGGGGCCCTGAACTGGTGGACCCTGGACAAGGCCTTCGAGATCTCGTCGTTCGGCCACGTCGGCGCCCGGCCCGAGGACCATCTGCCGGTCGTGCTCGACGGCGAGGTCGACTCGGCGGAGGCGGTCGCGGGGTTCCTCGACGCGGTCCGGTCCGGCGCCGCCAGGCTCACCTGGGACTTCGCGGGCTGGCCCGCGATGCCCGAGGCCGGGCTGGGTTCGACCGGCGAGCGCTGCGCGTTCGTCACCCTGGTGAAGAACGCGACGGACCTCGATCTGCGGGACGCGTCGGCCGGGCACGTGGTGTTCGTCCACGCGATCCAGCACGAGGAGATCCGGGCCCGGATGCTCGCGGCACGGGTCGGCTGCGAGGTCCTGGGGGAGGGCCACTCGTTCCCCTGACCCGTGGATAGGCCTTGGGTAGGCCGGAGCCCTGGGGCCCGCCGCGTTCGGCGGGCCCCAGGGCTCCGGGGTGTCGGCTCAGGTCAGTTCCGGATGCGTCCCGCGCGCCCGCCTCCTCCTCCGACGATCGCCCCGCCGCCGATGCCGCCACCGCCGGGCCTCGCCCCGGTGGAGCCGCCGGATCCACGGCCGCCGCCCGACGACGCGGGCGGCGTCGGGCGGGGCGGGGTCCTCATTCCCGCGGGCGGGGTGCCGCGCGGGATGAGGATGCCGTTGAAGACGACCCGGATCATCCGCTGGTTCAGCTGGTCCATGGCGGTCTGGAGAAGGGCCTCGACCTGCGCGGCGGTGTTGACCAGGATGACCACGTTCTGGGTCTGCGGCTGTCCCTTGAGCCCGCCGGTCACCTTCTTCATCACCGTGCCCACCGCCTCCTGGGGAGTGGCCTGGGGCCCGGCGCGCGTGCTGTCGTAGGACTCGACGCTGACGACCTTGTGGTCGATCCGCGTCACCAGCATCATGTCCGAGGTCATCCCCTTGATCACCGGGTCCGCGGTGCCCTCGGTGCCGGGCACGTAGCCCTTCTCGGGGATGAGCTTGGCCCGGTCGTCCTGGGGGAGGAACTCGAAACCCGTGCCGGTCTTGGGGTCGTAGAAGTCGCCGGTCCGCTTAAGCTCCGCGTTGAGCAGGTCGAAGGTGACCCTCCCCGTGTCGTTGTCGAGGTTGGCCCTGGTCCCGACGACGTGGGGGACGCCCTCCGCGTCGGTGAAGGCCTCGCGATTGACGACCTTGCCGGTATCACTGTCCAACACCGGAAGGTCGGTGCGGTGCTTGAGGGGGTTGGTGAACCCGCAGAGCAGGCACTTGTCGATGTGGACGTTGTTGCCGGTGCCGTTGATCCCGCCCTGGCTGGGGCGGTCGGCCGGGGTGCAGTTCCCGGTGCAGGTGCGGAGCCGGGGAGGCTTCGCGCCGCTGCCTCCCCGGGAGGCGAAGAGGCCGTCGGCGTCGCTGTTGGTGGCCGGGTTGTCGGCGGCGTAGGAGTAGCCGCCCATCTGGTTGACGTCACCGGTCTCGAAGACCGGGTCGATGGTGAGGAAGCGGCCGAGGGCGGTGTCGTAGTTCCGCGCGCCGAGCAGGCTGAGCCCGCTGGTCGGGTCCTTGGTCTCGCCGACGTAGCCGTGGTCGTCGGCCCACGCGGTGGGGACGGCGCCGCGGGGGCCGCCGTAGGGGTCGAAGGCCCGGCGGACGAGGCCGAGGGTGTCGGCGTCGACCTGGAGCTGGGCGGTGCCCTGCGGGGTGGTGGGCTGGTAGGTGAGGGTGGCGGCGCCGGTCCGGACGATGGCCGTGCCGTCGGGGGCGCTGTAGTAGCGGCGGCCGGTGACGGCCCTGGTGGTGTTGTCGCGGGTGAGTTCCTCGGCGCCGTCGAACAGGAACAGCGTGGTGGTGGCGGCACCCCTGCGCACGAGGAGGTCGCCGTCGGCGCCGTAGAGGTAGCCCGCGTCCCTGCCGTCGGTGGTGACGGTGGTGGTCCGGCCCTCGGCGTCGTAGCCGAAGGTCTGCTGGGAGGTCCGGGCCCCCGTGCCGGTCCGGGTGGTGGTGTTGCCCGCCGGGTCGTAGCCCGCGGTGAGCGTGCTGGTGCCGGTGGTGGGGTTGGCGGTGGTGACGGCGGTCGCGGCGTTCGGCTGGTTGGCCGGGGCGGTGCCGCCGCCCGGGTAGGTGAGGGTCTGGGTGGTGTTCCGGGCGGCGTTGCCGCCGGTGTCGTGGGCGACCTGGCTGGTGCGGTCGCCGAGGCGGTTGTACTGCCAGTCGAGCCAGTACGGTGCCGGGCCGCCGATGGTGGCCGGGCTCGGGCGGGCGGTCGTGCACGAGGTCAGCTGTCCGGCGGTGGGGGCGGTGATGCCCTTGGTGTCCGTCCAGGCGGTGACCAGGCGTTCGGCGGAGTCGTAGCCGAAGCACTGGGTGTCCACGGCCCGGTCGGCGCCGCCGGAGGACTGGGCGTCGCTGACCGCGGTCAGGTTGCCGGTCCGGTCGTAGCCGTAGGTGGTGTCCGACACCGGGTTGGCGGTGTTGTTCTGGAGGGTGACGCGGTTGGTGGCGAGGCGCCGGGTGGCCTGGTCGTAGGTGCGCGCGGTGCGCAGCTCCTTGTCCTCGTCGCCGATGCGGGTCAGCAGGACCTGCCCGAGCGGGCTGTAGTCCGTGGTGACGACGTAGGTGGTGCTGTCGGAGCCGGCGCTGTCGAGGCCGCCCTGCGGGTTGTAGCCGTAGCCGACGGTCTCGGCGGGCAGCCCGGCGTCGCCGCCGAAGGTGCTGGAGCCGAGCAGGCCGATGGTGCGGGTGTAGCTGCGGGTCGTGGTGTAGCTTCCGGCGAGCTCGCCCTCGGCCGACGGGATCACCACGGTGGTGCCGGTGGGCTGGTAGGTGCTGTTGTAGCCGTCGGTCTTCTCGACGTAGGCGGGGCCGGCCTTGCCGGCGGTGTAGCGGGTGGCGGAGTCCTGGTAGCCCTTGTAGGTCTGGTCGTAGGTCCACTCGGCGAGCTGCTTGGCCGGGTCGGCGGTGCTGGTTCCGGCGTACCTGCCGGTGGGGCGGCCGAGGACGTCGTAGCTCATGGCCAGCGACTGGCCGCGTGCGTCGGTGGAGGTGGCGACCCGGTCGTAGCGGTCGTAGGTGGTGCGGGTGGTTCCGCTGTCGGGGTCGGTCTGCGTGATGCGCCGGCCCTGCAGGTCGTAGGTGCTGGTCCAGCTGTTGCCGGCGGCGTCCCTGACGGTCGCGACCTGGCCGGCCGGAGTGTAGGTGTAGCCGGTGGTGAGGTCGGCCGGCGGTGCGCGGTCGGCGGTGGCGGACGACCAGATCCGGGTGGCGGCCGCGTCGTAGAGCACGAGGTCGGCGTTGCCCTGCACCTTCAGCGAGGCGCCGGGGTGCCCGCCCGTGCCGGACGCCCAGAGCTGGGCGCCGCCGGTGTCCAGGACGACGAGGTCGCCGTCGGCCCGGACGGTGGCCGAGGCGCCGGGGTGGCCGCCGGTGCCGCTCGACCAGAGGACGGTGTTGTCGGCGAGGGCGGTGAGGACGAGGTTGCCGTCGGCCTGCATGTCGAGCCGCACGCTCTTCGACAGCACCGAGCTGCCCGGGGCGAGGGTCTGCCCGGCCGTCAGGCTGCGGTCCTCGGTCGAGTCGCGCAGGACGGTGACGGTGATCCGGCCCTGGGCGTCCAGGAGGTTGCTGGCCCGGCGCCCCGCGGGGTCGGTGCGGTCGACCCGGTCGGCGCCCGGGTAGGCGGTGGTGGACTGCCAGAGGGTGTCGGCGAAGGACCGCAGGATGGCGGCGGTCGGGCGGCCCCGGCCGTCGTAGACGGTCTGGTCGACGGCGGGCCCGGTGTTGTTGGCCTCCGACCAGAGCGTGCCGCCCGGGGCGGTGGTCACGTCGACGTAGGGCCGGATGCTGGTGACCAGCCAGCCGTGGGAGTCGTAGGACCGCGAGGACACGACCCGGCCGCTGGAGCCGTTGGCGGTGCTGCTCTGGGTCTGCCGGCTCTGCAGCAGGCCGTCGTAGAGGGTGACGCTGGTGCTGTAGGAGCCGTTCTCCCGCAGGCTCTGCGAGGTGACGGTGGCCGGGTCGGGCCTGGTTCCGGTGCCGTGGACGGAGTAGGAGAACTTCTGGTCCGGGCTCTGGGTGGCCTTGGCCCGCCCCGGCCGCCACACCGCGAGGAGCCGGCCCATCGCGTCGTAGTCGGCGTCGGCGGCCTTGCCGTTGGCGTCGACCGTGTGGGTGGTCAGGCCGCGGGCGGGCGCGATGGTCGTCGTGCTCTTCCACCCGAGCGGGTTGGTGGTGGTGACCGTGGTCGGCAGGGTGGCGGTGTCGGGGCTGAAGGACGTGGTGGTGACGGCGCCCTCGACGTCGAGGCTCCGGGTGATCCGGCCGTACTGGTCGTACGTCTGCGCGCCGAGGGTCTTGAACTGCGGGGCGCCCGAGGCGTCGTAGTCGGTGACGACCTGCTGCGAGGTCGGGTAGCCGAGGGTGCGGCCGTTCTGGCCGAGGCTGCCGAGCGGGCTCGGGTTGGCCAGCGTGCCGTCGCCGTCGTACAGCGTGCGGGTGCGGTCGATGGTGTTGGCGGCTCCCGCCGTGGTGCCGCAGAGCCCCGCGACGGTGACCGTCTCGGCCGGGTACCCGGTCATCATCGGGTTGCCGGCCGGGGCGGCCGCGTACGTGACGGTGGTGCACCTGTCCTGGGCGGGATCCGTCAGATCGGCCCTGACCTCGGTGCGTACCGGCCGGCCCAGGTCGTCCATCGCGACGCCGGTGCGCGAGGTCCGCCAGGTGGTGGCGTCCGCGAGCAGGCCGAGCACCCTGCTGGTCTGCGCGGTCGAGCGGCGGGCGACCAGGTCCGGCAGGACCGACAGCCTGTCGGGGGCCGGCGGCGGGACGGCGGAGCTCCACGCCTTGCGCGCGCTCGCGGCCGTGGTCACGACCGAGGCCTCGTCCGTCAGCTCCTTGGCCACGACGCCGCCGCCGGCCGCCGCGTAATCGGCGCTCTCCTGCGCCGAGCCGGAGAGCCAGGGGCTGTCGGTGACGTGCTCGCCCAGGGAGTTGTCGAGCCGGACGCTGCGCCGGGCGCCGTTGGCCAGGTAGTCGCCGTCCATGCCCTGGTAGTAGGAGACGGTGTTCCGGGTGATCGGGTCGGGTGCCGCGCCGGTGGTGGTGGTGACCGTCCGGTAGCCGCGGAACTCGTTCCACGTCCGGTAGCGGTCGTCCGTCAGCTCCGAGTCGTCGCGGTGCCAGGCGGCGCCGCTGTAGTCGTAGCCGACCACCTGCGCGGGGGAGCCGGCCTTGGTGCGGTCACTGGTGGTGACCTGCGAGACCAGGGTCTTGGTGAACCAGTCGGCGATCGGGTCCTTGGCCCCCGGGGTGCTCCAGTAGGCCGGGTAGCAGGCCATCGTGTTGCTGTCGGCCGAGGCCGGCATGGTGGCGCGGGTGCGGGAGCACTCGGCGTCCCGGTAGGTGACGGCGATGGAGGCGCCGGTCTCGGTCTGGACGCTGGAGATCCGCGGGTGGTAGAGCGGCGGGGCGGCCGGGGTGAGCCCGTCGACCCGGTTGTCGATCTCGATGCCGGTGAACGTCACCGGGTCGAGCGGGATGCTGACGGCGCTGCCCGCGGAGGTGTCCTTCGCGGTGTGCTGGACCGCCTGCAGCCACATCACGGCCTGCAGGGCGCCGACGTTCTTGGGGTCCTGCGTCCTGCCGGTGACCGGGTCCATCGTCCCGCCGGCGTCGGAGAAGACGTGGGTCAGCGCGTAGCCGTCGACGTCCTGCCAGCCGGCCGCGGTGCGCACCCTGGTGTCGATGCTCTTCAGCCGGGTGGTGGACCAGAAGGTCGGCGCGCCGACCTGGCAGACGTCGGTGCCCGTGCCGGAGGTCTTCGCCGTGCTCGGGCAGTTCAGGTCGTACGGGGTGTCGGGCCAGTTCGCCGCCGTGCTCTTCGACAGGTTGCCGCCCTGGCAGACCGTGTCCGAGGTGGTGCAGCGCTGTCCGGTGGTGAAGACCACCTTGGCGGAGGGCTCGCGGCCGGCCTTGGCGTCGTCGAGCCGGTAGCCGTAGGAGATCTGGGTGAGCGAGCCGGCGCGCGTGTAGGCGGTCAGCCTGCCGCCGCTGCCGGGGGCCGCCTGGCCGTACCCCATGTTGTAGTAGTTGGACTCCGTCGCCCAGTCGTAGCGCTGGACGTTGCCGTTGGGGTCGACGACGAAGTCCAGGTTGAAGCGGTATCCGGGCTGCTTGTCACACTGCGACTCCTTGCCCTTCGCCGCGGTGTAGCACGGGTCCCCGCTGTCGGGGTGGTAGACGGGCACGCCCCAGGCGCTGTTGGTGGCCTGGTCGGTCGTGGTGCCCGGAGCGTGGTTGAGCCCCAGGTAGTACGCCGTCCCGTCGGTGGTGGTGACCTTGAAGTACTCGCCGTCCCAGAGGCCGTTGGCGGCCCCGCTCAGGCGCTCGATCCGGGTGCCGTCGTCGGACTGCAGGTGGTACCCGCCCGCGGAGTCGCGCACCAGGGTGCCGGTGTGCGAGCCGAGCGAGAGGGTGGCGTTCCAGCCGGCCCAGCACTGGTCGCCCGAGTCGGTGATCCCCGCGTAGGCGCAGCCCTTGTAGGAGCGCTCGATGAAACCCGGGCTGTAGGACCAGCCGTCGCCGATCCAGGACGACTGCGAGTTGCGCGCCGAGGTCTCGCCGTCGACGGACTGCGAGTCGTAGGAGAGCTCGACGGCGGGAGCCGTGCCGCCCAGCCCGGGTGGCAGCGTGAGCGGGTAGCCGAAGGTGAACGCGCCGGAGGAGGAGTTGGTCCACTCGCCCGTCGAGGAGAGCGGGGTGGCCGTGTAGCTGCCCTGGGAGCCGCCGGTGGCGGCGACGGCCGCGACGGCCACACCGGTGGAGCCGGAGGCCGGGGCGATACCCTGCGCCGCCATCGGCGCGCCGAGGGCCGTCTTGGGCTGCGGGGCCGTCTTGGGCTGTGGGGTCTGCGGGGCCTGCGCGGCCGCGGGGGAGCCGGACGGTCGGGGCGCGGGCCCGTCCGTCAGCGCCACGGTGCCGCTGATCCGACGTGACAGCGGGTCGTTGTGGAAGGCGATCGGCTGCTGGACCCGGCACTCGGGCAGCTGAGGTGTGGTCAGCGCGCAGGAGGGCAGGGCCACCAGCTGCAGCCGGGACGCCCAGCCGCCGCCGTAGGCCTGCTCGACGGAGGTGTAGTCCAGGGCGACGTCGACGGTGCCGGCGGCGGGCGCGGTCGGGGCTGCGGTGGACGCCGGGGCCGCGGTGGAGGCCGCGGTGAAGGCCTCGGTTGGCGCGAGGCCGACCAGCAGGCCGTCCACACCGGCGGCCTGCGCCTCGGTGCGGTCGGCGAAGCGGACGTCGACGGTGGCGCCGCCGGCCGTACCGGCCTCAGCAGCGGCGGACTTGGCGGCAGACCTGGCGGCCGGCTCGCTCCGGGGGGCGGCGGACGGACCGCCGGTGGAGAGTGAGACCAGGGTGCCGGCGCCGGTCGGCGCCCCGCCCCCGGCGGGCGAGGTCACGGGTATCCGCTGAGTCGTCCCGGCGGGCCACGCCGCGGTCCTGACCGCGTGCGGCTCCAGGGCGCGCGACCCCGCGGGGGGAAGGGCGGCCCGGACGGTCCTCCCGTCCGCGGGGCTCCCCGGGACGCGCGGCTCGGCGGGCAGCGGATCGGCCGCCCACTTCCTGCTCTTGTGCGGCCGGGGCTCGCCCTGGGCGATCGCCGGGCTGATCGAGGCCGTCGGCAGGGAGAGGGCGGTGGCGATGGCCGTCGCCACCGTGATCCGTCTGCTCCAGACGCGCCATCGTCCGCCGCGAAGCCCCCGTTGTGGCAAAAACACGCTGATGTCCGTTCCATCCGAAAGTGGGAGAGGGAACGCCAGGGCACGCCGACAGAGCCCCCCTGGCGATCACCAGCTGAACCGTATTGCCATGATCCACAACGCGGCAATACCCTTCCCCCGGCCCTTCCGACGCAGGGTCACGGCGGGCGGCGAACCGCCCCTCACCTGCGGAAATTTCATGCGAACGCGAAGGGACCGTCTCGCTCTTGACGACCGGTCGGAAGCTGCCGGGCATCCCCGCGCAGAACTGGCGGTCCGTCACGTCCTAGGAGAAAAAACATGGGGGACCACACCCGCAGCGGGACACGTCGCAGACGTGTCGCATTGCTCACACCTACCCGGCTGACCGCTCCGGCCGCCGTCGTCGGCCTGGTGCTGGCACTGCTCGTACCGGCGGCGGCCGACGCCCGGGCCGCCGACGTCAAGCCCGCCGACTCACAGGCTGCCGACTCACAGGCTGGCGGCGCAGAACCGGCCAAGGCCGGTCCGCTGCAGACCGCCCGGTCCGCCGCCGCGACGAGCGGCAAGGCCGTCGCCGTCGACGCGCTGACCACGGAGACCTCGCAGACGGTCGCGAACCCCGACGGCACCTTCAGCGTGACCACGCACGTCCAGCCCGCCCGGGTCCGCAGGAACGGCGTCTGGACGGCGATCGACGCCTCCCTCGCCGCCAACCCCGACGGCACGCTGTCGCCCAAAGCCACGGCCGCCGCGCTGACCCTCTCCGGCGGCGGGGGCGGCCCGCTGGCGACCCTCACCGACCGGGCCGGCCACCGCCTGTCGCTGACCTTCCCGGTCGCGCTCCCGGCCCCGATGGTGTCCGGCGACAGCGCGCAGTACAACGGCGTGCTGCCCGGCGTCGACCTCAAGGTGAGCGCCACCGAGCAGGGCGGCCTGCGCGAGGTCCTGATCGTGCACGACGCCAAGGCCGCGGCCAATCCCGCGCTGCGGGAGCTGCGCCTGGCCACCGGCACCAGCGAGGGCCTGGCCGTGAAGGCCGACGAGACCGGCGCGCTCACCGTCACCGCGGCCGACGGCTCGACCGCGTTCACCGCCCCCCGCCCCCTGATGTGGGACTCCGCCACCGCGGCAGCGCCCGCCGCCACCGCGGCACCCGCCGTGCCTGCCGCGCCGAACGCCCGGGCCAAGGACCTGCGCGGCGCGGCTCCGGCCGGGTCGGCTCCCGACACCGCGGGCACCGCCCCGGCCGCGGCCCAGCCGTCCAGCGACCGCCAGCCCGGCAGCGGCGCCCAGGTCAAGCCCATCGCCGTCCGCCCGGAGCCCGGGTCCCTCACGCTCACCCCGGACGCCGGGCTGCTCACCGGTCAGGACACCGTCTGGCCGCTGTATATCGACCCAACGGTCAGCCCGGTCACCAACGGCACCAGCCACTTCGCCTCCCTCAAGGAGGGCTGCCCGGGCGAGCAGACCTACGACCGGCTGCAGGAGAACGGCCAGGGCGCCGGCTACCAGCAGTGGGGCCCCGAGTGCATCGGGCTCTACCAGTCGTTCTACGAGCTCGACACCAGCAACCTGACGCCGGACATGGTGGTCTCCAAGTCCACCTTCCACCTCAACGAGACCTACGCCGCGGCCTTCGACTGCACGCACACCGCCCCGGTCGCGCTCGCCACGGCCACCAAGCTGTACTCCGACGCGTCGTGGAACTGGCACCGGCCGGTGGTCTGGCAGGACCACTGGTTCACCACCCAGTACCCGCAGAGCGCCAACATCAGCCACAAGTGCGGCAACCACGACGTGGCCTTCGACGTCACCGGCCAGATGCAGGAGATCACCGCCGGGTCGTGGCACGACTGGACCGTCGGCGTGTACGGCAACGAGACCAAGTCCTCGGGCAACAACGACTTCATGCGGTTCGCCGGCAACCCGTACGTGGTCACCGTGTTCGACATCGCCCCGGACGCTCCCGGCGCCATCAGCCTGACGCCGGGCCTCCAGAACCCCGCCGGGAACGGCTGCGACGGCAACGTCGGATGGATCGGCAACTCCGGGCTCACCGGCGCCGGCACCTCCGACATCAGCCTCAACGCCCAGCTGACCACAAAGATGAGCGGCATGAACCTGCGCGCCAACTACCACGTGTGGGACGACATGACCGACGGCGGCGGTGGCAGCCCCGCCACCGTGGCGTGGCAGGTCAGCCCCTGGGTCTCCAACGGGGGCACGGTCTACACCAAGCTCGGCTTCGCGGTCGGCGACGGCCACCGGTACGGCTGGAACACCTGGGCCGACGACGGCACCCTCGGCGGCCCCAGCTCGCCCTACTGCTACTTCAAGACCGACCTGACGGCGCCCGGCGTGCCGGCCATCGCCCCCTCGGCGCAGTTCCCGCCGCTCGGCGGCGCGGCCCCGACCGGCCACGCGGGCGACCTCGGGGCGAAGGTCGTCGTCACGGCCGCCGACCCGACCCCGGCCGGCTGCACCCTGAGCGCCTGCCTGAGCAGTGGGGTCAGTCGCTTCGAGTACTCGCTCGACACCAACATCCCGACGGTCGGGGCGACCTCGGCCGCGGCCGTGCCCGCCACCGGGGGCGCCGCGAGCGCCGAGATCCCGATCGAGGTCGGCGCCGCGGACTGGGGCACCCACACCCTGTTCGTCCGCGCCGTCGACGCGGCCGGCAACACCCAGGCCACCGTCGGCCAGTACTCCTTCTTCGCGCCGTGGAACCCCGCGGGCGCCGTCAAGGTCGCGCCCGGCGACCTCACCGGCGACGGTGCACCCGACCTCGCCGCGACCACCGACGAGGGCGACCTCGTCCTGATCCCCGGCAACGCCGACCCGGCGGCCGCGCCGGTCATCGCCTCCAGGCCAGCGGACAGCCCCGAGGGCATCGGCTGGAACAACTACCTGATCACCCACCGCGGGACGTCCTCCAGCACCAACGTGGACGACCTGTTCGTGCTGAACCGGGCCGCCGGCTCCCTGTACCTCTACCGGAACGACGGCGGCACCACCCCGGGCCACTTCACCAGGCGGGACAAGGTGACGGACCTCGGTGCGGACCCCTCCTGCCCGGCCAAGGGCTCGGACGGCACCTGGCGGAACGTCCGGCAGATCCTCGCCCCCGGCAAGCTCGCCTCGCTGGTCAACGCACCCGACCTGATCACGGTCGACAACAACGAGCTCTGGTACTACCCGGGCACGAAGCGGGCCGGCTGCCTGCTCGCGGCCGGCGTGAAGATCGGTACCGGCGACTGGAGCAACACCACCCTGCTCGCCCCCGGGACGGTGGACGGCGTCCCCACCCTGTGGGCCCGCGACCGCTCCAGCGGGGCGATCAGCACCTACCCGCTGACCTTCGCGAACGGCGTGCCGACCACGAGCATCACCGCACCCGCCAGCACGCCCCTGAAGACCAGGGTCAAGGACACCGCCGGCGCGCCGATGTGCCTGGACACCGAGAACGGCGCCACCACCGCCGGCACCCTCGCCGTCATCAACGTGTGCAAGGACGCCGGCACCCAGCCGGTCGTCCGCGGCACCGACCGGAGCATCCACCTCGCGGGCAAGTGCCTGGACGTCAACTTCGGCGGCCCCGCGGACGGCACCGCCGTCCAGCTCTGGGACTGCAACGGCTCGGGCGCGCAGCAGTGGGAGCCCGGCCCCCAGCCCGGCACCCTGATGAACTCCGGCTCGGGCAAGTGCCTGGACATCCCCTACGGCATGAACACGATCGGCAACCGGCTGGTCATCTGGACCTGCGCGGGCGCCGACAACCAGAACTGGACGGCGGCGGGCGCCCTGCCCGCCCCGCAGAAGGTCCTGCCCGTCGGCGGCGGCAGCACGAACAGCACCCTCGCCTCGCCCGGTGACGTCAACGGCGACACCTACCCCGACCTGTACACCGTCGGGGCCGGCCGGATCACCCGCTACCCGGGCGTGAAGGCCGTCGACGGGATCGCCCGGTTCGGCACCCCGACCGCGCTCGGCGTGGTGAACCAGCCCACCCACCGGTGGCACCTGGGCGACACCGTCGACTCCGTCCAGCAGGTCTCCAACCTCTCGCTGACCGGGCAGGCCGCGCTCGTTTCGGATCCGGACCGCGGGACGGTGCTCAGCGTTCCCGGCGCTGCCGGGTCCATGGCGTCGACCGACAAGCCGGTGCTCGACACCGGGGGCAGCTACTCGGTCTCGGCCTGGGCCTATCTGCAGCCCACCGGGGAGTACTCCACGGTGGTCGCACAGTCCGGCAGCACGGTGAGCTCCTTCTACCTGCAGTACTCGAAGGCCTTCAACGCCTGGACGTTCGTCAGCCCCGCCGTGGACAGCACCAGCCCGGGTACCTATCCCGCCGCCTACGCGTCCACCCCGCCCGCCTTCAACCGGTGGACCCACCTGGTGGGCACGTACGACGCGGCCAGCCGCGCGATGAGCCTGTACGTCGACGGCAGGCTCGCCGGCACCGGCAGCAACCCGAGCCCGTGGCGTTCGAACGGGCCGCTGACCCTCGGCGGCGCCAGGAACGGGGACTACTACCCCGGCCGGATCAGCGACGTCCAGACCTGGGACTACGTCCTGTCGCCGGCCGCCGTCGCCGCCCTGGACACCGGCCAGCCCACCCCGACCCAGCTGAGCTGACCTGATCGGAGGAACCCCCGCGGGGCGGGGCCGGAGACCACTCCGGCCCCGCCCCGCGGGCGCTTCCAGTCCTGGTTGTGGGTCCCGGGGCCGTTCAGCCGAGGAACGCGCGCAGGAGTGCGGCGGTCGCCTCCAGGTGCTCCTCGGTGGCCCGGCGGGCGGCTGCGGCGTCACCGGCCAGGATCGCCCTGGTCATCGCCCCGTGCTGCTCGGAGGCGTGGTCGATGTTGCGGCCGAGCATGGGGATGGCGTTGAGCAGGTCGTTGAGCCGGATCCGGGCCTCGGTGATGCCGGCGGCGAGCGAGGGCGAGCCGGTGAGTTCGCCGATCGCCAGGTGGAAGCGGGAGTCGCACTGCCGGTACTCCTCGGCGCTGGCGCCGTCCGCGTCGGCCAGCCGCTGCAGCAGGTAGGCGCGCTGGTCCGCGGTCAGTTCGCGCCGGGCGGCCAGTTCGGCGGCGCCCGTCTCCAGCACCAGGCGCAGGGTCAGCGCGTCCTCCAGCTCCGCGCCGAGGTCCTCCGCCGCGCGGCGCAGCTCCCCGACGTCCGGTGCGGGCAGCCGGTAGGTGACGAAGGTGCCGCCGTAGCGGCCGCGGCGGGCCTCGACCCAGCCGGCCTGCTGGAGCGAGCGGAGGGCCTCGCGCAGGGTCTCCCGGCTGATGTTCAACCGGGTGGCGAGGTCGCGTTCGGCGGGGAGCCGGTCGCCGTGGCCGACCACGCCCAGCTTGATGGCCTGCAGGATCCGCTCGACGGTCTCCTCGAAGGCGTTGCCGGTGCGTACGGGTCGGAAGACGCTGTCGAGCTGCCGGTCCACCTGTGCCTCCACGGGGCGATGGTACCCGGGAGTGCCCGGGGGCCGGTCGGGGGAGTCCTCTTGACGGCGGGGCGGCCGCGGGTGAACGATGCTGCCCACGGGTTCAATGGTCTGCTTTCAGGCCATTGACGCGCAAGGAGGGTGCACCACGACGACGTGGGCGCACGTGCCGGTCCCGCCTCATTCCCCAGGGGTGCGTATGACGTCCGAAGAGCAGGCCGGCTCCAGCCCGGCCGAGCAGACTGCCAGAGCAGTGTTTCCTCCCGATTCCACGACCGTGTCCGCGAAGGTCCCGACCGCCAAGATCCCCGCCGCCAAGATCCCCGCCGCCGGGGCTCCCGCCGGAGCGGCCGCTCCCGCCGCGTCCGAGGACGAGCGGCGACTGCACGAACTCGGCTACACCCAGGAGTTGGCCCGGTCGATGTCGGGCTTCTCCAACTTCGCGGTGTCCTTCTCCATCGTCTCCGTCCTCTCCGGCTGCCTCACCCTCTACGGGATGGGCATGAACACCGGCGGCCCGGCGATGATCACCTGGGGCTGGCCGCTGGTCGGCCTGATGACCCTCTGCGTCGGTCTCGCGATGGCGGAGATCTGCTCCAGCTACCCGACCGCGGGCGGCCTCTACTACTGGGCCGCCCGACTGGCCCGCAGCAAGGGGGCCGCCGCCGCCTGGTTCACCGGCTGGTTCAACTTCCTGGGCCAGGTGGCCGTCACCGCCGGCGTCGACTACGGCGCGGCCGTCTTCACCAACGCCTTCCTCGACCTCCAGTTCGGCTTCTCCGCCACCCCCGGCCACACCGTGGCGATCTTCGCGGTGATCCTGCTGGCGCACGGGCTGCTCAACACCCGGGGCGTCAGGCTGGTCGCCCTGTTCAACAGCGTGAGCGTCTGGTGGCACCTGGTCGGCGTCGCGGTGATCGTGGGCGCGCTGGTCCTGCTGCCCGACCACCACGCCTCCGCCTCCTTCGTGTTCACCGAATTCGTCAACAACACCGGCTTCGGGAACGGCTTCTACGTCGGCATGCTCGGCCTGCTGCTGGCCCAGTACACCCTCACCGGATACGACGCCTCCGCCCACATGACCGAGGAGACCCACGACGCGGCCCGCTCCGGCCCGCGCGGCATCGTCAACGCCATCGTCGTCTCGCTGGTGGCCGGCTGGATCCTGCTGCTCGGCATCACCTTCGCCATCCAGGACTACGACGGGGCGCTCACCAGCTCCACCGGCGTACCGCCCGCGCAGATCTTCATCGACGCGATCGGCCCGACCGGGGCCAAGCTGCTGCTGCTGATCGTGATCGGCGCCCAGTTCTTCTGCGGCATGGCCTCGGTCACCGCCAACTCCCGCATGATCTACGCCTTCTCCCGGGACGGCGCACTGCCGGGCTCCCGGTTCTGGCACCGGATCAACCCCCGCACCCAGACCCCCACCAGCGCCGTCTGGCTGGCCGCCGGCGGCGCCCTGCTGCTCGGGCTGCCGGCCCTGTGGAACACCACCGCCTACACCGCCGTCACCTCCATCTCGGTGATCGGCCTCTACCTCTCCTACGTGATCCCGGTCTTCCTGCGGCTGCGCCAGGGCGAGGAGTTCGCGCGCGGCCCCTGGCACCTCGGCCGCTGGAGCCGGCCCGTCGGAGCCGTCGCCGTCGGCTGGACCGCCGTGATCACCGTGCTGTTCATGCTGCCCACCGTCAGCCCCGTCACCGCCGAGAGCTTCAACTACACCCCCGTGGCCGTCGCCGTGGTGCTCGGCTTCGCCGGCCTGTGGTGGCTGTTCTCCGCCCGGCACTGGTTCACCGGCCCCCGGATCCACGGCGTCCCCGCAGCCGGCGGCCAGGAACCGCCGGAGCGCGACGCCGCCACCGCCGACGAAATGGAGACCCGATGACCGCCCCCCGGCTCACCCTCGAACGCCTGGAGCGGCAGGTCGCCGACGGCACCGTCGACACCGTCGTCCTGGCCATGACCGACATGCAGGGCCGCCTCCAGGGCAAGCGGATCGCCGCCGAGTACTTCCTCAGCGACGTCGTCCCCAACGCGGCCGAGGGCTGCGGCTACCTGCTCGCCGTCGACATCGACATGAACACCGTGGACGGCTACCGGATCTCCTCCTGGGACAGCGGGTACGGGGACTTCGTCCTCACCCCCGACCTGGACACCCTGCGGGCGGTGCCCTGGCACCCCGCCACCGTCATGGTCCAGTGCGACGTCCACCACCACGACGGCACCCCCGTCAGCGTCTCCCCGCGGCAGATCCTGCGCCGCCAGCTCGACCGGCTCGCCGCCCACGGCTGGCACGCGTTCGTCGGCACCGAACTGGAGTTCATCGTCTTCCGGGACAGCTACGAGCAGGCCTGGGACAAGGCCTACCACGGGCTCACCCCGGTCAACCAGTACAACGTCGACTACTCCATCCTCGGGACCTCGCGGATCGAACCCCTGCTGCGCCGGCTGCGCAACAGCATGGCGGGCGCCGGGCTCACCGTGGAGTCCGCCAAGGGGGAGTGCAACCCGGGCCAGCACGAGATCGCCTTCAAGTACGGTAAGGCGCTCACCACCTGCGACGACCACGCCGTCTACAAGACCGGCGCCAAGGAGATCGCCGCGCAGGAAGGGGTCAGCCTCACCTTCATGGCCAAGTACAACGAGCGCGAGGGCAACTCCTGCCACATCCACCTCAGCCTTCGCGACGACCGGGGCCGCCCGGTGATGCCCGGCGACGGGCCGCACGGCTTCTCCCCGGTCATGGAGCACTTCCTGGCCGGCCAACTCGCCTGCCTGGCCGACTTCTCGCTGCTGCTCGCACCCACCGTCAACTCCTACAAGCGGTACGCGCCGGGCAGCTTCGCCCCGACCGCCGTCGCCTGGGGCCGCGACAACCGCACCTGCGCCCTGCGGGTGGTCGGCCACGGCGCCTCGCTGCGGTTCGAGAACCGGGTGCCCGGCGGTGACGTCAACCCGTACCTCGCGGTCGCCGCGCTGATCGCGGCCGGCCTGCACGGGATCGAGCACCGGCTGCCGCTGGAGGCCGAGTCCACCGGCAACGCCTACGCCTCCGACGCACCCCGGGTACCGGCCACGCTGCGCGACGCGGTCGAGGCGTTCGAGCGCAGCAAGGTCGCCGCCGAGGCCTTCGGCGCGGACGTCGTCCAGCACTACACCCACGCCGGCCGGACCGAACTGGCCGCCTACGAGAGGTCGGTGACCGACTGGGAGCGGCGCCGCGGATTCGAGCGGCTGTGACCGTGCGCCCGCTGATCGGCATCACCACCTATCTGGAGGAGGCCGCCTGGAGCGTCTGGCGCCAGCCGGCCGCCGTCCTCCCCGGCAGCTACCTCGACGCCGTCTCCCGGGCCGGGGGCACCCCCGTCCTGCTCCCGCCCCAGGACGGCGGCGTCGAACGGCTGATCGGCGCCCTCGACGGGCTGCTCCTCGCGGGCGGCGCCGACATCGACCCCGCCCGCTACGGAGCCGAACCCCACCCGCGCACCGGATCGCCCCAACCCCACCGGGACCGCTGGGAGTCGGACCTGCTGGCGGCCGCACTCGACCGCGACCTGCCGGTCCTCGGCATCTGCCGCGGACTGCAACTGCTCAACGTCGCCCTCGGCGGCGACCTGCGCCAGCACCTGCCCGACCAGAGCCACCAGGACCCGCCCGCCACCTACGTCCGACGAGGAGTGGTGATCCGGCCCGACAGCCGGCTCGGTGAGATCCTCGGCCCGGTGGCGCAGGTCTCCTGCTACCACCACCAGGCGGTCGGCCGCCTCGGCACCGGCCTGCGGGCCACCGCCTGGAGCGCCGACGAGAACGTCGAGGCGCTCGAACTGCCCGGCCGGGCCTTCACGGTGGCCGTCCAGTGGCACCCCGAGACCGACCCGGAGGACCCTCGGCTGTTCGAGGCGTTCACCGCGGCCAGCTGCAAGGAGGCAGCCAGATGACCGAACCCGACCTGCACCCGGTGATCAACCCGGCCACCGAGGAGGTGATCACCACCGTCGAACTGGCCACGCTCGCCGAGACCGACGCGGCCATCGCACGGGCCGCCACCGCCTTCGAGACCTGGCGCAAGGTCGCCCCCGCCGACCGGGCCAGACTGCTGCGGGCGTTCGCCGCCGCCGTCGACGCCGACCGGGAGCACCTGGCCGCCCTGGAGGTGGCCAACGCCGGACACACGGTGGGCAACGCCCGCTGGGAGGCCGGCAACGCCCGGGACGTGATCGAGTACTACGCGGCCGCCCCCGAGCGGCACCTCGGCCGGCAGATCCCGGTGGCCGGCGGCGTGGACCTCACCTTCCACGAGCCCCTGGGCGTGGTCGGCGTCATCGTGCCGTGGAACTTCCCGATGCCGATCGCCGCCTGGGCCCTGGCGCCGGCCCTCGCGGCCGGCAACACCGTCATCGTCAAACCGGCCGAGCTCACCCCGCTCACCGCACTGCGCCTGGGTGAACTCGCCCTGCGCGCGGGCCTGCCGCCGGGCGTCCTGCAGATCCTGCCCGGGCGCGGCCCGGTGGTCGGGCAGCGCTTCGTCACCCACCCCGCCGTCCGCAAGGTGGTGTTCACCGGATCCGGCGCCGTCGGCCGGTCCGTGATGGCGGGCTGCGCGGCCCAGGTCAAGCCGGTCACCCTCGAACTCGGCGGCAAGAGCGCCAACATCGTCTTCGCCGACGCCGACCTGGCCCGGGCCGCCGCCACCGCCCCGTACGCGGTCTTCGACAACGCCGGACAGGACTGCTGCGCCCGCTCGCGGATCCTGGTCGAGGACTCCGTGTACGAGGAGTTCATGGCGCTGCTGGAGACCGCCGTGCAGGGGGTGCGGGTCGGCGACCCGGCCGACGCGAAGACCGAGATGGGACCGCTGATCTCGGCGGCCCACCGGGCCCGGGTGGCGTCGTACGTCCCCGACGACTCGGCGGTGGCGTTCCGCGGCTCGGCCCCCGAGGGTCCGGGCTTCTGGTACCCGCCGACGGTGCTGGCGCCCGTCCGGCACGACGACCGGGCCTTCACCGAGGAGATCTTCGGCCCGGTGGTCGCGGTGGTCCCGTTCCGGGGCGAGCAGGACGCGGTACGGATCGCCAACTCCACCGAGTACGGCCTGTCCGGATCGATCTGGACCACGGACCTCGGCCGGGCGCTGCGGGTCTCCCGCGCCGTGGAGGCGGGCAACCTCTCCGTCAACTCGCACTCCTCGGTGCGCTATTCGACCCCGTTCGGCGGGTTCAAACAGTCCGGACTGGGCCGCGAACTCGGCCCGGACGCCCTCGACGCCTTCACCCAGACCAAGAACGTCTTCATCTCCACGGAGGAATGATGAGCATGACCGAGCGACTCGACGGCCGGGTGGCCGTCATCACCGGCGCGGGCAGCGGGATCGGCCTGGCCACGGCCCGGCGCTTCGCCGCCGAGGGCGCCAAGGTGGTGTGCGTGGACCTGGACGAGACGACCGGCGGCAAGGCAGCGGACGAGGTCGGCGGCCTGTTCCTGCAGGCCGACGTCACCGACGAGGCCGCCGTGCGGGCCGTGTACCAGCAGACCGTCGACCACTACGGCCGGCTGGACATCGCCTTCAACAACGCCGGCATCTCGCCGCCCGACGACGACTCCATCCTGACCACCGGGCTCGACGCCTGGCGGCGGGTCCAGGACGTCAACCTGACCAGCGTCTACCTGTGCTGCAAGTACGCCATCGAGCACATGCGGCGGCAGGGCAAGGGCTCGATCATCAACACCGCCTCCTTCGTCGCGGTGATGGGTGCGGCGACCTCGCAGATCTCCTACAGCGCCTCCAAGGGCGGGGTGCTGGCGATGTCCCGCGAGCTGGGCGTGCAGTTCGCCCGCGAGGGCATCCGGGTCAACGCGCTCTGCCCGGGGCCGGTGAACACCCCGCTGCTGCAGGAGCTGTTCGCCAAGGACCCGGAGCGGGCCGCCCGCCGGCTGGTGCACATCCCGCTGGGCCGGTTCGCCGAGCCGCAGGAGATCGCGGCCGCCGTCGCCTTCCTGGCCAGCGACGACTCCTCGTTCATGACCGCCAACACCTTCCTGGTGGACGGCGGCATCTCCGGGGCGTACGTCACCCCGGAGTGACGCGGCCGCGGGCGGTGCCGGGGTGCCCCGGTGCCGCCTGCCGGGCAGGTGCCTGTGCGGGACGGCCGCCGCCGGACGCGCCCGCTGAGCTGCTGCGTACGGGACCGATTCAGGAGGTGTCCGGCGTGGGTGCGGGAGGTGGCGGGGGCGCGCCCGGATAGTGGGCTGATCCGTCCGGCAGCGGGGCCGGGCGCGGGATGAGGGAGCCGACAGATGGCCCGATCGCCTGGGGCGCCGAACGGCGGCTACTCCCCGGACAGATGGACGGCGATGGCCGGCATGTGCGTCGCCGCCGGCATGGTCTGGTTGTCGTTCGCGGATTTCGGCGTCGCCGTTCCGACGATCGCGGACGAGTTGTCGGTGTCGCTGCCGGCACTGCAGTGGGCCAACAACGCCTTCAGCCTCTCCACGGGTGCGCTGGTCCTGGCGGGCGGGAGGCTGGGCGACGTGTTCGGCCGCCGCCGGATGCTGGAGATCGGCCTGGTGGTGATGGGCCTGGTCTCGATTCCGGCGGCGTTCACACCGGGGGTGGAGGGCATGATCGCGGGCCGGGCGCTGATGGGCGTCGGCGCGGCGCTGATCCTGCCGGCCACGCTCGCGCTGATCCCGCCGATGTTCCCCGTCGAGGAGCAACCGCGCGCGTTCGGCGCCTGGATGGCGGTCGCCTGGGTGGGCCAGGCCGCCGGGCCGGCGGTCGGCGGACTGCTGACCGGCCTGCTCGGCTGGCGGTCGATCTTCTGGATCAACGCCCCGGTGGCGCTGGTGGGCCTCTGGCTGGTCCGCCGGGCCGCCGTGGAGTCCACCGACCCGAACGCCACCCGGCACATCGACCTGGCGGGCCTGGTGATCAGCGCCGCCGCCGCGTTCTGCCTGCTCTACGGATGCACGGCCGGTCAGGAGGACGGCTTCACCGACCCGGTGATCATCGGCCTGCTGGTCGGCTCCGTCGTCCTGGCGGGGCTGTTCGTCCTGGTGGAGCGGCGCGTCGCGGACCCCCTGCTCGACCTCAGGCTGTTCTCCTCCCGCCCGTTCAGCGGGGCGCTGGTGGCCAACTCCGTGATGAACATCGTCTTCGCCGGGGTCAGCTTCCTGCTGACGCTGTACCTGCAGGAGGTCCGGGGCTACGGCCCGGTGGCCGCGGGGCTGTTGCTGCTGCCCTCGACGGCGACCATCCTGCTGCTCAACCCGATCGGCGGGCGGGTGGCGGCCCGGCGCGGAGCCCGGCTGCCGGTCGTCCTCGGCCTCTATCTGCTGGGCGCCGGCACCCTGGTGGCGGCGGTGCTCGGCACGTCGTACCACTACGCCGTGCTGGCCGTCGGGCTGCTGATCCTCGGAGCCGGCCTCGGCCTGATGTCGATCCCGCTCTCCGACACCGCGGTGGCCGGGCCGCCGGAGGAGCTGGCCGGGGCGGCCTCGGGGATGTTCAAGGTCACCAGCATGCTGGGCGGGGCCTTCGGGGTCGCCGTGACGGTGGCCGTCCAGCAGGCGGTGGAGACCAACCAGGCGGTCAGCCGGGCGCGCGCGGCCGGGCTCTCCGAGGCCGACGCCGAGCAACTGGGCAATGCCGTCACCGACTCCAAACTCGCCGACCAGATCCTCGCCTCGGTCGACCAGAGCACCGCCGACGCGATCACCGCGGCCTACCAGGAGGTGCAGGCCGTCGGCACCGGCCGCGCGGTCGGCCTGGCCGGCCTCGTCGCGGTCGCCGCGGCGGTCGGCCTGCCCCTGCTGTGGCGGCAGGCGCGGCGCCCCCGGGCGTAGCCGAGGGCGGGGGTGGCTGCCTTCGGGCGGGGTGGCTGTTCTCGGGCGGGGGTGGTTGTTCTCGGGCGTGGCCGAGGTCAGGGGCGGCCCGCGGTATCCGTCCTCAGGCGAGTTCCTTGTGCATCACGATGCAGGGGCGGCCGCGCTGGACGTCGGGACGGCGGTCGATCTCCTGCCAGCCCAGGGAGCTCCAGAAGGCCAGCGAGGACGGCCGGTTCTCCAGGACGGCCAGGCGGATGCCGTCCCTGCCCTCGGCGCGCAGGCGTTCCTCGACCAGGTCGACCAGCCGCCGGCCGACGCCCCTGCGGTGCAGCCTGCCGTGCACCAGCAGCAGCCCGATCCAGGGCCGGCCGTCGCGGGGGTGCCGGTGGAGCAGGGAGAGGAGCCCCAGCAGAGCGCCCTGGGCGTCGCGGGCGAGCAGGACCTCGCAGGACTCGGTACCGATCTCCTCGCGGAGGTCCGCCTCGACCTGGTCGGCCTGGACGAGCTCGGGATCGTACTCGCCCGAGTCGAGGCAGTAGCCCGGGTTGCTCGCGTAGAGGTCGACGATCTCGGCGATCTCGTGCGGTGCGAACGTGAGCGGGGACAGCGTCGGGGTGACCATGCCGGCAGGGCCTTCCGTGGCAGGGGTGTCCTGGATCAGGGGGCGGCGGGGGACTCGGCCCGGGTGCGCCGGGCGTAGGCGCGTGCGGCCCGGGCGCGGTCGCCGCAGCGGACCGAGCACCAGTGGCGGCGGCCGTGGCGCAGCAGGTACCGGTTGCAGGGCGCGGATCCGCAGGCGGTGAGGCGTTCGGCGTCCGGGCCGGTGAGCAGGTCGGCGGCGTCGGAGGCGAGGACCGCGAGGGCGTGCTCGACGATCTGGGTGTTGGGGTGGGACGCGGCGCGGAACGGGCCGTGGGTGCGGTCCCAGTGCAGCAGGGAGGCCGCGGGGGCGCGGGTGAGCGCGTCGTTGACGGCCGCGAGCGCCCCGGGCAGGGCGGGGAGGCCGCCGACCCGGGAGGCGAGCAGTGATCTGACGTGTTCGCGCAGCGACCGCAGCTGTGCGGTGCACATCTCCTGCAGGTCCACCTCGGCCGGGGCGAGGTCGTGCTCGATCAGCCACCGGTTGGCGGCGGCGGGGGTGCCCAGGAGGTCGGTGAACTGGCCGCCGGGCAGGGCCACGGCGCTGTTGGCGAAGTCGAGCGCAGGGTGCTGCTCCGCGCCGGGGGCGGGTGGCACGGCGGACTCGGCGGGCTCGGCGGGCTCGGTCTCCTTCATGGCTCTCATCTTAGTTCTCATGTTAAGGGTTGCCTCCAGCCGTGAGAAACGGCTAACGTCTCTCACGGATGAACCGATCTCTATCCGTGAGGTGTTTCTTTCATGGCTCTTCCCACGGCCGACTCCAGCACGCCCGGTGAGCAGATTCCCGTCCGCGTCTTCGGCGGTCCGACGGCCCTCTTCGAGTACGGCGGCGTACGGTTCCTGACCGACCCCACCTTCGACGCCCCCGGTGAGTACCTGGTGCAGGCCCGCCCGATCCTGGCCAAGACCGCGCCGCCCTCGGGCAGCCCGGCGGACCTCGGCCGCGTCGACGTGGTCCTGCTCTCGCACGACGAGCACCCCGACAACCTCGACCGGTCCGGCCGGGCACTGCTCGCCGACGTGCCCCTCACCCTCACCACCCCCACCGGGGCGCAGCGCCTGGGGGGCGGGGCCAGGGGGCTGGCCGACTGGGAGGCGATCGAGCTCGACCGCCCCGGGGGCGGCACGATCACCGTGACGGGCGTGCCCGCCCTGCACGGCCCCGGTGCGCGCGAAGCGGTCGAGCCGCTGACCGGCCAGGTCGTCGGATTCGTCCTGACCGGGGACGGCCTGCCGACGATCTACGTCAGTGGTGACAACGCCTCGCTCGACCTGGTCCGGGAGATCGCCGAGCGCTTCGGCCCGGTGGACACCGCCGTCCTCTTCGCCGGGGCCCCTCGGTTCCCCGTCCTCTTCGACGGCGCGCTGATCGTTCTCGACAGCACCCAGGCCGCCGAGGCCGCCGCCATCCTCGGCGCCCGCCGGGTGGTTCCCGCCCACTACGACAGCTGGGCGCACTTCACCGAAGGCCGTGAGGAACTGGTGGCCGCGTTCACCGCCGCCGGGCTGGCCGACCGGCTGGACTTCGGCGACCAGGGCTGACGGAGCTGCCGGGTGGTGGCTGGGTGCCGACCGGGTGCGGGCCTGCGCCCGGCCGACCCGGCAGGTGCGCTCGAGTCGCCGTCGTCCGCGCGTGCCGGCACGCGGTCGGCGTCCGGTCGTCCAGGATGTCCTCATGTTCCATCGGATCGAAGTCCCTCGCCCCGTCGATGCCGCGGCCGTGAGCAGAATGCAGCTGAGGGCGTGGATCCAGACGTACCCCAACGCGGCGGCGGGGATCGACGAGGCGTGGATCCGTGAGCACCGCGGCCCCACCGTCACCGCGGAGGGCATCGGCCAGTGGCGGGAGTTCATCGAGGAGGCCGGGCGGCAGCTGGACCAGCTCTACTGCCGGGTGGTCCGCTGCGACGACCGGATCGTCGGGGTGCTCTGCGGCCGCCGGGACGAGACGGTCACCCTCGGACCGATGTACCTGCTGGACGAAGCCCAGGGCCAGGGCGTCGGGCAGCGGCTGATGGACGGGTTCCTCGCCTGGGCGCAGGACACTCCGGTACGCCTCTGGGTCACCGAGTACAACGCGAGGGCGGTCCGCTTCTACCGGCACCACGGCTTCGAGCTCACCGGGGAACGGGAGCTCTGGCGAGGCAGGTTGCCCAATGTGCGGATGGTCCGGGACGGTGTGTCGAACCATCGGATGACCTGACCGGATCCTCCTCCCGTCGGGCGTGCCTCGGGCTTTGACGCCGGGTCCCGTGCGCTTGGCGGGGTGCTTGGCGGTGCCTGTGCGTGTGCTGGTGCGGATGGAGGAGGGGCGCGGGGTGCGGGCGCGTGGCGCGGCCGGGGGGTGACGCGCCGCTGCTAAGAAGTGGCTCATGATGCGACGTGAACGCGGTTTCTCCCCCGCAGCGGTGGCCGTGGCCGGGACGACGGTCGGCGCGGTGGCGGTGCTGGTGCTGACCCAGGGTTCGACCTCCGCGAACGCCGCGCTCGGCCCCGGGGAGCTGGCGAAGGCGACGCTGGTCCAGCTCACCTACCAGTCCGTGCCCGCGATCGGCATGGCCGGTTACACCGGTACCTACGGCAGAGCGGTGAGTACCACCGTCCCGGACGCCGACCCCGGGGACTTCTCGGATCCCGACGGCATGCTGCAGCGGATCACGATCAGCACGATGACGACCCGCACCGCCACCGACCCGGCCAAGTACTACGCGCAGGCCCAGCTGACCGCGCTGGAGGTGCTGTTCAACGAGAAGGGGCTGATCGGGCTGGCCCCGACGTCCGCGGGGTCGGTGGCCTCGCTCGACTCCTACGCGGAGTGCGTGCCGCCGCCGGTCGGCCCGTACGCCCTGGCGTACAACAGGACCGACAGCAGCCGGATCACCGTCCTCGGTTACAACGTCGGCCTGGGCACCACGATCCTCCCGGTCACCGGGGCGGACTTCGGGGTGACCAACGTCGGGCCGAGCACATTGACCGTGGTGGTGACACCGCACCAGGACCCTGCCGCGCAGACCCGCCAGGCCACCGCCGAGGCCTGGTTGGACATCAATGTGTCCGGGACCCTCAATGACACCGCCGGACAGCCGGTCTACCAGGGCGACATCACGGCTCTGCGGCTGGGCGAGGTGGAGGTCGCCTGTCAGGCGCCTTCGCCGTCTCCTTCGCCGTCTCCTTCGCCGTCTCCTTCGCCTTCGCCATCACCGAGTCCTTCGCCCTCGCCCAGTCCTTCGCCCTCGCCGTCACCTTCCCCGTCGCCCTCGCCTTCGCCTTCGCCTTCGCCTTCACCAACGTCGTCCTCGCCGAGTCCGACGAGCCCGAGCCCCTCGCCCACCCGGACCAACCCTGCGCCGGTGCCGTCCCCGAGCCCGTCGGGTGAGCTTCCCCCGACGGGCTCGCCCGGCGGATGGCGATGGCCGGCAGGCGCCGCCGGTGCCCTGCTGATCGCCGCCGGATGGGCCTGCATCTCCCTCACCCGCCGCTCGGGACGACACTCATGACGGCTTCCTCGCAGTGGAGTTGAAGACTTCGGCCGGCTTCCTGCCGACCGTCTGACCCTTAAAGCTCGAAGCTGACCTCCGGGTGGTCCGCGGTCGGCCCGTCGAGGATCGGCTGGTCGATGCCCTTCAGGTGCAGGTCGAAGAAGGCCGCGACATAGGACCGGGTGAGCTCCACCCCCCGCTTGGCGGAGACCGTGGTGCCGGGAGGGCTGGGGATACCGAGCTTCTCGGCCAGTACCGGGACGTCTGTGAAGGAACTGTGGTTGGCACCGGCGACGGTCAGCCACCGCTTCCAGCCGTCCAGGTGGGGCCAGCTCTCCGTCCAGCTGGGGTCCTCCTCGCCGTCCAGCGGGTGGCCGATCATCATGAACGGTTTGCCGTTGAGCCCGGTGGCGGGGACCTTGATGTCCATGGTGCCGTCGAGGTTCACCCCGGCCAGGATCCGGTCGTCGGTGAGGAGGGCCGGTACGGCCGCCGCACCGCCGAGCGAGTGCCCGGCCATGCCGATCCGGTCGTCGTCGATCATGCGCGAGTAGCGCCAGGCCGGGTGGGGGTGGGCGGTCAGCTGGTCGATGACGAAGGACACGTCCTTCGCCCGGCTTGCGGGTACGGCCTCGGGACCTCCCTCTGGCATCCGGCCGCAGATCACGCAGGTGAGCGTCCTGCCGTCGGGGAAAGTGGTACCGGTGTTCTCGTAGGTGTGGTCGACGAGCGCGACGACGTATCCACGGCTGGCCAGATCCTCGGCGAGGCTGGTCAGTTCGGTGCGCGGCATGGTGAAACCCGGGGACAGCACCACGAGCGGGAAGCGCCCGTGCGCGGGGCGCGCGTCGGACCTCGCCCAGGTCCGGGTGCCCGCGACCGCTGAGGTGGGGATCGTGTTGCCCGGAATCTTCCCGTCCAGCATGAGGCGGGCCGCCTCGGGAGTCATGTACGGGGCCGGCCCGCCCGTCCCCGCCTTTGCGGGGTAGTACATCGAGAGCATCAGCTGGCGCGGGCCCGCCGACGGTACCCACGGGTCGGGCCGGTCCTGGTCGACGAAGTGCAGGATCTCCCGGCCGACCGAGAACGGGCCCGTCGGGCGCGGTAGTTCGGCATGGACCCCTGTCGGCACGGGGTTCGCGGCAGTGGCCGCGGGCGTGGGCGCGGCCAGGGCAGGTGCGGCGGCGGCCACGGACAGGGGCAGGGCGAGCAGCAGAGTTGCCGCTGCGACTGTGCGACGGATTCCGGTCATGTCGATGACCGTACGTGCAAAGAAAGGGAGTTGACGTCGCCTCAGAATCGTAAGGGTTGTGCCGGAGAGGGTGTCGGCAGCACGTCAGGGACGCCACGGGGTCATCCCCTAAGGAGGCCTGGGCGCGGCTATGCTCCGTCGACCGCCGCCCACACAGAGATGGTGCTGCGCAGGTTCTACGACCTGCACCGTGATGCCGGATCCGGGCCACTGCTCAACCCGTTCCCGCTGGACCTGGCGCGTCGTTCCAACCGCGCGCACGCGCACCACAACCCGATGGACGCCTGGGTGCCGGAGCGGACAGGCCGCTACCGGCCCTCGGTTCCGCGCTGGACTCCGGCCGGACCCGGCCCAACGGGACGAAGCGTCGGTGTTCCGCTATGCGCCGGAGGGCAGTCGGCTTGCTGCCTGGTCCCATGGCTGAGGCTCAACCAGGTCGTCCCTGTCAAAGGCGTCCTCCTCGAACCAGCCCGTCCCCGCGAGCCAGGTCTCCAGCCACGCTGCGAGGCTGGCGGAGTCGAGGAACCAACACTGGTCCCACGATCCGCCGCTGTACGGGTTCGGCTCGAAGAGCAGGACCTGACCGTCCTCACTGAGACAATCAACGCCTGCGTACATGGCACAACCCCAGGTCAGGATCGGTACGACGCCTTCGGGCCACTCCGGGTGCTCCACGCCAACGGACGCCTCACGTCGCGTCAGGTACTCGCCGGCGACGCTGGAGCCCGGACCGAGCAGCGGCAGCAGTCGGTAGTCAGGGCCGAAGCCGCCGTCAGCGACTTCGCGGTACAGACGCGCAAGCAGGGGATGCAGCGCGAACCCCAGTTGCCTCTCGGCCTCCGCAATCTGGGCATCGCCGACAGGCGCGGGAAGGTCCTCGTTGTCCGATGCGGCCCGGCCGGCGACGCGTTGCACGAGGTCATCAGTGTCGGTCATGACCGTGATGCTGTCAGAGCCCGCTGACATGCCGACGGCCAGGGCCGCCAAGTGGACTGGTGGGCGACAGGAGGTTCAGAGAGGACGAACTATCAATGCTCGTTCTCCAGCGCTGCGAAGAGTTCAGCGCACTCGCCGGCGAAGGAGCGCAGCTGGTCCACGAACTGCCGAATACGCTGCGGATCCAGGTCCCTCTTGGGCGGAGCGTCGGTCCACTGAAGCCACAAGCCATCTGCGGAAAGGTAGCGGGATGCGTGCTCGGTCCCGAGGGCGGCATCGAGGTGAAGCAGCGCGCCAAGAGCAAGGCCCTGGTCGTAGTCGAGGTCAGGCCGCAGCAAGTAGTGATCAAGATATCTGCACAGCAGGTCTGCGTCGGCACTGTCGCCGAACGTGGCAAGAGTGACGCAGTAGGCCGCGCCGGCATAAGGCCCTCCGCTGGCCAGCAGAAGTTCGCCGATACGACTTCGGAACTCGGTCCTGCCGGCTACGGCAACCAGCCAGGAGGCGTCGGACACGGCCTGCCGCCGTCGATCCGGGCATCCCTGAACCTCGAAACACGCCGTCAGCCCCGGAGGCACCTTGACGAGTCACATACCTCCGCATCCCGGTCAAGGCGAAGCAGGGGGAAGCCGGCAGGCACCTCACCAGATGAGAACGCCCGCACCCATCACCTCCGCGCGCCTAGCGGCATCCTCAATGTTCGCCAACCTCTCAGAAGCCGTTGTTTTCCGAATCTGATCGGTGAGTTTCTGCAGGTCAGGCATGAAGTCCTTCGTAGCGAGGCAGAGTCGGGCCGTCGGATTGTCTCGTCGGTGGAGGTGCCGGATGCCGTCGGCGTTGGGTCTGCTGGAGGAGCGGGAGCTGGCCGCGCGCGAGCGTGTGGACGGGCTTCGGGAGGAAGCCGACCGGGTCTTGGCCGAGGCTGAGACGGGCTGGGAGGACTGGGTCGTCGCCCGGCAGCGCGTCGGGCAGGTCCTGTCCGCGCCGCGGGCGGAGCCGGCGGCGAAGGTGGACAGTGAGTCTCCGCAGACGTCGGCCACCTGCGAGCCGGTGGAGACCGCGCCCGAGGTCGTGCCACCGCAGGCGGCGCGTGCGGGTTCGGTCGTGCCGGTATGGCGGCCCGGGTTGCCGGTGGGCTCACTGGCGGTGGACTACCAGCGCATCATGGCCTTGCTGATCGAGCACCGCCACGCAGGCGGGAGCGGGATGATGAGCTGTCAGGAGATCACGGCCGCAATCGGATCGGATGTGCTCTCGGCCCGGGCTGAAGGCGTGCGGGTGAAGGCGAAGCGGCTGGTGGGCCGGGGCTGGTTGGCCAAGCCGGCCCCGAGCAGGTTCACCCTGGCAGCCGGGCCAGCCGCCGCGTCATGAGCATCGTCATCGACCACAGCACCATCTGCTCGTGGACGGCGGGCAGCGTCTCGTAGTCGCGCACCAAACGGCGCGTGCGCACCAGCCAGCTCAACGTGCGCTCCACCACCCACCGGCGCGGCAGCACCACGAATCCTGCGGCGTCGTCGCTGCGCTTGACGATCTGCAGTGTCAGCTGGAGCTTCTCGGCCGCCCAGGTCACCAGCTGGCCCGCGTAGCCGCCGTCGGCCCACGCAAGAGTGATCCTCGTGAAGCGCGAGCGCAGGCGATCCAACAGCGGCCGGGCGGCGTCACGGTCCTGCACGCTGGCGGCGGTGACGATCACGGCCAGCAGCAGGCCGAGAGCGTCGACGACCACATGCCGTTTGCGGCCCGGCGTTCGCTTCCCGCCGTCCCACCCGGACGTGGCCCGCGGCACGGCCGCAGACGCGCGGACCGTCTGCGAGTCGACGATCGCCGCAGTGGGCTCCGGATCCCGTCCGGCGTCCTCGCGGACCAGGCCGCGCAACCGGTCGTGCAGCTCGGACAGCAGTCCCGAGACACGCCAACGCCGGGCGAAGGCGTAGACCCGGTCCCAGGCGGGGAAGTCCAGCGGCATTGCCCGCCAGGTGATGCCGCCCGCGACCAGGTACGGGACCGCGTCGACCATCTGCCGGTGGCAGTACCCCTCCGGCTGGCCGCCCCGCCCCTCCAGCCACGGCGGCACGGGCATCGCGTCGTGGACCACCGCCCACTCCCCGTCCCTCATGTCGGAGGGATACCTCGGCCTCCTGTGCGGCCGGTCCCCGGCGTTCCCGAACCGGTGCGCGAGGCAGTCACACTCAGGAGCGGCAGAGTTGGAGCCAGCCTCGACAGGGGCGTACAACTGCGACATCAGGGCCTCCCGGCGGGCTCGACGGCTTCGACAACCCCGAGCTGCACCACGGGCTCTGTCTTCATGCGCGCCCGGACCCAACACCACCCGACCGAGCCACCACACTCGAACCCGCGCCCATCATGATCGATAGAGCAGCAGGCTTCTGAACAGCTAAAATAGGACAGCAAGCCCATCGAGCAGGCCTGGCTGCACCCTCCGCCAGGTCTTGACCTCGGTCACTCGGCTGCGAAGGACACCCCATGACGTCGGAGACCACGCAGGTCGCACAATCCGGGCAGGAATCGGTAGTCATCGCCAGCTTCGACAACCACCGTCGCGCCGAACACATGCTGGCGTCGCTCGGGCGAGGCTTCCGCACAAAGGCCCGCAAGGGCGGCGCGACTGCTGTAGTGATCAGAGGAAACGCCGACGGCTCGCTGAAACTGACTCAGTCTCGCGTGCTGACGGCCAGCGGTTTTGCGAACGCCCTGTTGCGCATCTCCCTCTCATGGACGGTCGGATTCATGGGCCTCTTCTCCACGCTGAAAGGAGCAGAGGTCGGGGCGCACGCCGCTGAAGTGCGTAAAGGACACGTCCGATCCAACGAGCAGCAAGCCCACAGGATCCTCGCGGAAGCCGGCCCCCATGCCGCCATCACGCTGGTTCGCTGCAAGGACGCAGACACACGGCAGATGGTCGCCGCGGCAGCGGCCGAACGTGCGAAGTACAGCTGGGATGGCTCGCTCACAGAGTTTCTCGCCGCCCTCGACCCCGGCAGTGCTCACGATTGGGTGCGCGCCGCTGTCGGTGAGCCCTCCAACACACACCGCGACCAATGACTGACAGCGCCGGCCCCGGGCCGGACACCCGGCGAGAGGTCAGACCCCCGCGCCGCATGATCGTGCGGGCTGTTCTGCGGATCGTGGGATCCGCCACCGCGCTGGTGACCTTGTACTTTCTGCTGCCCCTGGACCGCTCCTCGACCTGGTCCGCCGTCACGATGCTGGTAGTCGGGCTGGTGGTGTTCGTCGGATTGGTCGCGTTTCAGGTCCGCTCGATCATCCGGTCACCGTTCCCGGGACTGCGGGCCGTCGAAGCCCTGGCCACCAGCGTTCCGTTGTTCCTGCTGCTGTTCGCCAGCGCCTATGTCGTCATGGCCGCGATGTCGGCCGGTAACTTCGGCGGGCCGCTGACCCACACCGACGGGCTGTACTTCGCCGTCACCATCTTCTCGACGGTCGGGTTCGGCGACATCACGGCCAAGAGCCAGGCGGCTCGGCTTGTGGTCACCGGGCAGATGATCGCTGATCTCGTCGTCCTCGGGCTTGCGATCAAGATCATCATGGGTGCTGTCAGTCGGCGCCGGCAACCGGGAGGCGCCTCAGGCGTACAGCCCCCCGAGGATGTCCACCGCTAGGAGCGTGGGTCAGTAACGAGCAAGCGGCCGGGCGGCCGCGAACGGTGGATCGGTCGCGGCTGCCCCGCCAGCACTCGTCGGGCTCCGACTGGGTCCCGCTCATCAGCGTCCGGCCGGTAGAGCCCAGATCGGGGAGACTCGGCTGGTCGGCTGGCCACGGCAAACCCGGCGTGTCGGAAGATCCTGTGGAGCTGTGGCAGGCGGGCAAACCTCCTGACGCCCGGATGGAGACACCCACGAACCGCACGGGATGCCACGCCCTCATGCCCTGGCGCCGGGAAATCACCCGACCGAGTCATCACACTCGAATGGGCGCTCACCATGATCGATAGAGCAACGGCTTCTCAGCTTGATCTTTAACCTCGCGCGGCGAGGTGGGCTTGGAGTGTGGGTTCGCGTTTGACGGTCTTGCCGACGTCGTGGCGGGGCGCCAGCT
>NZ_JBITZW010000019.1:1483-145113 GCF_044547105.1 Kitasatospora sp. NPDC052868 | reverse complement strand
TTCGGCAGCGTGGCGGCCTGGATCGGGAACGGCGCGGTGACGCCCTGCCGGGTCAGCACCGACAGCAGCGCCTTCGGCATCTCCAGCTCGTCGAAGGACTCGACGGCCGGCAGCGCCGGGGTGGTGCTCACCGGCATCGCGAACTCTCCCTGAGGGGACGAGCCCTGACGGAAGCTCCGGCCACCGGCGGGCCGGTCGCCGTAGAAGGAGCTGCCGCCGGAGCGGGATCCGTAGGAGCGGGCGGAGGCCGAGGAGCGGGAGTTGGTGTTCTGGTACGGGGAGCGACTGGAGCGGTTCATGCGAAACCTTCCTGGGACGGCACGTCGCGAGGCGACTCCGCAGCGCGGGGCGCCGGCAGGAGATCGCCAGGGAACGGGCCGAAAGTATGGGGAGCGGGGCGTGGACGGTAGAACCGTGCGGCACGTCACCTCAGGTCGACGCTCACCGCGGAGGGCGGGAGCGAAGATCCTCGAACCGTGGGTTGTCACGGCAGGGCGCCGATCCGGACGCGACGCTGTGCGTCTCGCGTGGGGATGGCCGCCGGTGGCGGAGCCAGGGGGCCTGAACGGCCGGGTAACGCGTGGTGGAGCAATGCCGAGGGGCCCGCACCGGGCATCATGTACGCGGTGCGGGCCCCTCGCTACCAGGCGGGTGCCGTGGCAGAAACTACAGCGGACGAATGTTCTCCGCCTGCGGGCCCTTCTGGCCCTGCGTGACGTCGAACTCGACCTTCTGGCCCTCGAGCAGCTCACGGAAGCCGTTGGCGTTGATGTTCGAGTAGTGGGCGAACACGTCAGGACCGCCACCCTCCTGCTCGATGAAGCCGAAGCCCTTTTCCGCGTTGAACCACTTCACAGTGCCATTAGCCATAAAGAAATCTCCTTCAAGGGGCTGTCCGAAACCCGCACAGCGCGCGTTTCGAGTCGCCGCGATGAGCACCCACCCGGGGAAGAGCCGGGAAACAAAAAGGCGCCTGCGATACATCAGCAGGCGCACACAAAGTTCATGGGAACCACTACTGCAACTAAAACGACTCTAGCAGGCCCCAGCCCACCACGGGCGGATATTTCACCCCCGGTTCCGCGAGGCCCCTTCCCCCGGGCCGCCGATCGCCAGGCTCCGGGACCATCAACACACATGGGGAGCAGCCTCGTTGAGCATGCCTCCCGCCCTGCCGGCGCCGCCGACTCCAGGCATGGAGAGGGCGGCCGACGCGGGCGCGGAGCGCCTGCCCTGGCCGCGAACAGCGAAGCGCCACGCCCGCCGGCGCCATCCGGGGCCCGCTGGACAGCGCACGGGCGTTCCTGTCGAACTCCGAAATTGAATGCTCCGGAAGGACCCGCTCCCGCAATTTCCGGCGCATAATGCAGGGAATGACGAAATCTGCAGCAGTCCGCCGCGTCCTGCCCACCAGCCCCTTCAAGGCCCGGATCGAAGCACCGCGCAAGCACTTCGCCGTCGGCGACCGCGTCACTCACGACCAGTACGGCCTCGGCCGGGCCATCGGCGTGGAAGGCGACAGCGACATCGCGGTGCTCGTCGACTTCGGATCGCGGCAGGAACGCATCACCCAGCCCTACGCCGCCATGTTCAAACTCTGACCCGGGACTCACGCGTTCTCGACCGAGCGCGCCGCACCGCGCATGGCGCGGAGACACCGCCGCGCGCCCCTGGATCATCGCGCCGGTCCGCCGTCCAGGAGCGCGCACCCAACCAGGTCGAGCAGGCACCCCCGATCCCGTCCCGGGCCGCACCGGCGACAAACTTGAACAGTACGTGACACCTCGTCACCGATGGCCTACCGCAGGGTGGGCAGGACGACAGACTCCGCGCGTGGCCCAGGGCCGGTACAGCCACCGCCTCCTCGGCTCGGCCGAGCTCGCCCAGGGGGGTGCCGAGCAGCAGTGCGGCCCGCGACACAGCCGGCCTCCCGCCCGGACCCACCGTCACTGCTGGGTCTGTGTCCCGACCGCGGGCAGAACGGGGGCGCCACCGCTCGGTGGCGCCCCCGTTCTGCCCGCCGCGCGAAAGCCGGACGCCCGGCGTCGCCCGGCCTGTATCCACACGCATCCTCGGGCGCCTCATCGTGGACCTCCTCACCGCGTCGACGAGCAGACCGTCATCGGGGCGGGCATCGGGGCGACCGCGCTGACCGCGCCCAGCCTGGCCGACTCCCTGCGAGCTGTCCTCGACGACTCTCTCGGCGGAGTGTCCGGGTCAGCTCCGGTCGGGGAGGCGGGGCGTGGGGCGGCCGTTGACGTTCGGGTCTGCGACCGACGCGCCGGTCGTCGAAGTCGCTGTGGGCCCCGCGGAGTGCTGGAGGGACCGTAGGATGGCCAGCCCCTGGCCGGCGATGCCGGCCGCGATCTGGTTCACCCCGTCGGTGCCGTTCAGGACGGTCAGATCGGCGCCCGCCATGCCCCGCGCCGCCGCGTCGGCGAGTACGGGGAGGGCCTCCACGATCCGGTTGGCCGCGATCAGCTCCTGGTTGCCGTCCCGCAGTGACGCCGCGCGGGCGGCGTTGGCGTCCGCCTGGGCCTGGGCCAGGGTCCGTTCGGTGTAGGCGCCGGCGTCGGCCTCGAACTTCACCCGGTCGCGGTCCGCCTCGGCCAGCGTCCGCTTCCGGTAGGCCTCGGCGTCGGCGGGGCGCCGCACCTCCGCCTCCAGCCGCTGCGCCGTGAGCGCCGCATTGCGCTGCGCGAGGGCGGTCTGTTCCTCGGTGACCTCCTGGGTGGCCCGTGCCTCGGCGAGCGGCCCGGCCTGGGCGGCGCGCGCCCTGGACTGCTCGGTCTCCGCGAGGAAGCCGGCCCGCTTGATCGCGGTGTCCCGCTCGTACTCGGCCTTGAGCGCGGCGGCCTGCTGCTCCCGTTCGCTCGCCTCCTGGTCGGCCTTGGCCTGGGCGATCCGGGCCTGACTGGCCACCGCCGCCGCGTGCGGCGCGGCGAGGTTGTCGATGTAGCCGGTGGCGTCCTCTATCTCCTGGATCTGCAGGGCGTCCACCACGATGCCGAGCTTCTCCATCTCGCCGTGACTGCCCGCCATGACTTCCTGGGCGACCCGGCTGCGTTCCCTGATGATCTGCTCCACGGTCAGCCCACCGATGATGGAGCGCAGGTGACCTGCGAATATCCGTCCGACCAGTTCCTGCATCTGGTTCTGCTCGGACAGGAAGCGCCGGGCCGCGTTGGCGATCGACACGGCGTCGTCGCCGACCTTGAAGACACAGACCGCGCGGACGGTGAGCCGGATGCCCTGCTGGGTGACGCAGTCCTCGGCGATCTCCGCCTCCTGCAGGGCCAGGGACAACATGCGGGCCTTCTGCTTGACGGGAACGACGAAGCTCCCGTGGCCCGTGACGATCCGGAACTGGGTGTCCTGCGACTGCCGCTTGGAACCGGAGATGAGCATGGCCTCGTTGGGCGCGGGCACGTGCCAGAACAACATGACGAACCACCTGACCTGCAACAGCTCGACGAGGGCCGCGGGACCGCCGGACTCAGGGCGGCAACGGCTCGACGAGCACCGACCGGGCGGAGATCGTGTCGATCACGACCACCCGGGTGTTGACCGCGACCGGCCCGGCGGACCAAGCCGCGAACACCTCCGACCCGCCGCGCAAGCCGACCAGCACCTCGCCCGGCCCGTCCGTCGGGATCGGCACCGTAACCCTCCCGACGGCTCCGACCGGGCTTTGCTCGGAGTCATCGGCCACGTACATGACACCTCGTGCCGTGAGACACGACGGCGCAGTGGGCGGCCGGAACACGAACGGCCACGGGCGGCACCCCCTCCTGGAGGCACCGGGCCCCCGGTCGAGTCCTTCGGCAGATGCCTGCGAGCAGCGCGCGCGGCGCGACCGCCCCGACCCCACCCACGGTACTCCGGCCGCAGCAGGGAGGCGTTTCTCGGGTACCCGGCCGGATCTCCGGCCCGGGAGTCCCGGCCAGGAGCCGACCGGGCCAGGCTCGAAGGCTGGGCCACCAACCGCCCGGACCGGCTGGGGACGGTCTGGGAGTGACGCCCGCGCAGGCCCCGTGAAGGCGTCGGCCGCGCGTAGCCGGCGCCCTTCACGGGGCATCAGCCCTACGGTTCGCCCGCCTCGATACCGCGACGGAAGGCCGACCACTCGCCGGCCGTGAACCGTAGCGGCTCCTGCTCTGCGTTCTTGGAGTCGCGGAGCGTAACCCCACCGCCGGGGAACTGGGCGGCCTCGACACAGTCGTCCTGCGCCACGCTGCGGGAACTCTTCTCCCAAGCAGCCTGCGACACGTCCAGGGCGTACAGATCAGCCTTGCCCATCGGATCCTCCTCGTCGTCGGGCAGCCACCTGTCACTACCCGGCGAGGCGGGCGGGGAAGCGCCCCCGGCACAGAATTGACCAGGACATGCCACATCGACGGGGGTCGGCCCGCCGTCACCGCCGGCGCCGTGGGGCTTGCCGCCGAGGGCGACAGCGGCACCGCCCTTGCCACGAAGGCTTCTGATCTCCGACCACCAGCGAAATCCCTTGCACCGAACAAGGGAACGAAGCAGGTCAGGGCATGCGTGGTCGCGCAGTGGCCGCGCCCGGCCGGTCCCAGGAGGGTTGGCCTACTTCGTCCGGCGCGGCAGGCGGAGGGTGAAGCGGGCACCGCCGCGCGGGCTGGTGCCGACGTCGAGGGAGCCGCCGTGGGCCTGGGCGACCCAGGACGCGATGGACAGCCCGAGGCCGGTGGAGCCGGCGCCGCTCTGGAAACGCTGGAAGAGGGAGCCGGCCAGAGCCGGGGGGATGCCGGGGCCGGCGTCGTCGATGGTCACCGTTGCGTCGGCGGCCACGGTGACGTCGACCTCTGCGGGCAGACCCGGGGCATGGCCGTGGAGGAGCGCGTTGCCGAGCAGATTGGCCACCGCGCGCCGGAGCAGCTCGGGATCGGCGAGCACGACGACCGGTTCGGTGTGGACGCTCACGCGGTGCTCGCCGGCTTCGATGTCATCGACGACCACCTCGACGAGCTGGTCCAGGCGTAGCGGCTGGCTGGCCAGGGTGGCAACACCGGCCATCAGCCGGGCCCGGGTGAGCAGGCCGTCGATCAGGTCGCCCATCCGGGACGCCAGGCGCACGGTCCGTTCGAGCGCGGCGGTGCGGTGCTCGTCGTCGCGCAGCGCGGTCTCCGCGAGGCCGCGCAGGGAGGCGGTGGGTGTGCGCAGGTCGTGGGCCGCGTCGGCGAGGAACTCCTCCTGCTGCTGCAGCGCCGTCAGCGCCGGCCGGATCGCCCGTCCGGAGAGCAGGTGTCCGGCCACAGCGGACAGGGTTACCAGGACCGCGCAGCCGGCCACCAGGAGCAGGGCCAGTTTGCGGTGCGCGGCCCGGTCGGCGGTGGTGTCGTCGACCGCGACCACGGCGCCGGCCGTCGACTGGCCGTCGGCTCCCGCGTAGGGCGCGGCGAGCAGCCGGATCAGGTGGCCGTTGTCGCCGCGTGCGTCGGCCACGACCGCCGATCCCTCCCGCATCGCTTCGGCGGCCACCGCTTCCAGGTCTTCGGTGTGGGCCCGGACACAGGGCTTGCGCGGGGCGTAGGAGACGGTGGGCCGGTCGGCCGGACCGGCCACCACGGTCACCGGCGGGCAGTCGGTCTCCATCCCGTCCTGCAGGTACTGCGTGTCGAGCCGGTCGTCGTCCTCGTCGAAGTTCAGGAGCAGGATCGCCTGGCCGGTCTGTAGGGTGAGCGCGTCGTCGAGCCGGTCGCTCCAGGATTTGTCGTCGGTGCGGATGGCGAACGCCGCCAGGCCGATCAGTCCGATCGCGCTGGTGAGGGCGAACAGCGCGGTGAGTCGCCGGCGCAGTCGCCGGATCCGGGCCGCGGCCGTCAGCACCGGTCGCCCGCGCCGGTGCCGGGCGGTGCCAGCCGGTAACCCACGCCGCGGACCGTGTGGATCAGCGGCGGGTCGCCGAGCTTGCGGCGCAGCTGGGAGACCAGCACCTCGACGACGTTGGAGTTCGGCTCGGTCATCTCGTCCCAGCATTTCTCGATCAGGTCGGCGCGGGGTACGGCCTGGTCGGCCCGGGTCGCGAGCAGCTCCAGTACAGCGAACTCCTTGCGGGTCAGGAGCAGCAGCACGCCGTCCCGGTGCACCTGGCGGCGGGCGGTGTCGATCTCCAGGTCGGCGATGTGCTGCACCGGGGGCCGGACGGTGGCCGCCCGTCGGCACAGGCTGTGCACCCGGGCCGCCAGCTCGGGCACCGCGAACGGCTTGACCAGGTAGTCGTCGCCGCCGCCGGCGAACCCCTCGACGCGGTCGGCGACCGTGTCCCGGGCGGTGAGGAACAGTACCGGGACGGTCCGCCCGGCGCGGCGCAGCTCGCGCACGTACTCGACGGCGTCCCCGGAGGGCAGCATTCGGTCGAACACCGCACAGTCGTATCCGGTGACGAACAGCGCCTCGTCGGCGGCCGGCAGATCGGCCACCTCGTCGACGGCCAGCCCCTCGCTGCGCAGTGCGGCAGCCACGGCAAACCGCAGGTCATCGTCGTCTTCGACCACCAGTACTCGCACGGCGGCCAGGATAGCCCGAGGTGTGGCCCCGGGCCGCCCTCATCAAATCCTCAGCTTCGCTCGGCCATCATCTGTGAGGTCACAGCGGAGCGACCCGGCAGGAGCCGAACAGCGCGGCCGTTCGCCGGGAGTCGGCGGACCGGCCGCGGCGCCGTGAGACATCCCCGGGCGCGATCCCCCACGCGCCCGGGGGCTGCCACCGGCCCGGCGGATGGAGCCCTCGGCCCAGCCGCCCGGGCCGCCGAGGTGGTGCCCGGCGCCGCCGGTCATCGCGGGCGCGGTGCGTCACAACCCTGCCAAGTCCCTCTGGAGTACTCCCATGAAGCACCCGACGAGCAAGCGTGCCGGCCTGATCCCGGCCCTGGCCGCACTCGGCGTGACGGCACTTGCCGGATGCCTCCCGGCGTACGGGGACACGGCTGCGGAGGCCGCCGACACGGGGCCGACCGATGCCGCGCAGCAGAGCGCCCTGCAGACCTTCTACCG
The DNA here is from genome assembly GCF_044547105.1 of Kitasatospora sp. NPDC052868. NCBI lineage: Bacteria > Bacillati > Actinomycetota > Actinomycetes > Kitasatosporales > Streptomycetaceae > Kitasatospora > Kitasatospora sp. NPDC052868. The sequence continues at coordinate 138,094 of NZ_JBITZW010000019.1, read as the reverse complement.
GCAGAAGCCGACCTGGACCACGTGCGGCGAACTGCAGTGCGCCACGCTGACCGTCCCGATGGACTACGCGCACCCGGAGACCGGCCAGACCTTCACCCTGCCGCTGGCCAGGTCCGTCACGGCGGACCCCGCCCAGCGCATCGGCTCCCTGGTCTTCAACCCCGGCGGACCGGGCGAATCCGGGGTCGAGCAGCTGAAGTCCGGCGGCCTCTCCTCCTTCGGCGAACGGACCCGCGCCCGTTTCGACATCGTCAGCTTCGACCCGCGGGGCGTGGCCGGCAGCAAGCCGGCCGTCGACTGCGGCTCCTCCGACTCCGCCGACCAGGACCAACCCGCATCCGACGCCACCTCAACGAGCGTCTATCCGAAGACCGGCGCCGAACGCAGCGCCGCGCTCGCGGACGCCGAGAAGCAGGCCGCCGCCTGCAAGGCCCGCAGCGGAGCCATCCTGCCGCACGTCGGGACGCTGGACGCGGCCCGCGACCTGGACGTGCTGCGCGCGGCCCTCGGCGACGAGAAGCTCAGCTACCTCGGCTGGTCCTACGGCACCTACCTCGGCACCGTCTACGGCGAACTGTTCCCGCACCGGGTCCGCGCACTCGTCCTCGACGGCGCGGTCGACCCCTCACTCGACTGGTCCGAGGCCGCCCTCCAGCAGAGCAAGGCCTTCCGGAAGTCGGTGGACGACTACGCCCGGCAGTGCGCCACCGTGGTCCACGACGCCTGCCCCGCCCCCACCCCGGAGGGCATCCACAAGGTGATCACCGACCTGCACCGGCGGACGGCCAAACACCCGCTGCCCATCAAGGGCACCACCGAGCGGCTCGACCAGAACATGCTGCTCACCGCCCTCACCAAGTCGATGTACTCACCCGAGTCCCAGTGGCAGGACCTGTCCGAGGCGCTGCGCGCCGCGCGGGGCGGCGACGGGACGAAACTCGCCGAGATCGCCGGCCCCGGCATATCCGGCCAGAGCGACAGCACCGGCTCCGGGTCCGACCCGGGCGGCTCCGCCGAGCAGGCCCCCGACAACTCCTCCGTCGCCATCACCGCCGTCAACTGCCTCGACCAGCCGCACCCGAGGGACTCGCAGCCCTACTGGGAGCTGCTGGAGCGCGCCGACCGGGAGGCCGGGGTCTTCGGCACCTCCGCCGTGCTCGCCGAACTCACCTGCAAGGACTGGCCGGCCGGACAGCAGCAGCCGCACCGCGTGAACGCCGAGGGCCTGCCCCCGGCCCTGGTCGTCGGCACCACCGGCGACCCGGCCACGCCCTACCAGTGGTCGCAGGGCCTCGCCGCCCAACTGCCCGGCGGCATGCTGCTCACCTTCAAGGGACCCGGCCACACCGCCTACGGCCGCAGCAACGCCTGCGTCAACGACGCCGTGGACGCCTACCTCATCGAACTCAAGCCGGTCCCGGGAGGGACGGTCTGCTGAACGGCCGGCACTCCCGTCGCGCCGCCCTCGCCCCCGCTCACCACTCGCACCACTGGAGACCTTCCACATGCCCGTCGACATGTCCCCGGCCTCCCTGCCCGCGTCAACACCCTTCCAGTCGCTACAGCCCGACGACCCGGGCGAAGTGGGCGGCTACCGGCTGCACGCCCGGCTCGGAGCAGGCGGAATGGGGCGGGTCTACCTGTCCTACACACCCGGTGGCCGGCCGGTGGCCCTCAAGACGGTTCGGCCGGAGTTCGCGCAGGACACGGAGTTCCGGTGGCGCTTCGCACAGGAGGTCGCCAACGCCCGGCGGATCCACGGGCTGTACACCGCCCAGGTGATCGACTCCGGAGCGGACGCCGACGTGCCCTGGCTGGCCACCGCGTACGTTCCGGGCCCGTCGCTGCAGCAGGTGGTCCGGGAACACGGCGCGCTGCCGGCGCGCACGGTCCTGCTGCTCATGGGCGGGATCGCGGAGGCACTGCAGGCGATCCACGGCGCCGGGGTGGTGCACCGGGATCTCAAGCCCGCCAACGTGCTGATCGCGGCCGACGGGCCGCGCGTGATCGACTTCGGAATCGCCCGCGCGGCCGACGCCGTCGCGCTGACCGGCACCGGCTTCCGGATCGGTTCCCCCGCCTTCATGGCGCCCGAGCAGGCCCTGGGTCGGCCGGCCACGCCCGCGACGGACGTCTTCGCGCTGGGCTCGCTGGCGGCGTACACCGCCGGCGGCACCCAGCCGTTCGGCGAGGGACCGGAGACCACCGTGCTGTACCGGGTGGTGAACGAGCAGCCGGACCTCGGCCGCGTCCCGGGCGACCTGCACGCGCTGCTGCTGCGCTGCCTGGCCAAGCAGCCCGAGGACCGGCCCACCCCCGCCGAGATCATCGAGGCCGCCCGCAACCACCCCGCCGTGGGCGGCGGGCTGCGCTTCGCCGACGACTGGCTGCCCACTCAGGTCAGCACCGACATCACCCGCCGCTCCGACCCGCCGCAGCACCTGCCCACCAAGGCCTCCCCCGACCTCGTTCCCACGACCGCCTTTCCCGACCTCCTCACCCTCCTGGACCCGACCGGCTCCTACAGCGCCCCGCAACCGGGGAACGAGGCGCCGACCGCCCTGCTACCCCCCTCACCTCCGGCCGTCGCCGATCCGGCGGTACCCACGGTGGACAAGCCCCGCCGCAAGGGCGCGACCCGGAAGACGGTGCTGCTGACGGCGCTGGTGGTGGCCATCGGCGGCACGGTCGGCGGCGTGCTCCTGTCCGACAAGCTCGACCGGGTCCTCGCAGCCACGGGATCCGCCGACGACAGCCCGACGGCCAGCGACACCGGCCCGGCCACATCGGCACCGGCGGCCGACGGCCCGACGCCGACCAACCCGGCGAGCCCGGCCACGTACACCGCGGCATACACCGGCACGATCCTGACCGCACCCGACGACTCCTACGACTTCGACATCAAGACCGGCAAGCTGGTGCCCGCAGAGTCCACCCGGTGGTCCATAGGGCACAGCACCAACGAGTTCCTGATCCCGCCTGGAAGCGACGCCGCCATCACCCCCAACGGCCGGCCCACCGCGACCGAGTGCTCGGCGGCCATCGACCTGCGACCGGCCATGGCCCTCAGCTTCGCCGATCTGCCGGCCGGACGAGCCTTCTGCGTACGCTCAAGCAGCACTCACGACCTCGCGATCGTGCGGGTGATGACCGTGACCGACAACGGTCCTGTGAAGGTCTCGATGGACTACTACCGCAGCGACAGCTGACCACCCGCTCCGACTAGCTCTGCCGGCGGCCCGGCCTCGTTCGGTCGTCCGCCACCGCGTAGCCGATCGAACGGGCGCGCTCGACCATCGCCTCGGAGTCGGCCGCCGGATCGAGCGCACCGACTGTCCGAGGGTTCGGCGGGGCGCCAGCCAGGACCGTGTCGCCCTCCTGGTCGCGGCGCCGACAGCCCTGGGTCCGCCCACAGCATCGAGTTCGAGGATCCCGAAGGACACGGGCATCGCTACCGGCCCACCTCCCCGGCCGCCGGGGTGCCGGGACCAGACGGCCGGCACCGGCCCCCGGAACGGCGGCCACCGGCTGGAGGAACAGGTCTTCCCAGGTCAGGGCCGCCCGCCAGTATGATGGCCCCTCACCTATCGGGGGGGTTGGATGAGCCAGCCGGTGCCGCCGGCCCTGGGGCCGCTGCTGCGCGCGCACCGCCACGACGCCGGGTTGACCCTGGAGGAGCTGGCGGAGGAGTCGGGCGTCAGCGCCCGCGCCATCGGCGACATGGAGCGCGGCCACAGCCGCGGCCCCCAGGCCCGTACCGTCCAGGCCCTCGCCGTCGCCCTGGGGCTCGCCCGCTCCGCCACCGAGGAGTTGGTGGGCGCGGCCCGCGCGGGCCGGCGGCGCCAGCAGGCCGCCGCGGCACCCGGCCTCTGCGACCTGCCGCCCGCGGTACCCGACTTCACCGGCCGCGAGACCGAGACCGCCTGGCTCGGACGGAGCATCACCGCCCCTGCGGGTCCACCGGTCTCGATCGTCTCCGGTGCGCCCGGTCTGGGCAAGACCGCCCTGGTGGTGCACGCCGCGGCGCAGCTGGTCGGACGGTTCGCGGACGGCTGCCTCTTCGTCGACCTGCGCGGTCTGGATGCCGAACCCGTCGTGCCGCACGAGGCCCTGGCGCGCCTGCTGCGGGCACTGGGCGTCCGCGAACGCGACCTGCCGGCCGAGACCGACGAGCGCCGCGTGCTCTATCGGCGCCTGATGCGGGAACGGGAGGCCCTCGTCGTCCTCGACAACGCCGCCCACGAGGCCCAGGTGCGCGCCCTGTTGCCCGGCCCGGGGTCGAGCAGGCTCTGGGTGACCAGCCGCCGCACGCTCGCCGGGATCGAGCACGCGCGGCGGCTCGTCCTGACGCCGCTGCCCATCGGCGCCGCCACCGCGCTGCTCGGCGCGATCCTCGCGCAGCGCGAGGACGAGGCGGCCGGTGCGGACGAGTCCGGCCCGGCGGTGCTGGCGCGGATCGCCGAGCTGTGCGGGCACCTGCCGCTGGCGCTGCGCATCGCGGGCAACCGGCTGCTGAGCCGGCCTGCCTGGAGCGCGCGCGGCCTCGCCGAGCGGCTCGGGGACGAGGATCTGCGCCTCCAGCGCCTGACCGCCGGGGATCTGCGCATCCGCTCGGCGTTCCGGCTCTCCTACGAACAGCTCTCCGAGCCGGTGCGGCGCCTCTTCCGCCGGCTGGCGCTCGTCCCGGGGCCGGACTTCGGCCCGGGGGCGGGTGCCGCCCTCACCGGCCTGGGCCCGGACCTCGTCGAGGAGATGCTCGACGAGCTCCTCGACCTGGGCCTGCTCGGCCACACCGCCACCGACCGGCTGCTGTTCCACGACCTCCTGCGGCTCTACGCGCGCGAGCGGTTCCAGGAGGAGGAGACCTCGCAGGAGCGCGCCGCCGCCGAGGCAGCGCTGCACCGCTGGCTGCTCGACACGACGGCGGCCGCCGGCCAGTGGTTCCAACCCGGCCCGTCGCCGTCCGACGTGGCGGCGACCGACGGAGCGACGTCGGCCGGCGGGTTCGGCTCGGCGCGGGCCGCGCAGGCCTGGCTGGAGGCCGAGAGCGCCAACTGGCTGGCCGCGCTGCGCGCCGCGGCCGCGGCCGGCCGTCATGCCGAGGTGGTGCGGACGGCGGAGTCCATGCACTGGTTCTCCGATCGCTGGACCAACTGGGGCCACTGGCCCACGGTCTTCGGGCTGTCCCGCACGGCGGCCCACGCGCTGGGCGACGACGTCCTGGCCGCCACCCACGCCAACTACCTGGCCTGGGCGGTGCACTACTGCTCGCACCAGCCCCGCGAGTCGTCGGCGATCGCGGAGCAGGCGGCCGAACTCGCCCGCCGGGGCGGGGATGCCACCCAGGAGGCGTGGGCGCACTTCTACGCGGCGGCCGCCGCCGTCCGGCTGGGCGAGCTGGACGAGGCGGTCCGCCGGGCCCGGCGGGCGGCAGAGCTGTTCGCGACGGCGGGCGACCGCGAGGGGCGCCCGCAGGCACTGCTGGCCCTGGCCTCCGCCCAGGCCGGCACGGGCGGCCACGGGGACGCGGTGGCCACCACCGACGCCATTCTCGGGCTGCTCGCCGACCCGGCCACCGCGCCCGCCGCGCACATCGGCGACTTCACCCGGACAAACGCGCTCGCCCAGAAGGGGCGGGCGCTGCTGGCACTCGGCCGGCCGCAGGAGGCCGTACACACCTTCACCGACGCGCGTCTGGTGGGCGCGCGGGTCGAGGTGCCGCTGCTCCAGGCCATCGCCGCGCTCGGCCAGGCGCAGGCCCTGGCGGAGCTCGGGGAGCGGGAGCCCGCCCTCGGGGCCGCGCGGGAGGCCCGGGCGTTCGCCGAGACCGCCGGGGACCCGGCCCGGCTGGCCGAGGCGACCGCCCTGCTGGCCGCGTTGGCGGCCGCCGAGGACTGACCCGACCGACTCGGCCCGACCGGCACCGTCCGGGCGACCCGGGTCGCCCGGACGGTGCCGCACCACTGCGGGTGACGCCGGGTCAGAGCGTCTCGGGCCGGGTCGCACCGACCGGCTCGGCCGGGCCGGGCACGGTGGGCCAGGTACCCGGCTCCCGGGCGCCTGCCTGCCACTCGCGCGGAGTGACCCCGTAGGCGGCCCGGAACACCCGGCTGAAGTGGCTGGTGCTCACGAACCCCCAGCGCCCGGCGACGGCCGCCACCGTGGCCGGCCGGGCCGACGGCCGGGCCAGCTCGCGCCGGCACATCTCCAGGCGCCGGCGCTGGATCCAGCGGCCCACGGTGACACCCTCGTACTGGTAGAGCTTGTGGAGGTAGCGCACCGAGAAGTGATGGGCGGCTGCGATCCCCTCCGGGGTGAGGGCGGGGTCGCCGAGCCGCCGCAGGATGTACTCCTTCGTCCTGGCGATCGTGGCGCGCACCTCCTCGGGCACCGGCCGGGCCGCCCGTCGGCGGTGTTCGTGGGCGAGGACCGTGAGCAGGTCCTGGGCCGTGGTGACGAGCCGGGCGGCCACCTGCGGGTCCAGCGAGACCACCGGCCGGGCCAGCCGCCCCAGATAGGCCGCCACCAGCGCGGCCGTCCCGGTGGCCGTCCCGAAGGCCGTCCCGGACAGCTCCAGCAGATCGTCCTCGGTCAGTCCGGCGGCTGCCTCCCGGGGCCAGTGGAAGGCCGTGCCGGAGAAGTCCTCCGACACCTCCAGGACGACCGAGCGACCGGCCCGGGCGACGGCGAACGCGCCCGGCCGCAGCGGCAGCCGGCTGCCGTCCAGCAGCAGGGCGGCCGTGCCGTGGTGGGGCAGCACCAGGGTGACGTGTTCCTCCCGGCCGCACAGCACGACGTTGCGGCCGTGCGCGGCCGGCCACGGTCCGGCCACGATCGAGGAGATCCGCAGCGGGCCGAGCCGGTGGCCGGCGATGCTCGCGGCGTAGGGGACGCCCCGGGGCGGTGCCGGCTGCCGCGCGGCGGACGGGGCGGGCACCGCGCCGGGTGACGGCGTGGCGAGGGTGAGGACGGGCATCGGTACTCCTGCGGCGGCCGCCGGGTGGTGTCCGGGAGGGCCGCGTTCTGACGCGGGGTGAGGGTCGGGCGCGGGGCAGCGCCGGCCGGGTGCCCGGGCCGTCGCCCCGACCTGCCGGCGAGCCGCTGCGGCCCGCTCACTCATCCCACCGTGCCGGGCGGCGCGTGGCCAGGAAGAACGACAGGAGGAACTTCGCCTCCCCCGCTGCTGCGGGCGCGTCGGCCCTACGACTGTCGGGCGGGGAAGGCGGCCGGTTCGGTGTCGACCTCGTCGGCGTGCGCGAAGGTCAGGCCGTACGGCGCATCCTGGAGGATGCGCATGCCCGCCGGCCGCCGGGGGACCGCGACCGGCCGGCGAGCGGCGCCCGCTACCAGGGGTGGCGGTGCAGGGCGAGGTGCAGGGTGTCCACTGCCTGGATGAGGGCGGCGCGGGCCGAGGCCGTGCGGCAGTGGGAGTCGAGCAGCACGAAGCCGTGCACGACGCCCTGGTAGCGGGTGGCCACGACCGGCACTCCGGCCCGCCGCAGCCGGGCTGCGTAGGCCTCGCCCTCGTCCCGCAGCACGTCCGCCTCCGCGGTGATCACCAAGGTCGGTGGCAGGCCGGCGAGTTCGTCCAGGCCGGCGCGCAGCGGGGCGGCGGCGGCCTGCGTGCGGTCGGCCGGGTCGGGCAGGTAGGCGTCCCAGTAACGGCGCATGTCCGCCCGGTGGAGGAAGTACCCCTCGGCGAAGTCGCGGTAGGACGGGGTGTCGAAGTCCGCGTCGGTGACCGGGCAGAGCAGTACCTGGTGGAGCAGCCGGGCACCGCCGCGCCGGCGCAGGAGCAGGGTCAGGGCGGCGACCAGGTTGGCGCCGGCCGAGTCGCCCGCGGCGGCGATCCGGCTCCCGTCGAGCCCGATCTCGTGCCCGTGCGCGGCGATCCAGCAGGCCACGGCGTAGCACTGCTCGACGGCGACCGGGAACCGCTCGGCGGGCGGCCGTCCGTAGTCGACGAAGACCACGGCGGCGTCGGCGCCCACGGCGAACTCGCGCAGCAGATGGCGGTAGCTGTCGGCGTCGCCCAGCGCCCAGCCCAGGCCGTGCAGGAAGAGGACGACCGGGGCCGGCCGGGCCGCGTCCACCGGTCGGATCACCTGGATCCGGACGTGACCGGCCGGTGTCGGCAGCGCCAGCCAGTCGGCGACCGTGTCCTGGTGACCGTCCGACGGGTGCGGCCCGGCCAGGAAGGAGAGATCCAGGGGCGCGGCCTCCCCGCTTGCCGCGTCGGACCGGCGGACACGGGCGGCCAGGAACTCCCGGAGGCCGCCGTCCAGGACCGGGCCCCGGCCGTCGGAGGTGGTGCTGTCGGACACGGGTGTGCTCCTGGCGTAGTGGCCGGTCGGGCCGGAATCCGCTCGATCCCTTGCCCGGCCCCGCGGCGTGCGGTGACCGCGGCGTGCGCCGGCCACCGCGGCGGTTCCGGCACGGCGACGAGCCGGGGGGGTACTGCCACCGTGCCCGGAGGCCGTGCCGGCGCGGGGCCGGAGCGCCCGGGCCGGCACCTCGCCACGCTAGGCAGCGGCCGCTGCGGAACAGTGCCGAGAGGGAACCGGAATCGGCCCCACCGTGCACGGCCGTCCCGGCTCGCCGCCGTCAGGCCTCTTCGGCACGCCGTGCCCGCCACTCGCGCGGGGACGTGCCGTACGCGGCCCGGAAGGCCCGGCTGAAGTGCGCGGGGTTGACGAACCCCCAGCGCTGGGCGACCGCCGAGACCGTCGGCGCGCTGCGACCGCGCCGGCCGAGCTCCCGGGCGCACTCCTCCAGCCGGCGACGCTGGATCAGCCGGCCCACCGTCACCCCCTCGCCCTCGAAGAGCCGGTGCAGGTACCGCACCGAGATGCGGTGGGCGTGGGCGATGCTCTGCGGAGTCAGCCCGGGATCGCCGAGACGGCGGTCGATGTGGGTACGGACCGCCCGGACGAGGTGGGCGTTCGCGTCGTCGTCGGCGCCGGCCGGCCGGCCGGCGAGTTCGGCGACGAGGGTGACGATGAGGTCGGCGACGCTGCCGGCCAGCAGGTCTCCGACGGCCGCCGGGTAGCCGGGCGCGGCGTCGGCGAGGGTGTCGAGGAACGGGAGCAACACGGCCCCCAGGCTCTCCCGCGAGGTGACGGCACGCCCGGTCACCCGGCGGATCTCGGTCTCCGGCACACCGAGCAGCCGGTGCGGCAGGTGGAACACGTGGGAGCGGAAGCGCTGCGGGTAGTCCACGGAGTAGGGCCGCGCGGTGTCGTACAGCACGAGGTCGCCGGCCGCCACCTCGGCCCTGCGGCCGTCCTGGCTCAGCACGGCACGGCCGGACACTTGGACGCCCACCGCCACCTGGGCCTCCGCCCCGGGCGAGCGCGCGATCAGGCCCGGCGTCCGGGAAAGCCGCGTCGCGTCCGCCTCCAGTGTGGAGACCCGCAGGCAGCCCAGCCGGTGCGAGTCCAGCCGGCCGTCGAACGGGCCGTCGGCGAGCGGCACCACCTCCACCGGCGCCAGGGCGTACGACACCGCCCGACCCCAGTGCACCGCCTTCTCCCCGTCCGGCACCGAAGCTGTCGTGACCAGTAGATTCACCGGGCAGCCCCTTTCTCTCGGCATGCGCGGCCGAAGCCCCGCACGACCAGCCTGCTCCGGGGAGCGCGGGTTCACCTAGGTCATCTGACTGTCGCCCCGCCGGGCGCGGGCGGCCGTGCGCCGTGAGGCACGACGGAGTGCACGGCGAGCACAGTGGCACGACGGAGTACACGGCGAGCACAGTGGGCGGAGCGGGCCGCGAAAGCGGGCGGGTACGTCCGGCCCCGCAGCCTCAGTGGCCCTCCAGGGCGCGGGTGAGTGCCGCCCGCGAGGCGATGCCGAGCTTGGGGAAGACCTTGTACAGGTGCGCCGCGACGGTGCGGTGCGAGAGCCCGAGCCGGTGGCCGATCTCCTTGTTGCTCAGGCCGGACGCGGCGAGCCGGGCGATGCGCAGCTCCTGACCGGTCAACGTCTCGGGCGCCCGGTGCGGCTCCGGGGTGAGCGGGCCGCCGGCGGCCCGCAGCTCCTCCTCGCAGCGCAGGGCCCACGGCTCGGCCTGGAGCCGCCGGAAGGCCCGGTGCGCCGCGCGGAGCACCTCGCGGGCCTCGGACCGGTGGCGGCGGCGCAGCCACGAGCCGTGGGCCAGCCGCAGCCGGGCCAGTTCGAAGACCCACTGCTCGGCGCCCGGTACGCCGTACGCGGCGCGGTAGGCGTCGTCGGCCGCGTCGTCCTCGGCCGCCAGGGCGGCCGCCGCGGCGAACAGGAAGGCGTGGTGGCCGGAGATCTCGCCGGGCCGCTCGGCCGACCCGGCGGCGACGAGGGCGCGGACCTCGCCGCGCCGGCCGGTGTGCGCGGCTGCCTCGGCCAGGTCGAAGGCCAGCTGGTGGAACCAGGGCAGGCCGCCGGGCAGTCGCCCGGCCGGGGTCAGCCCGGTGAAGTGTGTGTAGGCCTCCTCGTACCGCCCGTGTGCCAGAGCGGCCAGGCCCTCCAGATGAGTCAGCCGGTCCAGCACGAACCGCATCCCGGCGCGGGCCGCCACCGGCCGGATCAGCCCTGCCGTCGCCGCCAGCCCCACCTCGTCGCCCCGGCCGGCGAGAAAGTGCGCGTGGTAGTGACGGAACATCAGAGCGTTGCAGTGGTAGCCGAGTTCATCCGCCGCCTCGGCCTCGCGCAGGCAGACGGCCGCGCGGTCCCAGCGGCCGCGCAGGAAGTCCTGGTAGCACTTGGCCTTCGCGACCGAGCCCTGGGTGGCGTAGCCGTGCAGGCCGGTGAAGCGCCGCCACAGGTCTCCGTCGGCCACGTCGACCGCCGAGGCGGTCCAGAGCAGCAGCCAGGCCGCGCCCGCCTCCTGCGCCTCGCTCATCCGGTCGACCACCACGCTCAGCTCCCGGGCCACCCCGCGGGCGGTACGAGCCGGGTCGAGCCAGGCCCGGTGGCAGAGCCGGGCGGGCTCGGAGACGTGCTCACGGTGGCGGTCCAGCGCCTGCCAGGCCCTCGGGTCGTCGGTGTAGGTCGCGGTGAGCAGCAGTTTGAAGAAGACCTGCTCGGCCAGCCCGTCGAAGGGCTCGGCGCCGGGGTCGGTCAGCGCGTCCAGGGCCGCGGGCAGCAGCGCGGCGGCCGACTCGAAGTCGATCCGGTGGCTCTGGTCGACGTACACCACCGCGTAGGCGAACAGCGGGGCGATGTCCGGCGGCACCGGTCGGCTCCTCAGCTCCTCCACCAGGGCCGCGGTGTACCGCAGTTGCCCGCCGCGGGCCGCCATCACGGCCGCCCAGGTGAGCCGCCGGGCGCGCTCGTCGGCGTCGGCGCTGAGCACGGCGGAGCGGTCCAGCAGCAGTGCCCCTTCCGCGTCGCCGCCCCGGCGGGCCAGCCGGCTGCCGGCCTCCTGGAGGCGGCGGGCCAGGTCCTCGTCCGGGAACAGCGCCGCCGACGCCTCGTGGACCAGTCGTTGCGGGTCTTCCGGCGCCAGGCAGTCGGCGAGCGCGCGGTGGGCCTCGCGCCGGGCGGCCGGCGAGGCCGCCGAGATCACCGCCGTACGCACCAGCGGGTGACGGAAGACCAGCCGCCCGGCCGCATCCAGCCGGGCCAGGCCGCCGGCCTCGATCTGCGCCAGGGCCTCCCGGGCGTCCTCGCCGGCGACGGCGCGCAGCCAGACCCCGCCCGAGGAGTCCGGCCCGGCGGCCAGGGCCGCCAGCAGGAGCAGTCGCCCGGCCGCCGGGGTCACCGCCGCGAGCCGCCCGGCGAACATCCGCTCCAGCCGGCGCCCCAGCGGCAGGCGGTCCGGCAGCGGGACGACGCCCCGCTGCTGCTCCGCGGCCAGCTGGCGCGGCAGCTCGACCAGCGCGAGCGGGTTACCAGCCGCCTCCCTCAGGACCCGCCGGGCAGTGGTCACCGCCAGCTGCGGGTGGCTCCGGTGCAGCAGCAGGGCGGCGTCCTGCTCGGAGAGCGCCCGCACCTCGACGGGGTCGGCCGACCACGACTGCGCCACCGGGCCGCCCGGCCGGCTCGCGCCGACGATCACCAACGGCAGCTCGGCGCAGCGCCGGCGTACGAACGCGAACACCGTGGCGCTGGAGGAGTCGATCCAGTGCAGGTCGTCCAGCAGCAGCAGGAGCGGCCCGCCCCGCGACGCCTCGGCCAGCAGGGCCAGGGCGGCGGCGCCGACGGCGAACCCGCTCGGCGCCGCGCCGGCCTGGATGCCCAGGGCGCTTTCGAGTGCCTCCCGCTGATGGGCCGACAGCGTGCGGGAGTCGCAGTCGCTCAGCAGGGCCCAGAGTGCCTGGTGCAGCGCCCCGAAGGCGAGGTCGGTCTCCGCTTCGGTGCCGACCGCCCGCAGGACGGTGAACCCGCGCTCACGCGCCTCGCGGGCCGTCCGCTCCAGCAGCGTGCTCTTGCCGACGCCGGGCTCGCCCCGCACCAGCACGGCCGAACCGCCCTCGCCATCGGCCGCCCGGGCGAGTGCCGCGTCCAGCAAGTCCGTCTCCCGCCGGCGACCGATCAGGAGCGGGTCGCACAACTCCCACACCGTCGCTCCCCCCGGGCCGGCGACCTCCCGGAGGGGGTCCGCAGATCGTTCTGCCCGCGCTGGCGCGCGGCAGCCGGCGGGCCGGGGTCGCCCGACGGCGACCCGTCGCCGGGCAGGGTCAAGGCTAACCGCCCGTCAGCCGTGCGCGTGCCGGGCCGGGAACACCCACGGGCCCCTCGGCTGCGCGTCGGCGCAGGTGAGGGGCCCGTGGGGCGTGCGGTGCCGCGGTGGTGCGTGGCCGATGCACCCGGTGGAACCGGCAGGATCGGAGCGGCCGGAGCGGGTCAGGCGCGGCCGGAGCGGCCGGAGCGGGTCAGGCGCCGACGAATTCCAGCAGGTCCTTGGTGAACGCGGCCTCGTAGGCGCCGACCAGGCCGTGCGGGGCGCCCGGGTAGACCTTGAGGACGCCCTGGGAGAGCAGCTTCACGGCCTTCTCCGCGGAAGCGGCGATCGGGACGATCTGGTCGTCGTCACCGTGGGCGACCAGGACCGGGATGTCGATCTTCTGGAGGTCCTCGGTGAAGTCGGTCTCCGAGAACGCCTCGACGCAGTCGAGGGCCCCCTTGATGCCGGCCTGCATGCCCTGGAGCCAGAACTCGCGGCGCTTGCCCTCGGAGACCTCGGCGCCGGGCCGGTTGAAGCCGAAGAAGGCCTCGCTGAGGTCGTAGTAGAACTGCGACCGGTCGGCGGCGACGCCGGCCCGGATGCCGTCGAAGGCCTCGATCGGGGTGCCCTCGGGGTTCGCTCCGGTCCGCAGCATCAGCGGCGGCACGGCGCCCAGCAGTACGGCCTTGCGCACCCGGTCGCTGCCGTGGCGGCCGAGGTAGCGGGCCACCTCGCCGCCACCGGTCGAGTGGCCGACCAGGACGGCGTCCGTGAGGTCGAGCTGCTCCAGCAGTTCGGCCAGGTCGTCCGCGTACTGGTCCATGTGGTTGCCGGCCCAGGTCTGCTCGGAGCGGCCGTGCCCGCGCCGGTCGTGGGCGACGACCCGGTAGCCGGCCTCGGCGACGGCGACGGCGAGGCTGTCCCACGCGTCGGCGTTCAGCGGCCAACCGTGCGAGAGGACGACCGGACGACCGGTGCCCCAGTCCTTGAAGAACTTCTGCGAACCGTCGGAGAGCGTGATGAAGGGCATGGTGTGCCTTTCGGTGTCGGTGGTACGGCCGGGCCGGTGGGCCGGGCCGATGGAGGCGGTCCCGCCGCGTGTGGCGGGCGGGCCGCTGAAGGGAGAAGGGGCGGAACCGGCCTCAGGGGCGGGCGGTCACCGGCTCGGGGCGGTGCAGCAGGACGCGGACGGCGAGTCCGCTGCCGACGCCGCCCAGCAGGGTGACCGCGACCCACCAGGCGGCCCACGGCGCCAGGCCCAGGGCCTGGTCGACGGAGTAGCGGCCGGGCCCGGTGAGTGCGAGCACGGTGGCGACGACGATCAGCACCAGCGGGTACTCGTAGCCGTCCTTCTGCACCCAGAGGCCGTGCGGCCACTTCACGGTCAGGGCGACGGTCATCACCCCGGCCGCGCCGGCCGCCGCGAGCGGGGTCAGCGCACCGGCGGCGAGCAGCAGACCCGAGCCGATCTGGCCGGCTCCGGCCGCGAGGGCGGTGAGCGTCCCACCGCGGAAGCCGTCGCGCCGGAACTCCTCCGTGCCGCCGGCCAGGCCGCTGCCGTCGAGCCGGAAGCTGACCTTCTGGATGCCGTGGCCGGCGATCAGCAGCCCGGCCACCAGGCGGAGAATGAGCAGACCGGTGTCCATGGTCTCGTTCCGTTCCCGCTCAGCCCGCGGCGTGCGGGTCGATCATGGACTGCGCGTAGACCACGCCCATCCCGTACGCGCCGCCGTGCTCCTTCACCACGTCCAGGGTGTCCGCGTAGGTCTCGGTGCGGGCCCAGTCGCGCTGGAGCTCCAGCAGCACCTGGAGCCAGGTGACCGGCACCGCGCCGGCCGCGATCATCCGCTGGAGGGCGTGCTCGTGCGCGGCCGGCGTGACACCGGCGGAGGCGTCGGCGACCACGTAGACCTGGTAGCCCTGGGCGAGCGCGGACAGCGCCGGCAGGACCAGGCAGACCTCGGTCCAGAGGCCGGAAAGCACGATCTTGCGGCGGCCGGTGGCCTTGACGGCGTCGACCAGCGCGGCGTCCTCCCAGGCGTTCATCGAGGTGCGGTCCACGACCTCGCGCTTCGGGAAGACCGCGCGCAGCTGCGGCAGTATCGGGCCGGAGAAGGACTCGGCCGCGACGGTGGAGAGCACCACCGGCACGTCGAAGACCCGGGCGGCCTTGGCCAGGCCCACGGTCGCGTTGATGACCCCGGCCCGGTCGGCGCTCGCGGCGCCGAAGAACATCTGCGGCTGGTGGTCGACGAACAGCATCATCGCGTTGTCGGGCGAGATGAGGTCCGGGCTGGGCCGGGCCGAGACATCGGCGAGGTCGAAGGCGAGGTCGGTCACGGTCAACTCCTTGAGAGGGGAGGGTCGGTATCGGACGGTCGGGTTCGGACGGTCGGGTTCGGACGGTCGGACAGGTGGTGTCGGACGGACGGCGGATCAGCCCCCGTAGCAGGGGTCGACGAAGCCGGCCGGGCCGGCGGGTTCCAGGCCGCGGGCGAGCCGCCACCGGTACTGCTCCTCGGCGCCGGCCGCCACTTCGGCCAGGCGGTCGGCCTGCCGGGCGCCGGAGGCCGAGGGCGGCGGGGAGGCCTGGTAGCCGCCGAAGCGGGCGACCGGGCTCCAGGCGGGGCTGATCGGCGGCGCCGCCTCGTCCAGGCCCTCGTACTCGGCCGCCGCGTGGACGAGCCGGCCGCCCACCACGGTGAGTACGGCCTCGATGTGCGGGATGTCCTCGGCGGGGACGGTGAAGTAGTCGTGGGAGAGCACCGCGAAGTCCGCGAGGAAGCCTTCCTTCAGCAGCCCCTTCACCTCCTCCTCACCGGTGATCCGGGCGCCACCGCGGGTGTACAGCTCCAGCGCGCCCTCCCGGGAGAGCAGCCGCTGCGGCGGGTAGAGCGCGCGACCGCCGACGGTCCGCCCGGTCACCAGCCAGTGCAGGGCCACCCAGGGGTTGTAGGAGGAGACCCGGGTGGCGTCCGTGCCGGCCGCGACCGGTAGGCCGAGCGCCAGCATCTCGGTCACCGGAGGGGTCCGGGCTGCGGCCTCGGCACCGTAGCGGTCGACGAACGCCGAGCCCTGGAAGGACATCCGGTTCTGCACGCTGATCGCACCGCCGAGTGCGGCGATCCGCTCCAGGCTGTGCGGGGAGACGGTCTCGGCGTGGTCGAAGAGCCAGCGGTTGCCGGCCGGGAAGAGCCCGTCCGCGGCGAGCTTCTCGAAGACCGCGAGGTCGCGCCGGATGGTCTCGTCGTACGTCGCGTGCAGCCGGAAGCCCCAGCCGTGCTCCATCAGCAGCCGCACGGCCTGCTCGAACCGGCCCTCGTAGCCGGCCTCCAGCTCGGGCCGGGGCTCGCCGAAGTTCTCGAAGTCGGCGGCGGCCCAGGTGAGGTTCTCCCCCGCACCGTTCAGCCGCAGCCACTCGTCGCCCTCGTCGGGGCGGACCGTCTCGACCCAGCGGCGCAGGTCGTCGAGCTCCTGTCCGGCCGTCTGCGGGAACAGGTGATAGGCGATGCGCAGCGTGAGCAGCCCTTCGCGGGCCAGCTCGATGACGGTGGCGTAGTTGTCGGGGAAGTTCTGGAAGCCGCCGGCGGCGTCCACCGCCGAGGTGAGGCCGAAGCGGTTGAGTTCGCGCAGGAAGTGCCGGGTGGAGGTCTTGCGGTCCGCCTCGTCCAGCGCGGGCGCCTTCGCCAGGGTCGAGTACAGCACGAGCGCGCCGGGGGCGGCCAGCAGGACGCCGTTGGGTTCGCCGTCGCGGCCCCGGACGATCTGCCCGCCGCGCGGATCAGGGGTGTCGCGGGTGAATCCGGCCGCGCGCACGGCGGCCCGGTTCAGGATCGCCGACTGGTAGAGGTGCAGGACGAAGACGGGGGTGTCCGGCGCGGCGGCGTTGAGCTCCGCCGGGGTGGGCAGCCGGCGTTCGGCGAACTGCTCGGCCGACCACCCGCCGACCACCCGGATCCACTGGCCCTTCGGGGTACGGGCGGCCTGCTCGCGGAGCATCGCGAGACCCTGGCGCAACGAGCGCACGCCGTCCCAGCGCAGTTCCAGCACGTAGTTCAACCCGCCGCGGATGACGTGCAGATGGGAGTCGTTGAGCCCGGGCACGACCCGCCGGCCCAGACCGTCGACCACCCGGGTGTCCGGCCCGACGTGGACCGCGACGGCGTGCTCGTCCCCGAGGGCGAGGACGCGGCCGTCGCGGACGGCGAGCGCGGAGGCTTCGGGCCGAGCCCGGTCGCCGGTGTGGATCTTCGCGTTGCGCAGGACGAGGTCGGCGGGGCGCTGGGGCGGACCGGCAGCGGGCACAGTGCCGCCGACGGGCATGGAGTCAGCCATGATCGTCGCTTTCAGGAGGAGTTCAGAGGGTGCGGCGCACGCCGGCCTGGCGTTCGAGGTCGCGCAGCTGGACCGTCAGATCGCCCTCCACCGCGTGGTGGGCGGGGCCACTGCGGCCGATCGGCAGGACCTCCTCACCCCGCATGTCCTCCAGCATCAGCGCGAACGCCGTGTAGAGGGCCACGGCCGCGAGCAGCAGCCCGAGAGCGCCGGAGAGGGTGCCCAGCCGGGCGACACCGGTCAGGTTGGACAGCGCGGCCACCGCGAACCGGGGCACCGCGGTGCACAGCACCAGCCAGAGCGCCCGCTTGCGGCCCGCGACCGCCGCCATCATCAGGGCGAACAGCGCGAAGGTGGCGTTCAGCACGCCCAGCACGCGGGTCCCGCCGACCGGATCCACCACCAGGACGAGCGAACTCGCCAGCCAGAGACCGGAGAAGCAGGCCATCAGCGTCGCCGCCAGGGCGTCCCGCGCACCGAGGGCGAACACCGCCACCACCAGTTGCAGGACGAACGCCGGCAGGATCGCCAGGCCCACCGCCCGCCGCGCACCGTCCTCGAAGACGCCGAGCTGAAAGCAGCCGACCATCACCGAGGCGATCCCGACCGTGTAGAACCCGAGCGGCATCGGCGACGCGATCGGCCGCAGGTTGATCCGGGTCATGCCGCGCAGATCGGGCTCGAAGCGCCGGCCGTCCGGCGCTCCGGCCGGGGAACTCTCACTGGTCGTCATGGTCCCTGTTCCGATGGGTGGAGGAGACGTGCGGTCCGTGACGTGCCCGGTCCCGTCCGCCGGGGCGCGGCGAGGCCGCCGCCGGGGTCTGCCGCAGTGGCTGCGAACAGGGCTGACGGTAGCCAGTCGGCCGGGGCCCGGGTGCTCCCTGGCTGCACTGGGCTTGCCCACGGGTGCACCGGTGCTGCGGAGCACGGCCGGGGCGGTGCGGCCACCCGGCGCCCTGGCCCGGCCCGACCGCGGCCCAGGGGAAGGCCGTGGCATCCGACGATCAGCGGGGCACCTTGGCGTGGAGTTCCATGTAGCCGACGTAGGCGAGGAAGGCCGCCAGCGTCTGGAACGTCCGGCCGCTGATGCTGAACGTCGGCGTCTGGCCGCTCAGCCGCCGGTACACGAACGTCGAGGCGTCGTCCCAGTGCTGCTGGAGGTCGACGTTCTCCGGCCCCATGGCGTTCGAGGTGTAGTTGCGGATGTTGCCCCGGATGTTGTCGAAGACGCGACCGAAGCGGGCGGCCTCGGAAGTCGCCTGGATGATCGTCACCATCTCGCGGGCGAAGGCGTTCGGGTCGCGCTGGAGACGCGTGGCCGCGGTCGCGATGCTGGTGAGGGCGTTGGTGAGGTTGGCGTAGCCGATGGCCCGCCCGGCGCGCTCGCCCGTGCCGCCGCCGGGCAGCCGGGAGTAGTTGCCGTCCCAGGGCAGACGCTGGAAGTTGACGCTGTGGGTGACCTGCTGGAACTCGGTGGGCCAGACGTCCGGGAATCCGTAGTGGGTGCCCGGGTGGTTGTCGTACGCAGGCTGGTAGAAGCCGGCGAAGTAGAGGTTGTCCGCCCACCAGTAGAGCGATCCGCGGTACTGCCCGTGCGTGAGGATGCGGGCTTCGACCAGGCGGGTCGGCAGCAGCGTCGTCTCGTCGAGCTGGGAGGCGACCTCGGGGTGGTTGGGGATGTCGTGGCCGCTGATCCGGTGGATCTGGTCGATGGCGTACCAGTAGTTCGAGTGCGCCGCCTCGCCGCCCCATTCGAGGTCGCCGATGTCCCAGTCGAACTTGGTGATCGAATCGCTGGGGTCGGCGTGCGCGGCCGGCGCCGACGCCGCCTGCAACAGGCCGAGCGCCAGACCGAGCGCGAGGAGGAGGCCGATGAACCGCCGGCCCACTGTGGTGTGGATGTGCACGAGTTGACTCCTGTGAGAGTTGGTCGGGAACACGGCCAACCCTTCCAGCGGACCGGACCGCCGGCTTCGCCCCCAGCGCACAGCCCCCGTCCCCACGGCGCACAACGGCCGAACGCCCGGGCGCAGAGCACCGTGCCCCGACCGGAAGGTCCGGTCGAGGCGCGAGGTGACAGTGCGTCAGGCGGCGCCGAAGTCGCCGGAGAAGGCGAGGGCCGGGCCGTCGGGGTCCTGGCTCGGCTTCCCAACGGCCCTCCCTCGCAACCGGCTTCACGGCCGGGACGACGATCTACGAGGACCGCCGCACCACCGTCGCGAGCTTCCTGCGGGAGTGGCTGGCGGCGAAGAAGGAGGTGCTCGCGCCGAACACCTACGCCGGCTACGCGGACTGCGTCGAGCGGGACCTCGTCCCCCGCCTTCGGCCACTACCGGCTCCCCGACCTGTGTCCCAAGCAGATCGACGCCTGGGTGAGCGCCCAGCACACGAGCGGCCGCGGCCGGGTCACGATCTACCGGATCGTCTCCACACTGCGCAACGCCCTCAATCACGCGGTGCGCTCGTGGCGGTTGCGCTACAACCCGGCCAGGCACTCCGTCCCGCTCAAGCCCCGCGCCGCCGCGCAGGGCACTCGGTGGCCCCGCCGCCACCCGCCGGATCCGGCAGGAAGGAGTACACGGCAGTGCGCGATGACGGCACCTTCGATCCGCTGCTGAAGTTCATCGCCGGCGCGGTCCTGGCCGTGGCCGTCGCCAAGGTCTTCTGGCAGTGGCTGACGACCTCGTTCTGGCAGTGGGTGACGACCTCGTTCTGGCACTGGCTGAGCGGGGACGTGTGGGGCTGGATCACCGAGCACCCCTGGTGGTCGGCGCTCGCCGGCGGCCTCGTCGTCCTGGCCCCGCTCCTCGCGGCCACGGTCTGGCTCTTCGCTCCCCGCGGTTACGTGCAGCACTGGGCCGACGTCGAGGACGAGGACCCGGCCGCCCTGACGTACTCGATCCACCACCTCGACGGGATGGACCCGACCGACTTCGAGAAGGCCTGCGCCGAACTGCTCGTCCGGGACGGCTTCCTCCAGGTGCGGCACTCCGGCCGCTCCGGCGACCTCGGCGCGGACGTCACCGCCAGCGACCACCTCGGCCGCAAGGTCGTCCTCCAGTGCAAGCACTACCGCAGACCGGCCGGCTCCCGGGACGTCCAGACGTTCAACGGCACCGCCCGGCCCGAACACGGCGCCGACATACCCGTCATGATCGGACTCAACGGCTTCACCCGGGACGCCGCCGCGTTCGCCGCCCGCCACGACCTCATCCTCGTCGACCGGCACATCCTCACCGACTGGGCCCACGGCACCTACCTCTATGACGCCATCGAGGAGGACCAGCACCGCACCGCCGCCTGAGAGTTGCGCTGGGCCGTCGGGCCTGAGCCACCCCGCGTTCGCCGAACGGCACAGACCCTCGAACCCGACCGGCGAGGCTCCCGGACAACCCTGAGCCTGCGGTCGAGTCGTGGATCGTGCACCGGACGGCAGCAGCCGCTGCGCGGGTGCGGGCAAACCCTTGCGCTCGTCGGCGTCCAGGCGGAAGGGAGTGGGGAGGTTCAGCGACCCGCAGGCTGCGGCGGCTTCTGCGGGGCCGGTTTCAGACGGCGGGGCGCTCGACGGCGAGTCCGACGCCGAAGGCGGCCAGGACCGCGCCGCCGATGCGAAGGATCGGGCGAAACGGATGCGGTCGTCGGCCCAAGCCCGTCGGCGGTGCCGCGGCTCAGGTCGGGCGCTCAGAGTGCCGCGGGTACCTCGTGCGTGCCGCCGCGCCCACCCGCGGTTGCCCCCACGGCGATCACGCCGGCCGTGTGGGGGCCCCGATGGGGCTGGCCGGTCAGGGCGCGGCGGCCAGTGGGATCCCTGACATCGCCGGAATGGCCGCCGGCGAACACGGATGGGGCTGCTGCTCGACGGCCGGACCGGGCGGGGAGTTCGACGACCCGGCAGCCAGCGGCGTTCAGGCGGTCACGGATGGCAGCCGCCTGAGCGTCGTCAAGGGAGAAGACCCACTGGCCCGGCACGAACACGACCTGGAACATGCCGAGCTCCGCGGCCGTGATCAGGTTCTGCAGGGCGGGTTTGTCAGCCGACCTGGAGGGCACTCCTGAGTCGATGAGCAGGCACGGCTCCACGAAGCCATGCCCCAGTGCGAGGCGGCGCAGCGCGTCGGCGAAGTTCCTCGTCTCCCAGGGATCGGCCGGGTAGCAGCGCAGATAGCAGGCGGCCTGCGGGGCGGGGGCGTGCACCGTGGTGGCGGGTGCACTGCGCAGGAGCGTTTCGGTCGCCATGGTGGGGCTGCCTTTCAAGGGAGCCGGGAGGGTCCGAGCGGGCGGCGAAAGCACCGCTGTTGGCACCGCTCAGGGGCCGCCGGTGCCAACAGCAGGCATGCGGTCGCGGGAGGGGGAAGTAGCGCGCCCTGCCGTACGACGAAGGGCCGAGGGCGGTGGCGAGGTTGTTGTCGCTGTCCCAGCCCCCGGGTGCCTCCGGTCCGTCGGTGGCATCAGACAGGGACTGGGTGATGAGCTGCGAATGGCCCTGGCGGTTGCCGGGTCGGATCAGCCTCGGCTCCCCGCCCGGGGAGAGGAGCTCCGCGATGACTCTGCCGTGGCCGCGGTGTCGTCGTCGAAGGTCATCTCCGGTGCGGGCCGGCGGAAGCCCTTGGTCAGGACGGCCAGGTAGACGATGCCGATCGCCAGCCACACGCCGCCGATCTGGAGTGCGACGTGACCGAGCTTCGTGAGCAGGTAGAGGGAGACGACGGCGCCGATGGCCGGCATCACCAGGTACGAGAAGAGGCTGTGGGTGCGGCCGTGTCGGCGCTCTCGGACCAGGTGGGCGATCACGCAGACGTTCACCAGGGCGAAGCCGAGGAAGGCGCCGAAGTTGATGAACGAGGTGGCGGTGGTCAGGTCGAGGTTGATGGCGATGACACCGGCGGCCGCGGTCAGCAGCAGGTTCAGGACGGGCGTGCCGGTCTTCCCTGACAGTTTGCCGAAGACGGCCTTGGGCAGTGCGCCGTCGCGTCCCATGACGTACATGAGACGGGCGGCGGAGGCTTGCAGGGCGATACAGGAGGCGATGGATCCGGCGATGGTAACGAAGTTGATGGTCTTGGCGTAGGCCTGGCCGCCGACCTGGATCTTCAGGTGGTAGGCGGCCGCGTCGACGTCGGCGAACTTCGCGCCGGGGTGGACCAGTTGCATCACGAAGGACAGCACGATGAAGATCGCTCCGGCCGCGATGACGCAGCCGATGATGCCGCGGCCGATCGTCCTCGCCCCGCCCCTGGCCTCCTCGCCGAGCGTGGAGACGGCGTCGAAGCCGAGGAAGGAGTATGCGGCGATGGCGGCGGCCGCGGTGACCGCGCCGACCGAGGTGCCGGAGTTCCACAGGGCGTCCGTGGCGGGGGCGGAGGAGCCGTGCTTGCCGAGGAAGACGACGCACAGGGTGGCGAAGAGGACCAGCGACCCGAGGGCGATGAACATCAGGACCTTGTTGACGCGGTCCGCGAGCTTCATGCCGAAGACGTTGATGGCGGTGGTGATGCCCACCGAGACGATCAGCCAGGCCCACTTGGGGATCTCGGGGAACTGGGCGTGGAAGTAGATCGCCGTGATCAGCCAGCCGACCATCGGGATGAAGAAGTAGTCGAGCAGCATCGCCCAGCCGGAGAGGAAACCGATGCGGCTGTCGAGCATCTTGCGGGCGTAGGTGTAGACCGACCCCGCGCCGGGCACGGCTCGCGCCATCTTCGCGTAGCTCAGCCCGGTGAGCAGCATCGCGAGGGTTGCGACGGCGAACGCGGTCGGGGCCACGCCGCCGCTGGTGGCGGCGACCACGCCGAAGACCGTGACGACGATGCCCGGGGAGATGTAGGCCAGGCCGAAGAGGACGACTGAGAGCAGGCTCAGGTCGCCCTTCAGTCTCATGGTGTTCGCAGTCGTGTCGCTGTTCATCGTGGGGGCTCCTGGGTGGGGCAGGCGGGGTGCCAGGTGGCGGGGTCGATGCGGCCCCCGTAGAGCGGGAGTTCGAGGGCTGGGTCGCCGGGGCGGAATTGGTCCCAGATCCGGTTGAGGCCGGCGGTGCCGTAGCGGCGGACGTTGCTGACCTCGTCGAGGTCGATCACGTCGGTGAGGGTGGAGTCGCCGGCGTCGACGGTTTCGGCGCGCACCGTGCCCTGGGGGTCGATGACGAGGCTGCGGCCGGTACCGGAGGGGGCGGCGGAGTTGACGCTGGCGACGAAGACCTGGTTGGCGATGGCGTTGGCGCGGTTGAGGACGACTTCCTGCGCGCGGTCGCTCGTCGCCGTGCGGACCACGTTGACGATCAGCTCTGCGCCCATCCAGGCCAGGTGGCGGGAGATCTCCGGGAACCAGGTGTCGTAGCAGATGGAAAGCCCGATGCGGCCGACGCCGGCGAGGTCGACGACCTCGAACCGGGTGCCGGGCGTGGTCGTCTCGTACGGGCGCCACGGACAGATCTTGCGGTAAGCGGCCACGCGCTCGCCCTGCGGCGAGTAGACCGGTGTCGTGTTGTGGATGCGGTCGTCGGCGCCCTGTTCGTAGACGCTGCCGGGTATCAGCCAGATGCCCAGATCACCCGCGAGCTCGGCGAAGACCGCATCGCGTTTGCCGTCGAGCGGCTCGGCTCCCTCCTCGGGGGCGGCCGGGACGCCGGGGGCGTTCTCGCCGAGGTGAAGTTCGGGGTAGACGACGAGGGCGCCGGGTGCGTGGAGTTTCACGCGCCGCTCCACGTCGGTGGCAAAGCCCGCGAGGTCGTCGGCCGGGCGACCGGGCGCCTGGGCGAGGATCAGGGGCAGGGGGCGGGCCATGGGGGGGAACCAGCCAATCGAAAGGATTTGTACGACGAGAAGTCGACGGAGATTCGAGTGTCGATAACCGGATATTCCGGTGGGACCAGAATGCATCCAGCCAGCCATAGCCTCAAATACTTGGTAGGGTTTACTATCATGCCTTTGAGGCATGAAGGTGTCTGCCTCCTCCGTCTCCCGAGGGACCACCGCCATGGAAATCCGAGTGCTGCGCTACTTCCTGACCATCGTGGAGACCGGTTCCGTCACCAAGGCCGCCGAGGTGGTCCGCGTCGCCCAGCCCTCGCTCTCGCGCCAACTACGCTCCTTGGAAGGGTCGTTGGGGATGACGCTCTTCGACCGGGGCGGCAAGCAGATGGTCCTGACCGCGGCCGGCCGGCGCTTTCTTCCCCTGGCCCGCGACCTGGTCGCCCGCGCGGACACCGCCGAGGCCGCAGTCGGTGCGCTGGCCGCCGGGCGTGCCATGCGGATCACTGTGGCGGCGCCGCCCACCACCATCACCGACGTGATCGCACCGTTCCTCGCCACCTGGGGGCCGGAGGATCCGCTGGTCACCGTGCAGGCGGAGAGTCCGGCCCATGCGTACCAGGCCCTGGCGAGGGGTGCCGACGTCGCCATCTCCTCGGCACCTCCGCGGCGCCGTTTCGCCGGGCTCCCGGTGGCCCGCCTGCCGCTGTGGGCCTACGTCCGTGCCGACCACGTCTGGGCGGACCGGGACCGCGTCACCATCGGGGACCTTGCCGCGCAGCCTCTCATCGTCCTCACCTCGGCACACGGCACCCGCCGCATCCTGGACCATGCCGTGCAGGACGCGGAGGCCTCGTACGACATCGTGCTCGAATGCGACACCCCGCACGTCGCCCAGGCCATGGCGGCTTCGGGCCACGGTGTCGCGGTGGTCTCCGACGATCCCCGCTTCGACCTGCACCCCCTGCTGATCCTCGACAGCACGGGCGAACCGCTGCAGATCCACCTGCACGCGGCGTGGGACCCAGGTCACTACGCGTTGCGCAGCATCGAGGCATTCGCGGCCGGGTTGGCACGTTTCTGCGTCGAGCAGTACGGACCGCAGGTCGCCGCCCGCCATTGAACTGCAGCGACGACTACGGGCCCCCGACCTCACCAGGGCGCGAGGCGGCATGACCGCACGCCGGCCCGACGGCCGACAGACGGCGGAGAGGCGGATGCATGCCCGGCAGGCAGCAGTCCGGGCAGGCAGCGGACGGTGGCCCCGGTGCTCCCAACGCGGCAACCTCCCGCACGGCTGCCGGCTCCCGAAGACTGGACACCACGCCGCGGGCCGCGCGCAGGACGACCGCCAGCGGACGCGACGAGGTCCACCGGCGCGTCACCCGCCTCCTCTCGCCGGCCACAGCTGTATTGCGGAGGTAATCGATAACGATCCCGGCGCACACCTTGCGTCACGGCTCGCCTCCTCTAGCCTCCGTGCATGGCATTTCTCTCAAGCCGCCGCAGACGGGCACGTCTCGTCCTGGAGGTCGACGACCCTGCCCTCGGCCGGCTACTGAAGTCCCTCCAAGCGACGACAAGTACAGGAACGATCGGAGCGACGGACCTGTTCATGGGCCAGATATCCCGTCTTCTGGACCAGAGCAAGGCCGACTGGGACCGCCGCACACACCAGCTCTCCGTGCTGGCATGCTGCCTGTCCGAGTCGCACGGGCCCCGTGGCTGGGCCGCTCGTGAGCCTCGCAACGCGAGCGCGCTCGTCCTCTCCGCATGGGTGCAGCTCGAACGCGGACGCGCCCGGGGGCGTCTGGAGGACGCGGCCGGCATCGCCGACAGCTGTCTGCGCGCCGCCGAACTGGCGCCGGAGGACCCGACTCCCTGGGTGGTCCTCTTGGGACTGTCCCGGCTGGAGCGCCGCAGCCAGCGGGAGGCGTTCGGCGTCTGGAACGAGGTACTGGCCCGCGACCGCTGGAACCGCGAGGCGCACCTGAGCATGCTGCGCTACCTGGGGCCCGAGGAAATGGGATCGCGCGTCCAGGTACTGGACTTCCTCGATGCGGTCCGCGCCAGCACACCCGCGAACGCGCCCTGCGCGGCCACCGAGCTCACCGCCCACGTTCTGCAGTACCACTCCGTCCTCACCCGGGGCGGCGTCGAGGCGCTGCTGGCACGCCACCGCTGGTCCCACGCATCTGCCGCCCAGACCCTCGACCGTACGGCACACACCTGGGCCCGGCCCGGGTTCCTCCACCACGCGGCGGCCCTCGCCGACCTGAACCTGCTGGCCTACGCGCTGACAGCCGCCGACCGGCGCAGCGAGGCCCGTCCGGTCTTCGACGCGATCAACGGTACGGTCACGGCCTGGCCCTGGAGCGTCGGCGGCGACCCAGTGTCCGAGTTCGAGAAGGCGCGGGTCAGGAGCGGGACCGGCGAGTGAGTTACGGGGGCCCTGATCCCTGGGGCAAGGCGGGCGGACAGCTCGTCACATCATGAACGGGTGGCGCCGGCAGGTCGCCGTCCTCACCTGCTAGGCGGCCCCGGAGACGGTGGCCGCGTCGACCAACAAGCTCAACTCGCCGTTGTGGAAGCGATTCTGGTGACGACCAGCGCCGACGCCAGGGCGGCACGGGGCAAGGCGTCCACGGCGCCGGTGTCGCCGTTCCACGACCGGCAACCGCGGGTCCGGCGATGGGGTCGCGGGTCGAACCGCACTGCGTGTCAGCTCTGACGACCAGTCCAGGGACGGCGGGAATCAGGTGGCGGCCGATCTGGACCGGGTCGATGCTC
The DNA here is from genome assembly GCF_044547105.1 of Kitasatospora sp. NPDC052868. Lineage (NCBI taxonomy): Bacteria > Bacillati > Actinomycetota > Actinomycetes > Kitasatosporales > Streptomycetaceae > Kitasatospora > Kitasatospora sp. NPDC052868. Next base: position 111,583 of record NZ_JBITZW010000019.1, on the reverse strand, counting down.
GCCGGCGGCAGGAGCTTGCCGCACCCCGATCATCTCTGACGCTCTTGAGGCCGTGGCGGCGCCGGGCGTGACGAGTTGAAGCGCCACTCGAAGGCGGACTGCGGCGACGCGGCCGCCGCGCGCAACGCGAATGCCGCGTCATCGACGGGGTACGCCGGAATTCGCCCCGAACGTCAGCTGGCTGTAGGGAGAAGGGTGGGCTCAGGACACCACGAACGGGCCCCGGCCGGGCGGCGTGAGGTCGCGCGGCCGGACCGGCCAGGGCGCAGCGCACAGCCAACCTGCTTGTCTCCGTTCGCGCCGGCTGGTCCGGGTGGCCCCGTGTCGGAGGTCGCGGGGCCACCCCCGCTCTTGGGCAAGCCGAGGGCCCGGCGCTGCGGCCGGGTGCTCCAGGGCCCTTGAGTCGATGGTCGGCGGCGATGTCGTCGGGTCAGGTATCCGGTCAGGGCAGTGCGGGCAGGGAGTCGAGCACGGCGGTCGGTGGCGCCAGGGCCAGGTGGTGGAGATTCGCAGGCGGATTCAGCGGGTTCCGCGGCTGATTCCTGAGGCGGAGGTGCCGGGAGGGCAGACCGGGCGGTGCATGCCTTCGTCCTGGTCGAACAGAGCAGATGGGCACCCCGACGGGACCGTTCACGGCGGACGATGGTGCGGGGTGTCAGCCCTGCTCGGGAAGGACGAAGACGGTCCTGCGGCCATGGCCAATGACGGAGCGTCAGCCTGAGAGACCGGGTCCGGATCCCGCCTCGCCACACGCCGCGCACGCGGGCGACGAAGCGGGTGGGGTACGCGAAAGTGCCTTCCGGCTGGAACGATTGGGGCCTTGGACAAGCCTCATCGTTACAGCTCAGAAGGCACTTTCGCTTTCCGGTCGCGACCTAGGATGGAACGCGCAGGCGGGTCGCTGCTGCGGTCAGTGGGTTTCGACAGCCTCGATCGGGGTGTGGAGGGGGCCGAGGCCCCGCATGACGGCGCCGGCGTCGTAGCCGAGCAGGGCCGGGGGGAAGGGCGGGGCGGCGTCGCGCAGTTGCTTCCACAGGGCGTTGAGTCCTGCGGTGCCGTGCTCGCGGACGGTGGAGACCAGATCGAGGTCGAGGAAGAGCGTGAGGAACTCCTCTCCGCTGCCGCCCTCGGCCAACAGGCGGCCCTCGGGATCGGTGACGACGGATCGGCCGGTCCCGAACAGCGCGCCGATGTTGGGGTTGACGACGTAGACCTGGTTGGTGATCGCGTTGGCGCGGGCCAGGACGATTTCCTGCGCGCGGTCCGAGGTGCGGGTGTACGTGGGCTGGAGGATGACCTCCGCGCCCATCCAGGCCAGCGTCCTCATGATCTCCGGAACCCATCCGTCGTAGCAGACGGCCAGGCCGAACCGGCCGATGCCGGGAATGTCGAAGACCACGTGCTCGTCGCCGGGCACCGACCGCTCGTACGGCATCCAGGGGAAGAGCTTGCGGTAGCGCGCGGCGATCTCGCCCTCCGGCGAGATGGCCAGCGCGGTGTTGTGCAGTTGGTCGCCGTTGCGCTCGGGGATCGTGCCGGGGACGATCCACTTGCCGGTCTCGGCGGCCAGTGCGCACAGCCGGTCGGTGAGCGGCCCTGGAATCTCCTCGGCGACGCGCTCGATGTAGCCGGGCGGCGGCGGCGCGTCGAAGCTGCCCATCCCCGTCAGGTAGTACTCGGGGAAGACCAGCAGGTCCAGGGCCAGCATCGAGGAGGCCAGCGTGCGGACCTCGCGCTCGAACTTGGCGAAGGTGGCTTCGGGGTCGTTGGGCACGGGCGCCACCTGCGCGGCGGCGATCCCGACGATGCGGCTCACTGGCTGCTCCCTGTGCTATTCGGTGCGCTGGGTTCGGATGCGGGTGCGGCCGCCGCGCCGGATGCGGATACGAGTGCGGGCGTTGCTCCCGCCGGCAGGTCGGCAGAAGCGTCACTGGCCGACGCGCCGCCGCCGGGGCCCCCGGCAGCACCGCCCCCCGCCTCGTCGCCCGTCTCCGCGCCGCCCACCAGGGCGGCCCGCCCCCGGCCGGGAACGGCGGCGATCAGCGCCCGGGTGTAGTCCGCCGCAGGCGCGTTAAGCACCTCCTGCGCCGGCCCCTCCTCGACCAGCTGGCCTGCGTTCATGACGCCGATCCGATCGGCCAGGTGCCGGACGACGCCGAGGTCGTGGCTGATCAGCAGGTAGGCCAGACCCCGGCGTTGCCGCAGGTCGGCGAGCAGGTTGAGCACCTGCGCCTGGACGGACACGTCCAGCGCCGACGTCGGCTCGTCCAGCACCAGCAGCACGGGGTCCATCGCGAGCGCCCGGGCGATCGCGACGCGCTGGCACTGGCCGCCGGACAGCTCGTGCGGCCGCCGCGCGAGGAATCGGTCGGCCAGACCGACCGACGCCAGCAGCGCCGAGACGGCCTCGGCGCGGTCGGCGGCGGTCAGGCCGGGCTGCGCGAGCCGCAACGGCTCGTCGACCAGCCGGGCCACGGTCATCCGCGGGTTGAGCGCGGCGAACGGGTTCTGGAAGACGATCTGCACCCGCCGTCGCAGCGCCCGCAGGTCGCGGCCCCTGGCCCGGTCGAGCCTGACCCCTTCCAGCGCGACCTCGCCGGCCTCGGGCCTGAGCAGGCCGAGCACGGTCCTGGCGAGCGTCGTCTTCCCGCAGCCGGACTCGCCGACGACGGCGTACGACTCGCCGGGTGCGATGCGGAAGCCGACCCCGTCCACCGCGCGGTGCCGGCCGTACGTGACGACCAGGTCCTGCACGCGCAGGACGGCGGGGACGCCGGAGACGTCAGGGGTGTCGGTGGTGCGGGGGGTATCGGGGATCACGCCGCGACCTCCGGATCGGCGAAGTGACAAAGGGCCCTGCGGTCGCCGGGCAGCGATCGTGCCGGGGGCGGCGTGCTGCGGCACAGGTTGGCGGCCTGCGGGCAGCGGTTGGCGAAGACGCAGCCGGTGACGGCCAGCACGTCGGCCGGGACCTCGCCGGGCAGCGAGGCGAGCGGCGCGCCGTCGCCGTCCACGGTGGGCACCGCGCCCAGCAGCGCCTTGGTGTACGGGTGCGCGGGGGCGGTGAACACGTCCTCGACCGGCCCGGTCTCGACCACCTCGCCCGCATACAGCACGGCGACGCGGTCGCACAGGTCGCGGGCTTCGCCGAGGTTGTGGGTGATGAACAGCACCCCGAAGCCGTGCGCGTGCTGGAGCCGCAGTAGCAGCCGTCTGACCTGCTGGGCGACGGTCACGTCGAGCGCGCTGGTGGACTCGTCCGCGATGATCAGCCGCGGCTCGCAGGACAGCGCCAGGGCGATCATCGCGCGTTGCAGCATGCCGCCGGACAGCTGGTGCGGGTAGCTGCTAAGCACACGGTCGGTGTCGTGCAGTTCGACCTCGGCGAGCAGTTTCGCGGCGCGGGCCCTGGCCTGCTCGCGCGAGCCGCCGCGGTGGCGCCGGATGACGCGCTCGAACTGGGTGCGCAGGGGGCGGACCGGGTCGAAGGCGGTCGCCGGGTTCTGGAAGACCATGGCGATCGCGCTGCCGCGCACTGCGCGCAGCTGTGACGGCGGCGCGCCGAGCAGTTCGAGGCCGTCCAGCCGGATACTGCCGCGGGGCCGTGCGGCGGGCGGCAGCAGGCCGAGCACGGCGAGGCCCGTGAGGGTCTTGCCGCAGCCGGTCTCGCCGACGACGCCGAGGGTCTGCCCGGGTTCGACGGTCAGGGTGACGCCGCGCACCGGCCGGATCGCGCCGCCGGACCGGCCACCGGGCCGTGGGAATTCGATCGTCAGGTCTTCGACGGTCAGCAGTGTCATCGAGTCACCGCCCTGGGGTCGAGGATGTCGCGCAGCGCGTCGCCGAGGACGTTGAAGGCGAGCACGGCCAGGAAGATCGCCGCGCCGGGCAGCGCGGACAGCCACCACTGCGACAGCACGTAGCTGCGCCCGTCGGAGACCATCAGGCCCCAGTCCGGCGTGGGCGCCTGCGCGGCGAGGCCGAGGAAGGCCAGCGACCCGGAGGCGAGGATCACCGTGCCGATGTCGATGCTGGCCTGCACGACAATCGGCGCGGCGGCGTTCGGCAGCAGGTGGCGGGCCAGGATGACGGTGTCGGACAGGCCCAGTGCCCTCGCGCCGTCGACGAACGGACGGTCCCGCAGCCCGGCGGCGAGGCCGCGGGCGAGCCGGGTGTACCAGGGCCACCAGGCGATGGCGAGGGCGATGCCGGCGTGCATCAGGCTGGGCCCGAGCATCGCCGCGATCACCATGGCGAGCAGCAGCGGCGGGAACGCCAGGAACATGTCGGCGATCCGCATGACGGCCTCGTCCAGCCGCCCGCCGCGGTAGCCGGCGAGCAGGCCGAGCGGGACGCCGACGGCGACCGCGAGGGCCACTGTCAGCAGCGGCGTCAGCAGCGCGGGCCGGGCGCCGATGATGATCCGCGACAGCACGTCGCGGCCGAGCGGGTCGGTGCCGAGCAGGTGGCCGCCGGTGCCGGGCGCGAGGTTGCGGTGCGCCACGTCGGCGACGCCGCGGCCCTGGTCGGGGAAGGGCGCGAGCCAGGGGCCGAAGACGGCGACGACGAGCAGCGCGCCGACCAGGACCACGCCGACCAGCGCGAGCCGGTCGCGCAGCAGGGCGGTGACGATCCGGCGCAGGCGGGTGGGCGTGGGGGTGTCCGCGGTGCGGACGGCGTCGACCGGGCCGGTGGTTGCGGCGAGGAGCGTCATGCGAGCCTCACCCTCGGGTCGAGCCGGGCCTGCACGATGTCCACGGCCAGGTTGACCAGGATGTAGGCGGCGGCCCCGAGGACCGTGACGCCCATGATCGCCGGGTAGTCGGCGTTGAGCAGCGCGGTCGCCGCGAACTGCCCGAGGCCGGGCCAGTTGAAGACCACTTCCACGAAGAACGCTCCGGTCAGCGAGTAGGCCAGGGTCAGGCCCGCGACGGTGACGACCGGCGGCAGCGCGCCGCGCAGGGCGATCCGGCCGACCGTCATCCGCTCACGCAGCCCGTAGGCGCGGGCGGCGCGGATGTGGTCGGCGGCCAGCACCTCGATCATCGAAGCGCGGGTCATCCGGGCGATGACGCCGATGGGGTACGCGGCGAGCGTCAGCGCGGGCAGGACCAGGTGGGTGAGGGTGTCGGTGAACCCGGGGGCGTTGCCGGTGAGCAGCGCGTCGACCAGGTGGAAGCCGGTGATCTTCCGGATCGGGTCGGTGAATTCCAGGTCCGGGTCGTTGCGCCCGGTCAGCGCGAACAGGCCGAGCTGCCCGAACACGGTGACCTGGAGCAGCAGTCCGAGCCAGAAGGCCGGCATCGACACGCCGCCGATGGCCAGCATGCGGATGACGTGGTCGGCCAGCCGCTGCTGCCGCACCGCGGCGATCACGCCGAGCACGATGCCGAGCAGGAGCGCGACGGTCATGGCGGCGGTCAGCAGTTCGAGGGTGGCCGGGAGCCGTCCGAAGATCTCGGAGGTGATGGGCTGCTTGGTGCCGATCGAGATGCCCCAGTCGCCGCGGACCAGTCCACCGAGGTAACGGGCGTACTGCACCGGCAGTGACCGGTCCAGGCCCAGCTGGTGGTGGATCTCGGCGATCTGCTCGGGCCGGGCCTTCGGGCCGAGGTAGGCGAGGGCCGGGTCGGCGGGCACGACGCGGGCCAGCACGAAGGTGACGACGGTGGTCCCGAGCAGGACGGCGGCCGCCGCCGCAGCCCTGCGCAACAGGAAGCGCCCCATGCTCAGGCCCCCGCGCGGGTCAGGTCGTGGAAGAAGTAGTTGGAGGAGTAGTCCTGGTTACAGGCCACGCCCTTCACGTTCTTCGGCACGACCAGCGGGTTCGCCACGTCGTAGAGGAAGAAGCCGGGCGCCTGGTCGTACAGACGGTTCAGGGCCTGGCCGTACTCGCTCATGGCCTTGGCGTTGTCGGTCGCGGTGTCGGCCCCGGCGTCGTCGAGCAGCTTGTCGTACGTGCTGTCCTTCCAGTAGCTGAGGTTGAAGGACGGCTTGTCGCTGGAGTGGAACAGCGAGTACAGGTTGTCCGAGCCGGCGTCGGAGTAGGTCGGCCAGTACAGCAGCAGGAAGATGTCCTGCGCGGACTTCGGGTCGGCCTTCGCGCGGTCCCACTGCTGGTTGAACAGCAGCGCCTGGACGTTCGCGGTGACCCCGATCTTGGCGAAGGCGTCCTTGATCAGCGGTGTGAAGCGGGCCTGGGCCTGGTTCTCCGCGGCGTAGGTCACGTTCAGGGTCAGGCCCCCGCCGTCGGGGTAGCCGGCCGCCGCGAGCAGTTCCTTGGCCTTGGCGAGGTCCTGGTGGTACTGCGGGGTGCTGTCCGAGTAGGGGAAGACGCCCTGCGGGACCGGGCCGCGCGACTGCGTGCCGAAGCCGTGCGCGCCGACGGTGATGATGTCCTGGTACGGGATGGCGTACGACAGTGCCTGCCGGACCCGGACGTCGTCCAGCGGCTTGCGGGTGGTGTTGAAGAAGCCGACGTAGTCCGAGGCGGTCTGACAGGTGGTGACGGTGAAGCGCCCGTCGTTCTTGAACTGGTCGATGTTCTCCAGCGGCAGGCTGCTGGCCAGGTCCGTCTGGCCGCTGGTGAGCATCTGCTGCTGCACCACGGACTCCGGGGTGATGGTGTTGACGACGGTGGTGTAGGAGTCCTTCTTCCAGCCGTCCCAGTAGCTCGCGTAGTTCTTGAGCACGACGCGCTGGCCCGAGGTGTACTCCCCGATCGTGTAAGGTCCGGTGCCGCCGTCCTTGCCGGAGTCGAAGTACTTCGGGTCGGCCTTGGCAGCGGCCAGCGCCTTCGGGCTGACGATCCACGCCCCGTACATGCTGGAGGCGATCAGGTCCATCGGCGCGGCGTGGCTGAGCTTCATCACGACGGTCTGCTCGTCGGGCGTCTCGACGCTCTTCAGCGGCGCCCAGATGAAGCTGGCGCCGCCGTGGTCCGCGGCGGCCTCGACGGACGCCTTGACCGCGGCAGCGGTCAGCAGTTCGCCGTCGTGGAAGGTGACGCCGGCGCGCAGGTGGAAGGTCCAGGTCAGCTTGTCGGGGCTTGCCTCCCACGAGGTGGCGAGCGCCGGCCGGTAGGGCTGGGCGGAGCCGGCGGGGTTCTTCCACAGCAGCGGCTCGTAGACGTTGGCCAGGTAGAAGACCTCGGTGGAGAACGACTTCACCGGGTCCCAGGTGGTGACGTCGGCGGTGGTCGCAACCTTCAGGACGGCCGACGAGGCGGACTTCGATCCTGCGGAGCTGCTGCAGGCCGAGGCGGACACCAGGGCCAGGCTCAGGGTCAGGGTCAGCGCGCAGGTCGAGGCTCTGGCACGGCGCAGGGACATATCGGGCTCCTCGAAATCCAGCCGCTTGCGGCCGGTGCCGCCGCGCTGCTGTGGGGGTTGCGCTGAATCCTGCTGGCCTCTCACCATGTCGTCCAATGCCTGTTCGTGCTGCGTTGCATGCCTCGGAGGCATTGCGGAGATCAGGCACCGTGCACGGCACCGGACGCTGTTCGTTGCCCGGCCACCGCGCGAGATCCGCAGGCGGAGGGCCAGCTGGGGCTGCGAGCCGCCCGACCACACCGGGGGCCGGCCGCGGCTGACGGCGGCCGGGCGGCCGTTTCCTGCCGATCGCGCGGGACCGCGCGCCGCGACACCGCGCGGTAGAGCGGCGGGGAGGGGAGATCGAGCCGGCCACACCGGTGACCATGCCACCGACCTGAGCGCCCCGCTTGTCGCGCAGATGTGAGCGGACGTGGGGAAGCTCAGCGTCGAGGAGGTGCCGCCCTCCGGCGCCTACGCGGTGCCATGCAGCGAGGCTTGGCGAGCTCCACGGCACCGCTGCCGGAACAGCCGCGGGGTGACGAGGGAATCGCCAGGCTGTCGCTGAAATCGCCGCACAGCGATACCTGGCTGCACGGGGCCGACCAGTTGAACTGGTCGTTGTCGCTGAGGGCTTGGTACGTGGCGCCGTTGGGCAGCATCGCCGTGGTGATGCCGCCGCCAACGGGCCGCACCGGTACTGCCAGGTCTTGCCGGTCGTGTCGGCGGTCGCGGTGATGCCTCGGTTCGCCGGGTTCTACTGCATCGCGTCGGCGAGCATCGTCAGGTCGACCAGCTGGCACTCCGGCCGCCTGATCTGTCGTGAAAGCAACAGCTCGCCCACGAAGAGCGCCTCGGCTGCCTTCTTCGTGGAGCCACGGTCGTAGACCGCGATGACGTAGCGCCGCTGCCTGACCTGCAACTATGCCTCCAAGGCAGGCGCGGGTGCACACTTTTGGCATTGGACGGCACGGTGAGCGGCCAGCAAAATACCCGCAACCCCCACAGCAGCGCCGCGGCCCCCGCCGACGAGCGGCCTGCACATCCTCCTGGAGCCCTCCATGTCCCTGCGCTCCGCCCCGGCCCGACCTGCGACGTTTCCCAGCCGCTCGGATTGACCCCGTTGTCTGCTGCCTCGGTCTGCCGTGGGAGCGAAAAGGAACGGGATGCTGCGTCGGCCAGCCAGAAGGCGATGGTCACAGCAGACCTAACCCACCCACTGCCCTGAGCGATGCCGGCCGGCTGAGGAAGGGCAAGGCGAGCAGCTCGTCACCTTCCCCCTCGACGCTCGACCTTGCCCGGTTGGTGCCTACGACACCGTCAGCCTCAGCGCCGGGCGAAAGCGCCTGCGCGACGTAGCACTCCCGTTCCCGCCCGCCCTTCCAGGCCATGCGGCGGCAACATCGTGCGCCGCCTCGGCCCGCTCGGCGGCCCGACGGAACGACCACGGCGCACAAGAGCGACGACGACGCCACCCCGCCATCGCTACTCCGTACCCAACTGCCCCTGTTCGCACCCGACTCCTCAGCCCCCACCCAAGGAGGAACCATGAACCGAAGATCAGCCGACCGCAGCCGCTGGCGTCGCTCGCTCCTGCTGCTCAGCGCAGGAGCGCTGGCGGCCACCGGCCTGATCGCCCCGCTGCCCGCGGCAGCGGCCACCGCCAACCCGGTACCCGGTGACCCGCTGACCGGTAACGGCGCCGTCTCGCGCACCCTGCTGCCCTACAGTCAGCTGACGACCTCCCAGAACCCCAGCGCCCCGGTCGACGATGCCGCCTTCGCCCCGCCTGCCGCTGCCGCGCCGCCGCAGTTCACCTTCGAGGGCACCCTCACCCTCACCAACCCCGCCGGCAGCGGAGGGTTCAAGAGCATCAAGAGCTGCACCGGCTGCGGCAAGCACCTGCCGCCGATCAGCCTCGACCTCGTCCAGAACGGCAGCTACCTGATCCCAGCGGTCCAGGGTCTGACGATCACCGGCGACACGCAGTCGGGCTCGACGTACAACCTCATCGTGGGGCCGGGGCGCGCGTGGTCGGAGAACGGTGACACGGGCACAGCCGGGACGTTCTCCCGGGCGTCCCTGCCGTTCGCGCTCGTCGACCGCAACCAGAACTGCGCCCACAACGGCGAGCTCAGCTTCCTGTACAACGCGACCTCGGTCTCGAACGTCGCCTACCAGGTGACGGCCGAGACGTGCGCGCTGCACCAGTTCGACATGTGGGGCCAGCTCGCCGCGACCTACAACGCGCACACCGTGCCAAACGACATCGCACTGGAGAACGCCGAGGCGGCAGAGGTCGGAAACCGCATGCCGACCAAGCCGCTGTCCGCCCTCGCCACCGACTATCCGGCGGCTGGGCTCAATCTCGCCACCTTCGGCAGCGGCATCACACCCTCGGCGATGACCGCCTACGGAGTGGTCTACAACGGCGTGAACTACGTGGCGGACGGCGCGTCCGCGAACAAGGGCTGCCAGACCCGCTACGGCACCTACGCCTTCTGCAAGGACATGCGCCTGCCCTCCTACTCCACGGCCAAGTCGGCGTTCGCCGGACTGTCGATGGCCAGACTGGTGAAGGACTTCGGATCCGGTGTCCCGAACCTCAACCTCAAGGACTACATCCCCGAGATGGCGTCCAGCGGCAACTGGAACTCCGCGTCGGTCACGTTCAACAACGCCGCCGACATGGCCACCGGGAACTTCAACTCGGAGCTCTACGAGAGCGACGAGAACGGCGCCAACACGACCAACTTCCTCAATGCCGAGCCCTACGGGACCGCGACGACCGGGAAGATGGGCTACGCACTGGGTTACGCCCACCACCCGGGCGAACAGGGCTACACCTGGGCCTACCACAGCGTCGACCACTTCCTGCTGGCACAGGCCGAGACCGGATACCTGCAGTCGCAGCGCGGACCGAGCGCCGACCTGTTCAACCTCATGCGCGACGAGGTCTACACGCCTCTCCACCTCACCGCCGGCACCCTGACCACGGAGCGCACCGACAACGCCTCCGCAGCCGGAACCTCCCCGACGACCGGCCGCCCGTTCGGCTCTCACGGACTCTTCTGGACGGCCGACGACATCGCCAAGCTCGCGACCTTGTTCCAGAACAACGGTGCTGCCGGCGGGACACAGCTCGCGGACCGCGGACAGATGCTCGCCGCCATGCAGCGCAGCAGCACCGACACCGGCGTCGCCGCCGTCAGCACGGACCTGTCCGGTCACGGTGACGGGACGGCCGCGTCCGGCGGCTACCGCTACAGCAACGGTCTGTGGGCCTACCCCACGACCGGCCAGGTCCCCGGCTGCGGACTGCGCGTGCCGTTCATGTCGGGGTACGGAGGCATCACGATCGCGATGATGCCCAACGGCGCGACCTACTACTACGTCAGCGACAACAACGAGTTCGGCTGGGCCTCGACCATCGCGGAGCTCAACAAGCTCTCCCCGATGTGCGCGCCGACCACCACCACCGTCACCGCCTCACCCGCCACCGTCACCACGGGACAGCCGGTGACGCTGACCGCGACCGTCGGCGCGGCCACCCGCTCGTGGGCCGCGACGGGAACCGTCCAGTTCCGGGACAACGGCGTCAACCTGGGGACCCCGGTGGCGCTCGGCTCCACCGGCACCGCCTCCTACACGACCACCTCCCTGGGCTCGGGCCCGCATTCCATCGCTGCCGTCTACACCCCGGACCTGTCCAACGACACCGGCACCGCCTCGTCCCCGTTCCAGACCACACTGACCAGCTCCTGCTCCAGCACGGCCACCACCTGCAAGGTGGTCAGCACCGCCGGTCTCAAGGTCGGCGACGCGATCGGGATGGGCAGCGCCACGGCCACCGACGACACCCACGTGATCACCGCTCTCACCCCGACGTCGATCACCTGGGTCGGCGCCTACCAGCGGGCCAGCCACAGCAGCGGCCAGCCTGTCTGGCTGCAGAACACCGCCGGCGGCGGCTTCGCGGGCAGCACCAGTCCCGGCGTGGGGGTGACCGTGTCCTGACCCGGAAAGCGCACCTCCAACAAGGCTGCTGAGAAGTGGTCCCCGGTCTCCGCGACCGGGGACCGCTCCGGCGTAGGCCGACGCTGTCCCGGTGCGGCCTCGGACGGCCTGCGCGAACTGCCGGTCGCCCGTGACCATGCGGGCGTGCTCCAGGAGTCCGGCCTCGATTTCCACCGCCGTCGCCGTACCGACGACCAGGTCCATCGCGTAGCCGTCCTCCGGCGCGACGAGGCGGCCCACGCGCGCGCATCGCTGCCGGAGCGAACGTGCCGCTCTCCCGGCAAGTCCGAGCACGCACCCGTCGAGCTCGGTCTGCTGGCCGAAGAAGAGAGACGCCGCTGGAGGCGACCTCGACGACCCCGAGAACTGGGACGACGCATAGGCCGAAGAACACCAGAACCGCAGCCGCGAACGCTTCGCACAGCTCGTCCGCGAAACCGCCGCCCACCACCGCGACCGCCTCGTCTGACCCACCTCGCCCTCGGACGAGGGGCCGGCCCGACCAACCGACGCCAGTTACTCCGTGTAGCCGTACCGGTGTCGTGTCCTTACCCTCCCTTTGGTCACAGAAATGACCAAAGGGGCTGGAGGATGGGACCGCCGACGGCCAGCCGACGACCTGCGCCAGTCATTCTGCGGCTCACCCGGCGGCCCGCACGGGGCGCCGCCGGCCGACCCGGCTGCGACCACCGCGCGATCACCACCGGCAAATCATGCCTCTGACCTGCGGCCATCCCCTGGATCGGCGACAAGGCCCCCCCGACGAGCCGAACGAGACTGGAAGCAGCTCCCCGCCCGAGCCTTCGAGGTGATCATCATGCGACGCTCCGACGATCGCGGCCGGAGATACCGGCACTGCGGCTGCCGTGACCACAGCCGCCGACAGCTCGGCGCCCGCTGCCCGCGCCTGGCCGCCGACCCCGACCACGGCACCTGGACCTACGCCGTCGACGTTCCCTGGCCCGACGACCGGCGCCACACCGTACGCCGCGGCGGCTACGACAACGAGCACTCCGCCCGCGCCGACCTGCGCCGCTTCCTCGACGGCAAGGCCTTCGGCTACAACCCGGACCCGCGGCAGAGCACGGGCGAATACCTGCTCGCCTGGCTCGCCGTCCAGGAGCAGTGGCTCAAGCCCACGACACTGGCCCGCTACCGCGCCTATGTCCTCCAGGACCTCGTGCCCGCGCTCGGCCGCATCCCCTTCGACGACCTCGCCTACGAGCACATCGACCACTACGCGCGCACCCAGCTCAAGGCCGGCCGCGGTCGCGTCACCGTCCACCGGATCCTCGCCACGCTCTCCAGTGCACTCGGCGCGGCCGTCGTCCGCCACCGGCTCGGCCACAACCCCGCCAAGCCCGCCGTCATCCCCCGACCGCCCACGCCCGAACGCCGAATCTGGACCCCCGACGAGGCCGTCCGCTTCCTCGACTACGCAAGGGAGCACGACCCGCTGTTCGCCCACCTCGTCGAGCTCATCATCAACACCGGCATGCGCAAAGGCGAAGCCCTCGGACTCCACTGGGACGACGTCCACCTCGACGAGGGCGTCCTGTTCGTCCGCTACACCCTCTCCGCCGTCGACAACTCCTACACCGTCCTCACCCCGCCCAAGACATCGAGCAGCCTCAGCTGGATCGCCATCAACGACCGCGCACGCCGCGTCCTCGAGGGCCTCGCCGACCACCATTTCCTCGGTGTCGCGATCCCCGCCCACGGCTACGTCTTCCAGCGCCACGGCCGGCCGCTCAACCCCACGTCGGTCCTCAAGCGGTTCCAGAAGCTGTGCGACAAGGCCGGCGTCCCCCGCATCGCCGTCCACGACCTGCGCCACCTCGCCACCACGCTCGCGCTCAACGGCGGCGTCCCGTTCGTGATCGTCTCCAAGACCCTGCGCCATCGGACCCTGTCGACCACCGCGAACATCTACAGCCACCTCACCCGGCAGGCGGCCCGCGAGGCGGTCGACGCCATCGCCCGGCTCCTCGACTCCGCCGAACTCGCCCGGCATGCGACCGAAAACCCGGATCGGCCACGGAATCTGATCGACCAGTTCCGCGACCGCCTCGCGGAGCGTCAACGCCGAGCCCGCCACGAACGCCCAGCTCACGCACCCGTCCCACTGTGACCGGCGCGACCACCATGCGACCACCACGTGACAAAACGTCAGAAAGGCCGCTCCCGCCAGAAGCGGAAACGGCCTACGACCTGCTAATTCGCAAGTCGGGACGACAGGATTTGAACCTGCGACCCCTTGACCCCCAGTCAAGGGGTTCAACTATTGTCGGCAGCCGAGGCCTCAAGGCCTCGGCTTCTTTGTTGCTGAACTACCCTGGGGTACAAGTGGGTTGGGACTTCCCGATGGAAACGGCGACGCAGAGAGCTGACAGTTGCTCAGTGTTTACTTCGTGCAGAAGTATCCGTTTCGGACCATGGGCGCCCATAGGCGCTCATCGGGTGTGGTCCCAAAGTGGTCCCCAGGCCGAGCGCCCCGCCACAGTTACTGCCCGTGATCGAGACCTGTCGGCCCTTCAGCAAGCGGCGTCGCACCTGCCCGACTGCCCCTGCGTCGATGCCGTCGGCCGGCCCGCGGGGCCCGGTCCTGCGGGCGGATCATGGTCGCTTACCCACCGGTTGCGCATAGTGATCTTCCGGGCGGTGTGTCGTCTTGAGCGTGTCGTCGCCGTGTGGTTGTGACTACGTCGCGCACCGCCCTTCACGCTCTGCCGCCACGCCCGACCGGGCAGCGACTCTTGGTCCCGGATCACCCGATCGACAGAAGGGGAAGCTCATGGGACAGCGTGCGCGGCGGGGACGGGTCTACCGGCGGTGCGGGTGTACGGACGGGCACGGCAACCAGCTGGGTCCGTGGTGCGTGCGGCTGCTGGGGGAGGCGGGTCACGGGTCGTGGACGTACTGCGTCGACCTCGCCCCGGAAGACGGGAAGCGAAGGACCCGTCGACGGGGCGGGTTCACCAGCCGGGCCGAGGCGGCCCGCGAGATGGCCGCGGTGCTCGACGGTGAGCTGCGCGGGGTCTACGAGAACCGCCGTACCACCGTCGCGAGCTACCTGCGCGAATGGCTGATCACGAGGAAGCCGCACCTCGCGCCGAACACGTACGCCGGCTACGCCGCGTGCGTCGAGCGCGACCTCGTCCCCGCCTTCGGCCACCTCCGGCTCCTCGACCTGTGCCCGGAACACATCGACGACTGGGTCACCGCCCAGCTGGAGGCCCAGCGCGGGCGCGTCACCGTCTACCGGGCCGTGTCCACCCTGCGCAACGCGCTGAACGCCGCCGTGCGCTCGTGGCGGCTGCGCTACAACCCGGCCAAGCACTCCGCTCCGCCCAAGCCCCGCGCAGCCGAGCGAACCTGCTGGACCCCGGAGCAGGCCGCGACCTTCCTGCAGCACGGGGCGGAGCAGTACGCGGACCAGCTGACCGACCTGTTCGAGGTCATGCTCGGCACCGGCATGCGCCGCGGTGAGGTCCTCGCCCTGCACTGGTCCGACGTCCACCTCATGGACCGCAAGCTGTTCGTCCGCTGGACCCTCGCCGCCATCGACAACGGGAAGATCCACCTCCGAGAGCCGAAGACCGAGGCCAGCCGGGCCTGGATCAGCCTCTCCCCCAGGGTCATGGCCGCCCTCCACCGCCAGGCCGCCATCCAGATGACCGCCCACCCCGACGGCCGGCTCGAAGGCCTGGTCTTCGGCCGCCCGGGCGGAACGCCGCTGCGGCCCCAGTGGGTCCTCGACCAGCTCCGCAAACGCACCGCCGAGCTCGACCTGCCCAGGATCGGCCTGCACGACCTTCGCCACACCGCGGCCAGCATCATGATCGCCGAGAACATCCCCGTCGCCGTCATCTCCAAGACAACAACCAGCTCCTCGATGGTCAGCGGCTCGTCCTCGAAGAAGGCCTTGAGCTTGCCAAGCCGGTCGAAGCCGGGCGCTTCCTCACGCGTCAGCCGATCGACGATGCCACCGAGATCCACCTCCGGTCCCTCCTCGGCCCAGGTCTCCGTGAAACCCCCTTGCGGGAAGTCCTCGGCGGTGCAGCCGCTCGGATGATCCCGCACCACGCGCAGGACGAACTCCTCCACCGTCCGCGCGGCTTCCCTGTTCGGCACCACTCTCCGTTCTACCGGAACGCCGCCCTGCGCCGCGTGGGAGGCGAGCCGGTCGTGCCGCACCCCGGTACCGGTGATGCCCACCTTGTAGGCGCCAAGCCTTGGGAAGTGCACGACGTAGACGAGGTGCGAGGCATCCGGGTCGGTAGTCGCAGCGTCGCAGGTGAGGCAGGGCGAAACCCCGCTCGCCAGCTCGGAGACGGAGGTCCTGCGCGCCGCCCCGCAGTCGGTGCAGTGCGCCTCGACCCGCTCACTTAGCCGGGCATAGCCCACGTGATCGCGCACGAGCCCGTACGCGGCGAAGAACTCGACCTGCCAAGCGGTCAGGGGCATGGCAGAGCAGCTGGAGCACCGGCTGCGCCCGGGCATGACCCGGCTGCCGAGGCTCATCGACGCGCTCCACCTCTTGGCTGTCCCACAGACCGCGCACTCCACTTCCACGAGCGACCACACGTGCTCCATCCACTGGGCGAGTCCAGACTCATCTACCACGGCACCGGCAGTGTCACGTGCCAGGAACTCCTCCCCTAGCACGATCCGCGCGGCCTCCTCGTTCGTGATGTCCCATTTCGCCGGCTCGCGCACGAGGCCCTGTTCGTACATCTTCCGGGAGGCACACGAGTTGCAGTATCGGACCTGCTTGTTACGAATCTCGCTGTACGGGATCGCAGCGGGTTGGTCACAAGTGGTGCACAGGCAACGACGCTCGTGTTCCGTGCAGACATGGGGCTCGCAGGGGTTCCAGCCGAGCTTCAGGTAGTGCCCGTCGATGCAAGGCACACACCTGCCGGGCTTTCCCTTGCGGTTGGCACTCGCCCCCTTCCCGCACTCCCTGCACTTACGTTCCGCAGCCATACCGATCTCTCCCGCCCGAACCTCACCTCCGATCGGACGGTACCCGAGACCTCTAACACCGGCCGCCTCTGCCATGAGCTTGCCCGCATCCGGTACGCGACGTCCCGGAGCCCACCGGTGTGCTACGAGAGAGCAACGACGGCCTCGGTACTGGTGGGCTCGCGTATTCAACCGTCGCGAGTTGGCTCACCGGACTCCGGCAGCGGCTCCGGAACGATTCGATCTAGGTAGTGGGCACTGCCGCCTCGACAGCATCGTCCGATCCGAGTTGGCGCGGTACGGCGTGGAAGGACGGCGGCGTGCTGGCCTTTAGCAGTTCCTCGACGTTGGCGAGGAGTTGGACGAGCAGGGAGGGCGGACTGCCTTCCGCGCTGCTGGCGGCTTCCCGGTAGGTGGGGGCGTTCTTGCCAGGGAATCCCTCGCCGGAGTCGATCAGCTGCTTGAGTCTCCTGGACCACGCGGGCCAGGCACCCTTGAGGTACTCCTCCAGGTTGTCGTCGAAGATGGTGTAGGTCGAGGTGGACACCGACTCCGGCCAGGGGACCCTCCTCTGCGCGCCCAGATATCCGAGCAGGTCCGCGTTCATCCGGGCCGCGTCGTCGGAGGCTGCGGTGATCTTCTTCTTGGCTTGGAGGTAGTCGTCGCCCTCCCGTCCTTGGATCGAAGCCAGTTTCCGATCCTCCATGCCGCAGTCTCCGTCGAAGACGACGTAGCAGGGCACTCCGAGGGCAGTGAGGATGGCGTGGCATAGAATCAGGTTGTTCTTGCCGTTGACGTGAATCACGCTGACACCCTGGGCAGCGAGGCCCAGGTTCATGTTCTGGGCGCAGCCGGTGATCAGGCCGCCGTCGGTGTCTCCCTCCACGAGTACGGCGGCCAGGGCGAAGAAGCCTTCGGCGAGGGTGTCGGTGCAGCGGAGGCCGGCGTGGCGGCGCACGCTGCCCGGTTTCAGGTACCCGTCGAGTGCCTCGCAGAGGTCGTTCACGGTGACCTGGCTGGTATGGGTCGTGGGGTGGTTGTCGACGAAGTCCCGGCGAAGCCGGCGTACTTGGTGGAATGCGCGGTGGTCCACGAAGACGGTGCTGTGGGTGGCGTACGTGACCTGTACCCGGCTTCCCTCGGCGGTGGCGAGGTCGCGCAGGACGTCGGCGAAGATCCGTGCCTGCGCCGGGTGTTGGAAGAGTTCGGGCTCCTCGATGGCCAGACACAGGGTGCGGGTCTCCTGGCTGGGCCGCCGGGTCTCGGCGAGGAGCTTGAGGGCCGCGATGATCAGCGCACGCTGGAATCCGTGGCCCTGGCGGCTGACGGAGGTCTCGGCCGCGCCGTCCCGGATGCTGACCTTGAAGCTGGTCCTGGCCGGCTTCGGCGCGTGGACGACTGGTGCGAGCGCGATCCCGCGTCCCGTCGTGAACTGTGCGAGCTCCCGGGAGAGCGCACCCGAGATCCTCTCGAGGACCGGCTTGTACGCCTCGTTCTGGATCTTCAGGCGCTCCTCGTGGGCAGATTTCTCAAGTTCGCCGAGTGCTGCGATCTCCTGCGTCCGGTTCACCGCGTGGTCGAGGATGCGGCCCAGCGCGGAGGCCTTCTGGTCGTCGGCCTCCTCTGCGGCGCGCAGGTCGGCGGAGACAAAGACGAAGTCGATCAGCTCGGCGAGTTTGCTCTGACCGGCGAAGCCGAAGAAGTGGGTGCCGTTGCGCTCGGTGGGGACGAGCCGGTCGCGGTGCTCGCGCTCCCAGGTCAAGAGCGCCTCCAGGACGGCGGCCTCGGAGCCCGCGGACGGCAGCTCCAGGTCCGGCTGCTGGTCGCGCAGCTCGCCGTACGCCTTCCGTTTGGCCATCGCGGTCGGCACGGCCCTGACGGCTTCGAACGGCAGGAAGGCAAGCGCCCTTCCGCTGATCTTGTCCTCGCCGTCCTCCCAAGTGCGCCACACGATCACCGTGTCGCTCTCGGGCGGGGCGTAGCTGCCCAGCACGCCCCGGTCGTACTCGGTGAGGTCGTTGAACTCGACCTCGACGGTGATCCGGCGGCCGTCGGCCGCGGAGTGGAGATCGTGCTCGTCCAGGGAGAGCGTCTTCTCCCCGTTGAAGAACCAGTCGAGCGCACGCAGGACAGTGGACTTCCCCGCACCGGTCGGCCCGATGAAGCACGTCGTCGCATCGAATTCGATGTCCACATCCCGCAAGCTGCGGAAGTTCTGAATGCGTACTCGCTTGATCTTCATCGTTACCTTGTGGCGTGCGAGGGCGGTGGGACGGCCGGCGGTCTGCGACGTATGGGAATGGTAGTGGCCGACGTGACTCGAGGTCAGCGAAATAGCAGTTGGTGCGGTGACACTGGCGCGCCTGGGCTTGGGCTGGCCACGAGCCGGTGGTTTCAAGAGAGCTGTGGGACACGAGCGTCGCGTCGCCGATCGGTCGCTCCTGTCCACAGGTTCACAGCCGTCCGGCACCGCCGGTTCGGTGCGGGCGCTGGTGGTGGGTAGGGCGCGCGGAGGTCGGGTGGGTGCCGTCGTCGGACGGCCAAGTCGGGGAGGGTCGTTGGCGCGGCGCAAGACGGTGCCGGAACTGCTCGCGGAAGCGCTCCTGGCCAAGCAGCAGGCCAAGCTCGCACAGGCTGGCGCAGGGCAGGCGGCCGCATCGAGGCCCGCTCCGGCGAGACGGCCGCGCACGCCCGGCTGCTCGCCGCCGGGGAGAAGCTCCTCGCCAGGGAGGACGCCGCGAAGGCCAAGGAGGCCGCCCGGATCGAGGGCGACCTCGCCAATCGCCAGAACGCACGCGAACGCGAAGCTCCACAGCGGCAGCGGGAGCAAGAACGTGCGGTCCGGGAGCGGGACCGTACCGAACGCGAGCTGGCGAAGCAGCAGTTGAAGGAGGAGGCCGAGCAGCGCAGCAGTGAGGTAGCGGTCGTACTCGACGAGCTGGAGGCGGTGTTGCGCCACCGACCGGACGGGTTGGAGGAGTGGCACCCTCGCTTACACGCCCGGCCAGGCGGCGTGAGCTAGCCGGAGCTCACCGCCGTGCACCTGGCAGCATCGATGTGGGTCGCGGTGGTGGGCTCGAGGCGCGTTTCACCGGCTCCCGTCGCCTAACAGGTCAGAGGCAGTTGCACGGGGTTTTCGGCGGATGTCTCCGCTCGCGCGGCCAAGTCGGCCGAGATCGGTATATAGAGCCGGGTCTGCCGGATAAACGGTGTGGCTCGGGTTTGTGCGCAGGGTCGGTCAGCCGACGGGCAAGGCCGGCGTGTGCGGGTCCGGTCGTGCGCTCCTCGTGGTCACGCCGGAGCGGCACCGGGAAGCGCGAGGGGGTCATGCATGCGCGCGGGCAGTTCGCTCCAGTCGTGGAGTGCGCCGTAGAGCAGGTTCTCGAACTGGGCTCTGCCCTCGTTGACGAGAAGGTCGTTCAGGCAGGCGCAGTCCTGCATCGGGCCGCCGTTGGTGAAGCAGATGAGGATGCCGGCTGCCTGGAGGCCGCGTGCTGCGGCGGCGACCTCTTGCCCGAACGGCAGGGGTATGCGGGCGGCCAGTTCCCGCGCGAAGACCTGCTCGATCCGGGGTCGGCCCAGGGCTGCCCACAGTCGGCCGATGACGGCGCCGACCATGCCGTGCAACGACTTCTTGCCGTCGAGCAGCGCCCGGGCAAACGCGGCGAGGGCCTCGCAACCTCTCCCCCGCTGCTGTTCGAGGAGGGCGTTCCAGGTGGACTCAGTCGCATACCGCAGCGCCTGGGAAGCGATCGCGTCGCTGCCGCCACCGGAAACGATCTGGACGCAGACCTGGGCCGCACCGTCCGACTCCGCCCGGCTCACCACCCGCGATGCGGGCCGCTCGGGCCCCTGCGGGCGGCGTTGGGTCGGGATCACAAGGGTTCTCGGTACTGGGGCGGGAGCGGGTCGCGCGCTGCGGGAGGGACGGTTCACCATGGGGGCGGGACGGCGGGCCCTCGCGCCGGTGGGGCGCGGTTGGGAGGAGTTCGCGGCCCGTCGGGGCGACGGGTCGAGAGGGCGCCTGCCGCCCGGGAGTCCCTGGTGCTGGTGGCAGCGCAGGCCTTGCTGCCGCACGCGGTTCCTGCAGAGCTTCCCGTCCTTCTTCATGGCGCGACACCTGTTGACCATTCACAGAGAGTGGCTGGTCGAACACCTTCGGGCAAGACGTCGAAGGCCCCACCAGATCGATTGAGTCATCCCCGACGACCCTGCGGCCAGTGGATCAGGACGTGGTCGCACGAAGCCGCAGCGCACAGCCCTACGGTTGCCGGCATAGGCCGCCCTGAACTGATCGCTCGCCCGTTCGCAAGGGCGCTGCTGTGCGGGAAACCGACAAGGCAGGAGGCCGGTCGGACCCGGGAGCCGTCTCGGGCGCGGCCTGTGCGCCGCAAACAATGCGGCTGTCACTCCCGCCGTTCTCAGTGCCTCACGGCCCCGCTGGATGGCAACGGCCGGCCTTCCGGCCAGGACCCACAGCGCCATTGGTTCGGGGAGGAACGCTCGCTTCAGTAGGTGGCCGCACTGGTGGCGTGCCATGTACTGCGGTCGCTGCGGCCTACCAGGCTTGTGGGCGGCGCTTCCCTTCCCCGGCCTGATCCCTCGAAGCTACGATGACGACCTTGATATGAGGGGGATGGGTGAATTTCGAGCAGCGCATGTACGCCCGTCTGAAGTTCCTCGACCTCATGGCCGAACTCGACGGCGCCGCGTTCGAGACCTTCTTCCAGAAGGTCATGCAGGCGCGGCACCCGGGCTTCCTGGCCGTGCGGACGCACGGCAACCTGGGCGATCAAGGTTCAGACGGGCTGATGCTGAACAGCAACCGGCTCTACGCCTGCTACGGCCCGCAGACGGTGAGCGCGAAGGACATCAGGAAAAAGTTCAAGGACGACCTCGCAAGCGCGCGCAGCCAGCGCCCCGGCCAGTTCACCACGTTCGTCTTCGTACACAACGACCGGCGTGGCGTGCATCCGGAGGTGGTGACTCTTCTCGCTACCGCCCGCAACGACCACTCCGACTTGCGTTTCGAGGAGTTGGGCAGCCGGGTGCTGTGGCAGGAGCTGATGCAGCTCGACGTCGTCGTGGCCGAGGACCTGCTCGGGTGCGAGATCCCGGTCAGGCCGATGGCCTACAGCGTCGGGCTGGAGGACCTCGTCCCCCTGCTGAACCACCTCACCCAGCTGCGTGCCCAGGCCGATCCGCTCATGGAACTTCCACAAGTACACACCGACAAACTCAGCTACAACCAGCTCGACTCGGAATCACGCGAGAGCCTCAAGCTCGGCCTGCGAAGCGTCCACCTGGTCGAGGCCTTCTACGCCGGCGGGATCCGCGAGCTGGAACAGGACGAGGTCGCACGCGGCTTCCGCATCTACTACGAGCAAGTCCGCCAGGAGTGCGCCGACCCGGAGGACGTGCTGTGGCAGCTTGAGATGTACGTGATCGGCAACGCCGCCCAGCCACCCAGCCGCCATCGCGCGGCATGGGTCGTGCTGGCGCACTTCTTCTTCCGCTGCGACATCTTCGAGGCGCCACCGGCAGGCTGGAGTCCGGCCGAACTAGCACGGGCACTCCAGTGATCACTCCGACCAAGGGCATTGCACCGGAACGGAGTTTGCTGGCCGTCGGTGCCCAGATCCTCCTGCAGCTCAACGAACCGAGGACCGTCAGCCAGACATGGGCACGGCTCAAGGCCTGGCGCGAGGAGAAGGATCACAACTCGCCGCTATCGTTCAGCTGGTTCGTCCTGGCCCTGGACGTGCTGTACGGAATGGGCGCGGTCGAGCTGCGCCACGACCTGCTCGTCGCGAGGAGTGCACATGCTGCGCCGGCTGACCGCTGACGACGCCCGGTTCAAGGCGGTGGTGTTCACCCCGGGCCTGAACCTCGTACTCGCGGACAAGACCAACACGTCGGCGACGACCGACAGCCGTAACAGAGCTGGCAAGTCGAGCATCATCGAGCTCATCCACTTCCTGCTCGGTGCGCGCGCTGATGCCCGCAGCCCCTTCGCCAAGCGTCCCCTGAAGTCGATCACGTTCCAGCTGGACCTCGACTGGCCTGGCGTTACCGAGCCGTTGACGGTACGGCGAAGCGGCGAGCGGCAGGGCACCGTGATGCTGGACCCGCCTCTGACTCCCGCGTCACCGGACACCCTCTTCGCCGCCGAGGGGGAGGCCACCACGGCCCTCGCAGAGTGGAACCAGCTCATCGACCGGAACCTGTTCGGCATGGGGCCGGACCACCCCGGCGTCAGCGGCCGCACCCTCCTCTCGTACCTGGCGCGCCGGGTGTCGTCGCATGGCTTCAACGAGGCTGGCCGGACCCATTCCAAGCAATCCGCGGCCGACGCCACGACCAACCTCGCCTACTTGCTCGGGCTCGACTGGCGCCTGGCCGACGGCTACCGACAGCTGGCCGCACGCGAGGCGACCCGCAGGCAGCTTCGCCAGGCCGTGAACGACCCGGTGTGGGGACGGCTAGTCGGCTCCACCGCCGAACTCCGCGGGCAGATCGCCCTCGCCGAGGCGCAAGTCGCCCGGCTACAGGAACAGGTACGACGGTTCCAGGTGGTTCCCGAGTACGAACACCTCAAGGAGCAGGCCGACGAGCTGACCAGGCGCATCAAGCAGCTCTCGCAAGACGACGTGATCGACCAGCGCAACCTCGAGGAGCTCCAGCAGGCGGTCACTGAGACCGCTGAGGTCGATCTGGACTACCTGGAACGCCCCTACGGCGAGCTCGGAATCGTCCTGCCCGACCAGGTGCTCCGTCGCTACGACGAGGTCGAGGCGTTCCACCTGTCCATCGTCCGTAACCGGCGCCGGTTCCTCGACGCGGAGATCGACCAGCTGTCCCAACGCCTCGAAAGCCGGCGTGCCGAACGAGCGCGCCTTGGCGGCCAGCAGTCCCCCTACTCCTCCAGCTGAGTGAAGGCGGAGCGCTGGAGGCTCTGACAGCCCTTCAGCAGGCTGTCGCTCGAGAGGAGGCCGCACTCGAGGCGCTGCGTCACCGCTACGAGGCCGCGCAGACCCTGGAGGCCAGCTCCCGGCAGATCACCGCCAAGCGGATCGAACTCCAGCAGGCCATGGACGTGGACATCGAAGACCTAAGCGAGCAGACCCGAGAGGCCATCCTCTTGTTCTCCCGCTTCGCCCACGCGCTCTACGGCACCCGCGACGCCTTCCTCGCCATCGAAGCAACCCGTAACCAGATCAGCGTCACACCGCGCATTGACAGCGACGGAAGCCGCGGTATCGGCAACATGGTGATCTTCTGCTTCGACCTCACCCTGGCCGTCATCGCCCACCGCCACGGACGAGGACCCGACTTCCTCATCCACGACAGCCACCTCTACGACGGCGTCGACGCGCGCCAGGTAAAGGCCGCCTTCGAACTCGCCATCCAGGTCGCCGGCGAAGAGAACATGCAGTACATCGTCACCCTCAACACCGACGACCTCGATAAGGCGACCAGGCTCGGATTCGACGCCGCCCCTTTCGTGAACAACACGGTCCTCACGGACGAGCACGCGGCCGGCGGCCTGTTCGGTTTCCGCTTCTGACCGCCCGAACACGCCTCTCACGCGGTCGTCGCGAGCGCGGCAAGGGCACCCAAAGGCTCCTCGCCCGACCATTGCCGTGTCCATAGGCATTCAAGCGATGATGGAGGTGCCGCTCCCTTGTTCCTGAAGGTGATCGTCATACGTGCCACCTCGCGGTGGGACGTGTCTACCGTCTCCGTGCCTGCCGCGACGACCAGCACCACCAGCTCGGCCCTCACTGCCCCCGCCTGAGCTCCGAGCCCGACCACGGAACGTGGACGTTCGCCGTCGAGACCCCGCCGTCATCCCCGGCGGTCACAACCAGACCGTTCACCGCGGCGGCTTCCCCACCAAGGCCAAGCCCGAACCGCCCTGGACCGCTTCCTCGTCAGCCAGCGCATCGGAGTCATCGCTGGCCCGCGCCAGACCCTCGCCGACTACCTCACCATGCTCGCGGCGAACAGCGGCTTCCTGGAACGACCTGTCCGGGCTGTGTGGGGAGAAGCTCCGGAACGACACCTCCGAAGTCCGCTGCTCAGTCATGCCAGGCACCTGGCGGGGCGCGGTGCCGGAGACGGTGCCGCACGCTACATCAGCCGTCGGGTGGATCCGGGAGAACGAGACCGGCCACCAGTGCTGCCCCTCTCAGCCGCCGGGGAGTTCACCGCGGCGCAACAGAGCACGGCCAGCGGCTCGGCCGCGCCCTCCGCAACCCCTTGGGGGCCTCCAGCGGCCCGGCGACAGCCCACCGCTTTGTGTAGCACCCGTCCGCTGACGTTGCCGTCAACTACTGCCGTCACGATGGCCAGAAGCCCCACCGGAGCGGAATTCCGGTGGGGCTTCTGGCCAATTATTGGGCGCTCCTGATAGCCGTGAAGACGAATCCTGCAACGAACACCAAAACCAACCCACGAGGCTAAAGTCCGTCAAGCCAGCGACGTGCCGCAGCGCTCTCGACTGGGTGTCCGATTTCGCCTGTCGCCACCCATTCAGCGAACTTTCGGAGGACTTGCGAGCCGCCTAGTTCCTTCAGCACGAACGCACTGATCGCGGACTCCCAGGTGGTACCACAGGAAAGAACTGACCCATCAAGCGAGAGCATGCGAAATTCGGGGTGACAGTACCCGCTTCCGAGTGGACCTGAAGCACCTCTGCCCATAATGTCCCACGAGTCCTGCAATTCCACGCAGATCCACTGCGAAGGACCGTCCTCCTCAGGAGTAAGCGCAACCAGGAACCGGCGATCGGCCTCACCGAAAAGGCCTGCTTCGACCGACAGGCGGTACCATTCTGCGTTCGCCTTTTCGAGCAGCAGTGGGTCCCCGATCTCGACCAGGGACTCGATCCGACCGTCCTCAGGAGGACAGCTGGGTGCCTGACCGATGACGAGCGGAGGAACGAGCCCACCCAAGTCGCCACATTCATCCAGCACCAGGAGACCCGCTGCGGCAAGAGATTCCTTCAGTTCCATTTCATCCATCTCGGGATCACTACGGTCTCGGCACGTATTGGCTGAGAAGTTTGGCATAGCCGTACTCGATCACGTCGTTGTAGTTATGTCCGAGCACGTACCCAACGACCCCATCGCTTCGCACGAGCACGCGGGTCAAGGTCGTGGGCGATGCCACACCAATGAAGATGGTCGCATTGCACCGTTGGTATTCCCATTCGCTTTGAACCAGTCGGGCCCATTTTTGTTGATCCGCTGGGTGACCCGACCGCTTTCAATGCCGTTCACAGTGTTGTGCACCTCCCTCGGAATCTGCGCCCACGCCTGGCGTCCGGCATCGATCCGCTTCTGCACCTCGTCTGGGTGGTATGGATCGCCCTTGAATGCGGGAGATACCGGATCGCCACACGTATTGTGCACCAGAACCGGCGTGACCCCCGCCAGCATATAGTACGTGTACAGGTCGGCGATGGTGAGATTGTGGCCATCGGCTTCACTCGGGGCGACTGATGTTCGTGCCAGCGCCGGGTTTGGTGGGAGTGGCGGAGTCGGCAGGCATGGTGCCGGGAGTCACCGTTTTGGCCGCCCAAGCCATGGCCGTAGTCGAGTTGCAAGGCGTCGTGGTGATCGTCCGTCCATGGAACTGCTAGGCGGCCCGATCGCCCCGCGATGGCATGTGAAGGCAGCCGCCGCATCGGCCGTTAGCCCCATCGGAAACAAACCCGATGGGGCTAACTTTTCAGTGACCTAGATTATCGAAGATCCCACCGCAGAAACTCTCCAGCCGCGATTCGGACATGCTCAAGCCGATCGGCGTCATCCTCAATTAGCGTGAGGGCCTCGTAGGCATAGCTTGCCGCATCAATGGAACGTCCAGAAAACACTTCGGAATAAAGTAGCCAAATGCCGCTCTTCGCAACGGAGACACATTCGATGACCAGATCCCTTCCTTGAAGGGCAAGCTCGGTTGCCTGGCCCTCGCCGGCAACCAGTAGCAGCAGGAGCTCCAAAAACTTCCCCCTTGCAGAAGGGGAAATATCGTCGGCCAATGCGGCGAGGGCAACGGAGACGGTCGGTACAGACGGTTCAAAAAGAACTGATGGCATTAGTACATGACCGTCAAGCATTTCGATATCGAATCCACTTTCCTTGTCAGATCTGGCCAACTTCACAAGGTCTGTCGCGACATGAGCGGCTGACATTCCGCAGCCACAGCGCAGTTTGGTCCAGTCATGTCGTTTAATCTCAAGCTCTACGAGTTTCACGAGGCCATCCTAGTCTCCCCAGGATCCGCCTGGGGCGCCAACGGCGCCGGGTACGAAACTTGATCTGTTGGGATAGTCAATCTGACAGTAGATGCATACCGGCTTCGGCGTGGCTGTCAAGATGCCGTCGACGCTTTTGGTCACCTGGTAGGCGTCAGTGAAAATGATCTTGCTTAGATCGCCACCAAGGGCAAGCAGCGCATTGCCCTCCGCGCAATAGGAGCTGCACCCGACGCGTCCTCCTGATGACGCCAGGACGAAATCGCCAGTCTCAGTATTCAGTGCTCCTACATACGTGCGACTAGATGTGGCGGCACTGCGACTGAATACTGCGAAAGCGGGAAGTCTCCGCTCCAGCTGTGCCAGCCTTTCCGCTTGCGACCAACCAGGTTGTGCTTGATCTACCTCTATAGCCGGGGGCTTGCCTCCGCCAGTTCCACGACTGCTTGGTACATCGCACGAATTATGCACGAGGACCGACGTCGTGCCCGCCAGCACATAGTACGTGTGGAAGTCGTCGACAGTCAGGTTGTGCATCGATGCCCGGCCCGACACCGGGCGCACGGCTGCGACCTCGACGAGTTCGCCGGATTCGCTCTTGAGCGCATGTCCCTGGATGAGCTCGCCCGCTGGAGTCCAGGATCGGGTGGTGTCATCCCAGAACGGATGGTTGGACGTGGTGTGGACTGTCTCTTCGACGGCTCCTGCGGTTTTGATCGTCAGGTCGACGAGGTCCTCGTCGTCGTCGACCAGGGTGGCCAGGACCGCCCGATCTCCGCTATCCTCGCCCGCTGGTCGTTCCGGGTCGCCTGACTTGACCTTGTCGCCGGTCTGGATGTCGCCGATGGCCTTGCTGGTGCCGTCGGCCATCAGGACCGGGGTTTCCGGTGTGAAGCTGCAGGAACCAAAGACCTTTTTGAGTGCCTTCTTGACACCACCCGAGTCCTTGACAAAGGTTTTGACAAGCTTTGCGCCCTTGACTGCTCCCTTGACTATTCCGACGCCATCTGCCGCGATTTCTACTACCGCCTCGGTGACCCTTCCTGCAATGTAGGCGGGATCGCTTTGGGAGATTCCGAAGGTGTCTGCCATCGGGGTGGCGGTCGGCGTCATGTAGGGAACTGGCGGTGGAATTCCCGCTGCCTGGTAGGAGCCGTGGATGATGTTGTTGCCGGCGGTGTAGGGGCTGTTTTCCGCAACCCAGCCAACAGCTTCATCCACAACGCCTGCGGCGAACTTACCGACCGTCTGCGCTACCTTTTTGCACCAGCTGCACTTCGGCCAGAGGCCGTCCTGGTCGCTGAGGTTGACGGGGTTGTTGTTGCTGTAGGTATAGCCGTTGATCTGCTGGGGGTCGGTGAGATTCAGGACGGGGTCGACGGAGATGAAGCGGCCGTTGGCGGGGTCGTATTCGCGGGCGCCGAGGTGGGTGAGGCCGGTGGTGGAGTCTGCGATGCCGCCGACGAATCCGCGTTCGGTAGGCCAGGCAGCCGGCTTCTTGCCGCGCGGGGTGCCGAAGGGTGTGGTGTCGGCCCGGGTGTAGGCCATGTTGTCGGAGCGGACGGTGATCTGGGCGGTGCCCTGCTGGTCGGGCAGGAGGTAGTTGAGGGTGCCGTCGGAGCTCTTGACGATGGTGACGTTGCCGGCGGTGATGTAGCGGGTGCCGGTGACCTGGTTGGTGGCCTTGGTGAGCTTCAGCTCCTGGCCGCCCAGGTACAGGGTGACGGCGTCAGGCTCACGGCGCAGGAGGCGGTTGCCATCGGCGTCGTAGAGGAAGGTGGTGCTGGATCCTGCTGTGGTGGACTTGGCGAGGTGTCCTTCGGTGTCCCATTCGAGGGTCTGGTCGCCGTCGGCGGTGACACGGCGGGTGGTGTTGCCGGCGTTGTCGTAGGTGAAGGTGTCGGTTCGGGCGCCGGGGCCGGTGGTGTCGACGCGGCTGAGGGCGTGGGGCTGAAATCCTCCGGGGGTGGGGTAGGTGGAGGTGCGCTGGGTCTGCTCGGATTGCTGGTTCTCGGTGGTCTGTGCGAGCTGGGTCCAGGTGAGCCAGCTTCCGGTGGCCGAACTGCGCTTGGTGTAGTTGACGGCTCCTGCGGCCGCTACCAGCAGCTTGAGGTCGCCGGCCGAGTTGACGACTGCGGCCGAGACCGGCTGGGTGAGTGCTCCCACGGCCTGGCTGACGTTGCCCCAGCCCTGCCAACTGGCGTCAGGGCGCCGGACGGTGTGCCAGATGCTGCCCCCGGCGAGGGTGACGACCTCCAGGCCCGCGTTGGTGGCCGTCGCGCTGACGGTGCCCGGTGAGCCGAGGGTGCCGGTGACGCTGAAGACGTCGCCCCAGGCCTGCCAGTTGCCGCCACCGTTGCGGATGGTGTGCCACAGCCTTCCTCCGGCCGTCACGACGACCTCGAGGCCCGCACCGGTGGCCGCGCTGGTGACACGGGTGGGAGTGCCGAGCGTCCCGGCCTCACCGAAGACGTTGCCCCAGGTGGACCAGGCGCCGTTGGGCCTGCGCAGGGTGTGCTTGAGGACTCCGTCGGAGAAGGTGAGGACCTCCAGGCCGGAGGCCGTGGCGGACAGGGCGAGCTGGTTCGGGTTGCTGATGGACCCGGCGACCGGGGTGACGTCACCCCACTTCTGCCAGGATCCGTCGGCGTTGCGCAGGGTGTGCCAGACCCTGCCGCCGGCGACGGCCATGATCTGCAGAGTGTTGTCGGCCCAGGAGGCGGCCACGTGCTCGACCGGGGGCAGTGCGCCCGCGGTGGTGGACTGCAGGTCCTCGTAGTTCTTCCAGGTGCCGTTGGGGCGCTGCTGGGCGAGCCAGACCTTGCCGTCGGCGAGTGCGACCGAGGAGGTCTGGTTGTCGCCCGCGACGGCGATCGCGTTCACCTTGGAGGTGTCCACGAGCGGGCCCGGCAGGGCTCCGCTGGTGCGGGTGGTCTCCTGGGTGCGATTGCCTGCCGCGTCGTAGGTGTAGCTGGTCCAGTACGGGTCGATGCCACCGACCTTGGGCTGGGTTCCTCCGCCCGGCTTTGCGACGCAGTCGTCGGTTCCGGTCCAGGCGTTGGTCATGCGCTGGGCGAAGTCGTAGGTGAAGCACTGCGTGTCCGTGACGCTGCTGTCGTCGCGGTCGTTGCGGATGCGGGTGATGTTCCCGACCGGGTTGTAGGTGTAGGTCTTGCTGTCGAGGGTCTGCGGTCCGGCCTTCTCGCGGTCCGACATGACCTGGGCGAGGCGCTGGGTCGCGTTCTCGTAGACGTAGGTCTGCACCGTCCGGGAGCCGATGTTCCCGATGACGCTCTGCAGGACCTGTCCGGTCGGCGAGTACAGGTTGCCGAGGGAGTAGACGCGGGTGGCGTTGCTGATCGAGGTGGGCAGGCCGAGCGGGGTGTAGTTGCGGCTGAGGATCTCCTCGGGGAGCCCTCCGCCGGCCGGGTAGGAGGTGGTGGCGACCAGGCCGGTGTCGGGTGTGTAGGACTGGGAGGTGGTGTAGGTGGCGGCGAGCGCCTCCTCACCGGTCACCGTGGGAATGGTGACGGAGGCGCTGGTGGGCCTGCCCGCGGCGTCGTAGGCGGCGACGGCGGTGGTGTAGGCCTTGCCGTTGTCGTAGCGGGTGCTGTCGACCGGCAGGCCCTTGCCGCCGTTGAGCGAGTCGTAGGTCCAGGCGGCGAGCTTGGTCCCGGTGGTGGAGCCGTCGAACATGGCGGTCTTGCGGCCGAGTTCGTCGTAGGTGTAGGCGAGCGTCTTGCTGCGGGAGTCGGTGACCGTGGCGAGGGTGCCGTCAGCGTTGTAGGTGCTGGTAGTGGTGCCCTTGTCCGGGTCGACGGCCTTGGTCTGACGGCCGAGGAGGTCGTACTCCCAGCTCCAGTTGTTGCCGGCGGCGTCCACTGCCCTGGCGAGTTTGCCGGACAGGTTGTAGCTGTACTTCAGTGCCTCGTAGGCGGATGCCGGGGCGTTGTAGTCGGGGCTGCCGTCGCTCTTGTAGTGCCGCAGCTCGGTGGTGCGGCCGTGGGCGTCGATGACGGTGAGGGTGGGGGTGCCGCCCTCAGGCGGCGTGATGGCGGTCCAGTTCGCGCCGTAGCGGGTCGTGGTGCGCCACTTCTCCACGTTCTGGGACTTGAAGATGCTGGCGGTGGGCCGGTCGAGGCCGTCGAACTCGGTGTCGGTCTGGGAGGGGACCTTGTTGTCGAGGCCGATCCACAGGGACGACTCGGGGGACGTGTTGTTCCAGTACGGGGCGTTGGACCGGTAGACGCGGCCGTGGCTGTCGTAGAAGCTGTCGGTGATGTTGCGGCCGCCGTTGTGCGCGGTGGTGCCGCCGTGGGCGTCCTCCTGGACCTGGCGGGGCCGCAGGAGACCGTCGAACAGGGCGATGCTGGTGCGGTAGTCGCCGCCCTCCAGCAGGGTCCTGGTCGTGACGGCCGGTGGCCTGCCCGCCTCGATGGTGTACGTGTAGGTCTCGTTGGCCGAGGAGGTCTTCGCCCGCCCGGGCTTCCACATGGCGGTGGTGCGGCCGAGTGCGTCGTAGTCGACGTACGTGGTGCGGTCGTTGGCGTCGACGGCCTTGACCGGAAGGGCCCGCAGGCCGTCGTAGGTGGTGGTGGTCGTGAACTTCTTGGGGTTGACGGCCTGGATGGTGGTCGGCTGGCTGCCGGAGGCCGGGGTGTAGGCGGTGGTGGTCTCGGCGTTGTTGACGTCCTTGACCGAGGTCACGCGCCCGTACTGGTCGGACACCGTGGTGGTGGCGGTCAGGTAGCGGGCGTTGGCGCCGTCGTAGCGTTCGAGCGCCTCGGTCTTGGTGGCGTTGCCCTTGCCCGGCTCCGGCGCGGCGCCCAGGGGCTTGCCGTCGTAGTAGGTGCGGGTCTCGCTCGTGACGTTCGCGGGCGAGGCACCGGTGGAGCAGACCGCGGATGTGGTCTGGACGGACTGGGGGTAGGAGATGAGCCAGTTGGCGGTGTCCGCGGCGACGTAGGTGGTGCGGGAGCACTGCTCGTCGCCGGCGACGGCCGTGTCGCCCTCGTCGGAGACGGTCGTGGCCTGCCCGTAGTCGTCGAATTCACGGGTAAGGCGGTTGGACCGGGCTGCGCTGCCGTCCGCGTTGAGGGAGGTGGCGCTCTCGCTCTTGGTGCGGACCATGGTCGCGGTCAGCGGCGGCAGTGCGGTGGCCTCGGGCCGCCCGGATTCGGCGGGCTTCACGGCGGTGGGCGTGCCGTCCTTGGTCGGCAGCGCCTTGACCGCCCGGCTTGCGGTGCTCCGTGTCCAGGGCGTGCTCACCGTACTGGTGAGGGGCCTGCCGCCGTCCTGGTCGTAGACGATGGTCTCGCGCGCGTATCCGGCGAGTTCGTTGCTGTCCGTGATTCCCTGGAGTTGGCCGACCGGTCGGGGCTGGCCGTTGGCGAGGGTGTCGCCGTCCATTCCCCGGAAGTAGACCGTCTCGGTGAGGCTCTTGTTGGAGTCACCGACGCGGACCTGGACCCGCTGGTAGCCGCGGAAGTCGCTCCAGGTGCGCTGCTTGTCCGGGGTGAACTCGGAGTTGTCGCGCCGCCAGGCGGCGTCGCCGATGTAGTCGTACTTGGTGACCTTGTCGGCGGATCCGGATCCCGCGACGAGGTCGTCCTCGGTCACCTTGTCGACGAGGTACTTGTGGAACCAGTCGAGAACGGGGTCGACCGCGCCGTCCGGGGTCCACCAGGTCGGGTAGCAGCGCCGGGTGTTGCTGTCCGGCGCAGGAAGCGCGCCGGCCACGCAGTCGGCCTTGGTGTACTCGATGTTGGTGTTGGATCCGGTCTCGGAGCCGACCCGGTTGATGCGGTAGCGGTTCATCGGGGGCCGGCCCTCGGCGGCGTCCACCCGGTTCGGCATCGGGTCCCCGTGGCCGAACGTCACCGGCTGCAGCGCCAATTGGGTGGCGCCGGCCTTGGCCGTGCGGCTGATCGACTGCAGCCACAAGGCCCGACCGCCGCTGTCGCCGACAGCGGGGAAGTCCTGGAAGAGGCTCCAGGAGTCGATGTCCCGGTAGGTGCCGTTGCCCTGCAGGGCCTGTGTGGCGATACCGGTCAGGCGCTTCTTGGACCAGAAGGTCGGGGCGCCGTTACGGCAGTCCTGGCCGATGTCGCAGGCCTGGTCGGCAGGGGTGTCGTACCAGACGGCTGCGTTGGCCTTGGTGAACGAGCAGTCGGCTGCGAAGCAGCGGTCGGCCGTGCTGAAGGCGACCTTGCCGGCGGGCGAGGCGTTGTAGACCTGGCCGGCGCGGTGTCCGTACTCGATGCGGTTGAGCGTGGCGGCCCGGGTGTAGGAGGCGTTCGCCTTCGGGGTGCCGGTGGTGGCGCCGATGTTCTTCGTGTAGGCGTTCTTCTCCTGGTCGTAGAAGTACGCCAGCGCGTTGCCGTGCGGGTCGACGACGTAGTCGAGCTGCCAGCGCCAGGCCCTGTCCCGGGCGGAGTCCTGGAACGCGGGTGCGTAGCCGGGCTCACCGGGCTGGTTGCCGAAGACCGGTACGGTCAGCGCGGACCCGGTCTCGGGCTTTCCCGCGCTCCAACCCGGCAGGCGGTTCTTGCCGAAGAAGTACTGGGTGCCGTCGGGCGTGGTCACCTTCCAGTACTCGTTGTCGGTGTCACCGTTCGCGGTGTCGGTGGCGTTACCGTTGAGCTTCTCGACGCGGGAGCCATCGTCGTTCGACAGCTTCCAGGTCCCCGTGGCGTCGTCGCGGACCAGCGAGGAGGTGTTGCCGTTCAGGGAGACCGTGGCGTTGTCCGACTTCCAGCAGAGGTCACCGGAGGTGGACGGGGCGGTGCTGCCCTGTCCCTTGTCGCCCGCGCAGCCGGTGTAGCTGCGCTCGATGAACCCGGGGTCGTAGTCCCAGCCGTCGCCGATCCACGAGGACTGGTTGTTGGTGGTGGAGGTTCGCCCGTCGATGCTGGAGGAGGAGTAGCCGAGTGCGACCTTGGGTGCCAGGCCGCCTGGGACTGGCGGTACCTCCAGCGGGTAGGACCAGTTGAACGACCCGCTGTTGCCGCTGACGGACCACGAGCTCGAGGGCGCGAGCGAGGTGGCCTTGAAGTCGCCTTCCGGGCCTGCGGCTCCTGCGGTGGCGGCGAGTACCGTCGCGCCCGACTGCACTGCTGTGAAAGCAGCGGCGCTCTCGGAACGAGCGACACTGCCCGCAGGAGTCCCGCTCGTGGCGCCGCTGGGCGCCGTGACCTCTACGTCGGCTGCGAGCTTGGCCGCCTTCGTGTCGTTGGCGGCTTCGACGGGGGTCGCCGTTCGGCATTCGGGCCTGTCGGGCTCCGTCAGTGCGCAGGCGGGGAGCTGAACGAATGTGAGGCGGGAGGCCCAGTCGGCGCCGAACGCCTCACGGAACTTGCTGTAGTCGAGCTGGACCCGCGTCCTGCCGGGCTGAGCGCTGCCGTCCGCGGGCTGAAGGCTCACCAGGACACCGTCGATGCCCAGCTTTGCCGCCGCGGCGCGATCGGACAGTTGGACGCGGACCTTCGCGGGTGATGCGTCCGCCTGGCCGTCGACTGCCACAGGTGCGACCGCGATGGGAAGGTCTGCGGCCTTGACCTGTTCGGTCGGCTTCGGCGACTGGGCGCCGGGAAGCTGGACATCGCTCTGCCCGGCCTTCGGCCAAGAGGCGACGGGAGCCGCAGCCTTGGCGGCCGCAGACTTGGTGACGGGCTGTAGCGGCACGGCCGCGACAGGCACTGACTGGGTCTGTTGTACGGGTGGCAGCTTGAATTCGAAGTCCGCCGCGAGGGCTACTGCGGGCATCTGAAGGACGCCGGCTATGAGGGCCACTGCGGTGATCGGCGCCAGCCTGCGCTGGACCGGGCGGCCTACCGCCTCGGACCGCCGCTTGCGCGGCCGCGGCAGCTGAGCGCCCCTATCGGATGGAGGCATCCGTTAAATCCTCCGTCTCGGTCTGGTGCGGGTGCGATCGCACCCGGGCGGGACGCTACCAAGGCCGACGGACAATCAATCTTTGATCTGTGGACAGATCACTTCGACCGGCTGACTTTATCTCACTTTTATAACTCCTTCCTCGATTTACTGACGAGTCATCACTAATTGGGCGTGCCCAATTAGCTCGAATTGTCCACGGATGTCCGCCTGAAACGCCGGACTCCATCCCCGGTCATCACGATTTCGCATCTGATCGGGCATCTGATCGCTGGCACCGCTCCGTTGCAGGTCAGAGGGATGTCACTCCCTCCTTGCATGATGGGGCCGCTCCCGTCGGACGAGGAAAGAGAAGGGGATGCACCGTCATAATCCGGGCCACAAGGCCTCAGAGCGGCGTCGGCCCACCATGGCAATCGGGGTCGTTGCCGCGCTTTCGCTGGCAGTTCTGGCCCCTCTGCCCGCCTATGCGGCCGGCACCGGTACCACGCCCCCCACGCCGCCCGTTCCGGCATCCGCCGGCACCCCCGAGCAGTCCGCGATCGCGAAGGCGCGGCAGTCGGGAAAGCCGGTGGATGTCACGGAACGCCAGGACGAGTCGACCGAGCTGGTCGCCAACCCCGACGGCACGCTGACCTGGCGCCAGCACGCGCGGCCCGTCCGCGCCAAGGCCGCCGACGGCACATGGCACCCGGTGGACGCGGCCCTCGAGCGCCGCGCCGACGGCAGCATCGCGCAGCGGGCCTCCGTCTTCCCGATGACCTTCTCCAGCGGCGGGTCCGGCCCGCTCGCCACCATGGTCAAGGACGGCAAGTCGCTGTCCCTGTCCTGGCCTGCGCCGCTGCCGCAACCCGAACTGGACGGTACGACGGCGCTGTACCGGGACGTCCTGCCCGGCGTCGATCTGAAGATCCTGGCCGAGAGCGACGGCTTCAGCCACCACCTGGTTGTCAACACCCGTCAGGCCGCGGCCGATCCGCGCCTGGCGCAGATCACCTACGGCCTGAAGACCAGCGGTATATCGCTGGCCAGGGGCCAGGGCGGCGACCTCGCAGCCACGGACAGTGCGGGTCGAACCGTGTTCACCGCGCCGGCCCCCCGGATGTGGGACTCCCACGCCCCGGCCGAGGCCACCGCGGCCGCATCCCCGTCGAGCGGCGTTCCGCAGTCCAAGTCGCTGAAGTCGGCCGCGGCCCCCTTGGCGGCCGGCGATGCCGGCAGCGCTGCGCCGTCGGCAGCCGAGCACCCTCCGGCCGTGATGGCCGCCGAGGTCGGCGCCGACACCCTCCGGCTGACCCCCGACGCGGACCTGCTGCACGGCCAGGACACCGTCTTCCCCGTGGTCATCGACCCGACGTTCACCGACGGCTGGCGCAACCGCTGGGCCGTCGTCTACTCCGCCACCCCCAACGCCGCCTACCCCAACGGTGACGGCTGGCACTCCGACAATCCCGCAGACGAGCCCCGGGTGGGCTACAACGGCAGCGGCAACACCCGCTCGTTCTTCGAGATGAACACCGCCCCCCTGGTCGGCTCGACCGTCCTCTCCGCCACCTTCCACGTGGACGAGACCCACTCGTGGGGCTGTGACCCCGGCGTCGCCGGCAACACCGAACTGTGGTCCACCGGGCCCATCAGCCAGAACACCCCGACGTGGAACAACCAGGCGAGCTGGAACCAGCTGCTGGACGCCGACGCCTTCGCGCACGGCAACCCCACTTACTGCCCCGGCGTCGAGGGCCACGACTTCACCACCGACGCCCTGCGCAACGTCGTCCAGGACGTCGCGAACCGGGGTGAGAACCTCACCCTCGGCCTGAAGACACCGGACAACTACCTCGGCAACCGCAACAGCTTCAAGCGGTTCAAGAACAACCCCTACCTTGAGGTCACCTTCAACCGGGCGCCGTGGCTCCACGACTACGCCGCCTGGGAAGGCCAGTGGGCGCCGGGCAGCAGCAGCAACGTCAACGTGCCCTGCATCAGCGACCCGGCCGCCTGGCCGACGATCGGCCGCAACGACGTCGTTCTCACGGCGCAGATCTCCGACCCCGACGGCTACGTCCAGGCGAAGTTCGAAGCCTGGGACCACGGCAACGGGCAGATGTTCTTCTCCACCCGAGCGGGTGCCCCGAGCGGCTCCTGGGCAAGCACGACCCTGCCCGTGACGAGCCTGCGCGACGGCAGCCAGGTCAAGTGGCACGTCCAGGCCGAGGACGGCCTGGTGGGATCCGGCTTCGGCCGCGACTGCGGTTTCAACGTCGACCGCACACCCCCCACCAAGCCGACCGTCAGCTCCGCGGACGGCCACCGCATCGACATCGCCGAGGTCCCTCCGCGTGTCGAGCGCAGGATCAAGTTCGCCTCCAGCGACCAGTTCGGCCTCACCGGGTTCTGCTACGCCCTGAACAAGCCCCTGCCCGTGGTCAACCGCGGCTGCGGCGGCACCTGGGTGGCCGCCGGGCCGGACGGCACCGCCACCGTGTCCGTCACCCCGACCCTGTGGCCCACCAACCGGATCACCGTCCAGGCCATGGACAAGGGCGGCAACCTCTCGCCGTTCGACGGCTCCGACGGCGGACCCGACTCCAGCTACACCATCCTTAAGACCGCCGAAACCCCGTGGGTGCGCGACGCCACGGACCCGGCCCTGGTCGGCGACCGGCCCGGAGACCTCACCGGTGACGGCCATGCCGACCTGGTGGCCGCCAACAGCAGCGGCGGCCTCGTCCTGTACGCCGGCCGAGGCGACGGCACCTTCGACACGCCCCGCGGTGTCGCCGAGCCCGGCTGGTCCGGCGCGCTCATCACCCACCACAGTGACCTGGCCAGCCAGACGCCCGGCGTCACCAAGGACGGCTACGAGGACTTCCTCGTCAAGCTCGGCACCCGCCTCTACCTCTACCCGGGCACCGGCATGGGCGGCCCCGACGAGAGCAAGCGCACCGAACTGCTCCACCCCGGCGGCGGCGACTGGTCCGGCGCCACACAGATCACCGCAGCCGAAGGCCTGGACAACACGGCAGGCGGCGACCTGCTCGTCAAGGACGGCGACAAGCTGATCCTCTACACCGGCACCCCCGAGGGCCCACTGGCCACCGAGACCGGCACCACCATGCTCAAGCCCGGCACCACCGTCTCAACGAACGGCTGGAGCGACTACGACGTGCTCGCCCCCGGCGACGTCACCGGCGACGGCGTCCCCGACCTGCTCGCGCGCCGCAACACCTCCGACCCCGGCGACGGCGAGTACGGCCGCATCCGCCTGGTCACCGGCACCCGCAACGCCTCCGGCTACCAGGTCGGCGCCCCCGCCTCAGGCAGCGTCTACGCCACCGGGTTCGACCCGCAGCACCGACCGATGATCACCACACCCGGCAACACGCACGGCAGCGTCGCCCCCGGCAGCGACGGCCACCCGCTGTTCACCCCGACCCCGGGTCAGCAGGTCGGCGACGTCCTCGCCACCACCCCGCCCGACACCAACATCCCCGTCACCTACTACACCGCCGATGGCAACGCCCAGACCATTACCTGCCCCACCGGATGCCTGCTGCTCTACCCCGGCGCTCCCACCGGACTCGGCCTTCCCAGGCTCGTCTCCCTCGGCGGCCTGAACACCGTCACCGCCCTCGACGGCGGCCAGAGCCTCAAGGCACCGGTGACCGCGATGACCCGGGCCGCCGACGGCACCCTCGTCGCCTCCAAGACCCTCGCGGACGGAAGCCTGTGGGCCACCAACCAGACCAGCACCAACTCCTCGTTCCGGTCCTGGTACCAGCTCGGCCCGGCAGGCCGGCACACCGGTGACCCGGCGCTGACCCTCTCCTCCGCCGCCGGCGGCACCGTCCACGTCTTCGCCCGCACCCGCGCCGGCGCGATCGTCGACTACGCCCAGGCCGACCCGGCCTCCGGGTTCAGTCTGGCCGTCCCGGTCGGCTCCGCGCCACCGGTCTTCGCCGCGGACCCGGCCGTGACCCTCGCGGCCAACGGAACCATGATCGTCACCGCGCTCGACAGCGTCGGCGACATGTGGGCCGCCAACCAGAGCAGCCCCGGCTCGCAGTTCGGCACCTGGTACAAGATCAGCCTCTCCGGCGGCCTCACCGGGCGCACCGCCTCGGTCCTGTCCTCCGGAGCCGGCGGCACCGTCAACATCTTCTCCCGCACCACCAACGGCCACATCGCCTACTTCGGCCAGACCGGCCCCACCTCCGGCATCGGAAGCGGCGCCTACCTCGGCAGCTGGTCCCCCGCCTTCGCGGGCGACCCCAGCGTCACCATCGCCGCCAGCGGCGCCATGATCGTGGCCGCGATCGACGTCAACGGCGACATCTGGGCCATCGACCAGCTCCAGCCCGGTGGCGAGTTCCGCTCCTGGTACAGGATCAGCCTCAACGGCGGCACCGGAGGAGCCACCAGCATCGTGCTGTCCCCCGGCGCGGGCGGCACCCTCAACATCGTCGCCCGCACCGCCAACGGCCACATCGCCGTCTTCGGCCAGAGCGGGCCCACCTCCGGCTTCGGCACCGGCACCTACCTCGGCGACCCGAGCATGATCTTCGCCAGCGACCCCCGCGTCACCCTGGCCGCCAACGGCGCCATGATCGTCTCAACCGCCGACACCACCGGCACCACCTGGGCCATCGACCAGCCCCAACCCGGCTCTGCATTCCGAGCCTGGTACCAGGTCTGACCAACCAGCAGACAAAGGGGGGCGGCCCGCACAGGGCCGCCCCCTTCGCCGTCCAGAAGTCCGTCCGGCCAGCAAGGCGCGCGCCTGCAAGAAGCGCCACCACCACGCCACCCGAATCCTCGCCCGCGCCTGGCTCCGCGTGATCTGAGCCCGCCAGCGCGCCGGCACGCCCTCCGGCCCCGGCACCCGCCGAGCCAACGGCAAGATCAAAAATGCTCCCGGCCCACTCTGGCGGCATAGGGGTTGGCTCATGAAGCTCGTCGAGCGACCTCCTCGGCGGCATCAGCGTCAGCGCGGTCCAGGTCGCCCAGTGGCTGCAAGGCTTTCGCAACTTCCTTGCAGGAAACTGCCATTACGGGTGGAAAGACCGTGCCATGACCGGGCTGTGACCCGGCTGCAGGCACGATGGGGGGTAAGGTCGTGAACAGTCCACTCAGAGAGTGCATCCCGGCCGTGCAGGGGAACACGCGCTGGGCAACGATGGCAGAGTGCAAGCGGGTGCTGGTTGCCGTCCACACCTTGGTCTACGCGCAACGGCTCCGAGACATCTTCGCGCTCCTCGGTTCGGATTTGAGGATCCAGGTTGTCTTCACCGTGGCACCGCACGCCTTCAACGACGGTGTGGCCGGCTATCTGTCGGCGCTGGGGGGCACAGTGCTGCCGTGGGAGACGGCGACCGCCATGGAGTTCGACTTGGTGCTGGCCGCCGGATCCCAGGGGATCGACCAGCTGCGCGGGCCAGTCGTCAGACTTCCGCACGGTGCCGGCCACCAGAAGCTGTCACCCGCCGGAGAAGACGGTCAGCGGAGCGTGTCCGGACTGGGCCGGGAGTTCCTCACCTGGGAAGGAGAGCTCACCTGCGCTTCGTACGCCCTCGCGCACCAGGACGACCTGACGGAGCTTTCGTCGTCATGCCCCGACGCGCTAGGGGTCGCGGAGGTCGTCGGCGACGTCGACCACGACCGGCTGGCGGCCAGCATCCCGTACCGATCCGAGTACCGGCAGGCTCTCGGGCTGCGGGACGGCGAGCGATTCGTCCTCGTCTGCTCCACGTGGGGTACCGGCTCGATGTTCGGTCAGCCGGACAACCTGTTCCCCCGCCTCGCCACCGAATTGGCCCCCGATCTCTTTCGGACGGCCATGCTCGTGCACCCGAACGTGTGGTCAGGGCATGGAGGTTGGCAGGTCCGATCGTGGGTTGCGGGGACCACGAGAGGCGCGGTCACGCTGATCGCCCCGGATGCGGATTGGCGCCCGCTTCTGGCCGCGGCGGACTTCGTCATCGGTGACCACGGATCGCTCACGCTCTACGCCACCATGACCGCGGCGCCCATCCTCCTGGCCCGCTTTCCCTTCCAGGATGTCAACCTGCGTTCGCCCGGCGCGGTCCTGGCACGGACGGCTCCTTCGCTGTCGTTGACGCACTCGCTCGACCGGCAGCTCGACTATGCCGAGCGGCGGTACCGGCGGGAGGAGTACGAGCCGATCGCCGCTCGAATCTCCTCTGAGCCCGGCCGGTTCGGTCGCAACATGCGGC
This sequence comes from Kitasatospora sp. NPDC052868, assembly GCF_044547105.1. NCBI lineage: Bacteria > Bacillati > Actinomycetota > Actinomycetes > Kitasatosporales > Streptomycetaceae > Kitasatospora > Kitasatospora sp. NPDC052868. Next base: position 70,901 of record NZ_JBITZW010000019.1, on the reverse strand, counting down.
GGCTGCTGTACCGCGTGTTGAAGCTGGGTGAGCCGGCATACGAGCCCGAAGCAGGGCGGGTAACCCTGCCCTGCCCGCTTTCGGGGGTGCCGCGGTGGCGATGACTATCCAGGTCGGACTGTCATGGGAGCCGCACAGGAGCCCTGCGGTCTCATGGGTGGCACACGTCGCATCGGCTATCGGATCCGTCCCTTTGTTCCGGCTCACAGCCTGCGAGGAGAACCATCGGGTCGACACCGTCCGGTCGCTGGTGGACGAGCACCTCTCCATAGGACTCTCCGCTCACCGCGACGAGAGAATCCGGCCGCTCGCCGATGTCCTGCACGAGCATCGGCTGTGCGGACGCCTCGAGGCCGCGTCACGGGCGACCGACATGATCAGGCGCTTTCCGGGATGCGCAGTGACGGCTGTGGGCTATCGCGGCGGACTCGTCGTTGCGACCAGGACTGGCGAGCGTGTACAGGTCTCGAGAACGGGGGGCCACCGTTTGGGAGCCGCCGTGATCGGCTCTCTGATGCATGCCTGGCTTGCTGCCGGGGGGAGTGTGGCCGACCTCCGCGGCGTGGCAGCGGTCGCGGGTAGCTATGTCGACGGGAGGTTGTCGATCCTGTCGACCAGGCGGCCGACGTCCAAGGCGCCCAGTGATTGATAGATAACGAGGGACTGCCCGTACCGCGTCAGTGCGTCGGTCGGGCAGTCCCTCTGTTCCGCAAGCTCCCCCATCAGTTCCAGCGTGCGCGCTTCCCAGTGCCGGGAGCCGAGCTGCCTGAACTCGGCGAGCGCGTTGCCGAAGCATTCCTCGGCGGACGAATTCTCGTGCGCTGCGGCATGGGCTCGGCCGAGCCACGCCATCGCCCGGGCGGCCTCGTACCGGTCGGGAAGTGCGTAGAGCTGTTGATGTGTCTGCCTGAACAGGTGCACCGCATCGTCGTGCCGGTCTCCGGCCAGCATCACTTCGCCCAGCGAGAGCCGAGCGAGCGCCGCGCCGCGAAGGTAGCCGAGCGATTCCCTCAGCTCCAGCGCATGCCGGAACGCGTCGGCCGCCTGGTCGAGTCGGCCCGAGGCCTGGCGGGCATGACCGAGACCGTGATGGGCATCTGCCTCGGCCCGCAGGTCGCCGATGTCCTGAGCCAGCACCAACGCTTCGGAAAACCAATCGGCGGCATCGGTTGGCCGGCTTGCGTTCCGCAACCCATGGCCTCCCGAGGTGAGCATTCGAAGTTCCCCCTGCCGATCCCCGGCACGGCGTGCCGCCGCGATCCCGATCTCATGCGCCTCGATCCACAGGTCGTGCGGGCGGAGTCGAAGGAAGAGTGGCCACATCGCGTCAACGAGCTGCCATACCCCGCTTGGGAATTCAGTGGCGGCCCCACCTCGTAGCATCGCCATCAGGTGACCGCGCTCCGAATCGAGCCAGGCCAGAGCCTGAGACTCGTCGGCGAAGTCAGGTAGCCCGGTGGGTGGTTCCTGGTAGTCGCGAGCAAGATTTCGATGGCTGGGGCTGATCAAAGCCTCGGCCTGGGTCGCCGCTGCGAGGTACCACTCGAGAACACGGCGCAACGCCGCATGTCGGAGCTCAGGAGGATCCGTCTCCAGCGCCCACGTACGAGCGTGCAAGCGCACCAAGTCGTGAAATCCGTATCGGCCGCTTCCCAGGTCTTGGAGCAGGTGCACCTCGGCAAGGGAGTCGAGCAGTCGATCGGCATCACCGATTCCTACACCGGCAGCAGCACCGGCCGTTGCTGAGCAGATGTCCGGAAGCGGGAGCAACCCGAGTAGCCGATACAGGCGGGCGGGCCCGTCGGCAAGGTCACGACAGGAAGCGTCGAGAACGCTCCTCACGGCTGTCTCGCCGTCGATCCGAAGAGCGTCCAACCGGTCGCTCTCACGCGCAAGCGCATCGGCGGTGACTGCGAGGGCCTGGTTCGGCCTGGCAGCCATGCGCGCCCCGGCCAGGCAGACGGCGAGCGGCAGACCGGCGCAGCGTGCGATCACTTGGTCAGCGGCGGTTTGCTCGGCAGCCACTCTGTCAGCCCCGATGCGGGCTGAGAGGATGGCTGTGGCCGACTCACGGTCGAGCAGGCCCACCGGGTGGAAGCTGGCCCCGTCGATACCAAGGCCCGTGAGCCGGGCTCGGCTGGTGACCACTGCCAGCGAGGAATCCGACCCAGGGAGCAGCGGGCGCACCTGAGCAGCGCTGAGGGCGCTGTCGAGAAGAAGTGCGATGTGGCGCTTCGAGGCCGTGGAGCGCCACAGAGCGACGATCTCGGCAAGCGGCAAGGGCACTGAGGCCACACCCATCGCGCGCAGGAATCCGCCAAGGACTTCGGTCAACTGAGCGGGCTCGTCCAGGGTGTGGGCTCGAAGGTCGGCGTAGAGAAGACCATCGGGGAATCGTGAGGCCAGCCTGCGCATCCAGCTTGTAGCTAGCGCGCTCTTGCCTACTCCTGCCGGCCCCGAGAGCACGATCGTCAGTCCCCCTTCCCAGGGGGGCACTCCGAGAAGGGCGTCAAGCCCTTGCATTTCGCGTGTGCGTCCAAGGAGGCGCACAGGGGCGGGCGGAAGCTGTTGAGGGATCGGAAGCTGCGCGGGCGCAGAAATCTGGAAGTGCACGCCCCCGTGAACGTCCCGTGCCTGGACCACGCCCCCGGCAACATCGGCCGAACCCGAGATCGTATTGCGGTGGTCGCTGTGTGAGCCTGCCCGGCCATGACCGCTGTCAGCCAGCCACCGCAACAGCTCCACGGCGAGCTCGGCGCTCTGTTGCGACCGTTCGACCAGCAGCAAAGCAAGGTCGGCCAACGCGGATTCGCGATCAGGCCCGGCAAGTCCGCGAAGCCACAGTTCGGTGAGGCCACCTGAGTCGCCGGGGGCCAGGTGAAGCCAGGACCCGATGACTGCCAACGATGACGGCGTAGCCCTGCACAGTGCCGCTTCGACCATGTCCGTGTTCAGTGGTCCCATTTCGCCCCCGGCTCATACCACATAGCACGCAAACCTACGAAGAGTATGCGAGAGCACACCGGTATGCGAAACCTGACGTGGTATGGCTGGTCGGCCAGGCACATGCGATGCTCTCTTGCGGTGAAGACTGGGGACCGACCGGCGGGGGTATCCGGATGGAATTCCATCTCCTAGGAACAGTCGAACTGTCAGCCCAGGGACGGGCGGTGAAGCTCGAATCCGACAAGGTGCGATGCTTGGCGGCGGTTCTCGCGGTCGACGCCGGCCGACCGGTTTCACTGGAATCGTTGATCGCGAAGCTGTGGGACGACGACCCCCCGGCCAAAGCTCGCGCCACGGCTCACTCCTACCTGTCACGCTTCCGCGCCGCGCTTCGTCTCGCTCAGCCCGCTGATGCCGACACCCCCTTGGCAGCCGTGAGTCGCAAAGCACACACCTACACCCTGAACATCGAACCGCAGCGGATCGACTGGGTGAGATACGTCCAACTGTCGCGCCGTGCGAGATCGCTGGCAGAGATCGGCGACGATCACGAGGCCCTATCGGTGTTCGGTCACGCAGAAGACATCTGGCAGGGCGAGCCGCTGGCCGGCCTTCCCGGCCAATGGGCGCACGCCACCAGAAGCACTATGCACGACCAATGGCTGGCTACCACGCTTGCCCGCTTCGAGGTCGAGTTGAGGTTCGGACGGTTCATCAGCCTCGTTCCCGAGTTGGCTGCGTTGGCCGACCAGCGCCCGACGGACGAACGGGTCGCCGGCCACTTGATCACCGCTTTGTACGGATGCGGCCGGCAGGCCGAGGCACTCGGCGTCTTTCAGCGAACCCGACAAGAGCTGCGCAGCCAGCTCGGCACTGAACCGGGCGAGCAGCTCAGCCTCCTCCAGCAGCGCGTCCTCCGTCGCATCCCCGTCAACGAACTCCTACCCCGTCCGAGGGGGGCCGTTCAACGCGGGCAGGCACGCGCACAGCCCAAACCACAGCGCAGTTACCTGCCCGTACATCGTGAGCTGGTGGGTCGGCAGCGGGAACTGGAGGAGGTTCTTTCCACTGCCGGACCCGACTCTTCCGGTGGTGCCATTGCTGTCGTCTCCGGCATGGCAGGCTCAGGAAAGTCACACCTCGCAGTCACCGCCGCACATCTGTCCCAGCATCGCTTCTCAGAAGGGCAGTTCTACGTCGACCTCCGAGCGAACGCCGGCGCACAGCAACCACTTCAACCCGAGCTGGCCGCGACGACGATCCTTCGACAGGCAGGCTTTGCAGCCGCAACCATTCCATCGGACCGCGATGAGCTCCTGTCCAGATGCCGGGAACTGCTCGCCGAACGCCGAGCGGTGGTCGTCCTCGATGATGCGCGCGGGCCGGACCAAGTCCGCCCGCTGCTCCCCGGAACTCCGACAGCCCTGATCCTCATCACCAGCCGTCACCGGCTCGCCGAGCTCCCCTGCCACCCGATCTTCCTCGATGACCTGCCGATGGATGACGCAGTCGATCTCTTCACCCGGCTGGTCGGATCTGGCCGCACTGGTAGTAGGGAGGAGGTCGAATCCATCGTCGGACTCTGCGCAGGGCTACCGTTGGCCATCGGTCTGGCGGCCAGTAGGCTCAGGTCCCGTCCCTCGTGGTCGCTTCACCACTACATCAACCGGCTCTCCCGCAAGGGCGGCCGCCTGGACGAGCTTCGCCATGGCCTCGACAGTGTGGCCCTCACCTTCGACGTCTCATACCAGGCCTTGCCCAGCGCGCAGCAGGAAGCCTTCCGCCGACTCGGCCTCTATTCCGGGCCTGACATCGGCCCGAATTCTGCAGCCGCCTTGATCGGACGGCCACTGAGCGAAACGGATCGGATTCTTGAGGATCTGCACAACCTGCACCTGATCCAGGAGCACTCGCCGGAGCGATACGTGCTGCATGACCTCCTTCGCGAGTATGCAGTGGATCTCGTAACAGCCGAGGAACGTCAGAGCTCGATTCGACGACTCGTCAGTCATGCTATACAAGGCGCGTATCGGTCAGACCACATCGTCAACCCGAGGCGTCTACGCCTGCCACTGCCGACCGATTCCGAGCACTCAGCCACGACAGCCACAGTCGACCCGATCGACTGGCCTGACGAAAAGGCCATCAAGTCGTGGCTGATCACAGAGTTGCCCGGCCTGGCGGCCGTTGAAGAACATGCCCGAACCACCGGCATGGCGGAGGAAGCGGCTTGGCTCGCCCACTCCCTCGCCGGGCATCTCGAATCCGAAGGACTGTGGCGCGAAGCCATCGAGATGCACTGCGCCGCGTCCACCCACTGGCGCACCCATGGAGTACGGCCCTCCGAATCACATGCCCTCCTCGCGCTCGCGTCAGTCCAGGTTCGAGCCGGACAGTACCTCGACGCCGCACGGGCAGCCGAGCGAGCTCTGTCCCTCGCCCGGTCCGAGGGCGACACCAGGTGCACCGCCGAGGCACTCGAGAAGCTCGCGGCGATTCACTGGCATCAGAGCGACCTCGCAACAGCCCTGTCGATCCAATGCGAGGTCATCGGCATTCACCGATCAACACACGACGATTGGAACCACGCCCGCTGCCTGAACAACATCGGAGCAATCTTTCTGCATCTCGGAGACAACAAGTCTGCGCTCGAATCATTCACCGAAGCGCAGGCTCTGATCGCTCATCTCAAGGACGCCCGGCTCGAGCTGCAAATTCTGAGCAATATCGGGGGAATTCACTTGAGCTCCCGAAGGCCGGAACCGGCTCGGATCGCCTTCGAGAGGATTCTCTCCATCGGAATGAGTGTACTTTCATCCGATGACCTGGCGACTGTCCGAGTAAATCTCGCAGCTTCCCTTCCCTTGCCGAAGGAAACCGTCCGAGCCACCGAGCTCTATCAGTCTGCCCTGCACACCTTCCGCGAGTCCGGAAACCGGCGGACCGAGGCCGACGCGATGAACGGGCTCGGATCCGTCCATCGACAGTCGGGGCGGTTTGACGCTGCGGCCGAGCAGCACTCCCTCGCTCTCGAACTCGCCCAAGCCATAGGCGCACAGCGCGAACAGGCCGCAGCCCTGCGCGGACTCGGCCAGGCCGCATACTCGGCCGGCAATGCCCTTGCCGCCTGCGACTACCTCGGCCGGGCCGCAGCTCTGGCTCGACAGATCGGCGCGATGGAAGAGGAGACCTACGCCTGCGAGACATTGGCTGAATTGCATCTGAGATTCGAGCACCACGACCGGTCTCGCGAGGCCGCCGAACGCGCTGTCGAGTTGCTCGCATCAATCAATGCGCCAGAATCGATCAAACTCAGAGAGGTCTTGACAGTACTTGATCAACTTACCGGCAGGAATTAGCCGCGGAGACAGCTGCTGCACTCACTCTTGACCCTGCGTGCGATTTGATGGAATGGCGTTCCCATGGTGGACTAATCAGCTAACACCATTACCACGACCATTGGAACGCACCACGTGAAGCTCATCCCGCGCTACTCCGCTGCGATCGCCTGTCTGGCTCTCGCAGCCTCGCTCCTGCTCGCCCCGGCCGACGACCCTGCGGAGGCCTCCCAGCCGGACTCGACTGTCCAGGCCTGGATGCCCATCTGGGCGGACCAGAGCCAGTAGGCCCACAGGCTGGGCCACGCCCACGCGTGGCCCAGCCCCGCACGGCCCTTCCGCGTACAGAAGCGCCACGGCCCTCCGCAGCGTCCCTTTCGGCGACAGATCGGCGGCCCAGGCCCATCTCGCCTCCGCCGCCCAGTTGACCCGCCCAGGAACCTGTCGGTGCCTGCCACGAGGTCGGCACCGTCGAAGGCTTCTCCCGCGACTCCGTTCGGCCCGGTAGGCATGCCTCCGCGTGAGGCGGGCCGAGCCTGTTGCACACCGAGCTCCAAGACCTCGGTCGCGGCAGCCTGCGCGAACCGGCCCCGGGCTGCAGAAGGTGGTGGGGTTGCCCAGTTCGTCCGCGGGCGCCAGAAGTTACCCGTACCGTGTCAACTGAGGGCCGGGCAAGTAACAAAGGCTGGGGGCATGATGGAACCGGTTTCAATGGCCTTGCTGGCAGCGCTGGCAAGTGGCGCCGGCGGTGAGGCAGGGAGGCAGGTCTGGGCTGGCTTGAGCGCTTTGGTTCGCCGCCCGTTCCAAAGTGCCGAGGACGCACCTGTGGTGTCTTCGGGGGATGTTGAACTGGCAGCGCTCGAACAAACACCAGGTCCGGAACAGGCTAGCGCGCTCAGCACCGCTCTCGCTGTACGGGCAGCGCTGGACTCCCAGTTCCGCGCCGACCTTCAGCAGTGGCACGAGCAGGCCAGAACAGTCCGCACCGGAGACGGCGACGTAACCATCACAGTCAGCGGTGGCACCTTCCAGGCCCCTGTCCTACAGGGCCGGGACATCTCTGGTGTCTCCTTCTCGGTCCCGCCGCCACCGCCCTTCCTCTCCGGCGCCGACAGGACGGCCACAGGAGACTGACCGGCGTCCGGTCCTCCGGAGGACAGCCCGATCCCGGCAGTGCGGAGAGCAGCCAGCCGTACGCACCCTGCCCGGAGGTACGACTTCATGACCCGCTACAGCATCGACCCCGAACGGCACGAGCTGATCGCGACCTGGGGAACCGGCGAGGCCGATCTCGCCACCCGCATCGCCACCGTCCCGACCGGCACGGACACCGCCGCGCTCATGCGGCTGGCCCGCGCCCTCACCCACCTGTCCGAGGCCGCGTGGCGCACCTACACCCACCCGGCGAGCGCCGCTTCCTCCCAGGACCCCAACTCCGAGGGCTCGCGCCGCGCGGAGGAACGCAAGGCGTTCGACGAGGTCCCCGGCGCCATCACCCGGCCCAACCTCCCCCAGGACGGCATGCTCGACGTCGAATACAGCCCCCTGGTCGAGTCCGCCCACCGCGCCGGCCGCGCCCTGCGCGCCCTCGGCAACGCGGACCTCACCGCCGCCGTCCTCGCCTAAGTCGGCTCCGAGCTCGCCGCAGTGGAGAGCGCCGATCTCGGCGACCTCGCCAGCCGTGCCCGCCAGGCCGAACCGGGACGTGCAGGCGACCGGACATCAGGTTGATGTGACTGGTGACGATGACGTTGGCGGTATCGAGCGCCGTCTGGTGGCGGTGATTGCCGCAGTGGACGAACCACGCGCAGCGGTAGCGCCGCATCTCGCCGGTCTCGGGGTCGGTACCCTCGAAGTCTTTACACCGTTCCTGGCCGGGCTGCCAGAGGTCGACGTCCTGGGTGTTGGTGGACTTCGCCTGCATCGCGCATCCGTAGGCGAATTCGCTGTACGCCGCTTCTGCTTCTTCGGTTCGCCCTTCCTCGGTGAGGCTGAGGGCAGTCTTCTCGGCTTCGTCCTGCATGCTGTTCGGCGAGATCAGCGGCACGACCGCGTTCGGAAGACCGAGATCAGCCAACTCCCCACGGAGCGCGCGGGTGAAGGAGAACACTCCGTCGTTGCGTGGAACGACGATTCCGGTCACCAGGTCGTTCTTGACGCCCCATTCGGCACGCAGTTTGGCCAGGACGCTCTTGCCCGAACCGGTGCACGCGCTCAGCACGCGGATCAGGCCGGCGTCGAGAGTCAGGAAGCCGTCCGTGAGTAAGGAGCCGTCGGCTCGTCGGATGTGTTTGAAGAGGCGGTCCAGGCTTTTGCGACGGTGGCTCTGCCCGAACTTCCCGTCCACGGCGTCGGCGTTCCGCTCTATTGATCGGCGCGGCAAACGGAATCGTCGCCTTCTTCTCGGGCCTTGGCCGCCAGGTCCACTGATGCAGAATCGTGCCTTCACCCGTGAAGGCGTGTCCGGCGGCGCATCGCGCGTTCGCCGCCGGGCGCTGCTCGGCCTCGTGGTCCTGGTGGTCCTCGTCGTCCTGGCCGGAGCCCTCGCCTACTTCACCCGCGACACCCGAACCGCATCCAACCGTGTTTCCCCGGCCGCCAGTTCGCCCTCGTCCGCCAGCGCTTCCGCGTCGGCATCGCCTACGGGTGGTGCCGGGTCGGTTCCGCGCCGCCGTCGACGCACCATTCGATCGGCTACGCGAAGGCTGCGGCGGTGGCGCTGTGGTCGTACGACACCCGCTCGTACTCGCAGCCGGAGCTGGTGGCGGGCCTCCACCGGTGGCTGACCACCGAGGCCAACTACGCAGACGCCGACTCGGTGGACCGCCTGGTGCCCTCGCCGCTGCTGTGGGGACGGATGGCCGACTCCGGCCAGTTCGCCACCGCGACCGCGGACGAGGCGCACTTCCCGGACACGTTCACCAGGGTGCTGCAGGCCGATCCGGGAGCGATCAAGCAGGCGTACATCTACGCCGTCACCGTCATCGGCAAGCAGTCGATCGCCTGGAACGGCGCCCCGCAGGGCGGGGCCGAGGACCGCTCGTCCACCCTCGCCGTCCAGTGCCGCCCCGACCGTCCCTGCGCTCTGGTCGGCGTGCTGCCGACCGTCTCGCCCTAACCCCAGGAAGGAGGTTCCCCCATGGGTGTCTGCGACGTCCCCATGATCAGCCAGGTCTGCGACGCAGTCGACGCGATCAACTGCGTCTCCGGTCCGGGCAAGAGCATCACCGACGGCATCGGTGCGTGGATCACCAAGTCAATGCCGGAGCTGGCGACCAGCGCCGTCAACCTCGCCTCGCAGGCCGTCAACCAGACCACCGGCATCGACCTCAACGCCGGGTGGTTCAGGCAGAACTACGAACTGATCCTGCCGATCGGCCTGATCCTCACGGTCGGAACGTTCTGCGCGCAGCTGATCCTCGCCGCCTGGCGCCGCGAAGCACGCGCGCGGTAATTGGGTCACGGGGTGCCGCGGCCAACTGCGTCGACCTTCGCATGCGGTGGCAGAGACCATCATTCTCGCCGAGCGAGTTCGTTGAGCCATTGATGCAACTGGGGAAGTACCTGCTCGTGGAGCCCCTCCTGCTCGCAGCGCATTCCCCCGTGAGCGATGATCGCTGCGAGGAGCCCTTGAAAGTGCGCCGGCACGGACTCGGTCATCGTCTGGGCAGCGGCTCGCCAGCGTTCCAGCTCGGCCGGTTCTTCGTCGAGCTTGCTTCCGTTGTGGTAGAGGACCGCATCCATGCCGATTGGCCGGATGGCCCGATCGCTCTTCTCCGCGAGGTTGAGGATGATCCCGACACCAGGCGGGTCGAGGTCTCCCCAGGCCGCGATCGGGAGCGAAGGCGGCACGCGACTGCGCAGGAAGAGCGCCAGTGCGTCGGAGGCGAAGCCTCCGGTCCAGATGCACAGCCATTCGGTGGGGACGGTCGTGCGCGAGGAAACGGCCTCGAAGGTCTCCTGGTTCTCGATCAGGAGAACCCCCACGGCCTGGAGGTCGAGGTGGCCGTCCTGGGCCGCAGCTCTTCCGGGCAGCTCGATGAACGGCTCGGCCCGAGAGAGATCGGCCACGAGGCCCTGGCGGTGCCATTCGGCAGGGCCGGTCATTCGCAGGCCGGTGTCCGCCGTATGGACCGCATCGCCGAACGGCCGCCCTATCAACTTGGAGAAGGCAGCCTTGGACGCATCGGTCCACTGCTTGCTTCCACCGAGGGCTTGCGTCGCAAGTTCGCGCTCGCCGTACTTCCAACCACGGCTCGATCCTCGGTACCACTCTGCCGCAGCTCGTACGGCGGCATAGTAGGTGGCCCAATGGCTGGTTCCGGTGCGTGTTCCGGCTGGGGCAAGCCTGCGGTTGTCGTCCGGGAGTGCCGCCAGCAGGGAGCGTTCCGATGTGAGCTCCCGCACACCAGCCATCGCGGCCATGGCCTCCGCACGTTCTCTGAGTACCTTCTGGCGCTTGACGATCGAGCGATAGCGGGCTTGGCCGCGTTTGGTCCTGATAGGTCCGTCCGCACCGATGAGAAGTTGCCGTAGGGGCAACGCATGGCGGCTGCCGCGCAGTACGGCGTCAGCGTGCCCGAGGTGGATACCTTGACCGGTCACGGCATTGGTGCCGAAGAGGTCGACCAGATCGCCACGTTCACGTGCGGTCAGGCGCATACGCATGGGGCGGTCCAGCTTCCCCCCGTTGGCGATGCGCTCGCGCGCCAGGGTGCAGAAGAGCCGGCCGCCCGGGGTGGCCGTCCATTCCGCGAGGTCGGGGTGGAGCACGACGTGGGCGCGCATGTCAGTCCAGGTCCGCTTCGCTGATCAGGTCGCCCGTCCGGCTGTAGAGGTCGTCGTCGCCCTCGGCGTCGAAGACGTCCTCCTCGTCGTCCGGGTAGAGCTCATCCTCGTCCTGGTCGAGGTCGTCGCCGAGGTCGTCGTCCGTGCCGAAGTCCAGTGCCGCGCCGCCGATGAGTGCCGGATCGACCATGACGTGACGCCGGGTGCCGTCCCAGATGATCGGTGTGGTCAGCACGCCTTCGGTCTGAGGATCACGGAAGAGTTGGTAGGTCGCGACGCCGGGGACCTCCTCGTAGAAGCCCCACTCGTCGTGGCTCGCCATGACGAAGTCCAAGTCGAGTTCGACGAGCAGGCCCATGCACTCTCCCCGCATTTCGGCATCGATTCCGGCGAACGCCTCATCCAGGTAAACGGGGCGGGGGGCAGTGGGTGCTGCGCCGGTGTAGTGGGCGGCGGCAGCGGCGAAGAGAGGGAGCTGCAGCATCACGGCCTTCTCTCCACCCGAGCCCTTTCCGTGCATGCCGGCGTCGATGTCGATCCACTTCTGCTGTGGTCCGGTCTTGTACTGGACGCGGATACGGCTCCAGGTCCTGTAGTCGAGAGCGGCGCGCAGATGGGCCTTCCAGTCGGTTCCGCCCTCGGCCTCGCGAGCCGTCGCGATCTGTTGGCCCAGGAATGTGATGAGGTGCTCGCGCGCGCTGTCTGGGAGAAACCGGCTCGCCTGCTTGTCCAGCGTGTCCAAGGCCTCCCGGGTCTCCCTGCCCTTTTCGGGGTCCGGCTCCCAGACCAGCCGCATGACCTGTCCGGAGGCGGTGCGGCGCAGCCCGAGCAGCCGGTTCATCTCCCCAACCAGGGCCTTGGCTCCTGCCCGGCGACGGCGCAGGTGGTCGCCGACCTGTCCGAGGAGAACCTCGGTGAAGAGGTCGTGCTCGCTCGCGTCGAGGAGGCGGCGGCGTTCGCGGACCTCCGTCTCAACAACCGCCAACGCCTGGGTGATGGTGTGGCTGCGACCGTTGTGGATCAGCCTGACAGTGACCAGCCGGTCGTCGTTTCCGCTGCGGACGGTCCAGTCCTGGCCGGCGAGCTCCCGTTCGAGCTGGTGCCTGGCCTGGTCGACATCGTCGCGCGCCTGGTCGAGCGCGCCTTGGTCTCCCGGGTCGTTCGCGAGTTCGAGCAACACGGCCCGGGCCCGAACAGCAGCGCTCGTCTCAGGGCTCGGCACGGAACCCGTGGCGGACACCAACTCCATGAAACCGAGTTGCTGGAGCCTGTCGTAGTCGCCGGACCGGTCGTTCAGCAACTCTTGGCGCTGTTCGACCAAGGCGATCGACTGCTCGTGTGCCGCCTTGCGACGGACGGCCTGTTCCGTCGACCGTTCGACCATTCGGTCATTGTTCTCCTGATGCTTCGCCGTATCCGCGAGCGCCTTCTGGGCGATGGCCAACTCGGCCAGCACTGAATCAACGTCCGCACCGACCACACGCCGCCGCACGTCGTACTGCTCGCGCCTCTGGCTGGCATCCCGGATCGCCGTCTTCTGATCCTTGTCCACCACGACCAGGTGGGTCTGACAAATACTCAGGAGATTGTTGGCATCCTCGTACTGCTGTTCCCGGTGTGCCCATGCCTCGACCTTGCGGAACAGTTCATCAAGGCTTGTGCGGTACTCCTGCAGTGCGTGCTGTTCGGAAGCCAGCAGGTCGAGTCGGGTGGTGGTCACTCGTTCCCGCGCATAGAGATCGAGGGCGGCTCCGGCGTCCTCCAGCTCCCGTTTCCGCCCGACCGCGGCAGCCTCGTCGAGTTCGCGTTGCTTGTCGTGTGCTTCGAAGACCTTCCGAGCGGTGGCCAATTCCTGCTGGCAGCTGCGCAGTGACACGTCAAGGCTGGCCGCATCCTCGTACTCGGAAGCGAGGTCGTTCTGACGCCCGCGAGTGGTTTCGAGCCGCTCGTCCAGATCGAGGAGCATGGCATCCAGCTCGGCGATCTGCTCGTCGAGCACACGCAGGCGCCGCTGTCGCTCCGCCTCGCGGGCTGCGGCGCCGATGTATGCGGGCTCCGAGACGGCAGTCCGGCCGTGAGCAGGCCCGATTCGCCAGGACCCGTCGGTGGCGATCCAGTCACCGGAGGGCGGTGGGGTGCCAGGCCGGACGAGGGCCAAGCCGGCGAGGACACGGGCGGTCACCTCGACGGGGACAATCGGGTTGTCGACAGGCTGCAGGACAATCGTCAGCGAGGGCCCCGGAACCGGCGCACGGTCGGTTGGCAGAACAGTATCGAGCGTGCTGCTGTCGAGGACTGCCCCCGAGGAGGTGACCCAGGCGTCAAGGACGCCCGAGCCGAGGAGCGAGGACTCCAGCCCGGTCCTCTCCGAGGCGGTGAGGTGTGGGGCGAACTCCAAGAGTCTCCACAGCGGCGCTCCGTCAGCAGCTTCAGCGCGGTCCCGGCGCCGGTGGGGCGGTGGCGCCGGGAGCGGGTCGGCCTCCTGAGCCACTCGCAGACGAGTCCGTGTAAGCGCCTTCTGATCGTTCGCGACGCGGCGCCATTCGCTCGCCAATCCGGCTGCTTCGATGGCCAGTTGCTCATAGAGGCGCTTGGCCAGGCGGGTGAGCTCCTGGGCCAGGGTGGAAGCGCCAGACAGACCGAACGTCGGTACAGCGGTGTTCAGTTCGGTGAGCTCGTCGTCGGTGAGCAGGAACTCGCGGCAACGGTCGCCCCAGTCGGACAGGCCTTCCCGGAGTAGGGCGACCTGGTTGGCCACATCGGTCTCGTGGTCGCCCATGGCCTTCTTGGAGGCGCTGCAGAGCGTCCTGCTCTTCTGGAACGCCTCGTTGGCATGGTCGAAGGCAGCCTGGGCTTTCTGAACCGATGTCGCGAGCTCCACGGCTCGTTCAAGCACCCTGGCGCGGGCCTGTACATGGCCAAGAAGTGTGTCCTCCGCTTCCTGCGGTGTCGTGCGGATCACTGGAACGCACTGGGTGTGCGTGTCTTCGATCCGGGTTTGGGCCGCGCGGACCGCCGACAATTCCTCGGCCTTGCCAAGTGCCGCTGCCGCCACGATGAGGCGCTGTCTCTTCCGGTCAGCGGCTGACGCGGCGTCGGTGACTGCAGCCTCGGCCTTCTTGTACCGCTCCTCAAGTTCGGGGAGCTTTGCCTCGGCTTCTTCGGCTTGCTCCTGCAGCCGGGAGAGAAGCTCGTGCTGCTCCATCAGGGGATTGGAGCGCAACTCCCCGAGAGCGGTCTGGAGCTTCTCGTGCCGCTCCTTGAGCTGCCGCCGTTCCCCAGTGGCCTGATCAAGTGCCTTCTCGGCCTCCGCGAGCTCGTCCGATGCCTTGTCGCGGCCATGGGTGGCCTCGTCGAGTGACTGTTCGGCTTTGAGCACGTGGTCGGCCAGGCTCCGAGTCCAGCGGCGTGCATACCTGGTGTACACGGATTGGAATGCCTGCATGCCTAGGAGGTGCCGCTCCTGCTGCGCGAGGTCCTTCCGGTCGCGGGCCAACTGGTCGAAGCGGACTGCGAGGTCATCCAGGAGCACGGTGCTGACCGGCGGGAGGCCATTGCTGAGCATCCGGCTGAGCTTCTCGCCGTTGAAGTTCTCGCTAAGCTTGGGCTTGCGAAGGACGAGAAGCAGCTCAACCAGGGACGCCAGGCTCCCGGAGCTGAATCCGAAGAGGCGTTCGGCAACTGCGGCCCGATACTCGCGACGGTCCTCGAAGACGCTCTGGGGGCCGAGCCGGACCTCCAGTTGCTTCCGCAGATGTGGCTGCCGGTGCTCGTTGAACAGGTCGAAGTCCTGGCCGACGCGCTTCTCGGTGACGAAGAACCAGGGTTTGTGCAGCCCGCCCTTCACAGACGTGCTGGCCCGCATGCCGATGCCGATGGTGACGTACTCGTGGCTGCCGTCCTCGGCGACACGCCCGTACTCGCACCAGCTGTATCCGACGCGCTGTGTGCGCCCGCGGTGCAAGAGATTGTCCCGCATCGGACGAGCAGTGGAGCCGAACGGGTCCAGCCGGCGGGCGCTGAGAACCGCGTCCAGCAGGAGTGGGCTGGTGACTTCCATCACCTTCGTCTTGCCGGCCCCGTTCCGGCCGCGCAGGATCAGGCCGTGGCCGTATGAGACGAACTCCTGCTCCTCGTACTCCCAGATGCCGATCAGTCCCAAGCGGAGCTGCTGGAACCGCTTTCGTTCCGGCACGGGGAATGCGCCGTCGAGAATGCGCTGCAGTGCCGCGCTCGGCGCTCCGTCAGTCGGTTCCGTCACCGTAGAGGTCTTCCGTTTTCGAAGGGCGAACAGTCGATGGCGTGCCTGGCCTGGTCCCGGCTCCGGCCTGCTCCGGGCCGAACAGCAGGAGCGCTTCTCCCTGGACGCGGGCACCACGCCCGGTGGGATCGCGGTACCGGGCGGCAGCGGCACGGACCCGGACACCGTCATCGTGGGGGTCCACGAGGCCGAATTGAACCAGCACAGGCAGTGCGTACCGGAGTGTGGTGGCGGCATCGACAGGCCTGCCGTCGATCTTCGCCACGACGCGGCTGATCTTCGCGGCCACCAGATCAGCCAGTTCGAGGAGACGGTCGTCCCGGACCATGAAGCTCGTTCCGGTAGTCAGGTTCGCCTCACCGGCGAGCAGATCGACCAGCGCGAGGGCGGCGACGGAAGCGGCGCTCGCGGCAGGGAAGTCCAGGTCAGAGAAGTCCTGGTCCACAACGGCCACGCCGTCGGCGCGAACTTCCACGCGGGTGTCCAGACTCAGGCGGAGGTCGGCAACGAGCTCGTCCCGGTGCTCGGCGAGGTAGGCCCGCTGGGCGACTGGAAGGTCCTCGACGTACACGACGGGATGGTCGACGAGCCGACGCATGACGGCTTGCCGCAGGTCGCCGTCAGTGGGTCCGCTACCTGCAAGGTCGCCGTCCTGCACATGCAGCAAGGCGTCCGGCCCCTCTGCCAGGCTGGGCGGCACCGGGCAGGCTATCGCGAAGGCGGCCGTGCGATGGTCTATGTCGTAGAGGGCGTTGCCTCCGCCGGTAACGTATGCCTGCTCGTGGTCCGCCGTGATCCCAACATCCCGGGTGGGCACCAGGACGCCGTCCTCCGTGAGGCGGCGAATTGCGGCGACCAGGTCGCGGCGTTCGCGGGTCGTCGTGGCGTCGAACCGCCGAATCGAACTGCTTGCTGTGGTGAGCGCGGTGACACGGTCGGCGAGCTCGGTGATGACGGTCTGCTGCCCGCAATCCACTAGTACGGCCAGGACTGTGCAGTACAGGGTGCACTGCCGCGCCGTCGGAATCGAGGGATCGGGGAATCGACCGGGGTCCTCGGGGACCTTCAGCAGCCGAACGCGGTCTCGTTCCACCAGCAGTGGCCAGCCCAGCCGGTGGTCGAACCAGGTTCGCAGCTCCTCCTCGTGCAGACGGGCCTGATCGATCAGCCGTCCGCGCCGGCCCTGCCGTCGGAGGGTCGGATTCCGCAGCAGTGCGCGGATCACTTCACGACGCTCGTGGCCGTCCTGTCCAACCCAGTCGCTCATCTTCTGCCTCGCCCATTCAACGACAGAGTCAGCTGGAAATCCTTCGTGCTCAGCCGCCCGCCGCGAAGCCTCACTCCTGCTCCAGTACGTTCGGTCGGCGCGACGCCCAGAGTGACCAGAAGCCGCCCGTCCGGTGTCCGGGCACGTCGAATGCCCCCAGCGCTCTCACGAACGGACAGCGCCAGAGACAGGCAGGCGAGGAAGACTTCGGCCTCGGAGCTGTCGAGCTGGCCCAGTTCCGACAACCGAATCGGCCCTCTGGCGGCAAGCGACCTCTCGGCGGCCTCCACGGTCGCGTGCTCCTGCTGCTGCCGGGCCGCTAGAAGGCTCTTCGCACGCCGCGGGTTGCGGATGCGGGGCAACGGCCCGGAGTTCGCTCGCGGCCCCCTGGCCCGGAGCTCGGCGGAGACCGGTGCGGGATCGCTGTGCCACCAGCTGGTCTCGGGCTGCAGATCGGTGCCGGCCTCCGGCGCTGCGGGATGACCGAGATGGCGAGCGGAGTAGTTCCCGAAGGCCGTACGCCAGAGGGCAGTGGTTTCGCGCACACTGCCTGCCCGGTCGAAGCGGTCGAACCAGCCGGCCAGGGCCACCAGGTCGGCCGTTCGGCTCGCTCTGCGGAACCGCTGGTCGTTGATGTGGCCAATGGTGAGGATGATGAAGTTGATCGCGTCGGAAGCACGATCGAGCAGCAACTCGGCAACCGGCGGCCGTTCGGTGGCGGGCACGAACCATCGGCGCAGGCCGTTCCACCTCTCGCGCATCCGTTCCACCTCCCGGTCAACGGCTTCCTCATGACTCAGGCCGAGGACCGGTGCGGTCTCCAGGGCTGCGAGCTCCTGGAGCCTCGACAGCAGGTGCACCCTTTCAGCCTGTGTGATCAGCTTGGCGATCAAAGGGGAATTCTGATGCAGCACCACGGTGAACGAACGCAGGTACCGGACCACGACGTTCTTGTAGGCGATGAATGTCTCTGGGTCGCGGATCTCCTCCGAGGCCAGGGAGCCGTTGAGGCTTTGAACGAAGAGCTTGGCGTCCTCCGAAAGCCGTGCGAACCCATTGGTCGTCGTCCGGAAAGCACCTAGTGCCGCCTCCAAGTCCTCCTCGTCGGAACCCAGGGCACGCACCAGTGTGGCAAGAGAGGTGAGGATCTCCGGCAACATCGAGGACTGCAGAGCGCCAGCATCAGCCATGTCCTGGTCGATCCGGGTCATCTCGCGGTGGACCCGCGCGCCGGCCGACGTCAGCTGGTACAGGAAATCTCGTTGGAGGTACTCCTCAGGCGTGGTGATCCGCCGGGTGTTATGGATACGGTCCACATTGCCCCAGCGGTACAAGTCCTCCAGCAGGGCATCAACGGAGGGGAGTTGCGCCAAGAGTTCCGGCTCGACCGACAGTGCTTCCCGGACACGCTGCGCAACCTCCTTCGTGCTGAGGTGGATTCCCAGCCGGGATTCCTCGTCCAGCAGTACATCCAGGACCACCCGGTAGAAGAGCGCTTTGTCGTGGTTCAGATACGCAACGACCTTCATGCGCCCGCCGAACACGGGTACCCCTGACATCGCACCTCATCAAGATCAGTTGGCCTCACAACACTGCGCCTGTGGCCGGAGAATCGATCATTCAGAGATGACGCCGCTCGCGTGCCGGGCGAGGCGGGTTCGGCCAATCTCCAGCGCTCAGCTTATACGCATGAAACAAAGCTGGGGCCGGGTTCGATCAACGGGAAAATCACTCCCGCGGTCCCCCTTGCATTGAACCGACGACCATATGGTCGCCCTACACGGCTGTACCGAACCAGACCCGGGACTCGCCCCACCACCGAAGCGCCGACTCCTCTCTTGTCGTCAGCAACGCCTATGCGTACGGGTCGCGCAGCGGTCGAGGCTCGCGCACCCGTTGCATGATCTTCTCGGGCAGATCCGAGCCTGCAGTGTAGTAGCGCCCCTGCGCCTCGCCCCGGGCAGCAAGCCAGTCGGCGCGGACGAGCTCGCGGATGTCACGTTGAGCCTGCTGCTCGCTGAGTTCGGCGTCGGCTTGGTAGGTGGCGCGACGCAGGCGGTTGCCCATGGCCGCGGGATAGAGGGCGTAGAGCATCCGGTCGGGCCAGCCGCGTTGCTCGACGGCTTCGTCGAGGGCGGTCCAGACCTCGCGGGTGGTGTTCACCTGACGCTCGACGCTCTGGGCCTGCTGGTGGTGGGCACGCAGGCAGAACCGGATCCAGGGCAGGGTGTCGCGGTCGGGAGTCCAGACCGGGCCGCCGACCTCGGCGAGGGTGTCGTAGTAGCGGTAGGTGTTGCGGGCCCGTCCAAGCCATTCCTCGATGCTGGAGAACTCCGGTGCCATGATCCCTTCGCGGGCCAGGACCAGGGTGTGCAGGGCGCGGGACATCCGCCCGTTGCCATCCGACCACGGGTGGATCGACACCAGATTCTGGTGCGCCATCGATGCGCGCACCAGCCCCGGTGCGTCGAGGTCTCCCTCGTTCAGCCACTCCACCAGTTCGCCGGTCAGGCCCGCCAGCTGTTGGGCATCAGGGGCGGTGTAGGCAGCGATGGTCGGATCCTCGGCGGAAGTGACGTAGACCGGCCCGGTACGCCACCAGCCGGCCCGCTTGAGCAGGTGGTGGCCCTGCATCATGAAGTGCAGCGAGTTGAGCAGGCCCTTGCTATAGGCGAAGTCGTCGCCCGCCTCGGCGAGGCGTTGGATGTAGGTCATCGCCTGCCGATAACCCTCGATCTCGGCCGTGACGGTGTCGTTCGCATCAATCGGCGCTTCGCCGACCATAATGTCCTCGACGTCCGACACGCTCGCGACGTAGCCCTCGATCGTGTTCGATCCGGCGATAGCCCGCGCCGTGAGGTTACGCCGCAGCTGCCCTTCCCAGCGACGTGAAGTGCGCAGATGGAGACGCAGCCGGTCGCGCATCTCGTCGATCTCCGCGAGGACGGATTGGTCGATGTCCTGCAGCAATGGCACACCATAGAGCATAAAGCAATGACACCATGACGGCATCAAACAAGCAAGGTGAATCGGCGCAACCATGGTGCATGAGTACTTCAACGCACCCCTGGAAATCAGCCGCCCCGGACCCGTTCAGCGAGATCACCGCTGCCGACCCTCCCGCTCCGCCGAGCGCCCTGCGCTCGCATTACCGCACTTCGCCGCTCACCAGCCGCCGCCCGCCGGCCTCCCAGGCCACCCCGACCCAAACGCAGGCCTGGGCCAGCTTCCTGGCAGGGGCCGTCCACAATGGGCTCGACCCAACGCTGGTCACCCAATGGCTGACCATCCTGGCCGACGCCACCGGCAGCCCTGTCCTTCCATCCCTGGCCTCCGTGCCGTTGGGCGACTACGTCAACCTCCGCCTCCCGGCCATCCTGACCGGCCTGGAAACCACCACGCACGCCCCGTACCTCGCCGGCTGGCACCTGCGGATCGAGCCCGAGCTCGGGCGACTCCCCCTCCGCCTGATCACCACCGCTCTCATCACTGCAGCAGTTTTCGGCTGGATCGCCGATGGCTGCAGCCGCTCCACGATCAAGAACACCCTCGCCATGCTCTCCCGCATCTTCGAACAGGCCATAGTGGACGGCATCCTCGAACGTAACCCCGCCCACATCACCGGCTGGCAACACGAATTCCAGCAAGCCGAGGACGAACTGCGAGACCCCCGCACCCTGGCACTGCGCGACTGGGATGCCCTTATCGAACTCGCCGACGCCCTGGTCGAAGCCTCGTACAACCGCTACCGCGGCTGGGGCGACGTCGTCGTCCACAGCGCTTGCACCGCCACCCGCATCGGGGAAGTCTCTGGAGTTCGGGCCCGCGACGTCGACACCGACAAGTGGCTCCTGACCTGCCGCCGACAGACCACTCCCGCACCCGGCGGTCTGGTCGACAAGCACACCAAAGGCCGGATCGCCCGCTTCATCCCGATCATCGAGCCGCTGCGCCCGCTCATCGCCCGCCGACTGCAGGCCACCCGCGGCGACCCCGACGCTCGCCTCTACACCGGCCCGCGCGGCGGCCGCATCAGCACCGCCGTCCTACGCGACGCCACGCACTGGGACGAGGTCATTAGCGACCTCGGCTACGAGCACCTACGACGCCACGATCTGCGCCACACCGGGCTCACGTGGATGGCGGACGCTGGATTCCTTCCGCACATCCTCATGGAAATCGCGGGACACCGGCTCATCACCACCACCCAGCGCTACTTCCACCCTGACGTGCTCCGGATCCTGGAAGCCGGCCAAGCCCTCACTCATCACCTCGAGAAGCTCCAATGCGACGGCCAGATCACGCGCCGCTGGTGACACACCGTGACCACCATTGCCTCGAAATGGCCACTGCCAAGCCGCTTCGAGGCGGCCCGAGTCACTTCACAGCAAGCAGCAGGCATCAGAAAGGCCTTAGAAATACCCCGATATGAACCAGTTTGACCCACTTGACCGATGCCCGGCGCACTTGACCGAAGGTCAAGTGCGCCACCACGCCTCGCTCCAGCAAAACGGCAAGGAGGTCTCGCACTTCACCTTGAGATCGAAGAACAATCCGCAAACCAGCCACTGGAGCAACGGGTGGCGACGGACCCATGGCCAAACCTGGTGACCATTTTGGGACCACCCGGGACCAAAAACGGGCCCTGAAAACCAGCAAGAGCGGGCACCTGGTTTCCCAAGTACCCGCTCTCACAACCGACTTCACAGTCGGGACGACAGGATTTGAACCTGCGACCCCTTGACCCCCAGTCAAGTGCGCTACCAAGCTGCGCCACGTCCCGTGGTCTCGCTGCCTGCAGTGGAGCCTGGGGGGCTCTGCTGTTCGGCTTCTCGACCTTGTCTCCGGTGTCCCGGCGACGTGGAAAACAATACAGCACGTCGGGGGGTGCTCGCTGCCAGGTATTGCGGGTGGTGGGGGTCGGGGTGGCGGGGGTCAGGGGGTGGGGTGGCGGGCGTCGTAGCGGAGGAAGGCGGGGCGGCGGGCGGCGAGGAGGAGGATGGCGGCGACGCAGGCGAGGCCGCCGCTGATGACGGAGGTGGCGGGGCTGGTGAGCGAGGCGACGGCGCCGGACTCGAAGTCGCCGAGGCGGGGGCCGCCGGCGACGACCACGATGAAGATGCCCTGGAGGCGGCCGCGCATCTCGTCGGGGGCTGCGACCTGCATCATCGTGTTGCGGAAGATCATGCTGACGGTGTCGGCGCAGCCGGCCACGGCGAGCAGGAGGAGTCCGGGCCAGAGGCTGCGGACCAGGCCGAAGGCGGCGATGGCGAGGCCCCAGGCGGCGACGGAGACGAGGACCGCGGCGCCCTGGCGGTTGACCCGGCCGACCCAGCCGGAGAAGAGGGCGCCGACCAGGGCGCCGACCGCGGGGGCCGAGACCAGCAGGCCGACGGTGCGGGCGTCGCCGCCGTAGAAGGTGACCGCGATGGCGGGGAAGAGGGCGCGCGGCATGCCGAAGATCATGGCGGCGAGGTCGGCGAGGAAGCTGGTGCGCAGATTGGGCTGCTCGCGCAGGAAGCGCAGGCCGTCGAGGACGGAGGCGCGGCCGCGGCGGTCGCCGAGCGGGCGCATGGAGGGCAGGCGCCACATCGCGTACAGGGTGGCGCCGAAGGCGACGGTGTCGACCAGGTAGGCGGCCTGTGCGCCGTAGGCGCCGATGAGGACGCCGCCGACCATGGGGCCGACGGTGAGGCCGAGGTTCATGCTGACCGTGTTCAGGGCGTTCGCGGCCGGGAGCTGATGGCTCGGGACCAGGCGCGGGATCATCGCCGAGCGGGCCGGGGAGCTGAGCGCGAAGAAGCCGGCCTGGACGGCGACGGCCGCGTAGAGCAGTGCGACGAGCCCGAGTCCGGCCAGCGCCTGGGCGGCCAGGACGGCGGAGACGGCGGCAAGGCCGGCGGATCCGATCAGCCCCAGGCGTCGGCGGTCGACGGTGTCGGCGATCGCGCCGCCGTAGAGGCCGAAGGCGATCAGCGGGAAGAGCGAGAAGAGGCCGACCAGGCCGGTGGCGAAGCTGGATCCGGTGAGGTCGTAGACCTGGACGGAGACCGCCACCGCCGTCATCTGCTGGCCGATGGAGGAGACCGCCTGGCCGAACCAGACCCGCCGGTAGTCCGCGTTCTCGCGCAGCGGGCTGAGGTCGGCGAAGGCCCCGCGGGTGACGCGCCGGAACCACGGCGGGGAGGGAGTGTCGGGGACGGAAGAGGGAACGGGGTCGGCGGCCGGGGCGGCGGGGGGCGGCGAGGCCGGCGAGTCGGCGGAGGAATTCGCAGGATGATTGGTCGACACAGCCACCCATAGTCGTCCTGCCCGCTCTGGCGCCGCCCACCGGGGTCCGGCCGACGGCACCAGAGCGGGCGGCACCAGGGCACACGGCGCCACGGCGAGCGCGCAGGCGGGTCAGGCGGGCCAGGCAGGCCAGCCGGGCCGTGCGCGCACGCAGGACGCCTACCGGGTCAGGACCTGCTTCTCCCCCGCCTCGACCGCGAAGTCCAGCCGGTTGCCGGGCGGCGGGAATGGGCAGATGAAGTGGTCGGCGAACGCGCAGGGCGGCAGGTACGCGCGGTTGAGGTCGAGCACCGTGTGACCGTCCGCGTCGGGCACGGGGAGGGTAATGAAGCGGAAGCGGTAGGTGTCCCTGCCACTGGTCGCGTCCGCGATGACGCCGCTGAGGCCGGCGGCCGAGCCACTGACCGTCAACGTCCGGTGCTCCCCCGCGACGGTGAAGGCGATCCGGCCGGCGACGGTCAGCGGGCGCTCCTTGCCGTCCGCGTTGGGGACGACGACAGCCTGGTCGACGCCGCCCTCGAAGGGCGTGAAGACTGCCGGAACCGCCCACTCCGGTGAGTAGGGATACGCGGAGATACCGGCGAAGGACTCCCGGCGGGGCGCTGCCGGATCGAAGACCCGCAGGGCCAGCTCGCCCTCGCGCTCGATCGGGACGAGCCGCAGCTCGCCCAGGGAGGCGGTGTCGGCGGCCGGGGCGGTGTCCGGCCGGAGCAGCACCTCGCCGTCGACCGGGGCCGTCGCACCCGCCACGGTGATGCCCTCGGCAGCGGCCGCCCGGAGCCGGACGCCCTCCGCGTCGGCCCACCAGAGACCGGGAAGGCCGGGGATCCCGGCGGGCTCGGGCTCCAGCCAGTGCGTGCCGACGAGCGCCAGCTGGCCGTGCAGCGTGCTCACCGCCGCCGCCCTGCTGTCGCTCCAGTGCTTCCATTCCTCCGCGGCTGTCGCCGTCATCGAAAGGCCCTCCCACTCCGGTCTCTGACCTCTTCGGTCATCCGTTGTCTGCGCCTGTGCCTGTGTCCGTGTCCATATCCATGTCCGCTACCAACTCAACACCGGCCCCGGGGGCGGATCATTCCCGGGACGGCACCGGCTGGGGAAGCTGCCATGTTCCCGCAACAACCCGGCCGCGCGCCCCGACCCGGCCGCCGCCCCGGTCACCAAAACGGTCACCGATCAGGTCACCGATCAGGTCACCGAACCGGTCGCGAAAACGGTCACCGACCCGGCCGCTACGAGCTCCGGAGCGGACGGAACAGGCCCTCCTGGACCACCGACACCACCAGCTGCCCGCTGCGGTCGAAGATCTCCCCTCGGGCCAGACCGCGTGCACCGTGGGCGATCGGCGCCTCCTGCTGGTACAGCAGCCAGTCGTCGGTACGGAACGGCCGGTGGAACCACATCGCGTGGTCGAGCGAGGCCATGTCGAAGTGCCGCTCGCCCCAGAGCGGCTCGACGGGGGCGCGGACGGCGTCCAGCAGCGTCATGTCGCTCGCGTACGTGAGGGCGCAGACGTGGATCAGCGGGTCGTCGGGAAGGGCGCCGTTGGTGCGCAGCCAGACGCCGCTGCGCGCCTCGACCCCGGCCAGCTCCTCCTTGGTCCAGCGCAGCCGGTCGACGTAGCGGATGTCGAAGGGCTGTCGCCGGCTGATGAACGGGGGCAGCTCGCCGAGCCGGGAGCCGACCTCGTCCAGCGCGCTGGGCAGGTCCTCGGGGTCGGACACCTCCGGCATCGCCAGCTGGTGCTCGATGCCGCCCTGCTCGGGGAGGTGGAAGTCCGCGGTGAGGGCGAAGATCGACCGGCCGCCCTGGATGGCGAGCACCCGGCGGGTGGTGAAGGAGCGGCCGTCGCGGATCCGGTCGACCTGGTAGACGATCGGCACGCCGGGTACACCGGGGCGCAGGAAGTAGGCGTGCAGCGAGTGGACCGGGCGGTCGCCGTCCACCGTGCGCCCCGCCGCGACCAGCGCCTGGCCGGCCACCTGGCCGCCGAACGTCCGCTGCAGCGCCTCCTCGGGGCTGCGCCCGCGGAAGATGTTCAGTTCGATCTGCTCAAGGTCCAGCAGTTCGACGAGTTCGTCGACGGGGGTACCCATGCGTGCGCTTCCTCTCCGGGCGGCCCGGCCCGACCGGAGGTCCTCCGCCCGGCTGCCGACGCCCGTTCTATCGAATTGTTCAGCCCACTCGAATTCTCCAGCGGGCCCGGGAATTCCCGCACACCAGGGCCACCGCTGTCGATTCACTCGAACGGGGACGCCTCCGGCCTCCTCGGCCCGCTCGAACCGCCCCCACTCGAACTGCTCCCGCTCGAACCTCCCCCGCCCGCACCCGGGCCGGGCCCACCGTCACCCGTCCCGCCGACACTGCCCGCAGCGCCCGGACCGCCCCCACCCCCACCGAGCCCGGACTGGCGGACGGTGATGTTGAGCCGCCCGGTCAGACCGAGCGCCGGGTCCGCGGTGCCGGGCAGTGTCCGGACCACGCCGTGGTACGCGAACCGGGCCGGACCGCCGAACACCAGCAGGTCGCCGCTGCGCAGCTCCAGGTCGGCCCAAGGCCGGGTACGGGTCTCGGTGTTGCCGAGCCGGAACACGCAGGTGTCGCCGATCGACAGCGAGACCACCGGGGCGTCCGTCCGTTCGTCGCGGTCCTGGTGCAGGCCCATCTTCGCGCCGTGCGGGTAGTGGTTGACGATCGCGATGTCCGGTTCGTACCGGTCCGCGCCCGCGATGTCGGCGCACGCGTCGCCGTACGCATCGGCGACGGCCCGGCGGGCGAGGCGGCCGAGCTCGGCGGGGAACGGCTTCACGGGGGTGCCGTCGGCGGCGGTTCGCCGGTAGCCGTACGGATACCAGTGCAGGCCCAGGCTCACCATCTGTACGGACATCACACCGCCGGTCGGCATCCGGACGGTGTGCATCCCGGCCGGCGGGCGTGCCCACTCCCGGCAGTCGGCGACCAGGCTCACCTGCGCTTCCGCGTCCAGCCAACCCGGTACGAGCACCGCGCCGGGTGCGGGCTCGGACCGGGCACGCGGGAAGAGTCCGCCGGTGAGGTTGCCGGAAGGTCCGCCGGTGGGGTTGCCGGAAGGTCCGCCGAAGAGTTCACCCTGAGCCACACCCCCATCCTCGCGCAGCGGGGCCGCCCGGGCTCAACGCCGGGGCGAGCGGGCCCGGGCCGACCGGACGGCTCGGACGCCTACCACCCGGCACCCGGCAGATCGATCACCCGGCCGACACCCCGCTCGACCGATCGTCGATCATCCCGATCTCCCGCGCGCACACCGGCCAGGCCTCCCAGCCCTGTATCCGGAGGATCTCCTCGGCGACGGCGGTCTGCTGGCGCCGGCTCGCACGGTCGGGCCGGTTCGCGAAGCGCAGTCCGCCCGCCTCCTCCCAGGTGGGCGGCCAGATCTGCAGGCCGCCGAAGTAGCCGTTTCCGGTGTCGGCCCGCCAGTCGCCGCCGCTCTCGCACTCGGCGAGTTCGTCCCAGATCATGTCCGCGACGGTGGAGGACGCACTGGCCCGCGCACCGCCCGGCAGCCCTGCGGCAACCACCTGGACCGGCACCAGCACCGCCGGCACCACCATCAACACCGGCACCAACCGCACCACGCCCGGCGCCGCACCCAAGCGCGCACCCAAAGCACCCAAAACCGCATGAAAAGCACGCAAGCGCATCAAGAACGATTCCCGGCTGATCCTACGAACGCTGTGAAGGCACAGCAGCCGACCCTAGGCGCCGGACACGCCCGCCCGCCCCGACACGCCGGACACGCCGACGGCCGCTCCCCCGCACAGCGGAGAAGCGGCCGATCGAACCGGAGGTGCAACGCGCTCTGCGCGAGGACAGCCCCTACCAGGATCAGACGGTGAGGGTCTGGCCCGGGAGGATCAGGTCGGGGTTGGCACCGATGACCTTGGCGTTGTCGTTGTACAGGTCGTGCCAGTCCAGACCCTTGGCGGCGGCGATCGAGCTCAGGGTGTCACCGGACTTGACGGTGTAGTTGCCACCGGTGGCCGGCTGGGCGTCGTTCGAGGTCGGCTTCGCGGGCTGGGCGGCCTTGGCGGACTTCGCGGCGTTGTCGGACTTCCACGACTTGGCGGCGTCGGACGACTTCGGCGCGGCAGCGGCGGCCTTGGGGGCCTCGGCGGCCTTCGGCGCGGCGGTGGCGGCCGGAGCGGCGGGCTTCGGCGCGGCGGTGACAGCCGGCTTCGGGGCGGCGGTGGCGGCCGGAGCGGCCGGCTTCGGCGCAGCGGTGGCGGTCGAGCCCGCGGAGGTGTCGACCGCGGCCGGGGCGCCACCCTTGGTCAGACCGGCCTTGACGGAGCAGACCGGCCAGGCGCCGGGGCCCTGCGAGGCGAGGACCTTCTCGGCGACGGAGATCTGCTGCGCCTTGGTCGCCAGGTTGGCCTGCGCGGCGTAGGCGGTGCCACCGAAGGCGGCCCAGGTGCTGGAGGTGAACTGCAGACCGCCGTAGAACCCGTTGCCGGTGTTGATGGCCCAGTTGCCACCGCTCTCGCACTGGGCGACGGCGTCCCAGGTGGAGACGGACGCGGCGGAGGCCGAGGTGGCCGTGACGAGGCCGGCCACCGGCAGGGCCGCGACAGCGGCGCCCGCCACAACAGCCATCCGAACGCGGTTGCGCTTGGTGACGGTGGAGGTGGTGGCAGCGGCGGTCTCGTTACGGAAGGTCATGAGGTTCCTCTCGACAGCCCCGGGCGGGCATGCGGAACCAGACCCCCGAAGGGCCGATTTCGCTCGCCGCGTCCGCTGGGCGGCCGTGCACGTGTCCGACGTGCCGCGCCGCCCCGGCCACCCGCCACACACCGGCGACCTGTTCGAGCAGTCGCATCGGCGGGCACGGCCTGCGCCGGGGTGAGCCGGCGGGCTGTGCATCGGAGGTGAACCCGGGTGGTGCTCGTTGCACCGCCAATGAAGCTACGAGTTGGCCGCCAGGGATCCAAACAAGGGGCGGTCTCCCCAGCTCAGCCAGGCGTTACCGCCGGTAATGACCATGCAAACATGCCCGAATTGTCCGATTTAACCGTCATTTCCTAGATCGAACATCGACCACCCGTGACCCACCTCACGGTTTCATTCCGCCAGGCCTTCCACCGACATCGACACATTGTGACCACCGAAACACGCACTGCGGTCGGATCCGGGGCAATTCCCGTCACCCTCGACGGCCACCCGTGACCCCTGACACAGGGGCCCGTTGGTAAAGGCGGCCGGATGCAGACCCGGATCCCATCGGCCGCCGACCTGGCCCTGGGTCCGGCCGCACCCCCGTCCCGCCCGCCACCGTTCGTCCCCGCCCAACCTGCAGACCGTCCCGCCGAAGACCTGCCCCACGCACCGCCCAGCCCCACCCCGCGACACCCAAAACCACCAACACCAGCATCAACACCCACACCCACACCCAAGGAGTCTCAGTGCCGCGCATGCTCGATGTCAGCGACGAGGTCCGATCCGAGATCGGCGACGACGAGGCCGACCGCCTGCTGGGCGGCGCCCACGCACCCGACGGCTACGAGTGCACCTCCTGCCGCACACCCGGCGACTCGTTCCAGGAGCCCACCAGCACCGTCCTGTTCGTCGGCGAGGAGACGGCGGTGCTCGCCTTCGCCCATGCCCGCTGCATCCCGTCCCAGGTGGTGCCGGTCTCCGAGGAGCAGCTGCTCGGCGCGGTGCGCAGCATCAGCCAGGCCCAGGGCGACGCGCCCGCCGAGACGCCCACCGCGGCGGCGGTTCCGGCGCAGTCCGCCCAGGCCCAGCCCACCGCGTCCGGCGCGCAGCCGAGCGCGCCCGGCCAGGCCGCCATCCTCGGCATCACCTGCGGGCTCGTGCTGCACGCCGACACCGGTCACGCCGCTCTGGTGGTCGAGCCCACCGGGCCGGTCGGCAGGCCGGGCAACACCTCCGGCACGGACGAGTTCCTCGACCTGCTGCAGGACGCCGGCTTCCAGCCCGTCACCGACCTCAACAAGACGCCGGACCAACTGCCGGGCTGGTCCGTGCTGGTGGCCATGGGCAAGCTGCACGCGATCCTCCAGCCCGCGGCCGCCGGCGGCAGCACCGGCTGGTGGCAGGCGCACCAGCCGCTGCAGGTCACCGACGCCTGGCGGATCGCCGCGGGCCAGCTCTCCGAGGTGACCATGTACGCGGTGCCGGCCGGGATGGTCGGCCGCCAGCCGCGCGAGGACCTGCTCCGCCAGGCGCTGGAGCGGGCGGTGGCCAAGGGGCAGGTGGTGGCCGCTTCCCTCCCGCTCGCCGGCACCTGAGTCCCCCGGGCTGCAGGACGCACCCGGCCCGGTCGGCGGTCCCCCTGCCGACCGGCACCGCCCCACGGTCCGACGCCGACACCGACGCCGAGACCGACCCCGAACGCCGACGCCCCGAAAGCGCCCTCGGACCGCCCCGGAACCCTCCCGGCGCCCTCCCGGAGCCGGCCTCGGACCGGCATAGGCCACCTTCCGACCGGGCCGGTGCACCCCGCATCCCCCAGCGCTCTCGCTCGTTGGCCCCTACGTGTACAGCTACGACGTCTCCGCATCCCACCGTCGCTCCACCACCGGCACCCGTGCGATCCCGGGCATGCGCCCGTCGTTCGACGCGGAGCACCCGCACTCGACGACGCCGATCTACGACGAGCTGTACTCCGAGTACCGGCGGCTGTTCCGGGCCCTGCCGGGCGACCGCTCGGGCGAGGAGAACATGAAGTTCACCGGGTTCGCGGTCCGCGACGGCTACCCGGTGCTGGCCGACCCGCGCCCGTACCCGCAGCAGCAGGCGTTCCAGAGCTACGGCGGCCAGGCTCTCGGGCTCCCGCAGTTCATGCCGAACCAGCAGACCGGTCCGGGTGTGACAGGACCAGCCGGGCACACCAGCGACGGCACCGGCCACGCCCACACGACCGGCCAGGCAGCCCCGGCCGGGCACGCGGGCCACGGGGGCCAGGCCGGTCACACGGGCCAAGCCGCCCAATCCGCCCAGTCGGGCCAGTCGGGCCAGTCGGGCCAGTCGGGCCAGTCGGGCCAGCATCCGCAGTCCGGCCACGGCGGCCAGCCCGCCCCCGCCGCCCAGTTCGCCAACGGCCAGGGCTGGGTGGCCGCCGGCTACCTGGGCCCGGTCCCGCACCCGATGCCCACACCTCACCCCGGTCCCGGCGCCACCACCGGCGGACGGCACCGCAACCTGCTCTCCCTCCCCCCGGGCCGCAGCACCGACCAGCACTGACCAGCACCTCAGCCCCGACCAGCCCCACCCGCCACAGGGCGCACGACGCACGTCCGCCGCACCCAACGGCCGAGGGCCCCACCGCCGAAGCGATGGGGCCCTCGCCCTACAGCCGACCAGGCGGCCAGGTCCCCCAGACCCGGCCCCTACTCAGCCCTACTCCTCCTACTACTTGCGCTTGCGCTTCTCACGCACCCGCACCGAGATCGAGATCGGCGTCCCGACGAAGCCGAACTCCTCGCGCAGCCGGCGCTCGACGAACCGCCGGTAGCCCGCCTCCAGGAAGCCCGAGGCGAACAGCACGAACCGCGGCGGCCGCGCACCCGCCTGGGTGCCGAACAGGATGCGCGGCTGCTTGCCACCACGGATCGGGTGCGGGTGGGCCGCGACCAGCTCGCCGAGGAAGGCGTTCAGCCGCGCGGTCGAGATCCGGGTCTCCCAGCCCTCCAGCGCCGTCTCGATCGCCGGAACGAGCCGCTCCATGTGCCGCCCGGTCTTCGCCGAGACGTTGACCCGGGGGGCCCACTGCACCTGGACGAGATCACGCTCGATCTCCCGCTCCAGGTAGTAGCGGCGCTCCTCGTCCAGCTGGTCCCACTTGTTGTAGGCGATCACGACGGCGCGCCCGGCCTCGACGGCCATCGAGATGATCCGGGTGTCCTGCTCGGCCAGGGTCTCGCTGGCGTCGACCAGGACGACCGCGACCTCGGCCTTCTCCAGCGCGGCGGAGGTGCGCAGCGAGGCGTAGAAGTCGGCGCCCGCGGTGAGGTGGACGCGGCGGCGGATACCGGCGGTGTCCACGAACTTCCAGGTCTTGCCGCCGAGTTCGATCATCTCGTCGACCGGGTCACGGGTGGTGCCGGCCAGCTCGTTGACGACCACCCGCTCCTCGCCGGCGACCTTGTTGAGCAGGCTGGACTTGCCGACGTTCGGCCGGCCGATCAGCGCGACCCGGCGCGGGCCGCCGGGGGCGAGGTCGCCGAAGGTCTGCGGCGGGGCCTCGGGCAGCGCCTCCATCACGGCGTCGAGCAGGTCGCCGGAGCCGCGGCCGTGCAGGGCGGAGACGGGGTAGGGCTCGCCCAGGCCGAGCGACCAGAGGTAGGCCGCCTCGGCCTCGGTCGACTGGCCGTCGACCTTGTTGGCGCAGAGCACGGTCGGCTTGCCGGCCCGGCGGATGATCTTGATCAGGGCCTCGTCGGTGTCGGTGGCACCCACGGTGGCATCGACGACGAACAGCACCGCGTCGGCGGTCTCGATGCCCAGCTCGGCCTGCGCCGCCACCATGGCGTCGATGCCGAGGACGTCGATCTCCCAGCCGCCGGTGTCGACGACCTTGAAGCGGCGGCCGTTCCAGCTGGCCTCGTAGCTGACGCGGTCGCGGGTGACGCCCGGCTTGTCCTCGACGACCGCCTCACGGCGGCCGATGATGCGGTTCACCAGGGTCGACTTGCCGACGTTCGGCCGGCCGACGACGGCCAGTACCGGCATCGGGACGTGCTCGGCACCGTCGAGGCCGTCGACGCCGTCGAACTCGTACCCCTCCTCGGCGGCGAGCGCCATGAACTCGGCGTAGTCGGCGCTGTCCAGCTCACCGTTTCCGGTGGCGGCGTGCTCTGCGGTCATGTTCCGTTTTCCGTTTCCCGGCGCGGCCCTTCCCAGGGGCACGCCGTGCGTACCTGCCCGGTTCCGGGCAGCGCGGGTTACTGCATGAAATGCGGGTGGAGGACTCAGACCGCCGAAAGGCCGGCCCGCTCCTCCACCAGCGAGGTGATCGTGTCGATCACCTGGTCGAGAGTCAGCTCGCTGGTGTCCACCAGGACGGCGTCGGCCGCCTGGGTCAGCGGGGCGGTCTCCCGGGAGGAGTCGGCGGCGTCCCTGCGGGCGAGGTCGGCGGCCATCGCGGTGATGGTGGCCTCGTCCACGCCCTTGGCCCTCAGCTCGGCGGCGCGGCGCTCGGCGCGGGCGGCCTCCGAGGCGGTCAGGAAGACCTTGACGGTGGCGTTCGGGAACACCACGCTGCCCATGTCCCGGCCCTCGGCGACGATGCCGCGCTCGGCGACCCCGGCGCAGCCGCGCTGGAGCTCCACCAGCCGCGTGCGCACCGCCGGCACCGCGGCGACGGCACTGACCTGCCCGGTCACCTCGGGGCCCCGGATCGGGCCCGAGACGTCCTGTCCGTCGACGGTGATGGTCGGGCCGTCGGCGTCCGTCCCGGAGACGATCACCGGCTTTCCGCAGGCGACGGCCACGGCCTCGGCGTCCTCGATGTCCACGTCGTTGGCCAGCATCCACCAGGTCATCGCCCGGTACATGGCGCCGGTGTCCAGGAAGCTCAGCCCCAGCCGGGCGGCGACCGCCCGCGAGACGGTCGACTTGCCCGAGCCGGAGGGTCCGTCGATGGCGACGACGACCGGGGCGTTCGCTCGGTCGGCAGTGTCCACGGCAGAACCTCTCTCTGAATCCTGAAACCTGAAGCGTGAAACGTGAACGTGGGGCGGTGAAACCCGGTGATGGAACCCGGGTGGAGCCCGGACGGGGGCCCGGCGGTAAACCCGAAACCGAGGGATGCCCCCCTCAAGGTTAATGGACCGGTGCGGAACCCCGCCCCGCCCGGCCCCGCACCCCGTACGAAGCTCGTCCCGGCACCCCCGCCGGCCCTGCCGGCCCCTGCCGGCCCCCGCCGGCCCTGCCCAGCCCCAGCTCCCCCGCCGACCGGCCAGAGGCCCCGGATCAGTCCCGGACGCTCCACCCGGTCGCCCGCAGCGCCACCGTCAACGGCTTGACCGCGGCGGGGGCGACCGACAGCTGGACGAAGCCGACCTGCTGCCCGCTGGAGTGCTCGATGAGGACGTCCTCGATGTTGACCCCGGCCGCGCCGACCTCGCCGAAGAGGCGGCCCAGCTCACCGGGCTGGTCGCCGAGGACGACGGCGACGGTCTCGTACCGGGTGGGCGGCGCGCCGTGCTTACCGGGGATGCGGGCCTGGCCGGTGTTGCCGCGGCGCATCACGGCCTCGATGCCGACCGCGCCCGCCCGCCGCTCGCCGTCCTCGGCGGCCTGCAGGGCCCGCAGCGCGGTGACGGTGTCGACGAGGTCGACGGCGACCTCGTCCAGGATGTCGGCGACGGCGCCGGCGTTCGCGGAGAGGATGTCGACCCACATGCCGGGGTTGGAGGCCGCGATCCGTGTGACGTCCCGGACACCCTGGCCGGAGAGCCTTATGGCCGTCTCGTCGGCGTGCTCCAGTCGGGCGGCGACCAGCGAGGACAGCAGCTGCGGGGCGTGCGAGACGAGGGCGACGGCGCGGTCGTGCGCGGCCGCGTCCATCACGATCGGCATCGCGCCGCAGAGCGCGACCAGTTCCAGGGCCGCGTTGAGCGTCTCGGTGTCGGTGTCGGCCGTGGGGGTGAGCACCCAGGGGCGGCCCTCGAACAGGTCGGCGCGGGCGGCCAGCGGGCCGGAGCGCTCGCGGCCGGCCATCGGGTGGCTGCCGATGTAGTGGACGGTGTCGCAGCCGAGCGCCACCACCTCGGCGCGCGGCCCGGCCTTGACGCTGGCCACGTCGGTGTACCAGCGGGCCAGACCGCGCCGCTGGCAGTCGGCGAGGACGGTGCCCACCAGCGCCGGCGGTACCGCGATGATCGCCAGGTCCACCGGGCCGTCCGCGGGGTCGATGACACCGGCGCCGAGCGAGGCGGCGGTGCGGGCCGAGTCCGGGTCGGCGTCCTCCAGATGGACGGTCAGCCCGCGGCCGGTGAGGGCCAGCGCGGCGGAGGTGCCGATGAGTCCGGTACCGACGACGGCGGCAGTGCGCATGGCGGGGTGGCTCTCCTCACGGGGCTTACCTGGACGTGCTCGACCCATCCTCTCGCATCCCCGCCGTCCCCGCGGCCACACCCCGCCACCTCCCGCCCCCGCACGCACCCCTGACACCGCGACGGCCCGGCACGCACCCCGCCCCCGCACGCTCCCGCGCCTCACGCACGCCGCCCCCGCCGGACCGCAACCGCCTCCGCCCCCGACCCGTCCCACACCACGCGGGCCACCACACGGGCCGCACCCGCCACACGCGGGCGGCCCGGAGGCGGCAACACGCGGAAATCCGACGACGCCCGCGCCGGCTGGGGGCAGACTGGCCGCCCGAGCAGGGCGCGGCGCTAACGAAGGGGTTGGCTGGGTGGACGACCATCGCAGGACAGACGACCAGCGCATGGCAGCAGACGACCGGCACAGCACGGCGGACGGCCGACGCAGCACGGCGGACGGCCGGCCACCGGGCGGGCCGGAGGTACCGGCCCACACCTCGGTGCTCGACTCCGTCGTGGTCTACGCGGCCGGCGCGGTGTGCCGCCGCCGGGCCCGGGTCCCCGTGCCCCCGGACGGACGGCTCCGGCTGACCGGTCTACCCCAGGTGCTCGACGGGCGCTCGCTGCGCGCCCGGGTGCTCGACGGGCCGCCCGGCACCACCGTCACCGAGGCCCGTCTGGAGCCCGTCGCCGAGCTCCGCACCGAGGACGAACTCCCCGAACTTCAGCGGTTGTTGGACGAGGCCAGGGAGCGCGGGAGCGCCATTCGCGAGCGCCACCGCCTGGTCCTCTCGGCCATCGCCGAGACGGCCGGGCTGCGCGCCGTGCCGCCGCCGCGCCGCGATGACGAACCGCACCGCCGCACGCCCGCCGACGCCTGGCTGGAGTTGGCCGAGTTCGTCGACGAGCGGCTGTCCGGGCTGCACCTGCGCGCCGAGGGCCTCGCCCAGGAGCTCCGGCTCGCCGATCACGCGATCGAGGTGCTCACCGCCCGGCTGGAGCGCGCCTCCACCGCGGGGCCCACCCGGCCCGTGGAGACCTCCGCGACCGTCCTCCTCACCCTCGCCCACAGCGCCGAAGCCAGCGAGCCCACCCACAGCGCCGAACAGACCGAACCCGCCGAACTCGACCTCGAACTCGAATACGGCGTCCCGGCCGCCCGCTGGGTACCCGCCTACCGCCTGTCCTACCGCCAGGGCGAGGACTCCGGCCGCCTGGTCCTGCGCGCCTCGCTGGCGCAGCAGACCGGCGAGGACTGGACCGGCGTACGCCTCGCGCTGTCCACCGCCGACCTCGACCGGCGCACCGACCTGCCCCGGCTGCGCTCCCTGCGGATCGGCCGCAGCCAGCCCGCCCCGCCCCCCTCGGGATGGCGCGAGCCCCCGTCCGGCCTGGCCGACCTCTTCGCCGGCTACCAGGCCGCGGGCCCGGCCCCCGTGCCCGCCGGACGTGCGACCGCCGGACCAGTGCCCTCGGTCCGTGTGGGCGCCGCATCCATGGACGCCCTGCCCGTCGCGGCCTCCGCCCCGGCCCCCGCCGCGCAACCCGAGCTGTTCCGCCGTGCCGGCGGCAGCCTGGCAGCCGACGAGTTCCCCCTGCCGCCCCCCGCCTTCGGCGGCTACGGCGCCCCGCCGCCGCCCGGGATGCCCCAGCCTGGTGGCCCGGCCCCTCGCCCGTCCGGCCCTCGCCGGGCCCGCCGGCGCGGCGCCGAGGCCGCCCCCGAGTTCTCCGGGCCCCCGCCGGCTCCCGTGACGGCCCCGGCCCCGGCGGCCCCCGGCGGAGCGGGGCCGTTCGCCGGCTACGGACCCGCCGCCGGGTTCGCCCCCGACGCCCTGCCCGGCTACGACGCCCCGCCCGTCCCCGACGCCGCCCTCCTCGACTACCCGTCCCTCGTCCTGGCCGGCCCCGAGGAGCCCGCCGCCCGCCGGGGCACCCTGCAGCCGCCCGCGCCGAGGCCCTGGGTGGCCGCCGGCTCGGCGGTGGCGGCCCTCCCGCTGCCCCGCCACGCCGTCCTTCCCCGCATCTCGGCGGGCTCCTTCGACCACCGATTCGACGCCGCCGCCCCCGCCGACATCCCGTCCGACGGCGCCTGGCACACCGTCACGATCGGTGAGATCCCGGTGGCCGTCCGCTCCGAGTACGTCACCGTCCCCTCCGTCGAGGAGAAGGTCTACGGCACGCTGGTGCTCGCCAACCGGACCGCCCAGGCCGTCCTGGCCGGCCCGGTCGAGGTGACCGTCGACGACGAGTTCCTGCTCACCGCCGCCCTCCCCACCCTCGCCCCCGGCGGCGAGCGCCGGCTCGGCGTCGGCGTGACCGAGAGCGTCGAGGTGGCGCGCCGCACCGAGCTGCGCGAGTCCACCGCGGGCATGCTGAACAGCAGCACCGTGCTCGACCACCGGGTCCACGTCGAACTGGCGAACCGGCTCGGCCACCCGGTCACCGTGGAGGTCCGCGAACGCGTCCCGGTCACGTCGGACGCCGAGGTCCGGATCGAGGAGCGGGCCGACTGGCGGGCACCGGCCGAGTCCTCGCCGGACTGCCCGCCGAGCACCCGGCTCTGGCGGGTCGAACTGCCGCCCGGCGGCCGGGTCGAACTCGACGGCGGCTACGAGATCCGCATCCCGGCCGGCAAGGCCATCGTCGGCGGAAACCGGAGGAACTGAACGATGACCGGCACCACCACCCCCCTCCCCGTCCCCGGCGACTCCGGCCCCGCCCCCCAGGACCCCGGCCAACAGGGCACCATCCCCCTCCCGGTCACCGCCGTCACCTGTCTGGAGGACCGCAGCCAGGTCGAGCGCACCGCCACCGCCGAGCTGGCCGCCGGCGTGCAGCGGCTGCGGTTCGGCCCGGTCACCGCACTCGCCGTCGACCGCACCCTGCGCGCCGAGGCCGACCGGGCGGGCGTCCGCGTCCTGGACGCCCGGATCGTCCGCACCTGGACCCCGCGCGCCCCGCTGCCGCCCGGCCCGGGCGACTCCGAGCTCCGCCACCGGGTCCACCGGCTCGATGAGCAGGCCCGCCGCGAGGAGCAGTCGGGCGACCGCCTGGCGGCCCGGCTGGCACTGCTGGCCCAGCTCTCCGCCGACCTGCTCCGCGAGATCGGCGAGGGCGCCGGCGCGGGCGAGGTCGAACGGGCCCGCTGGACCCGTGAGCTGGACCGGGTGGACGCCGAGCGCGAGCGGTACGTCGAGGAGCTGCGCGCCGTCCGCTCCCGGCTGCGCCGGCTGGAGCAGGAACGCTCCGACGCCCAGCGGACCCTGGACGAGGCCGAGGAGGAGCCGGCCGAACTCGTCGCGCACCTGGATCTCACCGTCGAGGCGGCCACCGCCGGACCCGCCCTCCTCACCATCGGCCACCTGGTGCCCTGCGCGGTGTGGCGGCCGTCCTACCGGGCGACCCTCACCGCGGGCGGCCTGCAGCTGGAGTCGGAGGCGGTGGTCTGGCAGCGGACCGGGGAGGACTGGCACGGCGTCCGGCTCACCCTCTCCACCGCCCGGTCGGCCCTGGCCACCGCCCCGCCCGCGCTCGCCGAGGACGTGCTGATGCTGCGCGAGCGCAGCGCCGAGGAGCGCCGCACCGTCGAGGTCGAGCTGCGCGAGGAGGCGATCAGTACGGTGGGCCCGTCCGAGGAGGTGCCGGGCGTGGACGACGGCGGGGAGGTCCGGGTGCTGCGCGCGCCCGCACCGGCCACCGTGCCCTCGGACGGCCGGGCGCACCGGGTGCCGCTCGGCGGCTTCAGCGCGCCCGCGAGCAGCGAGTTCGCGTGCGCGCCGGAGCTGTCACCACTGGTCACCCAGGTGGTCCGGTTCCGCAACGCGGCCGGGCACGCGCTGCTGGCCGGCCCGGTCGAACTGGTCCGCGGCAGCGGCTTCACCGGCCGCGGCGAGATGCCGTTCACCGCGGCCGGCGCCGACGCCGAGCTGGCGTTCGGCAGCTCGGACGGCTACCGGGTGGTCCGCGAGACCGAGGAGCGGCAGGCCACCACCGGACTCAGCCAGCGCTCGGTGACCACCCGGACGGTCCGGCTGCACGTCTCCCGCTTCTCCGGACCGGAGGAGCACGACGAGCAGCTGGTCTCGGTGCGCGAGCGGGTCCCGGTCTCCGAGGTGTCGGCCGTGGAGGTACGGCTGCGCAAGGAGGAGTGCTCCCCCGCCCCGGACGCCTTCGACACCGAGGGGATCGTCCGCTGGGACCTGCCGCTCGGCCCGGGCGCCCGCCGGACGGTCACGCTGGTGTACGAGATCTCCGCCACCGCCAAGGTGGCCGGCCTGTGACACCGCGCCCGGTGTCGCGGGGATCTATGTCGCGGGGCCCTGTATCGCGGGGCCCTGTATCGCGGGGGCCGGTGCCACCGTCCCCGTGACCCCGGGCCCGGTGACACCCCGCCCGCGCGCGCTCGGCCGAACCCCGTCGTGACAACCGTTCAGGTACAACAGGAGCATGATCCTGCACCTCGCCCCCCTGGACGACTGGCTCGCCGACCCCGGCCGGCCGTACGCCACCGCCTCGCTGCTCACCGACGGGTTCATCCACTGCTCGGCGGACGAGCAGACGGCACTCGCGGTGGCCAACGCCTTCTTCGCCGACACGCCCGGTCCGCTGATGGTGCTGCTGATCGAGGAGGCGCTGGTGGAACCGATGGTCAAGTGGGAGGCCCCGAACGGCGCACCGCCGCCCGGGGCCACCCCCGGCGCGCTGTTCCCGCACATCTACGGGCGGCTGAACCGGACCGCCGTGGTCGGCCTGGAGAAGGTCGAACGCGGCCCGGACGGCCGCTGGGCAAGCCTCACCCCCTGGAGCTGAGCCCCCAGCCCAGCAGCCCCGAACCCCCGCGACCCCGGACCGCTCGGCCAAGGCCACGGGAACGCCAAGGCCACGGGAACAGGGACAGCGAGGGGCCTCACCGAGGCCTACAGCCAGCCGCGCTCCCGGGCCGCCATGCCCGCCTGGAAGCGGGTGGTGGCGCCGAGCTCGCGCATCAGGCTCTGGAGCCGGCGCTGGGTGGTCCGGGCGCTCCAGCCGAGCGAGCGCGCGATCGACTCGTCGGTGAGGCCGGCCGCCAGCAGGCCGAGCAGCTTGCGGTGGTCGGCCTCCGGCTCCAGCACGCCGTCCTCGGCCCCGATCGCGGACTGGAGCTGCACGGCGCGCTCCCACTCCGCCTCGAACAGCGTGTCCAGGGCCTGGAGCAGCGCGGACGGGTGGATCACGTACGCGGCGTCCAGGACGCTGTCGCCGACGCTGATCGGGATGATCGCCATCCGGTCGTCCGACATGACCATCTTCATCGGCAGCACCGGCCGGACCCGGGCCTCCTCGCCGTCCTCGACCCCGACCAGGATGTTCTTCTCCAGCCGACCCGGCCAGGCCACCGCCTCCCGGTCGTAGATGGTCCGGAACCGCAGCCCCTCCTTCATCCGCTTGCGCTGCAACGGGATGCCGGCCACCGGGTCCTGGATGTACGGGGGGCAGTCGAAGCCCCGGACCTGGTACTGGCTGGTCTCGGTGATGTGCTCCAGCCGTTGGGCGATCGCCTCGCCGCCGGTCAGCACCTCGACCGAGTGCGCCGGGTCGGTGTAGCGGGAGGCCTCCCGGAAGGCGTCCATCAGGCGGTGCATCTCGGCCCGGGCGTGCCGCAGCTCGGACTCACGGTGGCCGATCAGGGTGCCTATCGCGACATCCGGCGCGACCGGTAGGAAACGGTGGCGGTCCACCGGCGCCCTGGTCGCCATGCCCTGCTGCGCCAACCGGTCCAGCGCCCGCAGACTCTGCTGGAGCGTCAGCCCGCAGAGCCCGGCGAGGTCCTCCGCCGTGGACTGCGGATTGGCCACCAGCAACGCGTAAACCTGACCGTCCGGGTCGGCCAGCCCCAGTGCGCTGAGTGGTTCATCGGACACGGCGCCGCTCCCCCGGTTGTCTCTCCCCGCACCGCACCGAAGACGGCGTGGCGCAGTCCCGCCACTCGACGGGTCGTGGTCAGGTGGCAATCCTCGGCCACGGATCGTCGCGCTGACAAGGCGATGATCAGGCGATGCGTCCCGGCTCACAGCAACACCCGCCGAACGGCGTGAGGGCCTCCCTGCCACTCGGCGGGGAGGCCCTCACGGAAACAAAAATATGTAGACCGGTCTACAGGGGACCGTTTCTATGTAGACCGGTCCACAGACTGCTCTTTATGACGACCGGTCTACAGATAAGCGCCGTCCCTATGTAGACCGGTCTACAGAGTCGTTTTATGCAGACCGGTCTACATATCGCTCACCAGGCAGGACCCACCCGGCCGACCCCGCGGACCAACCCCGCAGACCGACCCCACGGACCGACCTACAGGCCGACCTCGTTCATCAGCTGCCCGACCTCCGGGTTGGTCAGCCGGCGCAGCCAGCCCGACTTCTGGTCGCCCAGCGCGATCGGACCGAAGTGCGTGCGCACCAGCTTCTCGACCGGGAAGCCGGCCTCGGACAGCATCCGGCGGACGATGTGCTTGCGGCCCTCGTGCAGCGTGACCTCGACGAGGTAGTTCTTGCCGACGTTCGAGACCACCTTGAAGCTGTCGGCCCGAGCGAAGCCGTCCTCCAGCTCGATGCCCTTGGCCAGCTGCTTGCCCAGGTCCCGCGGGATCGGGCCCTGGATGGCGGCCAGGTAGGTCTTGGTCACGCCGTACCGCGGGTGGGTGAGGCGGTGGGCCAGTTCACCGTGGTTGGTGAGCAGGATGATGCCCTCGGTCTCGGTGTCCAGGCGGCCGACGTGGAACAGCCGGGTCTCCCGGTTGGTCACGTAGTCGCCGAGGCACTGGCGGCCGTCCGGGTCCTCCATCGTGGAGACCACGCCGGCCGGCTTGTTCAGCGCGAAGAACAGGTACGACTGGGTGGCGACGGTCAGGCCGTCCACCTTGATCTCGTCGTTCTGCGGGTCGACCCGCTTGCCCTGCTCGGTGACCAGCTTGCCGTTGACCTGCACACGGCCCTGCTCGATCAGCTCCTCGCACGCCCGGCGGCTGCCGATGCCGGCCCGCGCCAGCACCTTCTGCAGGCGCTCGCCCTCGGGCTCCTCGAAGGTCTTGGGGAGCTTCACGGCCGGCTTGTCGTGGCGCGCCAGCACGGCGTCCTCGATCTTCGCCTGCAGCTCGCGCGAACGCTGCGGCTGGCGGCGCGGGTCGCCCGGGGCGCCCTGGCCGTCGCGGCGCGGACGCGGCGCGGGGCCGGGACGGCGCCCGCTGAAGCCGCCGCGCGCGGGGGTGGCGTTGGGACCGCCGCCGTACTCGGGGCGGTCGTAACGCCGCTCCTCGGGGCGCAGCGGGCGGTCGGGGTACCTGTTGTCGTCGCGACGGTCATCGCGACGGCTGTCGCGCCGGTCGTCCCGCCCGTACGAGCCGGACCCGCCGCTACGCGAGGACGAGCCGCCGCGCGAGCCGGAGCCGCCACCGTACGAACCGCCACGCGAGCCGGACCCGCCGCCGTAGGAGCCGCCACCCGAGGACGAGCCGCCGCGCGACGAGGAACCGCCGCCGTACGAACCCCCGCGCGAGGAGGAGCCGGAGCCCCCGCCGTACGAACCACCACGCGACGAGGAACCGCCGCCGTACGAACCGCCGCCCGAGGACGAACCCCCGCGCGACGAGGAGCCGGAGCCCCCGCCGTACGAACCACCACGCGACGAGGAACCGCCGCCGTACGAACCGCCACCCGAGGACGAACCCCCGCGCGACGAGGAGCCGGAGCCCCCGCCGTACGAACCACCACGCGAGCCGGAGCCACCCCCGTAGGAGCCGCCGCCGCTCCGGCCCCCGCCGTGTCCGCCCCGGCCGCTTCCGCCGCCGCTGTTCCTGTCGTTGCCACTGCTACGCATCAAAGTGTCCGTACGTCGTTTTCCGTCTGGGCTGTGCGGTCGTTTCGGCCGACCTCACCGCCCCCTACCGATCAGGCGCAGCCCGACCGGCCTCGCCACTGCCGTCCGCGGCCTGCACGGCAGCGGCGGCGACCGCCTCCGCGATCATCGTGCCCTCCAGGGACTCCGCTTCCACGTCGTCGACCTCGGGCAGGAAGGGAGCAAGCTCCGGCAGCTCATCCAGGCCGCGGAGCCCCATCCGTTCCAGGAAGTAGTTCGTCGTCCGATACAGGATCGCACCTGTTTCGGGCTCGGATCCGGCCTCTTCCACCAGTCCTCGCTGTACCAGGGTACGCATCACACCGTCGCAGTTCACACCACGGACTGCTGAGACCCGCGATCTGGACACCGGCTGCCGGTATGCGACGACCGCCAATGTCTCCAGTGCGGCCTGCGTCAACCGGGCCTGCCGGCCGTCCAGGACGAAGCGGTCGACGGCCGGAGCGCACTCGGCCCGGGTGTAGAACCGCCACCCGCCGGCGACCAGCCGCAGGTCGAAGCCTCGCCGCTGGGCGGTGTACTCGGCGGACAGCTCCCGCAGTGCCGCCGCCACCTCCGCCCGGGGCCGTTCCAGGACGGATGCCAGATGGTCCTCCCCGGCCGGTTCGTCGACGACCAGCAGGATCGCCTCCAGCCCGGCCTTCAACCCGAAACCGGCCGGTTCCCCGTCCTCCGCGCCAGCCTCAGCCCCCGCAGTCGCAGCCGCAGCGGCAGCGGCAGCCGCCTCACCGGACTCCCCGACACCGGAAGTCGGCGGGCCCGACTT
Organism: Kitasatospora sp. NPDC052868; assembly: GCF_044547105.1. Classification (NCBI taxonomy): domain Bacteria; kingdom Bacillati; phylum Actinomycetota; class Actinomycetes; order Kitasatosporales; family Streptomycetaceae; genus Kitasatospora; species Kitasatospora sp. NPDC052868. The sequence goes on along the minus strand of NZ_JBITZW010000019.1, from coordinate 28,309 downwards.
CTGGTGCACCACCTGTACCACCGGCTCCCGCACCAACACAGGGTCCGCGACGCCCCCCGCCACTGCCCCCGCGTCCAGCTCCAGCTCCACCCCGGGCAACACGCCCGGCAACACCCCCGGCAGCAGCTCCGGCAGCAGCTCCGGCTCCAGCCACTCCTCCGCCCGCGGCCGTCCCGGCAGACCGAGCGGGCGCCGGGACACCGGCCGCCCTCCGGCATCGGCACCCGACGTCATCGCTCCTCCTTCTCTCCCACCGGTCGGCTCTCTCCCGCCGGCCGGTCGAACTCGTCCGTGACCTCGACCACTCCACGGTCCGCGTCGGCCACCCAGCGCACCAGTAGCTCCTCCAGCGCCTCCGGCTGCTCGAAGGCCACCACCCGCTCCCGGTAGAGCTCCAGCAGCGCCAGGAAGCGGGCGACCACCACCAGGTCGTCCGGCGCGTCCGCGACCAGCCGCTGGAACGTCGCCTCCCCCAGCTCCGTGAGCAGCCCGACCACCAGGCCCGCCTGCTCACGGACGCTGACCGGCGGGGCGTGGATGTGGTCGACGTAGACGACCGGCTTCGGCTTGGGCGTCATCGCCCTGGCCGCCAGTTCCGCGAACCGCTCCGGGCCGATGCCGATCACGACCTCGGGCAGCAGCTGCGCGTGGTGGGGCTCCAGTCCGACCGTCCGGGGCCGCCGGAGCAGCTCGGCGGCCCAGCGCTCGCCGAACAGGGCCGCCGCCCGCTTGTAGGCCCGGTACTGCAGCAGACGGGCGAACAGCAGGTCGCGCGCCTCCAGCAACGCGAGGTCCTCCTCGTCCTCGACGTCGGCGGCGGGCAGCAGCCGGGCGGCCTTGAGGTCGAGCAGCGTGGCGGCGACGACCAGGAACTCGGTCGTGGCGTCCAGGTCCCAGTCCGGACCCATGGCCCGGATGTGCGCCATGAACTCGTCGGTGACGGTCGCCAGCGCCACCTCGGTGACGTCCATCCGGTGCTTGGCGATCAGGCTGAGCAGCAGGTCGAACGGACCCTCGAAGTTGTCCAGCCGCACCCGGAACCCGCCCCGCGGCTCATCGGCCGTCCCGGCCGGCTCACCGGCCCGACCGCTCCCGGCGGCCCCACCCGGGGCAGGAACCGGGACAGCAGCCGCGGCGGCACCCGAAGCAACGACGGACACGGAAGCAGCAGATGAGGAGGGCGGGGACGAAGCAGAGGCAGCAGCGGACACACGCGCTGCAGACGGTTCGGAGGTGCTCGGCATGACGGTCCATCTTCACCCGCCCCCGCCGTCCGCCCCTCGCCGGGGCCGTCGACACGCCGTGGCGCATCGGGCACACCGCGGATCCCATCCGCCCCGGCCACGGGCCCGTCATGCCCAACGCGACGGCTCCCGGAGCCCGCGCCACCTCGCAGTGGCCTCCAGCGCCCCCTCACAACGGCCTCACTGCGGACTCACAACAGCTCGAGCGGCCCACCAGGCCCCGGCAGCGGCCCTTGACCACCCCACCGCGGCTACAACGGCCGCCGGCCCCTCTGGAACGCCCGGAGCCCCCCTCGGCCCGCAGGACCCGCCAACAGCGCCCACCGGGGCCTCAGACGCCCGCAACACCCTCCAGGGCCCACCAGGCCCCTCCAGGCATCCTCAGGCGCCTCTCAGCGCCCGCGCAGCCGCCGCACCAGGATGCTGGCCTCGCCGCGCTGCTCCAGGTCCGCCAGAACCACCGCGATGGCCTCCCGGACGATCCGGCCGCGGTCCACGGCCAGGCCGTGCTCGCCGCGCAGCACCAGACGGGTGTGCTCCAGGTCCATCAGTTCCTCGGCGGACACGTACACGGTGATCTTCTCGTCGTGCCGCTCCCGCCCGCTGGGACGGCGCGGAGCGCGGCCGCGCGGACGGGGGCGCCCGTTCCCGCCCGACTGCTCCTCGGCGGCGCCGGAGTGCTGCCGGGGCGCCGGAGCGGCCGCCCGACCGCCCGGCACGGCCTTCCCCGCCTGCGCGGCGGCCTGCGCACCACCCGACCCGACACCGGGCCCGACACCCTGCCCTGCGCCCTGCTGCAGCCCCGACGGCTGCGCCGGCCCCGGCACAGCGGCCCCGGGGGCCGACTGCCGGCGCTCGTACGGCTGCCCGGCCTCGTCGGCGCCCTCGGCACCCTCGGCGCCGTCCGCAGCACCGGCACCGTTGACGGCCCGCGCGGTCTCCGGTCTGGGCGCCTCGGCGGCCGGACGCGACGCGAGGGAGGGCGACAACGCCATCCCGCCGGTGGTCCGGAACAGCTCGTCGGCACCCGGGAGACTCACTCGGCGGGGCGGCACCGGTCGAGCACCTCCCTGGCGAGCTGACGATAGGCGGCGGCACCGACCGAGTTGGTCGCGTACGTCGTGATCGGCTCGCCGGCGACGGTGGTCTCCGGGAAGCGCACGGTCCGGCCGATGACGGTGTGGAAGACGTGGTCGCCGAACGCCTCGACGACCCGGGCCAGCACCTCGCGGCTGTGCACGGTGCGCGAGTCGTACATGGTGGCGAGGATGCCGTCCAGCCGCAGCTCGGGGTTGAGCCGCTCGCAGACCTTCTCGATGGTCTCGGTGAGCAGCGCGACACCGCGCAGCGCGAAGAACTCGCACTCCAGCGGGACGATGACGCTGTGAGCGGCCGTCAGGGCATTGACCGTCAGCAGGCCCAGCGAGGGCTGGCAGTCGATGATGACGTAGTCGTAGTCGGGCAGCAGCGGCTTCAGGGCGCGCGCCAGCGCGGACTCCCGGGCCACCTCGCTGACCAGCTGCACCTCGGCGGCCGACAGGTCGATGTTGGAGGGCAGCAGGTCCATGCCCGGCACCGCGGTCTTCAGCAGCACCTCATCGGCCGTCAGGCCCCGCTCCATGAGCAGGTTGTAGACGGTGACGTCGAGTTCCATCGGGTTGACCCCGAGGCCCACGGACAGCGCGCCCTGCGGGTCGAAGTCGACGAGCAGCACCCGGCGGCCGTACTCGGCCAGCGCGGCACCCAGGTTGATGGTCGACGTGGTCTTGCCGACGCCGCCCTTCTGGTTGCACATCGCGATGATCTGCGCGGGGCCGTGCTCGGCGACCGGCGCGGGGATCGGGAAGTACGGCAGCGGACGGCCCGTCGGACCGACCCGCTCGCGGCGCTGACGCGCGGCGTCGGGGGCCAGCGTGGCGGCGTACTCCGGGTCCGGCTCGTACTCGGCGTCCGGGTCGTCGTAGGCGCCGTAGGCGAACTCGCCGTAGGCCAGGCCGTGGGCCGGCAGATCGGCGTCGAAGTCCGTCACCGTGGTCACCTGGGTCACCTGTGCTGTGTTCTGGCGTGCTTCGAAAGTACGGAGAGCGACCGAGCCGACCTCGGCCGAGCCCACGGTGGCCTGCCGGGCCCCGGGCTCCTCACTCGGCAGTCCGGCGGCGTGCTCCGCCAGTCCTGGCTGACCACCCCCGGGAGCAAATGTCGACTCATTCACAAGTCGTCTTACCTCCTTGGGCATCCAGGACTCTATGTCGATTCGTCAGCGTGGCAGCATGCCGACGGTTTGCGACTCTAGGCTCTTCAAGGCGTTCGCAGCAACACAATCCACGGTAGTGGGCAGGATGTGTCGACTATCGGGCCACCCGCTGTCAAGGGATGGACCGGCCCTTGACCCTAACGTTTCTGCGGTCGGGTGACGCGACCCACAGAAATTGACGACAGAGCGACCCGCCCATGTCACCGGCCGTTCACGGGCATGGCGAAGCCCCCGGCCCGGGGGAGCGGGTCGGGGGCCTGGGGTCCGCCCCGCGGGGGTCGGACCGGGCCGGGAGGGCCCGCGCCGACCAGGCACGGGACCTCCCGAAGGGCACATCACGATCACAAGTGCCCGGCGGCCACCGGGACACGGCGCCGACCGGCGCACCCGGAGGCCGCCGGAACACGGTGGAACCCGGACGGCCACAAAGAACCAGGCGACCGCGGCGTCACGAGTCGCCTCGGGACGCCGCGGTCACCCGTCACGGTCACCGGCTACCGGTCACCGGACGCGAACGTCAGGCGAGCACGCTCTCCAGGGAGACGGACTCCAGGCCGAAGGCCTCGGCGACGGCGCCGAAGGTGATCTGGCCCTCGTGCACGTTCAGGCCCTTGGCCAGCGCCGGGTCGCGGCGCAGCGCGTCCTTCCAGCCACGGTTGGCCAGCTCCACGATGTAGGGCAGCGTGGCGTTGGTCAGCGCGTAGGTGGAGGTGTTCGGGACGGCGCCCGGCATGTTGGCCACGCAGTAGAAGACCGAGTTGTGGACCTGGAAGGTCGGCTCGGCGTGCGTGGTCGCGTGCGAGTCCTCGAAGCAGCCGCCCTGGTCGATGGCGATGTCGACGAGCACGGAGCCCGGCTTCATGCGGGAGACCAGCTCGTTGGTGACGAGCTTCGGGGCCTTGGCGCCCGGGATCAGCACGGCGCCGATCACCAGGTCGGCCTCCAGGACGGCCTTCTCCAGCTCGAAGGCGTTGGAGGCGATGGCCTTGATCTTGGTGCCGAAGACCTTGTCGGCCTCGCGCAGCTTGTTGATGTCGCGGTCCAGCAGGGTCACCTCGTAGCCCATGCCGATCGCGATGGTGGCCGCGTGCCAGCCGGAGACGCCACCGCCGATGACGACGGCCTTGGCCGGGTGGGTGCCGGGCACGCCACCGGGCAGCACGCCGCGGCCGCCGGCCGGGCGCATCAGGTGGTACGAGCCGACCTGCGGGGCCAGCCGGCCCGCGACCTCGGACATCGGGGCGAGCAGCGGCAGGGCGCCGTTGGCGAGCTGCACGGTCTCGTACGCGATCGCGGTGGTGCCGGACGCGACCAGCGCGTCGGTGCCGGCGCGGTCGGCCGCCAGGTGCAGGTACGTGAAGAGGGTCTGGCCCTTGCGCAGACGGTGGTACTCCTGCGCGATGGGCTCCTTGACCTTCAGCAGCAGGTCGGCGGTGGCCCACACCTCGTCGGCGGTGGGGAGGATGGTGGCGCCGGCGGCCACGTACTCCTCGTTCGGGATCGAGGAGCCGACACCGGCGTTGTCCTCGATGTAGACCTCGTGCCCGTTGCGGACGAGCTCATGCACGCCGGCGGGCGTGATGGCCACGCGGTACTCGTGGTTCTTGACCTCGCGGGGGATGCCGACCTTCACGGCTAAACACGTCCTCTTGCCATGGGGGTCCCTACCGGAGAAGACCGGCGGGCGACGCGCACGTGGGGAAGCCTCCGGAAGGCACCGGGGCACAGATCGCTGCGCGACTGAGTTCGAGTGTAATGAAGCCCAGGCGGCGTGTCAGCCTTCCAAAGTGAATAAATCCGCCGGACACATTGGCAGGTTCGTAGGCTTCCCCGGCGATCTTCCTGCCAAAATCTCACCAACCAGGCATCTTCGACAATACTCCCGAAGTGCCCTCTACCACCCGGCGTCGACGCGTTCCCGCAGGTCCGCCAGGGCCGCACCGACCGCCTGTCGGCCGCGTTCGTCCCCCAGGCGGCGCAGCAGCCCCAGGGCCGCCCGGTACTCCCGATCGGCCTCGTCGAAGCGGCGCTGCGCGATGTGCGCCTCCGCCACCCGGGTGAGCAGCCTGGCCTCGGCGGCCGGGTCTCCCATGGACTGCCGCAGGCCGAGCGCCCGCCCGTACCAGTCGGCGGCCCGGACGGCGTCGCCGAGCGCGCGGTGGCAGCCCGCCGCGCCCTCCAGGGCCCGGGCGCAGGCGGCCTCGTCGTCCGCCGCCCGGGCGTGCTCCAGGGCCGCCCGGTAGTGCCCGACGGCCGGCTCCCAGCGGCTGTCGGCGGCCTGGAGGTCGCCGAGGTTGAGCAGCGCGGCCGCCGCCCGGCGGGCCTTGCCGTGCCGCTCGGCCACCGTCAGCACCAGCTCGTGCAGCTGGTAGAGGTCGGCGGGGGCGGCGGCGCCGGTCAGCGGCAGGGCCCGGAGCAGGGCGGTGACCAGCCGGCCCGCCGAACCGTCCAGGTCGCCCTGGCCGATCGCGTCGGCGACCGCGCCGAGCAGCAGGTCGCGCTCGCCGAGCAGCCACTGCCGGGCCTGGACGGCCGAGCGCAGCCGCAGCGGCCCCGGCAGCGGGTCGGGGCCAGGTCCGCCGGCCGGGTCGAGCAGGGCGCGGGCCGAGTCGGTGAGCCGGACCAGGCGCTCCAGCAGGCGGGCCCGGGCGAGTTCGAGCTCGGCGGGCCGGTCCTCGCTCCCGCGCAGCCGGACCAGCCGCGGGTGGAGCCGGCCGGGCACCCGGTAGCGGAGGGTGCCGTCCTCCGCGGGCGGCTCCTCGCCGAGCAGCTCCCGCTCGGCGAGGGCGGCCAGCATCGCGGCGGCCTCCGGGGCCGGGCAGCCCACCAGGGCGGAGGCGGTGCGCAGATCCGCGGTCTGCGCGGGGGCGAGGGTGAGCGCACGCAGCATCCGCGCCTGGGCGGCCGGCAGCGCGCCGTACAGCAGGGTGAAGGCGCCGACCAGCGGGTCGTTGTCGGGGACGGGGACGGGTTCGGCGGGCTCGGGGCCGGGCTTCACCCAGGCCGCGGAGTCGGTCGCGGGATCCGCGGCGGGCTCCGCCGGGGCCTCGGGGGCCCCCTTGCGCTTCGCCGCGTCCGTACCGCCGGGAGGCGCGGACGCCCGCTTCCCGTCCTCCGGCCCCCCGGAAACCGCCGCCGGGGCCCCGGAGGCCGCCTGAGCCGCCTTCCGGTCGGCCCTGCCGCCCGCGCCGGGCCTCCCGGGCCGAGAAGCCGGCTCCGCCTTGACCGTGCCCGCCTTGACCGTGCCCGCCTTGACCGTGCCCGGCTTCGACCTCTCCCGCCTCGGCTCCCCTTCCTTCGCACCCTCCGAGCCGGCCGCCTTCCCCGAACCGCCCGCCCCCTTCGCCCCACCCGCATCCTCCGGCCCGCCAACCCCGTCCGAACCGCCGCCCTTCCCCGCCGTCCCCTGCGACTGGGCGCCCGCCGCCTCCGGCCGGGCCGCCCCCTCCCGCACCACCCGGGCGAGCTCCGCGGCCGCGTCCGTCACGGCCGCCTTGGGGTTGCCGCGCAGCCAGCCGGCCATCAGCCGCAGCGCCGCCGGCCCGGAGCCGCAGGCCTCCGCGAGGTCGGCCCCGCCGACCGGGTCGCAGCTGATCCGGGTGCCGCCGACGAGGTCGCCGAGCAGCTCGTCCGAGGCCTGCCGGTCCAGCCCGCCGAGGATCACCGGGTCGATGTCCTCGATCCCGGTCAGCGGACCGGCCGTGGTGGCGAGGACGAGGCAGCCGGGCTCGTCGGCGAGCAGCGGCCAGAGCTGCCCGGCGTCCCGCACGTCGTCCAGCACCAGCAGGACGCGTCGGCCGGCCAGCGCCCCGCGCAGCGCGACACAGGCCGGCTCGTCCCGGCCGTCCTCGACGGATCCGGGCAGCGGCACGGCGCCGACGTCCGCCCCGAGCTGCTCCAGCAGCCGGCGGGCGGCCCTGGCGGGCGGCACCCGGCCGCCGTCGGGCGCGGACAGCCGGGCGAACAGCACGCCGTCGGGGTAGTCGGCGGCGACGGTGACGGCGAAGCGCACCGCCAGCGCGGTACGGCCCGAGCCGGGGCGGCCGGCCAGTACCAGGACGGTGCTGCGGCCGTCGGCGGGGCGGGCGGCGGCGGCCCGCAGGGCGGCCAGCTCGGCGCGCCGTCCGACGAACAGCGCCGGCCCGGCGGGCAGCCGGTCCAGCGCGGGGGCGCCCTCGGCGGTCATCGCGGGCCGTGCGTCCATCGTCGCCGTTTTCCTCGCCACCCGTGCCACTCCCGACGGTCACCCAGCTCAGCGGAGGCGGCCCGCGACGGGCGCCCGTCTGCGAAGCGTAGTTCGACCGTCCGGCTCAGCGGGGGTGACATCCGGTCGTACGAACCGGCAAATCACCCCCGCGGATCAACCCGGGGGCCCGGAGCCGTTCGCCCACGCCCGGAACCGCCCACTCGGGCCCGGAACCACCCGCTCAGGCCCGAAGCGCCCGCTCAGGCCCGAAGCGCCCGCTCACCCCTGGAATGGCCTGGCCGGCCAGGGCGAGTCGCCCGGGCGCAGCGCGTCCAGGCCGCCGGGGCCGGTGAGCGCGGCGTGCAGGGCGAGGGTGCCGGTGATCAGCGTCGGGTTGTGCAGCTCCCCGGCGTGGATCAGCCGGACCAGCTCGGGGACGGGCACCCGGGCGACCTCGATCTCCAGCTCCTCGCCGTGCGCCTCGTAGCGGTCGCCCTCGGCCTCGGCGAGGTCGGTGGCGAGGAAGAGCCGCAGCGCCTCGTCGGTGCCGCCCGGGGAGGTGTAGAAGTCGACCAGCACCTGCCACCGGCCGGCCTTGCAGTGCGCCTCCTCGTACAGCTCGCGCTGGGCGGCGTGCAGCGGGTTCTCGCCGGGCACGTCGAGCAGGCCCGCGGGCAGCTCCCACAGGCGCTGGCGGACGGGGTGGCGGTACTGGCGCAGGATCAGCACCCGCTGCCGGTCGTCCAGGGCGAGCACGGAGACCGAGCCGGGGTGGGTCTGGTAGTCGCGGCGGGCCCAGCCGCCGTCGGGCATCCGGACCTCCTCGGAGCGCACCCCGGTGACCTTCCCCTGGAACGGGGTGCTGCTCCCCCGGATCTCCCACTCCTCGGCCACGTCGCGGATCTGCGGCTGCCGGTCGTCCATCGGTCTCCCCTTTTCGTCAGTACGACACAATCTAACGCCGAACGGCGGCCCCGCGGGAATCGCGGGGCCGCCGTTCGGTGATCGACACGTCCTTCAACAGGACGTCCGGGACGGCACGTCCTACTGGTCGGCCGTCTTGATCTCGATGGCCGCCTTCACCAGACCCGCGAAGAGCGGGTGCGGGCGGGTCGGACGGGACTTCAGCTCCGGGTGGGCCTGGGTGGCCACCAGGTAGGGGTGCACCTCGCGCGGGTACTCGACGTACTCGACCAGGTCGCCCTTCGGGGACAGGCCGGAGAACTGCAGGCCGGTCTTCTCGAGGTCCGCCCGGTAGGCGTTGTTGACCTCGTAGCGGTGGCGGTGGCGCTCCTCGACGTACTGCTCGCCGCCGTAGACCTCGCGGACGATCGAGCCCTCGGCGAGCTTCGCCGGGTAGAGGCCCAGGCGCATGGTGCCGCCCAGGTCGCCCTTGCCGTCGACGATCGCCAGCTGCTCGGCCATGGTGGAGATCACCGGGTACTTGGCGGCCGCGTCGAACTCGGTGGAGTTGGCGTCGGGCAGGCCGGCCAGGTTGCGGGCGGCCTCGATGACCACGCACTGCAGGCCGAGGCACAGGCCCAGCAGCGGCACCTTGTTCTCGCGGGCGTAGGTGATCGCCTGGACCTTGCCGTCCACACCGCGGTCGCCGAAGCCGCCGGGGATGCAGATCGCGTCCACGTCGCCCAGCTGCTCGCGCGCGCCCTCGGGCGTGGTGCAGTGGTCCGAGGTGACCCACTTGATCTCGACCCGGGCGTTGTTGGCGAAACCGCCGGCGCGCAGCGCCTCGGTCACCGACAGGTAGGCGTCCGGCAGGTCGATGTACTTGCCGACCAGGGCGACCTTGACGATGTGCTGCGGCTCGTGGACGCGGCGCAGCAGGTCGTCCCAGGTGGTCCAGTCCACGTCGCGGAACGGCAGGTCCAGGCGGCGCACCACGTACGCGTCCAGGCCCTCGCCGTGCAGCACCTTGGGGATGTCGTAGATCGACTTGGCGTCGATGGCCGCGACCACGGCCTCCTCGTCCACGTCGCACATCAGCGAGATCTTGCGCTTGATGCTCTGCGGGACCTCGCGGTCGGCGCGCAGCACGATGGCGTCCGGCTGGATGCCGATGTTGCGCAGGGCCGCGACGGAGTGCTGGGTGGGCTTGGTCTTCAGCTCGCCCGAGGGGCCGATGTACGGCAGCAGGGAGACGTGCACGAAGAAGACGTTGTCCCGGCCGACCTCGTGGCGGACCTGGCGGACGGCCTCCAGGAAGGGCAGCGACTCGATGTCGCCGACGGTGCCGCCGACCTCGGTGATCACCACGTCGACGTCCTCGGTCGCCATCCGGCGGATCCGGGCCTTGATCTCGTTGGTGATGTGCGGGATGACCTGGACGGTGTCGCCCAGGTACTCGCCGCGGCGCTCCTTGGCGATGACGGTCGAGTACACCTGGCCGGTGGTGACGTTCGCCGAGCCGTGCAGGTTGGTGTCGAGGAACCGCTCGTAGTGGCCAACGTCGAGGTCGGTCTCGGCGCCGTCGTCGGTGACGAAGACCTCACCGTGCTGGAACGGGTTCATGGTGCCCGGGTCCACGTTGAGGTACGGGTCGAGCTTCTGCATCGTCACGCGCAGTCCGCGGGCCTTGAGCAGGGCGCCCAGGCTGGAGGCGGTGAGGCCCTTGCCGAGCGAAGAGGCGACACCCCCGGTGACGAAGAGGTGCTTGGTCGTCACGGCGCGGCCGTTCGATGCCTTGCCGGAATGGGGCTGTGCCAAGAGGGGGCTCCCGTGGGTCGCGTGTCGAAGGTGACTTGGGCGGGGGGCTCTCGGCTCGCCTCGCGACGGGAGTGCGGTGCGGTGCACGGCACTCGGAGGGTCGTCGGTTCAGCTGGTCCGGGGCGTTTGATCCCACCAGTCCACGGGATACCAGGGTATCAGTGCCCCGGCCTGGGCGCGTTCCGGGCCGCTCGCGCCACCCCGGGGGCGCACTCCCGGCGCACCACCCGCGCACCATCCGGCGCATTCGCCACACCGGTCGCACCACCACCGGGGCGGGCCACTCCGGGCCGCATGGCCGGGCCATCACCGCCCCTCCGGACGGGCCATCCGGAGCTGATCCTTCCGAGCCATCCTGCACGGCTCCCCCGCGATGCACGGCATTTCCGCCGAATTGTGGCGCCACACGGAGCTGCGCCCGCGTGCTTCGCCCCTTTCGTCCGTCGTAAGCTTCACGGACGCATCGCCGACAGCAGAGCACGCGGAGGGCGTGGGAGGGTCAGGACTCTCTCGGTCCCCGATGCGCGACCGGACCTCCCCGTAATCCAGCTCCTCCCCACCCACTCCAGGGGCTCGATCGAACCCCACGCGGACACTCCAGCAAGGCCCGCCACCACCCTTCGGCGGGCCGGACGTCCCGGGGTGGCACCCCGGACCCGCAAACCGCTGGCTCAAACCGGATCGCCGATGCGTCGTGACCACATTGCGAACTGGAGATCCACGTGGCCGGCCGTATCGAGGACTACGCACTCATCGGGGACATGCAGACCGCCGCCCTGGTCAGCAGGGACGGGGCGGTCGACTGGCTGTGCCTGCCCCGATTCGACTCGCCGGCCGTCTTCGCCGGCCTGCTGGGCACCGATGAACACGGCTTCTGGCGGATCGGGCCGGCCGAGATGGCCGCCACCGACCTCCCCGCCCCGGCCGCCCCCGCCCCGGCCGAGGCGGCGGCCGCCGCCGCACGCGTCCGGCTCGCCGACACCGGCGACCTCCGGATCCCGCCGCCCACCGCCGCCGCGCCGGCCGTCCCCGCCGACCGGCGCCGCTACCGGGGCGACTCGCTCGTCCTGGAGCAGGAGTGGGACACCGCGGGCGGCAGCGTCCGGGTGATCGACTTCATGCCGCCGAGACCGCTGGCCGGCCGCGACTCCGTCCCCCAGATGATCCGGATCGTCGAGGGCGTGAGCGGCACCGTGCGGATGCGCTCGGCCCTGCGGATGCGCTTCAGCTACGGCCGGATCGTCCCCTGGGTGCACCGCGTCGAGCAGGCCGACGGCGGCCACCGCACCGTCGCCGTGGCCGGCCCCGACTCCGTCTGGCTGGACGGCGAGGCCGAGACGTACGGGCGCAACCTCACCACCTACGCCGACTTCACCGTCACCGCCGGTGAGCGGATCGCCTTCGCCCTCACCTGGCAGGCCTCCCACCTGGAGGCGCCGACCGCCCCGGACGCCGAGGAGATGCTCGACGCCACCACCGACTTCTGGCACGAGTGGGCCGGCCAGTGCACCTACCAGGGCCCCTACCGCGAGGCCGTGATCCGCTCGCTGATCACCCTCAAGGGCCTCACCTACGCCCCCACCGGCGGCATCGTCGCGGCCCCCACCACCTCACTGCCCGAGGACATCGGCGGCGAGCGCAACTGGGACTACCGCTACACCTGGCTGCGGGACGCCGCGATCACCCTCTCCTCGCTGCTGCGCACCGGCTACCGCGACGAGGCCAAGGCCTGGCGCGAGTGGCTGCTGCGCGCCGTCGCCGGCGACCCGGAGAACCTGCAGATCATGTACGGCATCGCCGGCGAGCGCGAGCTCACCGAGTCCTCGCTGGACTGGCTGCCCGGCTACGAGGGCTCCCAGCCCGTCCGGGTCGGCAACGGCGCGGCCGGGCAGCTCCAGCTGGACGTCTACGGCGAGGTGGTCGAGGCGCTGCACCTGGCGCACATGACCGGCCTGGTCCGCAACGACCACGCCCACCACCTCCAGCTGCGCCTGATCGAGTACCTGGAGGACCACTGGACCGAGCCGGACGAGGGCATCTGGGAGGTCCGCGGCCCGCGTCGGCACTTCGTCCACTCCAAGGTGATGGCCTGGGTCGCCGTCGACCGCACCATCAAGCTGCTGGAGCAGTCCCCCGAGGACGCCCCCTCCGACGGCCACCTGGAGCGCTGGCGCGAACTGCGCGAGACCATCCACCGGGACGTCTGCGACAAGGGCTACGACCCGGAGCGCAACACCTTCACCCAGTACTACGGCGGCAAGGAGCTGGACGCCTCACTGCTGCTGATCCCGCAGGTCGGGTTCCTGCCGCCGGACGACAAGCGGGTGATCGGCACCATCGAGGCGATCCAGCGCGAACTGTCCACCGAGGACGGCTTCGTCCTGCGCTACCCCACCCACGACGAGAGCGGCAACAACGTCGACGGCCTCTCCGGACACGAGGGCGCCTTCCTGGCCTGCTCGTTCTGGCTCGCCGACGACCTCGCGATGATCGGCCGGGTGCAGGAGGCCCGTGAGCTGTTCGACAAGCTGCTGTCGCTGCGCAACGACGTCGGCCTGCTCGCCGAGGAGTGGGACCCGCGCGAGAAGCGCCAGGTCGGGAACTTCCCGCAGGCCTTCAGCCACGTCCCGCTGATCGACACCGCGCTGCGGCTGACCGCCTGCGGCGGCGCCTACCTGTCCGCCCAGCCGGACGGGCGCACGGGAGACCGCACCGAGCAGGCCACCGTCTGACCGGCGGCCGGGCGACGGCCTACGGCGGGGGTCCGAAGACGGGCCCTACCCCCGCTGGACCAGCTCGTCGTAGGTGCTGAGCACCTGGGCGACGGTGGCGGCCTCGTCCGGCCAGGTCTGCGCCTGCTGCCGGCCGGCCTCCGCCAGCCGCTCGCGGCGGGCCGGGTCGGCCAGCAGCTCGCGCACGGCCCCGCCGAGGGCGCCCGGGTCTCCGGGCGCCACCAGCACGGCCGCGTCACCGACCAGTTCGGGGATCCCGCCGACCGCGGTGGCGACCACCGGCACACCGGCCCGCATCGCCTCCTGGACGACCAGCGAGCGGGCCTCCCAGCGGCTGCCGACCACCACCACGTCGGCGGCCGCCAGCAGGTCCGGGACGTCGGTGCGGTAGCCGAGCAGCCGCACCGGGAGCTTCTCCACGGCCACCCGCTCGCGCAGCGCGCCGCCCTCCGGGCCGTCCCCGGCGATCAGCAGCAGCGGCTGCGGATCCAGCGCGGACAGCTCGCCGGAGGCGTCCAGCAGCACCCCGAAGGCCTTCTGCGGGACGAGTCGGCCCACCGCCAGCACCAGCGGGCGGTCCGGTCCGTCGCCGAGCAGCGCCGCCCGGGCCGCGGTCCGCTCCAGCCGGCCCTCGGGCATCGGCGGGGCCGCGACCGGGCCGAGCCGGGCGTCGGTGGCGCCGAGCTCGCGGGCGCGGGCGACCAGGTCGGAGGAGGCGCCGAGCACCAGGTCGGCGGCGCGCGCCACCCGGCGCTCCATCAGTCGCTGGAGCCGGCGCTCCATACCGGTGGCCAGCAGCGCGTGGTGCGAGGTGACCACCAGCGGGGTCTCCGGGCGCAGCCCGGGGAAGCGGCCGGCGGTGCGCAGCGCCAGGTCGGAGAGGAGTCCGGCGCGCAGCCCGTGGGCGTGGACCACGTCGGCTCCGGTGAACGCCCGGCGCAGCTCGCCGATCGCGGTGGCGTCGCTGCGGGCGCCGGCGGTGGGGGTGATGTCGACCAGGTGGAACCTGGCGCCGGTCCGGGAGAAGCCGAACAGCGCGTCCGTACCGGCCGGCGCACAGACCGTGACGGTCACCCCGTGCGCGACCAGGCCCTGTGCCAGGGAGCGCACATGCGCACCGATGCCGCCGGTGCTGGCGGCCAGGACGAGTACCACCTGCAGCTGCCCCGGTTCCGGGGCGGCCGCGGTGGCCCGGGCGGCGGAATGGTCCACGTCGTCTCGCATCCGACTCGATCAGGTACTCACGCCGCGCTGCGAGGGTTGCCCGCCGGCGGCGCTCGGGACTGGAAAGCCAGTGTCCAGCCGCCACCTTGCCAGGTCGGCGGCCCTCTTGGACAGTCGGCGCCACGGGGGGCGCGTCGCCGTCGGTCGGCAGGCCGCCACCGTCGGCTACCGGTGGCGCGGGGCCCGGGCGGCGGCCAGGAGTTCCTCCGCGTGGGCGCGGCCCAGCTCGGAGTCCTCCAGGCCGGCCAGCATCCGGGAGAGTTCGCGCACCCGCTCCTCGTCGTTCAGCACCTTGACACCGCTGCGGGTCACGGTGCCGTCGTTGGTCTTCTCCACCACCAGGTGCCGGTCGGCGAACGCGGCGACCTGGGGAAGGTGGGTGACCACGACGACCTGGGCGCTCTCCGCCAGTTTGGCGAGGCGGCGGCCGATCTCGACCGCGGCCTTGCCGCCGACGCCCGCGTCCACCTCGTCGAAGAGGTAGGTGGGGACGGGGTCGGCGCCGGCGAAGACCACCTCGACGGCGAGCATCACCCGGGACAGCTCACCGCCGGAGGCGCCCTTGGCGATCGGGCGGGGCTGGGCGCCGGGGTGCGGGGCGAGCAGCACCTCGACCTCGTCCACGCCGTGCGGTCCGTAGGCGACCGTGCGGCCCTCGATCTCGATGCCGGCCAGGTCGTCCACCCAGCTGATGGCGAAGGTCACCCGGGCGTGCGGCATGGCGAGTTCGGCGAGCTCGGCGGAGACGGCCTCGGCGAAGCGGCCGGCGGCGGCCTGCCGGGCGGCCGAGACCTCCGCCGCGAGCTCGGCCAACTCGGCGCGCAGCGCGGTCTCCTGGGCGCCCAGCTCGTCGATCCGCTCGTCGTCGCCGTCGAGCTCGGTGAGCCGGGCGGAGCTGGCCTCGGCCCAGGCCAGTACCTCCGCGAGCGAGTTCTCCGGGCCGCCGTACTTGCGCAGCAGCTGGGACAGGACGGCCCGGCGGTCCTCGACCGCGGCCAGCCGGACCGGGTCGGCGTCCAGGTCGTCGGCGTACCCGGCCAGGTCGCCGGCCACGTCGGTGAGCAGGTAGCCGACCTCGTTGAGGCGGTCGCCGAGGGCGGCCAGCCGTTCGTCGTGGTGGCGGACGGCGTCCAGGGTGCGGCGGGACTGCGCGAGCAGGGTGCCGGCGTCCAGCGCCTCCGGGTCGGTCGGGTCGCCGGCCAGCGCGGCGTGCGCGAGGGTGGCGGCGGAGGAGAGCGCGTCGGCGTGGCCGAGGCGCTCGGCCTCGGCGGCCAGCTCCTCGTCCTCGCCGGCCACCGGCTCGGCGGCGGCGATCTCGTCCAGGCCGAAGCGCAGCAGGTCGGCCTCCTGGGCGCGCTCGCGGGCCCGGGTGGTCAGCTCCTCCAGAGTGGCCGAGACCTCGCGCAGACCGCGGTAGACCGTGCGGTAGCGGGCCAGCGGCTCGGCGACGGCCTCGCCCGCGTAGCGGTCCAGGGCGCCGCGCTGGCGGGCCGGGCGCAGCAGGCGCTGCTGGTCGGTCTGGCCGTGGACGGCGATCAGGTCCTCGCCGAGTTCGGTGAGCAGCCCGACCGGGACGGACCGGCCGCCGACGTGCGCCCGGGAGCGGCCCTCGGCGGAGACGGTCCGGCTGATCAGCAGCGCCCCGTCGTCCAGTTCGGCGCCGGCCTCGACGGCGCGGACGGCCGCCGGGGAGCCCTCGGGCAGCTGAAGGCGGCCCTCGACGACCGCGCGGGCGGCGCCGTTGCGCACCAGGCCCGGGTCCGCCCGGCCGCCGAGCAGCAGGCCGAGGCTGGTCACCACCATGGTCTTGCCTGCGCCGGTCTCACCGGTCACGGCGGTGAAGCCGGGGGCGAGTTCGACCACCGCGTCGTCGATTACCCCAAGATCCCGTATCCGCATCTCGTCCAACACGGTGACGACCTTACGAGGTTCCGGCCCCGGCGCGCGACGAGCGGCAACTCCGCGCCCTCAAGTTCATCCCTTCCGGGACGTTTGACCGGCGATGATCCCGACTTTTTTCCACCTGGGCGTCGGCCCGGTCACCCGCGGTCGAGACCCTGTCGCACCCGGCCCGATCCGGCCCGGTCCGGCCCAGCGGGTTGCCCGATCCGCCCGGGCTTCAGGCCGGAACGCCCTGGCCGACCGGGCCGACCGGCGCCTCGGGGACGGTGCACCAGCGCAGGAAGAACTGCGCGAGCGGTCCGATGGCCAGCGCGTACGCGACCGTGCCGACGCCCGCGGTGCCGCCCAGCAGCACGCCGACGGCGAGGACGGTCAGCTCGATGCCGGTGCGGATCAGCCGCAGGGAGCGGCCGGTGCGCCGGTGCAGGCCGGTCATCAGGCCGTCGCGCGGGCCGGGTCCGAACCGGGCGCCGATGTAGAGGCCGGTGGCCAGACCGTTGATCACGATTCCGGCGACCATCAGCGCGATCCGGGCGGGCAGCGGGCCTGGCGTGCCGACCACCCGCAGGGTGAGGTCCATGGCAACGCCGAGCACCAGCACGTTGGCGACCGTGCCGACCCCGGGCCGCTGGCGCATCGGGATCCAGAGCAGCAGCACGGCGGCGCCGCAGATGGTGACCCAGGCGCCCACGGAGAGGCCGAGGACGCGCTGCAGGCCCTGGTGGAAGACGTCCCAGGGGTCGAGGCCGAGCGAGGCGCGCAGCATCAGCGCCATGCTCGCCCCGTACAGGAACAGGCCGATCGCGAGCTGCGGCAGGCGGCGGCCCAGCGCATGGGTGCCGCCGAACAGCCGGGCGGCCAGGGAACGGCCGGCAGCGGTAGCGGGCGGGGCGGGAACGGACGTGGGCGTGGTCGTGGCGGCCATCGGATCTCCTGCGGGTGATGCTGCACCGCGCCGTTGACGGACGGCGGTGGCGGACTCGACGGCCGCCCTGCCATGATGGGCGGGCCAAAGCGGCCTCTTCCAGGGCCAATCCCGAGCAAGTGGACTGATCAGCCATGGCCGACTGGCACACCACCGTCACTCCCCCCGCGCTCGCCCGGCTGCTCGCCGCCACCCGGCTGCCCGAGCCGCCCGGCATCCGCCGCCCCGCCTACCGGACGCTCGCCGGGCAGATCCGGCTGCTGGTCTCCGAGGGCCGGCTGCCGGTCGGCGCCCGGCTGCCCGCCGAGCGCGAACTGGCCACCGCCCTGGAGCTGAGCCGCACCACCGTCGCCACCGCGTACGAGACCCTGCGCACCGAGGGCTATCTGCGCAGCCGGCGCGGATCGGGCAGCTGGACGGCCCTGCCGGAGGGCGCGCCGCCGCCCAGCGACGCCCTGCACCCGGTGCCGCCGGACGAGCAGGGCAACACCCTGGACCTCGGCGTGGCCGCCCTGCCCGCCCCGCAGCCCTACCTCGGCGAGGCCGCCGTCCGGGCGGTCGAGCAGCTGCCCGCCTACGCCGCCGGGCACGGCCACTTCCCCACCGGGGTGCCGGTCCTGCGCGAGGCGGTGGCCCGCCGCTACACCGAGCGCGGCCTGCCCACCACCCCCGACCAGATCCTGATCACCACCGGCGCGATGGGCGGCCTGCACCTCGTCCAGCGCGCCCTGGTCGGCCGCGGCGACCGGGTCGCCGTGGAGGCGCCCAGCTACGCGCACACCCTGCAGGCCCTGCGGATCGGCGGCGCCCGCCTGGTGCCCGTCCCGTACTCCTGGCCCGGCGGACCGCGCCGGCGGCCCGTCTGGGACCTCGCCGAGTGGGGCCGGGTCCTGCACGGTGCGGCGCCCAGGCTCGCCTACACGATCCCCGACTTCCACAACCCGACCGGCGCCCTGGTGGACGAGGAGCAGCGCCGCGCCCTGCTCGCCGCCGCCCGCGCGGCCGGCACCGTGGTGCTCGCCGACGAGACCACCGCCGAACTCGGCTGGGGCGTACCGGACGGCGCCGCACTCCCCCGTCCGATGGCCGCACTGGACCGGGCCGCCCAGGTGGTCACCGTCGGCTCGGCGAGCAAGCTGCTCTGGGGCGGCCTGCGGGTCGGCTGGGTGCGCGCGGCGCCGTCCCTGGTCCGGCGGCTGGCCACCGAGCGCGTCTACAGCGACGTCGGCACCCCCGTGCTGGACCAGCTGATCGCCGCCGAGCTGATGGACGAGGCGCTGCTCGACCGCGTCCGCGCCCACCAGCTGGACCGGCTGCGGGCCACCGCCGCCGCCTTCACGGCCGCGCTGCCGGCCCGGCTGCCCGACTGGGCGTACGCCGAACCGCCCGGCGGCCTCTCGCTCTGGGTCTCCACCGACGGCCTCTCCGGCGCCGCCCTCGCACTGGCCGGCGAGCGCGCCGGCGTCCGGATCGCGGCCGGCAACCGCTTCGGCTCCGACGGGGCCTTCGAGAACCACATCCGGCTCCCGCTCACGGTGCCGGCCCCGGCCGTCCAGGCAGCCGTCGAACGGCTGGCCGACATCGCCGCCCGGGCCACCTCAGGAGGCCGCTGGAGCGCCGACGACAGCCAGCCGCTGGCGGTCTGACGTCACGTCAGCAGTGCGTGTCCGCCCGCCCGCGCCAACCCGTCACCGGGAGCGCGAACTTGGCCACCAGCCGGTCGGTGAACGGCGCCCGGTGCAACCGCGCCAGCCGCACCGGGGTCTGCCCCCGGCGGACCTCCACCCGTGCCCCCGCGGGCAGTTCGACCGAGCGGCGGCCGTCGCACCAGAGCACCCCGTGCGGCGTCTTCGGCTGCACCTCCACCGCCAGCACCGA
This sequence comes from Kitasatospora sp. NPDC052868, assembly GCF_044547105.1. NCBI lineage: Bacteria > Bacillati > Actinomycetota > Actinomycetes > Kitasatosporales > Streptomycetaceae > Kitasatospora > Kitasatospora sp. NPDC052868. The sequence continues at coordinate 9,243 of NZ_JBITZW010000019.1, read as the reverse complement.
GTCCGGCGAGGTCACCAGCGGCCGGGCGAACAGCGCGTGCGCGCTGATCGGCACCATCAGCAGCGCCTCCACCTCCGGCCAGACCACCGGGCCGCCACCGGAGAACGCGTACGCCGTCGAGCCGGTCGGCGTCGCACAGACCACCCCGTCGCAGCCGAAGTTGGAGACCGGCCGGCCGTCCACCTCGGTCACCACCTCCAACATCCGCTCCCGGGAGGCCTTCTCGATCGACGCCTCGTTCAACGCCCAGTCGTGGTGCACCACATCGCCGTTGGTCCGGACGATGACGTCGAGCGTCATCCGCTCCTCGACCTCGTAGTCGGCGTCGACCACCCGCTCGACCACCACCGCGAGATCGTCCCGCTCGGCCTCGGCGAGGAAGCCCACCCGGCCCAGGTTGATCCCGAGCATCGGCAGCCCGTGCTCGCGCGCCAGCTCCGCCCCGCGCAGCAGTGTGCCGTCCCCGCCCGCGACCAGGATCAGCTCGCAGCCGTCCGCCGCACCCGGCCCCCCGGCCACCCGCTCGACCCCGTCCGGCAGATCCAGGTCCACCGCCTCGGCCGCGAGCAGCCTGATCCGGATCCCCGCCTTCAGCAGGCCGTGCACCAGGCCCTCGACGCTGCGCAGCGCGGCCTCCCGGCCGGTGTGCGCGATCAGGAAGACCGTACGTTCCTCACTCATGCCGATTGCCCTCTCCCTACGCCTGCCGGGTCGCCCTTGGCCCGGTGCGGTCGCGTCACCCAGCATGACGGACCGGACGTCCGCAGAGCAGCCTAGCGGGGGCCCTCCGCCACGGCCCGGTCCGCCTCCGCCGGGTCCAGTTCCGGGGCGTCCCGGCGCAGCCAGAGGAAGTACTCCACGTTCCCGGACGGACCCGGCAGGGGGCTCGCGGTGACCGCCCGCACGCCCAGCCCGAGCGCCCACGCCTGTCCGGCCACCTGGCGCACCATCTCGGCCCGCAGCTGCGGGCTGCGCACGACGCCGCCGCTGCCCAGCCGCTCCTTGCCGATCTCGAACTGCGGCTTGACCATCAGCACCAGGTCGGCGTCCTCGGCGGCGCAGCCGGCCAGCGCCGGCAGCACCAGGCCCAGCGAGATGAACGAGAGGTCGCCCACCACCAGGTCGACCGGCGTCCCGCCGATCAGCTCCAGGGTCAGCTCGCGCACGTTGGTGCGGTCCATCACCGTCACCCGGTCGTCGCTCTGCAGCGACCAGGCCAGCTGCCCGTAGCCGACGTCCACGGCCAGCACGTGCTGCGCGCCGGTGCGCAGCAGCACGTCCGTGAACCCGCCGGTGGACGCGCCCGCGTCCAGCGCCCGGCGCCCCTCCACCACCAGGCCCTGCGGCACGAAGGCGGCGAACGCCCCGGCGAGCTTGTGGCCGCCGCGCGAGACGTAGTCGGGGTCGTTCTCGTCGTTGGCCACCACGACCGCCGCCGCGGTCTCCACCTGGGTGGCCGGCTTGGTCGCGGTGGTGCCTGCGACGGTCACCCGGCCGGCCGCGATCAGCTCGGACGCGTGCTCGCGCGACCGGGCCAGCTTGCGGCGGACCAGCTCCGCGTCGAGACGGCGTCGTGCCACTGCCACTGGTGTTTCAGCTCCTACGGGTCATTCCGGGCGGGTCATTCCTGATCGAGCGCGGCCAGCGTGTCGGCGAGCCGCTGGTGAACATCTTCGTACACCGCGGCGTGCGCCTCGGTCGGCACCCCGTCCAGCGCCGCCAGCCGGGCCAGTCCCGCGTCGACGGCCGGGTGGCCGCTCGGGGTCAGCTCGACGCCCAGGGGCAGCGGTTCCCCGGTGTCCGGGTCAGGCATCGGGCTTCTTCGTGCTCGTGGTCTTCCGGACGGTGGTCCGCTTGGTCGCCGTCCGCTTGGCGGGGGCGTCGGCGGACTTGGCGGAGGACTTGGCGGGCGTCTCCTGCGACCCGGCGGCCGAGGTCCGCTGCGCGGTCGAGGTCCGCTTGACGGCGGTCTTCTTCACCGCCGTCTTGCGGGCGGCGGCCTTCGCCGGCGCCTTCTTGGCCGCGGTCTTCTTCGCGGCGGGCTTCGCGGCGGGCTTCGCGTCACCGTTCACGGCGGCCTTCGCCGCCGCCTTCCGCGCCGGCTTCCTCCCGCTCGGCCGGGCCGCCCCGGCCGCAGGCTCCGCGTCCGCAGGCTCCGCGTCCGCCGCCGGAACGTCCACCTCGACCCGCTCAGCCACTATCGGCTCGCCGGTGCGGACGGCCTCGGCCTCCGGCTCCTCCGCCTTCTCCCACCCGCGCCCGAACAGGTCGTCGGCCCGGGGAGCCGGCGCGGCGGCGGGCGCCGACGCGGCCGGGACCGGCTCCTCCTCGACCTCGCGCAGCTTGCTCTCCAGGTAGGCCAACACGACGCCGACCTTCGTCACCTGGTCGCCGACCTTCTCGAAGGCCTTCTCCACCTCGCCGCGCGCCACCCCGACCGCCAGGTCCACCCCGGCCCGCCCGGCGGTGACCGCCTCCTCCGCCAGCGTCTGCAGCGACTTCGCGGACGGTGGGAACTGCCCGCCCAGCCTGCGCTCCACCTCGGAGAGGTCGATGCCGCCCTTCTCCAGCAGCCCGGCCGCCCGGCCGACGACGCGCTTGCCGACCTCCTCGGCCAGCTCCGCGGCGACCTCCACCACTCCCCGCACCGTCTTCGGCAGCATCCGGGTGCCTCCTTAGCGCCTGCGCGCATCGCTCCGTAGCCGTCGGTGCCCGGACCGTTCCAGGCACCCCACAGACGACGCTACCGCCAAAACCCTCCTGCGGTACCGTGGCCCCGCAGTCACCGCCGCCACCCGCCGTACCCCGGCGCTACCAGGAGTGGATCCACCGCCATGGCCAACGCCGAGGAGTGCCGCGAGGCACTGGAGCAGCTCAGCCGGAACCTGGCCAGGTCCACCGGCGACGTCCGCAAGGCCGCCACCCTCGACCGCTCGCTCACCTGCCGGATCACCGACCTCGACCTGACCTTCACCGGGCGGCTGCGCGACGGCCGGATCCAGGACGTCACCGAGGCCCCCGGCGAGCCCGCCGAGAAGGCCGAGATCCGGCTCACCATGAGCAGCGACGACCTGGTCGCGATGGTCGGCGGCACGCTGCACTTCGCCTCCGCCTGGGCCGGCGGCCGGGTCCGCCTGGAGGCCGGCTTCCGCGACCTGCTGCGGCTGCGCACCCTCCTCTAAGGCCCGACCGGCCCGGACCATCCCGACCGGCCCGGACCAGGCCCGACTCCCCGCGGTCCGCCGCGGCCCGGTCGGTCACCGGGCCGCGGCCACCGCGGCGTCAGAACCCCAGCTCGGCCAGCGCCTTGCGCCCGTCCACCGGCGCGCCGCCCGCGTCCAGCGCCGTCCAGGCCGCCGCGCACAGCGCCCGCAGGCCGTCCCAGCGGTCCGCCCCGGTACCGGTCAGACGCAGCTCGCCGTCCTCGACCGCCGCCGTCCACCCGCCGCAGCCGAACGCCCCGCCGTCGAGCGCCGCCACCCCGGCATGGACCACCAGCAGCCCCCGCAGGTCCTCCGCCAGGAAGGTCGGCCGGTGCTCGGCCGGCGCCGACAGCAGCTGCGCCGGCGTGGTCACCCCGGTGAAGACCAGCAGGCTGTCCACCCCGCCGTTGAACGCGCCCTCGATGTCGGTGTCCAGCCGGTCCCCGACCACCAGCGGCCGCTTCGCCCCCGTCCGCAGCACCGTCTCCCGGTGCATCGGGGGCAGCGGCTTGCCCGCCACCTCCGGCTCCACGCCCGTCGCCGCCCGCACCGCCGCGACCAGCGTCCCGTTGCCCGGCGCGATCCCGCGCGCGGTCGGCACCGTGAGGTCGGTGTTGGACGCCACCCAGGGCAGCCCGCGCTGCACCGCGTACGCGGCCTCCGCCAGGTGCAGCCACCCCACCGAGGCGTCGTAGCCCTGGACGACCGCGAGCGGCTCCTCGTCCAGCGAGCGGACGGCCACCAGGCCGCGCTCGGCCAGCGCCTCCTCCAGGCCCAGTCCGCCCACCAGCAGCACCTTCGACCCGGCCGGCACCTTCTCGGCCACCACCCGGGCCGCCGCCTGCGCCGAGTTGATCACATCGGCCGGCTCGGCCGGGATGCCCAGCTCGGTCAGGTGCGCGGCCACCACCCGCGGCGGACGGGAGGCGTTGTTGGTCACGTACGCCAGCCGCATCCCGGCCGTCCGGGCCGTCTCCAGCGAGTCCACGGCGTGCCCGATCGCGTTCGGCCCCGCGTAGACCACGCCGTCGAGGTCCAGCAGCGCGGTGTCGTACGCCTCGGTGAGCGGGCGGTCGCTGCCGCCCGGAGCGGTCCGTCGCGCGGTGGTGGCCGTCTCGGTCATGCCTGCTCTACCTCATTCACTGCGTCGATGGTCACTTCGTCGGTCCCCGTCGTCCGTCTCGTCCCGGCCGCCCACCGGCCCGTCCCCGCGCGCGTCCGAACCCTCCGGCAGCGCACCGGTCGGCCAGCCGGGCTCCAGGTACCCCGGCGCCCCCGGCAGCAGCGGTCCGAACGCCCCGGCGCGGGCCGCCAGGGTCGCCCGGGTCTGCCGCAGCGCGGCCCGGTAGTGGTCGGTCTCCGGCCGCATCGCCACGGCCAGCGCCAGGTGCTCGGCGGACGTCTCGAAGTCGCCCAGCCGGGCCGCCGAGACCCCCCACCCGAACTGAGCGTAGTCGTCCGACGGATCGGCCAGGGCGACGGCCCTGAAGTTCTCCAGCGCCGCCGCGTACGAACCCGCGTCGAACTGCGCTCTGGCCAGCGTCTCCCGGATGCTGCGGGAGTGCGGTTCGGCCTCCGCCGCGCGCGCCAGCAGCTGCTCCGCCGCCGCCGGATGCCCCTGCGCCAGCAGCCTGCCGCCGCGGCGGAACCAGTCGTACACGTCCCCCGCGGGCTCCCCCGCCCGCCCCTGCTCCGGCACGCCCCCACCGGTGCCCGCGCCGCCGGCGGCCCCGTCCACATCACCGGTGCCTGCGCCGTCCACCCGCTCCTGCCCACCGCTCATGCGCCCACCTCGCCCTCGGTCGTGTCACCCGCCCCCGCAGATCCGGCACGGGTGTTCAGATCTCTGAACAACGCGTACCCGATTACGATGCCCAGAATGAGCACACCCAGTGCAGAAAGCGGAGCGGAGTCTCCGCAGGGCGGCCCCGGCAATCCCGGGCATGTCGCCACTGCAGGCCTGTCCCTGTCCCCCTTCCGAGGCCTGCGCTACGTCCCCGACCGGGTCGGCACGCTCGCCGCGGTCACCTCACCGCCGTACGACGTGGTCGACCCCGGCCGCCGGCTCGACCTGGAGACCGCCGACCCGCACAACGTGGTCCGGCTGATCCTGCCGCGCCCCGAACCGGACGACGCCGGTGACCGCCCCGACCGCGACACCCGGTACCGGCACGCCGCCCGGCTGCTGCGCGACTGGCAGCGCGAGGGCGTCCTGGCCGCCGATCCCGAGCCCTCCCTGTACGTCTACGAGCAGCGCGTCCCCGCCACCGCGGACTCCCCGGAGCTCCTGCAGCGCGGTCTGATCGGGGCACTCGCCGTCAGCGGCAGCGAGGCCGGTGTGGTGCTCCCGCACGAGGACGTCATGCCCCGGCCGGTCGCCGACCGGGTCGGCCTGATGCGCACCACCCGGGCCAACCTCGAACCGCTGCTGCTCACCTACCGGGGCAACGGCGGCGCGGCGGGCGTGGTCGAACGCGCCGTCCAGGGCGAGCCGATCCTCACCACGACCACCACCGACGGCACCCACCACCGCCTCTGGGCCGTCACCGACGCCGCCGAGATCACCGAGGTGGGCCGCGACCTGGCCACCTGCCGGGCGCTGATCGCCGACGGCCACCACCGCTGGGCGATGTACCTGCGGCTCCAGCGCGAGCACCGCCACCTGCCGCGCAGCGCCTGGGACCGGGGCCTGGTCCTGCTGGTGGACACCGCCCGCTACCCGCTACGGGTCCGGGCGATCCACCGGGTGCTGTACCGCCTGCCGGTCGCCGAGGCCCTGAAGCAGCTGGGCGACCACTGGCAGGTCAAGGAGGTGCCCGGACCGCTCGGAACCGCCCTCCAGGCCCTCGCCGAGCTGAAGCGGCACGGCGGCAGCGGCTTCGTGCTCACCGGCGGGGACGGCGTCTACTGGCTGATCGGCGAACCCGACGAGGCCCTGCTCGACGCCACCGTGCCGAAGGACCGGCCCGAGGAGTGGCGGCACCTGGACGCGACCGTCCTGCACGCCACCCTGCTCGACCACACCTGGCGGGTCCCCGACGGCCCCGACGACATCGGCTACCTGCACACCGCCGTGGCGGCCGAGCGCGAGGCCGCCCGCAGCGGCGGGACGGCCGTGCTGCTGCACCCCGTCCGGGAGAGCGTGGTCCGCCGGCTCGCCGAGCAGGGCGTCACCATGCCGCGCAAGTCCACGTCCTTCGGCCCCAAGCCGGCCACCGGGCTGGTCCTGCGCAATCTCGAACTGGGCTGACGGCCGGCCCGCACAGCGGGTCCCCAAGCAGTGAGGCCCTGCCGCACCCCGGAAACTTCCCGGGGCGCGGCAGGGCCTCACTCATTACCTGGACTGCTCAGTACCGGCCGCTCAGCGCTGGTCGGCGTCGGCGTCCCGGTCGGACTTCCCGGTGGCGCGCTCCGGTGCCTCTCCGTCGAAGTCCTCGTCGATCTCGAGGTCGTCCTCGTCGTAGTACTCCTCGACGTCTTCCTCGTCCTCGAAGATCTCCCGCTCGTCCGGCACGCCGGCGCCGGACTTGGCCGCCGGGGCCTCGCCCTGCTCGGTGTCCTCCACCAGCTCCGGGTCGAGCGCGTCCACGAACTCCAGGCCGTCGATCTCGGCCAGCCGCTCGGAGGCGTTGGTCGCAGCGTCGGTGTCGGCCTCGGCCGCCTTGGCGAACCACTCGCGGGCCTCGTCGGCACGGTCGGCCGCGATCAGCGCCTCGGCGTAGGCGTAACGCAGCCGCGCGGTCCACGGGTGGACGGCGCTGGAGGCCAGCTCCGGGCTCTGCAGGGTGACGACGGCGGCGTCGAACTGCTCCATGTCGCCACGGGCACCCGCCGCGACGAGGCGCATCTCGACCTGGCCGGCCTTGTCCAGCTGGTTCACCTCGGGCTCGCCGGCCATCGCCAGCGCGCGCTCCGGGCGGCCCAGACCACGCTCGCAGTCCGCCATCACGGGCCACAGGTCCGCGCGGCCGGTCATCCGGCGGGCGGCGCGGAATTCGGTCAGCGCCTCGGAGTAGCGCTGCGTCATGTAGGAGGCGAAGCCCGCCGCCTCACGGACGGCCGCCACGCGGGAGGCCAGCCGCAGCGCGACGCGCGAGTACTGGTAGGCCTCCTCCGGCTCGCTGTCCAGCAGGCGGGCGACCATCACCAGGTTGCGGGCGACATCGTCGGCGAGCGTCTTGGGAAGGCTCTTGAGCTCCTGGCGCACGTCCCCGTCCAGCTCGAAGCCGGTGACGTCCTCCGGGATCGGCAGCCGCTTGACGGGCTCGAAGTTCCCCCGGCGGTCGTCGTAGTCCCGGCCGCCGCGGTCGTCACGGTCGCGGTTGTAGCCGCCACCGGACGGGCGGTCACCGCGGTAGCCGCCACCGGAGGGGCGGTCGTCGCGACGGAAGCCGCCACGGTCGTCACGGTCCCGGTTGAACCCACCACCGGACGGGCGGTCGTCACGACGCGGACGGTCGTCACGGTCATCGCGGCGGAAGCCGCTCGGGCGGTCGTCGCGACGGAAGCCACCGCCACCGGAGGGGCGGTCACCGCGGTCACGGTTGAAGCCACCAC
>NZ_JBITZW010000019.1:0-1385 GCF_044547105.1 Kitasatospora sp. NPDC052868 | reverse complement strand
TCCGGAGGGACGGTCGTCACGACGGAAGCCGCCACGGTCGTCACGGTCACGGTTGAACCCACCACCGGAGGGGCGGTCACCGCGGTCACGGTTGAACCCGCCACCGGAGGGACGGTCGTCACGACGGAAGCCGCCACGGTCGTCACGGTCACGGTTGAACCCACCACCGGAGGGGCGGTCACCGCGGTCACGGTTGAAGCCACCACCGGAGGGACGGTCGTCACGACGGAAGCCACCGCGGTCGTCACGGTCACGGTTGAAACCGCCACCCTGGGGACGGTCGCCACGGTAGCCACCACCCTGGGGGCGGTCACCGCGGTCGCGGTTGAACCCGCCACGGTCATCCCGGTCACGGTTGAAGCCACCACCGGAGGGGCGGTCGTCGCGACGGAAGCCACCGCGGTCGTCACGGTCGCGGTTGAAACCGCCACCCTGGGGGCGGTCGTCGCGACGGAAGCCACCGCGGTCATCGCGGTCGCGGTTGAAACCGCCACCCTGGGGACGGTCGCCACGGTAGCCACCACCCTGGGGGCGGTCACCGCGGTCGCGGTTGAACCCGCCACGGTCGTCACGGTCACGGTTGAAGCCACCACCGGAGGGGCGGTCGCCGCGGTCACGGTTGAAGCCACCACCGGAGGGACGGTCGTCACGACGGAAGCCACCGCGGTCGTCACGGTCGCGGTTGAAACCGCCACCCTGGGGACGGTCGCCGCGGTAGCCACCACCCTGGGGGCGGTCACCGCGGTCGCGGTTGAACCCGCCACGGTCGTCACGGTCGCGGTTGAAACCGCCACCCTGCGGACGGTCGCCACCACGGTAGCCACCACCCTGGGGGCGGTCACCACCGCGGTAACCGCCGCCACCGGACGGACGGTCATCGCGACGCGGGCGGTCATCGCGGTCGCGGTTGAAACCGCCACCGGACGGACGGTCGTCACGACGCGGACGGTCGTCACGGTCGTCACGACGCGGACCACGGTCGTTGGACCAGCCCCCGCGCGACCGGGGCTCGTAGCCGCGGCCGTCGTCCGATCGACGCTCGGGACGGTCCTGGGGCTGGTTCGACATTGTGGTGACTCCTTCTGCTTCAGCTCCACCGCGGACTGGGCGACACCACTGCCCCTCACGCGGTTCGATGCCGGCCTCGTGGCCGCACACCTACTCCATTGTCCGACATCCGGAGACACCCCGCGCCTGGGCGGAAGTCCCTGGTGTGCCGGCCGTGCAAACGCTTGAAAAAACAAAAAAGGCCGCGGCCCCAGCGAATCGCTGGGGCCGCGGCCTTGAATAATTGTTCGGCGGCGTCCTACTCTCCCACAGGGTCCCCCCTGCAGTACCATCGGCGCTGTGAGGCTTAGCTTCCGGGTTCGGAATGTAACCGGGCG
>NZ_JBITZW010000018.1:0-149438 GCF_044547105.1 Kitasatospora sp. NPDC052868 | reverse complement strand
CATCTCGAAGCGTGAAGAACGGCCGCCTCCGCTGTCCCGGAAAGAACCGCAGATCAGCAGGTCAGGTGACCAGCGAGGTTAAACAACAAGCTCAGGCGTCCGGCTTCCGGTGGCGGCCGGTGCCCTTGCGCAGGAGCGGTACGGGGGTGTCCGACTGCGGGAAGGCCCGGAGCGGCTCCGCCCGGGCGATGAGCCCGTACGCCTCGGCGTAGTTCTCCGCGACGGCGACCGGCTGCCAGGCGAAGCCGTCCCACTCGACCACCAGCCGTGGCGCGTCCTGGAAGAGGTGCGCCCCGCGCCGCGGCCCGGCCACCAGGGCGATCGCGTCCCGCGCCCCGGGCGGGCGGCGCCGCTTCGCGCGGGCGGCGTACCAGTCGGCCAGCGGTTCGTCCTCGGCGTCCATCGCCACCTCCCTCACGTCCGGCGGGGCCAGTCTTGCCGATGGCGGGAGGGCGGGGCGATTCCACGAACGGGTGAAACGGTAGTGCTGTTGTCCGACCGTCAGATGTCCGACTCTGGGCCTGGCGCGCTCCGGGCTCCGGGTGATTCCGGGCCGCCCGGCTGCGCTTCCCGCCCGGGGGTGGCCGTTCCGGGCCGGCGTTCCCCGGGGGCCCGTCGAGCGCTCCCCGGGCGCCCGCCGAGGTGGCCATCCCGGGGCGTCGCCCAGGGCCATCCACCCCGGCTGCACTTTGCAAAGTGTGACTTTGCAAAGTGCAGAAGAAGCGGGGCAGGGTGCGAAAGCGCAGGTGGGAGAGCCCCATGCCCGGTTCAGATCCCGGCGGCGAGCTTCAGGGTGATCGCCCCGGCGATGATCGAGGCGAAGGAGAGCAGCTTGGGCAGGGTGATCCGCTCCTTGTAGACCAGGGCACCGAAGAGCACCGTGCCGATCGAGCCGAGCCCGGTCCAGATCGTGTACCCGACGCTGAGGTCGATGGTCCGCAGGGCGAGGCTCAGGGTGAAGATGCCGGCCGCGGCCACGACCAGGGTGAAGACGGACGGCCAGAGCCGGGTGAAACCGTTGGTGGCGTTGGTGCCGAGGGCGAAGCCGATCTCGAAGACGACGGCGATTGCGAGGAAGACCCAGGCCATGACGTGCTGCTCCTTTGTGGGTGCGGTTGTTCGGGATCAGAGGGTCGCGGGTCCGCCGGAGCGGAGGGGGTCGGGGAGGCGGGGTCAGGCGGCCGGCTGCTGTTCGCCGCCGAGCCGGTCGGCGAGCTTGAGGCCGAGGACGCCGCCGATGATCAGGACGAAGGCGACGGCCTTCCCGGCGTTCATCGACTCGTGGAAGACCGCCGAGCCGAGGGTGACGGTGCCGATCGAGCCGATCCCGGTCCAGACGGTGTAGCCGACGCCCACGTCGAGGGTCTTGAGGGCGAGGCTGAGGAAGAAGATCCCGCCGGCGGCCGCCGCCGCGGTGAGCAGCGAGGGCCCCAGGACGGTGAAGCCGTGGGTCGCGTTGGTGGCGAGGGCGAAGACCACTTCGAAGGCCGAGGCGATGAGCAGGTAGATCCAGGCCATGAGAACCCCCCGGGTTCCTAGTAATTGCATGTATGTGCAAGTTCATGGAGACTGGGCAAGAGCATGCATGTACAAGTAACCTGTGTCAACCCACCCCGCACGGCCAGGGAGTCACCCATGACCTCTCGACCCACCCCCACCAGCGGCGATGCGGATGCCCGGATGTGGGCCCGCCTCACCGCGCTGCACACCCAGGTCGAGGGCCGCCTGGCCACCGCCCTCCAGCGCCGCCACGGTCTCGGTCTCTCCGAGTACCGCGCCCTCGGCTTCCTCGCCGAGGCCCCCAAGGGCGAGCTGCGCATGCAGGACCTCGCCACCAGCCTCGGGCTCAACCAGAGCTCGGTCACCCGCCTGGTCGCCCGGCTGCACACGGCCGAGTTCACCTACCGGGACAGCTGCCCGGACGACAAGCGCGGCGTCTACACCGTCATCACCGACCTCGGCCGCGCCCGCCGGGAGGAGGCTCGCAGCACCTACGAGTCCACCCTCACCGCCGCGATCGACGAGGCGGGCGAGGCCGCTGCCGACCTCGCCCCGCTGCTCACCACCGCCCGGCGCTCGCTCGGTACCCCCGTCCCCGGGTCCCCGCCCGTGGCCGCCACCGGCTGATCGCCCGAGCTTGAGCCCGCGTCCGCTCAGGCGTCCCGTACAGGCGTCCGTACCGGCGCCGTCGTCCGCGCCCTCGTCCGCGCCCTCGTCCGCGCCCGAGCCCGGTGCCGCTCGGGGACGTGCCGGGAGCCACTAAACTCAGCCGCACCCGGGACGCACCGCGTCCAGGTCGCCTCCGGCCGTCCGGGCTCGCTTGGCGGCCTGTACCCGACGCCCGGCGCACAGGACATCGACACCATCCACCCGCGGGCACCCCCACCGGTGTTCGCCGGAGACATTGGAGCATCCCAGGATGACTCGGCAGTTGATCACCAGCGCGCTTCCCTACATCAACGGGATCAAGCACCTGGGCAACATGGTCGGGTCGATGCTCCCGGCGGACGTCTACTCCCGCTACCTGCGCCAGCGCGGCCACGAGGTCCTGTACATCTGTGCCACCGACGAGCACGGCACCCCCGCCGAGCTGGCCGCCCAGGAGGCGGGCCTGCCGGTCGCCGAGTTCTGCGCGCAGGCCCACGACCAGCAGAAGGCCATCTACGACGGCTTCCAGCTGTCCTTCGACTTCTTCGGCCGCAGCTCCTCCCCGCAGAACCGGGAGATCACCCAGGAGATCGCCCGCGAGCTGCACGCGAACGGCTTCATCGAGGAGCGCTCGGTCCGCCAGGTGTACTCCAACACCGACGGCCGCTTCCTCCCGGACCGGTACATCGTCGGCACCTGCCCGCACTGCGGCTACGACAAGGCCCGCGGCGACCAGTGCGAGAACTGCACCCGCGTCCTCGACCCGACGGACCTGGTGGAGCCGCGCTCGGCCATCAGCGGCAGCTCCGACCTGGAGGTCCGCGAGACCAAGCACCTCTTCCTCCTCCAGTCGAAGCTGACGGACGAGGTCGAGGCGTGGATCGCGGCCAACGGTGACAGCTGGCCCGTCCTCGCCTCCTCGATCGCCCGCAAGTGGCTGACCGAGGGCCTCCAGGACCGCGCGATCACCCGCGACCTGGAGTGGGGCGTTCCCGTCCCGGCCGACGTCTGGCCGGAGTTGGCGGCCTCCGGCAAGGTCTTCTACGTCTGGTTCGACGCCCCGATCGAGTACATCGGCGCCACCAAGGAGTGGGCGGACGCCGCCCCCGCCGGCGAGGTCCGGGACTGGAAGTCCTGGTGGTACGAGGCCGACTCCACCGTCCGGTACACGGAGTTCATGGCCAAGGACAACGTCCCGTTCCACACGGTGATGTTCCCCGCCACGATCCTCGGCTCGCGTCGGCCGTGGAAGAAGGTCGACTACGTCAAGGCCTTCAACTGGCTGACGTACTACGGCGGCAAGTTCTCCACCAGCCAGAAGCTGGGCATCTTCACCGACGTCGCGCTGGAGCTGCTGCCGGCCGACTACTGGCGCTACTTCCTGATGGCGCAGGCCCCCGAGTCGGACGACTCCAGCTTCACCTGGGACCTCTTCGCCTCCGTCGTCAACAAGGATCTCGCCGACACCCTCGGCAACTTCGTCAACCGCGTGCTGTCCTTCAGCCGCAAGCGCTTCGGCGACGAGGTCCCGGCCGGCCACGAGGCGGGCGAGGCCGAGCAGCGCCTCGGCACCCAGATCGCCGAACTGCTCGCCGAGTACGAGGGCCACCTCGACGCGCTCAACTTCCGCAAGGCCGCGCAGAGTCTGCGTGCCCTGTGGAGCGCCGGCAACTCCTACCTGGACGAGAAGGCCCCCTGGCTGCAGGCCAAGACGGATCTGGACGCCGCCGCCCTGACGCTGCGCACCGCGATGAACCTCATCCACCTGTACTCGGTGGTCTCCGAGCCCTTCATCCCGACCGCGGCCAAGGCCATCCGCGACTCCTTCACCCTGGCCGACGACACCCGCACCTGGGTCGCCGCCGACGAGGCGCTCACCCTCGTCCCGGCCGGCACGCCGTTCACGGTGCCGCCGGTGCTCTTCGCCAAGATCACCGAGGAGCAGTTGGAAAGCTGGACCACCCGGTTCGGCGGCGGCACGGCCTGAGCGTTCAACCTTGAGCTGCGTAGGAAGTCGGCGGGTCCGACTTCCTACGCAGCTGCGACGGGGCAGCCGGGGGAGTTCGGGTTGTTGTAGACCGTCTCCCGGTATCCGTCAGGCGGGCAGATCGCTGTTGCCGCCCAGGTTCGCGACCATTCGTCGCAGCACGTTGATCGTGGTCACGAAGTCGGCCGTGTCGATGCCTTCGTGCATCTGCTCGTGAACGCGCAGATTGCGCTCCCTGGCCCGCAGGCGGCCGTCCTCTCCGGCCTTCGTCAATGTCATGACCCCCGCCTCCTCGGTGATCCAGCCGCGAGCAAGCAGGTCATCGAAGACACCGTCGAAGTCGATCCCGAGGTCCTCGTACGCTGCCAGCCGCTCCGTCAGGGTGGCGCGGCTCCAGGTGGCCGGTGCCCCGGCGACATGGTTGAGCGTCCACCAGTGCGGCTGGGTGAGATCCTCCACCGCCAGCTGGGCCCGGAGAGCTCCGACCACCTGGCGGTAGGCCGCGCCACTCCACGCGCCGATGGGCTGAGCCGCCAGTTCCTCGTGCGAGTACTCCTTGATAGCCACGCTGATGCGCCCCCTTCAACGACCACTGGAACGCGATCACGGTAGGACTTCAAGTTCGCTTGAGGTCAAGGCGGGTTCGCACGTCCTGCCCATCGTCAGGATCACCGACGAGCAGCTGGAGAGCTGGACCGCCCAGTTCGCCGGCGGCGCGGCCTGAGTGTCCAACCCTGAGCTGCGTAGGAAGTCGGACCCGCCGCCTTCCTACGCAGCCTCCTGATCAGAGGGTCGAGCAGTGCATCAGGACGGTTGTCTTACAAGGTAGTTCACTAGCCCGTCCACGGTGTAGGTGTAGATGAATCCGGCTCTGACCAGCACCTTGCCGGAGGCTAGGTTGTCCACTCGATGCCTGGCGCGGATGCTGGGGAGCTGGAGAACGCCGAATGCGTGAGCGAGCAGATCGGCCACGGCCCTGGTGGCGTATCCGCGGTTCCATGTGTCCTCGCGGAGGATGTAGCTCAGCCGGCCGGTGTTGTCGATGGTGTCGAGCTTGATAACGCCGATCAGGTCGGAGTCCAGGTCAATGCCGAAGATGAGCAGTCTTGGTGGTTGCTCCGCCGCCAGGGCCACGGCTTGCGCTACATACGTGTTGGCCTCCGCCCGGTTCATGGTTGGGCGGTCGAGGTGTCTCACCGAGGAGCCACTGTAGATCCGCTGTACGGCCTCGGCATCGTCCAGGTTGAGTTCCCGAAGCCTCATTCCAGGGCTGCCAGAAGGCCGGCGAGGGCGGAGGCCGTCGGGCGCCTCTCCGGCAGTGCATCCAGGGCCAGGCGAAGAGTGCGCTGGAGATCCGGCCAGGGTTCCACTGGATCCAGCGGAACGGTGCCGGTGGCGATGGCCGCGCGGAGGCTGTCCGGGGTGCTGTCCTTCGGGTTGATGCCAACTGCGGCGTAGTCCAGCGGCCATGTCCCCGTGGTGCAGGTCCACAGGCTCCCGGCGAGGGCGTAGACGTCGGCGGCCTGGGTCGGCGTTGCAGGCCGCTCACCGTCGTGGATCGATACGGCCAACTCAGGCGCGACGAGGTGCGTGATGCCGCCCATGAAGGCGGGGTGCTGCGGGAAGTCGGTGTGCCAGGACCATGCGAAGTCCAGCAGCCTGGCACCCATGTCAGTGTGGACACCGTGTAGGGGTTGAAGGTCGCTGTGCACCCAGCCAAGCGCGTGGAGGTCGGCGACGGCACGGCAGAGGTCCACCGCTCCGGAGAGAGCCTCGGTGCGCAGGTCGGATCCCTGCCGGAAGGGCTTGAACAGCTCCCATGTGGAAGGTCCGTCGAGCCATGCCGTGACGTACCAGACGCCGTGACTGTGCCGACCGGATGTCACGGTGTAGTCGGGGAGTTGGTCGAGCACGGCGGCCTCACGAGCCGTGATCTCCTCACCGTCCCCGTACCCGGCCTTGATAGCCACCGTGGTGCCGGCGCCGACCGCCTTCCATACCGCTGAGCCGCGCCGGTCGGTGATTTCCTTCAGCTCGACCGGGCCACAGATAGCCTCTGCGGCCTTCACCGCCTCCAGGGGACAGGTAGCGAACTCGCCCATTCTCGTACTGCCTTCCACTCGCAAGGGATGCTCTCGAAGACGTTTCGGCCGTCATCGTCGGCGATGGCCAAGGCCTGCGCCAGGTCGGGTGTGTCCCTGAGGAGCCGGGGGTCGCGGAGCCGTACGGAAGCCCGTACCGGGAGAAACGAGCACGGTGGAGCAGGGATTCTCCGGCCAGACCTGTCGAACTCCTGGACACCCTGGGCGAACTTCCCGAACATCACGCCGACTGGTCCGTACAGATGCTTGAGAGCCCAGTGCGGCCAGGCCATCAGCTCGGAGTGCCCGGTGTCGGCGACCGCCCCCAGAATCACGATGTTCTCGCAGACGAAGGTGCCATCAGGTCGATTCTTCACGAGTCGGATCCGCTCGGCGGCCTGAACGCCAGCGCGGAACAACTCCGCCTCGACCTGGTATCGGTGCGTGCCTGGTGCGATTTCGTAGACCGTCCAGCCCGTCGCGTCACGAGTCACGGACTGTTGAAGGAACGGACAGTGTTCGTACAGCGCGGTGACGTAGCCGGACACGTCTACAGAGGTCGGCCTCGTGGTGAGGGGCTCAATGAGGCGGAGCGCCCCGGCGATGGGCCGGGGCGCTCCGTCGAATTGTCCGCCTGTCACCGGTTGCTCTTCATCGGGACCACGTCGCCGTCGCCCGGGGCCGGGGAGCAATTCCACTCCGCGACCACCGTTCCGGTCTCGCGGTAGCGGGCCAAGGCTTCGGTGTCCACGCTGCCATCGGCGCTCGTGAACCAGATCTTCGGGAGGGGGCCATAGGCCTCTTCGTAGGAGGCGATCCACCCGATGCACCCGGATCCGACGCCCTTCACATGAGTGAGGGGCTGACCTGCGTGGGCTGTGGTGAATGTGGCGTGCGCGGCGTGGTCATCGGCGAGTGTGTGCCACACGGCGTCGACCGCACCGCTGAACATCTCCGGAAAGGTGTCGCCGGCCGCCAGTCGGCGGCCGGCGATGGTGAAGAACCTTCCGAGCTCGACGAGCTCGGAACCGGTTTCGATGGTGGTGTGCATTGTGTTCCTCCAACAGCTCTGTGGTCTCGGCGCGACTGGGCCGAGCCAGACCTCGGCGGGCCGCTTCGAAGTGCCGAGGGCCGGAACCGACTCGTCCTTCAACGCGGTAGGTGACCAGTGAACAACGATCAGTTACGGTCTCCCAGAGCGAAGCCAAGGCGGCCCCCAAGCGTTCTCCAGGCGTTGGGGCGCTGCCTCGGCGTACCTCAGGGACAGGACGGGGCGGTATGTGGGCCAAACGGGACGGCCTTGCCAGGCGACGTGTGGTGCTGGGCTACAGTCAGGAAGATCTCGCCGACAGGCTCGGGGTCGCCGTATCCACAGTCGTGCGCTGGGAGGGTGGCCAGGCCACGCCCAGGCCCCATCAGCGACCCAGGCTTGCGCAGCTCCTGGATATCACCACCTCGGAGCTGGACGCCCTGCTGACACCTCAGTCGGCAACATGCACCGGACCTTCGTGTCCAGAAACCCCATTCGACACTGGTGATGCTGACGACATGAAACGCCGCGACGTCCTGAGCCTGCTTGCTCTAACCGGAGCGTTGGTGGCGTTGCCGCGTGCTGACGTGACCTTGGAATCCAGCCTGTCTGATCCGACCGCTGAGCAGACAGGAACGCTCGGCTCCCCTCTGTGGCAGGTATTCGCCCTGGCCACGGCAAAGCAGGCTGTCTACCCCCTGGTACACCATCAGCTCGGGATTCTTGCCCGAGAGCTGGGCGATGTACGGAGTGAAGTGGATCGGAAGCGGCTGTGTGCTTTGACGGGGGACCTCTACCAGCTCGCCGGGGAGATCTTCTTCGACGGAAACCGGTACACCGACGCGGCGTACTGCTATTCGCTCGCCGCGCGCGCCGCGCCGGAGGCCGGGGACTTCGATCTCTGGGCATGCGCCATGACCCGACACGCCTTCGTCGAGTTGTACGAGGGGAGGCCCGCAGTGGCGTTGCGGATACTGTCGGCGGCCTCTCGGATCGCCCAGCGCGGTGACAGCCAACTCTCCACCCGTTACTGGGTCGCGGCTGTCCAAGCCGAGGTCTATGCCGACCTCGGTGACCTGAGTGCTTGCAACCGCGCTCTCGATCTGGCCGACCAGGTCCATGTCCTGAGCGGCCAGATCCACAATGGTGGATGGTTGCGTTTCGACGGCTCTCGTCTCGCGGAGGAGCGCGGCACCTGTTATCTGGAGCTTGGGCGTCCTGACCTTGCCGAGGATGCCCTGATGGTCGCTCTTGAGCAGGAGCTGTCCCCACGTCGCCGTGGGGCGGTACTGGCCGAACTTGCGATACTCGGTGCGCACCGTGGTGACCTGGACCAGGTGCTGCATTTCAGCGGAGCGGCCATGGAGCTGGCGGGCCGGACCGGCTCCGGGTTCCTCGGAAGGAAGTTGGAGGGGCTCCAGTCCCGTCTTGCCCCGCTCATGGCCGATGGCCGAGTCTCGGATCTGCATCATCGGATCTCGGCGCTCTCCCGCGCCGTCTGACGACAAGGATGACCGCATGACGAACGACGGCCGGATCTTCCGTGAGGCGTGGATCGCCGGCGTGATCAAGCACTACCCGGGTGAGGCGAAGCCGGGCTACGTCGCTCCTTGGGAGGACACACCGGAGTGGGAGCGGCAGTGTGCGGCCGCCGTGTACGGACAGGTGCGCGACTTCGTCCGGGTGAGTGCGGGCAACACGGGGAAGCTCACCCGCGAGCAGAAGGGCCGGTTTGTCGCTCTCTGCTGGATCGCCCAGATCCACAAGCACATCGAGAACCCGAAGCCGGGCTACGTCGCCGACTGGGACGCGCTGCCCGCCTGGCAGCAGGAGACGGACGCGGACATCTTCGAGCACATCGAGGCGGCCGGCTGACCGGCGGGCCCGCCTTCGGCGGCCCCTTGCGGGAGCAAGGGGCCGCCGGAACGATTCGGCTAGGCGGTGCCGAAGTGGTCGAACTCGCCGCGCTTGACGCCTTCGAGCCAGAGGGCGAACTTCTTCGGGGTCGTGACGACGACGGCGTCGGGAGCGTCGGACTCGCGGATCTCGACCAGGCCGTCGGAGGTTCGGACTTCGATGCACTGGTTGCTGTTCCCGCTTATCGATGACTTCTGCCAGTTACCCATACCTCGCTAGCCTTTCAGGTCCGTCATGATGTGCTGGATGAAGTCGCGAGAGGTCTCCGGGCTGAGTGCGGTGGCCTCGGACTCCGCGATGATGGCGCGGTACGAGTCCAACTCGGCCTCCGTGTGGAGGAAGTACGGGCCCTGGGTGAGATCGATCTGTACGGTGTCCAGCTCGGGGACCGGGCCGTGGGCGAAGAAGAGGTCCTCGCCGGACCCGGGGTAGGTGTCGACGCCGAAGGGGATCGCACGCACGGTGATCCACGGGCGGTCGGCGTCGGAGAGCAGGCTGGCAAGCTGGTCGTGGAGGACGTCAGGCCCGCCGAACTGCATGCGGAGGGCCGCCTCGTGGACGAAGGCGGTGAATGGCACGCGGCCGTCGGCGAGGGTGTGCTGGCGTTGGATCCGGAAGGCCGTCCGCACGTCGGCATCGTGTCGGGGGATCGGCGGCCGGAGCCGGGCGAACATGGCGGAGGCGTAGCGGCCGGTCTGGAGCAGGCCCGGGATCGAGACCGTGTTCAGCACGAGCATCGACTCGGCGTGGTGTTCCAGCTCCGCGATGTCGAGCATTCCCTGCGGGACCCGACCTCGGTAGCTGTGCCACCAGTGCTTCTCGCGATCGTGCGTCATTAGGCCGAGTGCCTCGACAAGCGAGGCGTTGGTGCACTTGGCCGCTGCTGCCCAGGACTTGAGTCGGCCGGCGCCTATGCCCGACTTCCCGTTCTCCATCTGGGAGATCTTGGCGGCATCCGTGCCCAACGCCGCGGCCATCGCCTTGGGAGTCATGCCCGCGTGCTCGCGCATGGTGCGCAGCTCGATGCCGAGCCGCTGCTGGCGCACGGTTGGCGACAGGCGGGGTGGCATGGATGTCTCCCCTCGATCGGTGCCTCCGGTGCAGTCTGCCGCCCGGGTGGCACCAGGTCCACCAATGGGGATTCCCGAGGCGGGAGGGTCCCTCGATGGGGTGAAGTGCACCTGGCTCAGTAGCAATTCTTCTACTGAGGACCCTACCGTCGTTCTCACAGGGCCTGCTGACGTATCGGCAGGGCGCTCGAAGTGCACCCCGGACGCGCGGTCGCAGGGGTAGGCCACGGGCGCGACGGCCCTGTGTGCGCGCCCCTCCCTCAACTGGACTGGAGACAGTCGATGTTGCTTCCTCCCCTGCGCCCGCTCGACGCCGACCCGGCCGGCGGGTTCCGGCTGGACCTCTTCCCGCCGGCCGTGCCGGAGATCGTCGGCACCCTGCGGCGGCTCCTCCGCGAAACGCTGCAGATCATCGGCCTGGACGCGGACGTCCCGTGCCTCCTGCTCTCCGAGTTGGTCACCAACGCCCTCGTGCACGGCGACGGCGCCCCGACCGTGGTGCTCGAACTCCGCGCCCGCAAGCTCTACATCACCGTCTCCGACGCCTCGGCCGCACCGATCGTCCGACCGGTCCCCGATGACACGCGAACAAGCGGACGGGGGCTTGACCTTGTCGACTCGCTTGCCGATGAGTGGGGTGTGGAACTCATCGGGTCGTACGGGAAAGCGGTGTGGGCGGTTGCGGCGGTCGGTGGCTGATGGGTGTCGTCCTGCTGGCCGGGCTGTTCGTCTCGGTGCTCTTCGTCGGGGTCGTCGCGCAGATCGCCGCTGCCCGTCAGCCGAGTGAAAGGCTTTCCGTCAAGCGGGACTTGGCCGCCGGCCACTCGTCGGCCAGCATGGAGAAGTAGGCGCTGTCGCGCCAACTGCCGTCCGCGCGAAGCCTGTCCCGGCGGTGGATGCCCTCGTAGGTCGCGCCCAGACGTGAAATGGCTTTGCGGGAGCGCTCGTTGAGGCTGTCGGTCTTCCAGAAGACGCGACCCATCCCCAGGTCCTCAAAGGCATGCGTGAGCAGCAGCAGCTTGGACTCGGTGTTCACCGCCGTCCGCCAGGCGGTCCTTGCGTACCAGGTGCCGCCGATCTCGACGAGTTCGTTGACGGCGTCGAAGTCGTAGTACCCGGTCATGCCGATCGCCCGCTCGCCCGCCAGGTCGATCACCGCGAACACGACCGCCGTCCCGCCCTCGATCTCGGCGAGCCGCTTGTCGATGACGGCGGCGAACTCCGCCTCGGTGTGCGGCGTGCCGGAGGGCACCCAGCGCCAGACCTCCTCGTCGCCGCCGCCGGCGGCAAACAGGTCGGGCAGGTGGTGGCGGCCGAGGGGTTCGAGGCGGACGTGGCGTCCGACGAGGGTCGCCGGCACGGGGAGCTTCGCAGTCATGATCCCGAAGGTAGCGCCACTCTGCACTAGAGGCAATGCCTTATTGAACTAGTTCAAAAGCCTCGAGGCGCGAAGAAGGCCCTGTGGGACGGTGCGTCCCACAGGGCCTTCTCAGCTGCCCGCGTGCCTACCGGGCCGGGCGGCTCAGATGAACGAGTTGATCTCGATCGTCTCGGTGCGGCCCGGGCCGACGCCGATGGCGGAGATCGGGGCGCCCGACATCTCCTCCAGGGCCTTCACGTACGCCTGGGCGTTCTTCGGCAGGTCGGCGAAGGTCTTCGCCTTGCTGATGTCCTCGGTCCAGCCCGGCAGCGTCTCGTAGATCGGCTTGGCGTGGTGGAAGTCCGACTGGTTGTACGGCAGCTCCTCGACCCGCTTGCCGTCGATCTCGTAGGCGACGCAGACCGGGATCTGCTCCCAGCCGGTGAGCACGTCGAGCTTGGTCAGGAAGAAGTCGGTCAGGCCGTTGACCCGGGTCGCGTAGCGCGCGATCACCGCGTCGAACCAGCCGCAGCGGCGGTCGCGGCCGGTGGTCACACCGCGCTCGCCACCGATCCGGCGGAGCGCCTCGCCGTCGGCGTCCAGCAGCTCGGTCGGGAACGGGCCCGAGCCGACGCGGGTGGTGTACGCCTTCAGGATGCCGATGACGCGGTCGATCTTCGTCGGGCCGATGCCCGCACCGGTGCAGGCGCCGCCGGCGGTCGGGTTGCTGGAGGTGACGAAGGGGTACGTGCCGTGGTCGACGTCGAGCAGGGTGCCCTGGCCGCCCTCCAGCAGGACGACCTTGTTCGCCTTCAGCGCCTCGTCCAGCACCAGGGTGGTGTCGGCCAGGAACGGCTTGATCTTGTCCGCGTAGCCGAGGTACTCCTCCAGCACCAGCTCGGCCGGGATGGCGCGGCGGTTGTAGAGCTTGACCAGCAGCTGGTTCTTGTCGTGCAGCGCGGCTTCGATCTTCTGCTGCAGGATCGACTCGTCGAAGAGGTCCTGCACGCGGATGCCGACGCGGTTGATCTTGTCCGCGTAGGTCGGGCCGATGCCGCGGCCGGTGGTGCCGATCCGGCGCTTGCCGAGGAAGCGCTCGGTGACCTTGTCCAGGGTGCGGTGGTACGGCGTGATCAGGTGGGCGTTGCCCGAGATCAGCAGCTTGGAGGTGTCGATGCCGCGCTCGTTCAGACCGCTGAGCTCGGAGAGCAGCACGCCCGGGTCGATGACGACGCCGTTGCCGATCACCGGCGTCACATTCGGGCTGAGGATTCCGGAAGGCAGCAGGTGAAGTGCATACTTCTGGTCGCCGATGACCACCGTGTGACCGGCGTTGTTGCCGCCCTGGTAGCGAACGACGTAGTCGACGGAGCCACCGAGGAGGTCGGTCGCCTTCCCCTTGCCCTCGTCTCCCCACTGAGCGCCAACGAGCACGAGTGCCGGCACAGGCGTACACCCCTTCCGGTTGGGGCATCCTGCGTAGGCCGCAGTCTGCCCCGAGATAGACGAAGCCCCTGGCGCAATAGCGCAAGGGGCTCTTGCACCGAGAGATTACCTGAGGAAGGACCGGTCGTGTCGTCCCTGTCCACGCCCGCAACCGGCGGCCCCGAGCCGCTCCTCCTGCTCCTCGACCCGGCGGCCCGGCAGACCGACGGCGAGTCGGTGCGGATCGCGAAGGACGTCCTCTGCGGAGGCGCGGACGTCAAGGTGGCGTACCCGGAGAGCCCGTCCGAGCTCGACCGGGTGCTTTCGCACCGGGGCCGCCGCCGACCGGTCGTGATCGGTTCCGATCTCGCCCTGCAGAGGGTGCTCCAGGCCCTGCACCGCCAGCGTGAGCTGGGAGCGGACGCGGTGGGCATGGTCCCGGTCGGTCGGCCGAACGAGCTGGCCGCGGCCCGTGCGCTCGGTGTGCCGGGCGAGCCGGTGCCGGCCGCGCGGGCGGTGCTCTCGGGCGCGCCGCGCAAGCTGGACCTGCTGGTGGACGACGGCGGCGGGGTGGCGCTCGGCGGGGTGCGGATCTCGGGCAGCGGGGCGCGCCGGCTGGTGGGCCGCACGGGTGGCTGGCGTTCGCTATGGGCGAAACTGGCTGCGGCCGAGCAGGGGACCGTACTCACGAAGAGCGCATCGGACACCACCAAGAGCGAGCACAGCTCCCGGCTCCGGGTCGAGGCGGACGGGCGGCTGCTCGCAGACGTCGACCGGCCGGTCCGGGTGGTCGAGGTGACCCTGCCGGTCGGCGAGGCGGCGGGCGAGGGCGTGGTGGAGATCGTCGTCCGGGCCCCCGGTGAACTGGTGCGGGCCCGCGCGGCGACCGTCTCGGTGGTCGGGCGCGGATTCGGCTACGAGGCGGACGGCCATCCGGTCGGCCCGGTCCGGGCGCGGACCTGGACGGTGCACCCGGGCGCCTGGGGCCTCCTGCTCCCGGCGGCCCATCCCGCGGTCTGACACCCACGGCCGGCAGCCGACGACGCGGCCCCACCCCCCCGTCCGGCCCCACTCGACCCCCTCCGGCCCCGGGTGAGCAGGCTCACGTTGGGCGAACCCCCGGCGAACGCCCGGCGAAGGGCCGCCCGCGCACACATCGCGCCAACGGGCGCGAGCCGCAAGGCCAAGCGCCCCTCCGGCGAATTGCCGCGCCCCGAATTCCACGCCGCGTAAGGGGTTTTGTCTACGCGCGTTACTGATCGATCGCCCAACAATCCCGGCCTCCCCGGTTCCGGAAGCCTGTGCCAACTGCCCTAGACTCGAAGGCGTGCCACGTGGTGACGGAAGACTCAACCACGATCTTCTTCCCGGTGAGAAAGGCCCCCAGGACGCTTGCGGCGTCTTCGGTGTCTGGGCTCCCGGCGAGGAGGTCGCCAAGCTCACGTTCTTCGGCCTTTACGCCCTGCAGCACCGCGGTCAGGAATCCGCGGGCATCGCAGTGAGCAACGGCTCCCAGATTCTCGTCTTCAAGGACATGGGGCTCGTCTCCCAGGTCTTCGACGAGGCCTCCCTGGGGTCGTTGCACGGGCATATCGCCGTCGGACACGCCCGCTACTCGACCACCGGTTCCTCGGTCTGGGAGAACGCCCAGCCGACCTTCCGTGCGACCGTTCACGGTTCGCTCGCCCTCGGGCACAACGGAAACCTGGTGAACACCGCCGAACTGGCGGCCATGGTCGCCGAACTGCCCGGTGAGGAGCACGTCTCCCGCTCGGGCCGGTCGGCCGCGACCAACGACACCGACCTGGTGACCGCCCTGCTCGCAGGCCATCCGGACCTCTCCATCGAGGAGACGGCCAAGCTGGTCCTGCCCAAGGTCAAGGGCGCGTTCTCACTCGTCTTCATGGACGAGCACACGCTCTACGCCGCCCGCGACCCGCAGGGCATCCGCCCGCTGGTGCTCGGCCGGCTGGAGCGCGGCTGGGTGGTCGCCTCCGAGACGGCGGCGCTGGACATCTGCGGCGCCTCCTTCATCCGCGAGGTCGAACCCGGCGAGCTCATCGCCATCGACGAGAACGGCATGCGGACCTCCCGCTTCGCCGAGGCGAAGCCCAAGGGCTGCGTCTTCGAGTACGTCTACCTGGCCCGCCCGGACACCTCCATCGCCGGCCGCAACGTGCACCTCTCCCGCGTGGAGATGGGCCGCCGGCTGGCCGCCGAGGCGCCCGCCGAGGCCGACCTGGTGATAGCCACTCCGGAGTCCGGCACCCCGGCCGCCATCGGCTACGCCGAGGCCAGCGGGATCCCGTACGGCTCCGGCCTGGTGAAGAACGCCTACGTGGGCCGCACCTTCATCCAGCCCAGCCAGACCATCCGCCAGCTCGGCATCCGGCTGAAGCTCAACCCGCTGCGCGAGGTCATCCAGGGCAAGCGCCTGGTGGTCGTCGACGACTCGATCGTGCGCGGCAACACCCAGCGCGCGCTGGTCAAGATGCTGCGCGAGGCGGGCGCCGCCGAGGTCCACATCCGGATCTCCTCGCCGCCGGTGAAGTGGCCCTGCTTCTTCGGCATCGACTTCGCCACCCGCGCGGAGCTGATCGCCAACGGCATGACCATCGAGGAGATCGGCCGCACCCTCGGCGCGGACTCGCTCTCCTACATCTCGATCGACGGCATGATCGAGGCCACCAAGCAGCCGAAGGACCGGCTCTGCCGGGCCTGCTTCGACGGGGAGTACCCGATGGAGCTGCCCGACCCGGCGCTGCTCGGCAAGCTCCTGCTGGAGGCCGAGATCAAGGGCGGCCAGCAGCCGCCGGCCGTCCGCGGCAAGCCGACGGGCAGCGACCCGGACGGTGTCCAGTCCCTGCTCGGCGGAGCGGGCGCGGCCGACGCCCTGCGCCGCCCGTAGTACTCAAGGTGGGGTCCCGGAACCCGGGGCCCCACCGCTGTTCCATCCCCCACTGACCCGAAAGGGCCGCACCGCAGTGACCACGAACCAGAACGGCGCCACCTACGCCGCCGCCGGCGTCGACATCGAGGCGGGCGACCGCGCCGTCGAGCTCATGAAGCAGTGGGTCAAGAAGGCCAGCCGCCCCGAGGTCGTCGGCGGCATCGGCGGCTTCGCCGGGCTCTTCGACGCGTCCG
Source organism: Kitasatospora sp. NPDC052868 (assembly GCF_044547105.1). Taxonomy (NCBI): domain Bacteria; kingdom Bacillati; phylum Actinomycetota; class Actinomycetes; order Kitasatosporales; family Streptomycetaceae; genus Kitasatospora; species Kitasatospora sp. NPDC052868. The sequence continues at coordinate 133,276 of NZ_JBITZW010000018.1, read as the reverse complement.
CCTTCAAGCGCTACGAGCGGCCGCTGCTGGCCTCGGCCACCGACGGCGTGGGCACCAAGGTCGCCATCGCCGCCGCCATGGACAAGCACGACACGATCGGCCACGACCTGGTCGGCATGGTCGTGGACGACCTGGTGGTGTGCGGCGCCGAGCCGCTGTTCATGACCGACTACATCTGCGTCGGCAAGGTCGTGCCGGAGCGGGTCGCCGCGATCGTCAAGGGCATCGCCGAGGGCTGCGCGCTGGCCGGCTGCGCCCTGGTCGGCGGGGAGACCGCCGAGCACCCGGGCCTGCTGGGCCCGGACGAGTACGACGTCGCGGGCGCCGGCACCGGTGTGGTGGAGGCGGACGCGCTGCTGGGCGCCGAGCGCGTCCGGGCCGGCGACGTGGTGATCGCGATGGCCGCCTCCGGTCTGCACTCCAACGGCTACTCGCTGGTGCGCCACGTGCTGCTGAACGAGGCCGGCTGGAAGCTGGACCGCAAGGTCGAGGAGTTCGGCCGCACGCTCGGCGAGGAGCTGCTGGAGCCGACCCGGATCTACTCGCTGGACTGCCTGGCGCTGACCCGGGCGACCGAGGTCCACGCCTTCTCGCACGTCACCGGCGGCGGCCTGGCGGCCAACCTGGCCCGGGTGATCCCGGACGGCCTGCACGCCCGCCTGGACCGCGGCACCTGGACCCCGCTGCCGGTCTTCCAGACCGTCGCCCAGGTCGGCAAGGTGGCCACCCTGGAGATCGAGAAGACGCTCAACATGGGCGTCGGCATGGTCGCCGTCGTTCCGCCGCACTCGGTGGACGTGGTGCTCTCGATCCTGGAGGACCGGGGCGTCGAGGCCTGGCTGCTCGGCGACATCGTCGAGCGCGACGGCGAGCACGAGGGCGGCGCGGCGCTCTACAACGCGTACGAGGGCTTCACGGCGGGCTGAGCAGCCCCCTGAGGCACGGAGAGGGCCCCTGCGGCGAGATGCCGGAGGGGCCTTTCTTCACACCCGTCCCGCAGCCCTCCACGTCCTGAAGACGTCCGCGGTGGTGGCCCGTGCGCGGGAACGCCGAAAACCGGCCCGGCGCACTGGGCGCTCGGACCGGTCAGGCCAGACTGCGACTACGCCCGGCGGCGGGCCTGGGATTGCCCGGAGCCCGACTCGACGTCGTCGTCCTCGTCATCGTCGGCGTAACGAGCCGCGTATTCCGCGTAGGGGTCGTCGTCCTCTTCTTCCTCGATCGGCTCAGGCTCGATCGGGGTGGTGGAGGGCGATACGCCCAGCTCGTTGGACAGACGATTGGCGTCGAACCCGCCGCTGTTGTACTTCAGCTCGCGGGCGACCTTCGTCTGCTTGGCCTTGGCCCGGCCGCGCCCCATGGGTCGACCCCCTCAACGATGGGGCTCACGGCCCCGAGTCTGACACGTGTTCATGATCAAGAGCGGCCTGCCCGAATGGGGAGGACCGTCCCTTGGAGCATTAACGGTACCTGTTTCTGCCGCTGGACGGTACGTCGTCGGTGTGACGTGGCGCGCACCGGCCGCACCCGAGACCAGGTCTTCCCAGGTCAGGGGAGGTTTTGCGGCCATTTGCACGCTGTCCGGAGGTAGTTCAGGTCCGTCGTTCCCGGATCGATTATCCCCCCAAGGGGGACTTTGGATCACCCGATCGGGTGCAGAAGTGAGAATCCGGTTCCACATTGTGATGCGCGGGAGGCGGAAGGTGGACGGCTCGGGACCGCCCCGGCGACCGCCCCCCGCGCAGCAGGGTCCTACGGCGGTGCTCAGGCGCGGCGGGCACCCGGCAGCAGGACCGAGCGCAGCGCGCTGATCTCGCGCATCCGCTTCTCGGCCAGGCGGTCCGCGGCGACGGCCGGCGGGACGCCGTCCGAGGCGGCCCGGGTGAAGATCTCCAGCGTGGTGTCGAAGATCCTGGTGGCCTTGTTCTTGGCCCGCTCGAAGTTGAAGCCCTCGATCTCGTCGGCGACCTGGATCACGCCGCCGGAGTTCACCAGGTAGTCCGGGGCGTAGAGGATCCCGCGGCCGGCCAGGTCCTTCTCGACGCCGGGGTGGGCCAGCTGGTTGTTGGCCGCGCCGCAGACGAGGGAGGTGCCGAACTCGCCGAGGGCGGCCACCGTGTCGTCGGTGAGCGCGCCGCCGAGCGCGCAGGGGGCGTAGACGTCCAGCTTGGCCTGGAGCAGGGCGGCGGTGTCGGCGACGACCTCCACCTCCGGGTGGGCCGCGCGCACGCGGTTCACGGCGGCCTCGGAGACGTCGGTGATGACGACGGTGGCGCCGTCCGCGACGAGGTGGCCGACCAGGTAGTGGCCGACCTTGCCGACGCCGGCCACGCCGACCCGCTTGCCGCGCAGGGTCGGCTGGCCCCAGCGGGCCTGGGCGCTGGCGCGCATGCCCTGGAACACGCCGAAGGCGGTCAGGATCGAGGAGTCGCCGGCGCCGCCGTTCTCCGGGGAGCGGCCGGTCACGAACTCGGTCTCGCGCGCGATGACGTCCATGTCCTGGACGTAGGTGCCCACGTCGCAGGCGGTGATGTACCGGCCGCGCAGGGACTCCACGAAGCGGCCGTAGGCGCGGAGCATCGCCTCGTTCTTGTCCTTGTTCGGGTCGCCGATGATGACGGCCTTGCCGCCACCGAGGTCGAGCCCGGCCAGCGCGTTCTTGTAGCTCATGCCGCGCGACAGGTTGAGCGCGTCCTCCAGCGCCGCCTCCTCGGAGGCGTACGGGAAGAAGCGGGTGCCGCCGAGGGCCGGGCCCAGGGCGGTCGAGTGGATGGCGATGACGGCCTTGAGGCCGGAGCTGCGGTCGTGGCAGAGGACGACCTGCTCGTGGCCGTCGCCGGGGACGCCGTCCTGTTCGGTACGGAAGATCCTGCTGAGCACTCCGGGTGCGGCGTGCGTGGCGGATGCGGTCTGTACGTCGGTCACTGTGGTGACTCCAGTATCCGAGGCCCGCTGCTGTGGTGCGGGCGCCTAAGGCGAAGAGTAGTCGCGAGGGCGTCGCCGATCTGCCCTCTTGTACGAGCTTGTACGGGTTGTCCGAAGTGTGAGACGGGTGGCGGCGCGAGGGCCGTGGGGGTGCGCCCGCGAACCGTTCCGGGCCCGCGCCCTCCCGGTGGACCGGTGGTGCGTGCGACGATGCAGAACGTGACCGTCGTGCGCACCTCCGTACTGCCGCCCTACGCCGCCCACCTGCGGGTCTACGAGCCGCTGGCCGCCTACCCGGAGCCCGAGCGGGTGCGCTGGCAGGCGTACGCGGCGGAGCGCGGCCCGGACGCGGGGGCGGCCGGGCAGCCGGTGGCCGCGGCGGGGCTGGAGGAGCAGCGGGCGGCCCTGGCGGAGCTGGTCGGGCGGACGCCGCGGGCGCTGCCGGAGCGGGAGAGCGAGCGGGCCTTCGTCCGGGCCGTGGACGGGGTGCTGTACGTCTGCCCGTGGGCGACCAGGCTGCGCAGCTGGCAGGCGCTGGAGGAGCTGCGGGCGGGGGCGCCGGTGGCGCTGGTGGACACCGCGCTGCCGCCGGCCACCCGGGCGGCCGCGGAGGCCGACCGGGAGCGCTGGCGGGCGGAGCACCCGGACGCCCGGCCGTGGATCCTGACCAGCCGGTGGGAGGTGCCGGTGCGGTGGTTCCTGCCGTTCGGGGAGGAGGACCGCTGCTTCGTGCCGGCCGGCGGGGCGGAGAAGGGGGAGACGGCGGCGGCGCTGTTCTATCTGACCCCGATGGCGCAGGCGCGCCGGCGGGTGGCGCGCGGCTACCGGGTGTTGCGCGAGCGCCTGCCGCAGGGTGAGCTGGTGCGCGGGGCGGAGCAGGTCGGGCGGTGGCTGGAGGAGTTCCATCCGCGCTCGCTGGTGGAACTGGACTACGGGGGCCTGGTGCACCTGCTGGGGCCGGGGCTGTTGGCGGAGGACCGCTCGGCGGGGGATCTGGAGGCGGGGCTGCAGGCGCTGCGGGCGGGGGACTCGGCGGGCGCGGTGCAGGCGTACGAGGAGCTGACGGGGCGCTGGCGGCGGGTGCAGGCGCTGCGGCAGGCGAACTGACGGCGGCTGGGAGGCTGGCGGGGAGGTCTGCCGGGGGGTTGCTGGGGGTCGCCGGGGGGTCGCCGGGGTTGCCAGGAGGTCCGCCGGGGGCCGCTGAGGCCCTGTCAGCACTGGCCGGAGCCGGTGTCGGTGGTACTTGTAAGACTGGAAGGGTCGTTGGGCCCGACCCTCATGACCAAGGTCCCGGTTCGGGTCAATACCTATCGAACGTGACACTACTCACCGTTGACGCGAACTTACCCCTATGTGCAAAAATGGGACAACCAGCCCAACTTCACATGAGCGTGCCCACTTTTGGGTGGTTCTGGACTCGATGAGCGCTTTGCGGGGAAACGGCGGGTCTGGTCCCCTCGTAACTAGATGTCACTATAAGGTGACTGCCCGTTATGGGGTGGTCCATCGCCATCCGTCGGCCTTGAACCCGTGAGGGGTCAATTTTGGCGGTTTGGTCGATAGGGCTGGACGGATGGTGTAGTTGTAGACACCAGGACAAGCCGTTCGTCCTATAACCGACTCGGCCCGTCTATGCCATTTCGGGCATCGCGGGCCAAGGTGCAGAATTTGAAGGATAGAACCGCCCTGGTTCGGTTCTCCCGAGGAGGCCGCTCATGACCGCTCGTACCCCTGATGCTGAGCCGCTGCTGACGCCGGCAGAGGTCGCCACCATGTTCCGCGTGGACCCGAAGACGGTCACCCGCTGGGCCAAGGCGGGCAAGCTCACATCGATCCGCACACTTGGTGGACACCGCCGCTATCGCGAGGCGGAGGTTCGCGCTCTGCTGGCCGGTATTCCGGCTCAGCGCACCGAGGCCTGATAGGCCAGAGGCTCTTTAAAGGGGCTGCTTACCGGACTCCGCCGGGTCCGGTAAGCGGCCCCTTTTGCATGCCCCGGGACGGCTCCGGAGATCGCCCGGTTCACCGCCCGTTCCATGCCGGTCGGTCGGAATGTTGAACTCCGGATAACGATTTGATGGTTGTGGGGTGGGGGGGATTTACTGTGAATGGCAGTGCAATTTTATATATTAAATTGGCACGGGTCGCGAGGGGGCGCCGGACGGTCGCTCTCAGGAAAAGACAAGTGACGACGGTCACACGGACGGTCACTTGTGGTCTAGACCTATGCAGGGGTAGTGCGCACCCGGCCAAAAGCAGAGAGGCCCGGAACCAGACGGTTCCGGGCCTCTCGGCAACGGCGATCCTGACGGGACTTGAACCCGCGACCTCCACCTTGACAGGGTGGCGAGCTAACCAACTGCTCCACAGGACCAGAGATTTTCGATCCGTTCGCTTTGCTGTGCGCTGCGAACAAGACAGATCGTAGCCCATGGTGGGCCCCCAGGTCGAACCGGCTCCTGAGGGCCCCGTGCACCGCCCGCGCAGCTCAGAGCGCGGCCCGGGCCGCTTCCATCGCCTTCATGATCCGCTTCTCGGAGACCGGGGTCGGCGTGCCCAGCCCCTGGGCGAAGAAGCTGACCCGCAACTCCTCGATCATCCAGCGGATCGCCAGGACCTCCGGGGAGGGCTGCCGACCGGCCGGCACCTCCGCCAGCAGCTCGCCGTACGCCTGCTGGACCTGCTGGACCTTCAGCAGCTGCTGGGTGTCGCGCTGCGGGTGGTTCGGCAGCGCCTCCAGCCGGCGGTCCACCGCCAGCAGGTAGCGCTTCAGGTCCGGCAGCCGCTGCCAGCCGCTCTCGGTGACGAAGCCCGGGTGCACCAGCGAGGCCAGGTGCAGCCGGATGTCGTTCACGGCGTTCAGCAGCACCGGGCTGCTCACCGCCTTGAGCCGGGTCGAGGCCTTGTGGAAGGCGATCAGAGCCGTCGCCGTCTTCAGCGTGGTGTCCGCCGAGAGCTCGTACAGATCGGCCCGGACCTTGTCGTGCAGCTTGCCGAAGGCCGCCTCGTCCCAGGCGGGCCCGCCGGCCGAGGCCATCAGCCGGTCGGTGGCGCAGGCCACCACGTCCTCGAACAGGGCCGGGATCGAGCCGTGCGGGTTGTAGGAGAGCGCCAGCTTGGCCTGGTTGCCCAGTCGGCCCTGGATCGACTTGGCCGGCGAGTTGGTGCTCAGCATCAGCAGCCGCCGGGTGCCCTCCCACATCGCCTGGGCCTGCGCCTGCGGGGTGTCGAACAGCCGGATGCCCACCGACTCCCGCTCGTCCACCAGCGCCGGGTAGGCGCGCAGCGAGTGGCCCCGCGAGCGCTGCTCGAAGGTGCGCTGGAGCACCGGCAGGCCGGCCGGCCAGGCGGTCAGCCCGGACTGCTCGATGCCCTGGCCGGAGGCCGCCGAGGAGAGCGTCTCCTTCAGCTTGGGCTTCAACTGGAGCCGGAGGTCCTCCAGGTCCTTGGACTCGGCGAGCTTCTTGCGTCCGTCGACCACCCGGAACGTCACCCGCAGGTGGTCCGGTACCCGCTCGTCGTCCCAGGCCTCCGGCGGGATGGTGATCGCCGTCATCCGCTTGAGGATGTGCTCCAGGGTCGGCAGCAGGGGCTCCTGGCGGTCCTTCACCTGGCGCAGCGCGGCCCGGGCGAAGTCCGGGGCCGGGACGAAGTTGCGCCGGATCGCCTTGGGCAGGGCCCGGATGTAGGCGGTGACCAGCTCCTCGCGCAGGCCCGGGATCTGCCAGTCGAAGCCCTCGGCGGTGACCTGGTTGAGGACCGGGAGCGGGATGTGGACGGTCACGCCGTCCGCGTCGCTGCCCGGTTCGAACTGGTACGTGAGCTTGAAGCGGAGCTTGCCCTGCTGCCAGTAGTCCGGGTAGTCCGCCTCGGTGACGCCGTCCGCCGAGTCGTTGATCAGCATCGACTTCTCGAAGTTCAGCAGGTCCGGCTGGTCGTGCCGGGCCTTCTTCCACCAGGAGTCGAAGTGCCGGGTGGAGACGATCTCCTCGGGCAGCCGGGAGTCGTAGAAGTCGAACAGGGTCTGGTCGTCGACCAGGATGTCGCGGCGCCGGGCCCGGTTCTCCAGCTCCTCCACCTCGGAGAGCAGCTTGCGGTTCTCGGCGAAGAAGCGGTGGTGGGTCTCCCAGTCGCCCTCGACCAGCGCGTTGCGGATGAACAGCTCGCGGCAGAGCTCCTGGTCGATCCGGCCGTAGTTGATCTTGCGCTGGGCGACGATCGGCATCCCGTAGAGGGTGACCTTCTCGTAGGCCAGCACCGCGCCGGCCTTCTTCTCCCAGTGCGGCTCGCTGTAGCTGCGCTTGATCAGGTGGCCGGCCAGCGGCTCGACCCACTCGGGCTCGATCTTGGCGTTGATCCGGGCCCAGAGCCGGGAGGTCTCCACCAGCTCGGCGGACATCACCCAACGCGGGGGCTTCTTGAACAGGCCCGAGCCGGGGAAGACGGCGAAGCGGGCGCCGCGCGCACCGCCGTACTCGCGCTTCTCCACGTCGAACAGGCCGATGTGCGAGAGCAGGCCGGCCAGCAGCGACTGGTGGATCCGGTCCGCGTCCGGCTCCGCGTCCGGGTGCGGCTCCTCGATGGTGACCCCGAGCTGCTTGGCCACCGTGCGCAGCTGGGAGTAGATGTCCTGCCACTCCCGTATCCGCAGGTAGTTCAGGAACTCGGCCTTGCACATCCGGCGGAACGCCGAGGAGGAGAGCTCCTTCTGCTGCTCCCTGACGTAGCGCCACATGGCGAGGTAGGAGAGGAAGTCGGAGGTCTCCGACTGGAAGCGGCGGTGCCGGTCGTCGGCGGCCTGGCGCTTCTCGGTGGGGCGCTCGCGCGGGTCCTGGATGGACAGCGCGGCGGCGATCACCATGACGTCGCGGACGCAGCCGTTGCGGTCGGCCTCCAGGACCATCCGGGCCATCCGGGGGTCCACCGGGAGCTGGGCCAGCTGGCGGCCGAGCGGGGTGAGGCGCTTGCGGACGTCCTTCTCGTCGGGGTCGAGGGCCCCGAGCTCGTGGAGCAGGCTGACACCGTCCTTGATGTTGCGGGAGTCCGGCGGGTCCAGGAACGGGAAGGCGGCGATGTCGCCGAGCCCGGCGGCGGTCATCTGGAGGATGACCGAGGCCAGGTTGGTGCGCAGGATCTCGGCGTCGGTGAACTCGGGGCGGGAGAGGAAGTCCTCCTCCGAGTACAGCCGGATGCAGATGCCGTCCGAGGTGCGGCCGCAGCGGCCCTTGCGCTGGTTGGCGCTGGCCTGGCTGATCGCCTCGATCGGGAGGCGCTGGACCTTGGTGCGGTGGCTGTAGCGGGAGATCCGGGCGGTGCCCGGGTCGATCACGTACTTGATGCCGGGGACGGTCAGGGAGGTCTCGGCGACGTTGGTGGCCAGCACGATCCGGCGGCTGCCGGAGCGCTGGAAGACCTTGTGCTGCTCGGCGGAGGAGAGCCGGGCGTAGAGCGGGAGGACCTCGGTGAACTTCAGTTTCAGCTTGTCGAGCGCGTCGGCGGTGTCGCGGATCTCGCGCTCGCCGGAGAGGAACACCAGGATGTCGCCGGGGCCCTCGGCCTGCAGCTCCTCGGCGGCGTCGCAGATCGCCTGGATCTGGTCGCGGTCCCGGTCGACGTCCGTGGACTCCTCGTCCTCGGCGTCGTCGACGATCGGGCGGTAGCGGACCTCGACCGGGTAGGTGCGGCCGGAGACCTCGATGATCGGGGCGTCGCCGAAGTGGCGGGCGAAGCGCTCGGGGTCGATGGTCGCCGAGGTGATGACGACCTTGAGGTCCGGGCGGCGGGGCAGCAGCTGCTTGACGTAGCCGAGGATGAAGTCGATGTTGAGGCTGCGCTCGTGCGCCTCGTCGATGATCAGGGTGTCGTACTGGCGCAGCTCGCGGTCGGTCTGGATCTCGGCGAGCAGGATGCCGTCCGTCATCAGCTTGACCAGGGTGTCCGGGCCGACCTGGTCGGTGAACCGGACCTTCCAGCCGACGGCCTCGCCGAGCGGGGTGTTCATCTCCTCGGCGACGCGCTCGGCGACGGTGCGGGCGGCGATCCGGCGGGGCTGGGTGTGGCCGACCAGGCCGCGGATGCCGCGGCCGAGCTCCAGACAGATCTTCGGGATCTGGGTGGTCTTGCCGGAGCCGGTCTCGCCCGCCACGATCACCACCTGGTGGTCGCGGATGGCGGCGAGGATGTCGTCCTTCTTCTGGCTGACCGGCAGCTCGGCGGGATAGGTGATCGCGGGGACGGCGGCCCGGCGCTGCTCGACCAACAGCTCGGCGCGCTCGATGTCGGCGGCGATCTCGGTGGCGACCTTCTGCCAGGCCTCGGGCTTGCGGACCCGGCGGGCCCCCTCCAGCCGGCGGCCGATCCGGACCTGGTCGCGCAGGGTCAGCTCGGGCAGGCGGGCGGCCAGCTCGCCGATGCCGGGACCCTGGGCCGGGTCCTTGCCGGTGGCGTCGGCGGACTGGACTGCGGGAGAACTCACTGCGGGCATCCCTCTAGGTTCGCAAGGAGGTGGGGTGGTGTGCACCTCGGTTTTTGAGCCCCTCCAGTGTCACAGCCGGGGGAGGGGATGTGCGAACGCCGTCCGGGGGCCTGTCGTCCGGCGGGGCAACGGTTCGGCGGGCCGCTGGGCTCTGAGGGGGAGAGGAGGTGCTCATGGGAGCCCAGAAGACCGAGCGGGACGAGGAGTTTCGCGCGTTCACCGGCACCGCGTGGCCACGGCTGCTGCGCACGGCCTACCTGCTGGCGGGGGACCGGTACTCGGCGGAGGACCTGGTCCAGCAGGCCCTGGAACGGGCCTACGCGGCCTGGGGACGGGTCCGCCGGGCCGATGATCCGCACGCCTACGTGCGCCGGATCGTGGTCAACGAACACGCCCGGCGGTTCCGCCGCCGCGCACCGGAACAGCTGGTCACGGCGGTGCCGGAGCAGGCCGGACCGGACGGGTTCGGGGCGCTGGACGACCGGGCGGCGCTGCTGGCCGCGCTCGCCTCGCTGCCCGCGCGGCAGCGGCAGGCGGTGGTGCTGCGGTACTGGGAGGACCTCAGCGAGAGCCAGGTGGCGGCCGCCATGGGCTGCTCGGTCGGGACGGTGAAGAGCCAGGCCTCCAAGGGGATCGCCAAGCTCCGTTCCGCCACCTCGCTCACCGGGATCACCGGGATCACCGGGACCACCAGGATGACGACGATCGGAGGCACGGCATGACCGAGCAGGGCGGATACGGCGCGGCGGACGGCGACGAGGCGGTGGCCCGGGGGCTGACCGGGTTGGCGGAGGGGCTGGAGATCGGGCCGGTGCCCTACGACCGGGTGGTGGCGGGGGGCCGTCGTCGGCGGCTGCGGCGCCGGTCGGCCGCGGTGGGCGCGCTGGCGCTGGCCGTGGTGGCGGTGGCCGGCGGCGTGGCCGCGCTCGGTCCGAACGGGTCCGGGCGGGTCACCGCGGTGACGGCGGCGGGTGCGCCGTCCGGGGTGGCGCCGGGGGCCGGTCCGACCGCCACGGCCACCGTGACGGCGGCCGCCCGGGACCCGTTCACCCCGGTCCGGGTCGCGCTCGCCCAGGGCAGTTCGAACGGGCGGGCGTGGACGGCCTGGGCGGCGCTCTGGCCCGCCGCGGCGAAGGAGCAGGCGCTGCGGCAGGCGCAGCTGATCTGGCAGGACCAGCACGCGGCCGGCTCGGACCTGCCCGAGCCCACCCAGGACTTCGTGCGGCAGTACTGGCAGGAGGGTGAGGACGTGGTGAACCTCTATCTCACGCTGGACGGCCGCCGGCTGCCCGTCGACGCGACCCACACCACGCCCTCCCCGCAGGGGCAGCTCGGCGCCGTCGCCGACCGGTACGGCACCCTGACGGGCTCCGCGATCGGCCCCCGGAACAAGGGCGGGACGGACGGGCCGATGCTCGGTGCGCCGGACGTGGTGCTGGTGAAGGTGCGCGCGAGCACCGCCAGGCTGGTCGCGTCCTGGCCGGACGGCACCACCTTCGAGCCGCCGCTGGTCACCGTCGGGGATTCGCCGGTCCGCTGGGCCGCGATCCCACGCCAGGCCGACCGGCCCGGTGGGAAGATCAGGGTCTACGGCGCGGACGGCGCGCTGCTGGCCACCGACACCGGCTGGCTGGGCTGAGCCTCCCCGGTCGTCGGCGCCGTGTCGCGCAGCGGGTCGGCACCGCGTCCGTGACGGTGCGCAACCGGCCGGTGGTCACGGCGCGGGCGGGGCGTAGAGCTCCAGCTGCATGCCCCACGGGGCGAGGAAGTAGACCCAGCGGGTGCCGGCGACGGGGTGGCCGGGGCCGATGGTCTGGGGTTCGCCGAGGACCCGGACGCCGAGCGCCCGCAGGTGTCCGGCGGCCGCGTCCACGTCGGCGACCCGCAGGGCCAGGTGGTGGCCGCCCCAGTCGCTGTTGGCCGGCAGGACGCGGCGCTGGTCGGGGGCCCGGTACTCGAACAGCTCCAGCTCCAGGCCGTCGGGGAGGCGGACCACCGCCACCTCGGCGGTGGCCCGCGGGTGGACGCCGAGGTGCCGGGCCATCCAGTCCCCCTCCTGGTCCTCCACCGGTCCGGCCCGGTAGACCTCCTCGCCGCCGATCACCGCGGTGAAGAAGGCGACGGCCTGGTCCAGGTCGGGCACCGTGTAGGCGGCGTGGTGGGCGCCCAGCAGGCCGGGCAGGCCGGGCTCGGTGGGCTTGGCAGGCTCGGCGGGCTGAGTGGTGGTCGAGGTTGCGGCCGGGTCGGTCATGACTGCAGCTCCGGGGTCGGGTCCGTGGCCGGCTCCGGGGCGGACCCGGGCTTGGCGGCAGGCTTGGTGGCGGTCTCGGTGACGGTCTTGGCGGCGGCGGCGTCGGTGGCGGGCGGTTCGGCCCGGCGGATGGCGGCGGTCAGGACGGCCGCCAGGGCGAGCAGCAGCGGGATCAGCAGGTAGCCCACGCCGGGGTTGACCCGGTCGGAGACGGCGGCCAGCAGCATCGGGGCCACCCCGAAGGCCGTCCCGGAGGCGTAGCCCATCCGGGAGGACGCGGCGTCGACGCCGTTGGTGGCGGTGGCCAGCACCAGCACGATGGCCAGCGGGAACTGCAGCGCCATGCCGAGGCCGCAGACCACCAGGCCGGTCACCGCGATGGCGGGGTTCGTCGAGGCCCAGAACAGCGCGAAGCCGACCGCCGAGACGCCCAGCGAGCCCAACAGGACGGTGGGCGCCGGGAACCGCAGGGTGAAGCGGGCGCCGAACAGCCGGCCGACGAAGATGCCGACCACGAGCGCCGAGCCCGCCGCGGTGGCCCCGGCGGCGCTCACCCCGGCGTGTTCGCGCAGATAGTCGGACTGCCACTGGGTGAGGCAGACCTCCACCCCGGCCACGGCGACGATCACCCCGAGGGCGGCGAGGAAGAGCCGGGGGCTGCGGCCGGCCGGTGCCCGCTCCTCGGCGTCGGCCGGGCCGCTCGGGGCGTCGGCCGGCGCGGGCGCCGAGGGCAGCGCCGCGCTCAGCAGGCGGCCGAGCAGGAACACGGCGCCGACCAGGACGGCGGTCAGCGCGATGCCCGGCCGCCAGCCGAGGTCCGCGTTCACCGAGGCGCCGATGACCAGGGGTGCCAGCAGGCCCATGCCGGACATCGCGGCGTTGGCCTCGCTGATCGCGGCCGGTCCCGCCGCGCCGTGGTGATCGCTCAGCGAGGGCCAGATCGCGGTCAGGGTGAGGCAGCCGAAGAAGGCCGTCACCAGGGTCGCGCCGAGCGTCTGGGCGGTGCCGTGGGCGAGCGCCAGGCAGAGCGAGCCGACGGCCACCCCGCCCATCGCCCCCCACAGCGTGCGGCCGCGGCCGAACCGGGCGACGAGCGGCGGGAACAGCGGCGCGCAGAGCAGCATCGCCACCGAGAACGCCGTGCCGTGCAGGCTGGCGACAAAGCGGCTGGTGTGCTGCTCGTCGCGCAACAGCGGTACGAGCGGGCCGAATCCGAAGACGAAGTACCCGTACGCGGCGATCTGGGCGTAGAGCAGCCACGTGGTGGCGTCCCTGGTCAGTCGAGGCATTGGCCGAAGCTAACCGGCGCCGGTAGGGGCTGTCTGTACACGCCTGTGGTACCCGACCGGGTACCCCGGCCGACCGCCGCTTCGGCCGTGCCGCGGCCCGCTTCCACCGTGTCAGCATCGCCCTCCTGACCGAGCGGCAGGTACTGGCGGAGGGGAGCCCGAATGGACGCGGCACGGCTGGACTCGGTGCGGGTGAGCGGGGCGGTGATGACGCATCCGCGCCGTGCCGACCTGGCGCGGGAGCTGATCGGGCGCTGCCGGCCGGAGGAGCTGGAGCTGGTGCTCGATCCGGAGCCGGACGGCCCGCCGACCGGGCTGCGCACGGCTGTCCGGGCCTGGTCCTCGGTGCCGGCCGGGGCCACCCACCGGCTGGTGCTCCAGGACGATGCCGTGCTCACCCCCGGTTTCTTCGACCACGTCCGGGCCGCGGCGCAGGCGGTGCCCGGCGCCGCGCTCGCCTTCTACACCCACTGGCAGTCCCGCAACGCCGCCGCCGTCCGGCTGGCGGTGCTGTCCGGCCACCGCTGGGCGCCGGCCACCGCGGAGTACACCCCGACCGTGGTGCTGCTGCTGCCCGCGGCGGTCGCCGCCGGATTCGCCGACTACGCCCGGGAGTTCGGCGCGACCTGGGCCGACGACGTGGTGATGAGCCGCTACCTGCGCGCGGCCGGGGTGCCGACCTATCTGGCCGCGCCCAACCTGGCCGACCACGCCGACGTGCCGAGCATGCACGCCAACGGCGGCCACGGGCCGCGCCGTTCGGCCTGCTTCGCCGCCCTGGCCGCCGGAGCCGACTGGGAACTCGACGGCGGTCTCGCGGAGTTGGACGCGATTCCGTTCTTCAAGTACGGCCGGGCGCAGGTCGCCACCCGGCTGGCGGGCGGCCGGTGGGCCAGCATCGAGGCGCACCGCTACCTGCGGCGGATCGGGCTCGACCCGGAGGAGTCGCGCAAGCGGCTCGGCGAGTCGATCGCCGCGCCGACGCCGCACACCGCCCGGCTGCTCGCCGAGCTCGACCGGCCCACGGTGGAGGCGCACTGGCAGACCGCCCTGCTGATGGGGGTGGTCACCGCCACCCGCCGCCGGGCCGCCGCCGAACCGGACGGGGAGCTCGCCGAGTCGGCGCTCGCGACGGTCGGTGCCGGGGGGCTCTGCACCCGGTTCGGCGACGACGGGCTGGCGCGGCTGCGGCCGGGGCTGCTGGAACTGGCCCGGAGCGCCTATGCCGAGGGGCTGGCGGTCGGCGCCGAGTGCGCGCCGGACGCGGGCGGCGGCGGGCCGGTGCGGCCGGCCCGGGACCGGCGGGTCGTGATCACCGGCCAAGGTGGCCAGGACGGGCGGGAGTTGGCCGGGGCGCTGGCCCGGATCCTCGCGGACGGGGACTGGGACGTCACGCTGTGGGGTGCGGACCGGTCCGACCACCCGGACGTGTCCGACTACCCGGGGGTGACGGCGGCCGAGCCCGGAACGGGCCTCGCGGGGGCCACGGCCCTGCTGCAGGTGGCGGGCGGTGGGTCGGCGGGGTTCGCGGCGGCCTCGCTTGATGAGGGTGCGCTCGCGGCGGGCGTCCGGGCCACGGCGGACGCCGCGGCCGCGGCCGGTGTCGCCGGATCGGTGCTGGTCGGCCCGGCCGAGGTCGCGGGGACGACCGTACTCGCGGGGACGACCGTGCTGAGGCCCGGTCTGGTCTACGGGCCCGGCATCCAGGACGGCTCGGTGCTGGAGCAGGCCGTGCGCCAGTCGTTGCTCGCCCGGCCGATCCGCCCGGACGCCCGGCCGGGGCGGCGCTGGCAGCCGGTCTTCGTGGACGACCTCGCCGAGGCGGTGGACCGCGCGCTGCGGCTGCCCGCCGTGCCGGGGGCGTTGGACGCTTTGGCGGGGGCGCCTGAGGCCGCTCTGCCGGGGCTGTTGGACGTCTGCGGGACGCGGGCGCTGAACGCCGTCGAGCTCGCCGAGGCCGCCTCCGCGGCCGTCCGACCGGTGCCCGTGGAGGCGGCCCCGCCCGGCGGTCAGGACGCCGCCGACAGGCAGGTCGAGGAGGACCCGGTCCGCTCGACCGAGGCCGCCGCGGCGGTGCTCGGCTGGCAGCCGAGCACCCGGCTGGTCGACGGCCTGCGCGCCTGGTCCCAGTGGCTGGCCTACGAGGCCGAGCCGCGCCCCGCCGGGGGCGCCGAGTGACCACCACCCCGCTCTCCACCGAGGCCGCCAGCATCGCCACCCCCGGCGGGGCCAACGAGGACCTGGCGCTGACCGGACCGCAGTTCGCCCTCGTCCTGGACGGCGCGACCGCCGAACCCGGCGCCAGCACCGGCTGCGGCCACGACGTCCGCTGGCTGGTCGCCGAGGTCGGCACCCGCCTCGCCCGCGCCCTGCTGCACGACCCCGAGGCCCGGGTACCGCTGCGCGAACTGCTCCACGACGCGCTGTCCGAGCTGGCCGCCGACCACGGCCGCACCTGCGACCTGGACAACCCGTGCAGCCCCACCGCCACCCTCGCCCTGCTGAGGCTCGCAGGGGACACCGTCGAGCACCTCGTCCTCGGCGACTCCACCGTGGCGCTGCGGGACCGCTCCGGGGCCGTCCAGGTCGTCACCGACGACCGCCTGGAACGCCTGATCCACCTGCCCTGGGCGGAGCTGCGCCGCCACCGCAACCGGCCCGGCGGCTTCTGGGTGGCCGGCCCCAGGCCGGAGGCCGCCCGGCACGCCCTGGCCGGCAGCCTCCCGGTGGCCGGGCTCGGCACCGCCGCGCTGCTCACCGACGGCGCCGCCCGGCTGGCCGAACGGTACGGCTGCGGCTGGCCCGACCTGCTGGAGCTGCTGGAGCGGGAGGGCCCGGTGCAGCTGGTCGAGCGGGTCCGCGCCGCCGAGCTGCGCACCGCCCCCGGCCGCTACCCCGGCAAGCACCAGGACGACGCCACCGCCGTGCTCTGCCGCTTCGAGAGCCACGAGAGGCCGTGAACGCCATGGTCCCCTTCGGCATCGCCGTCATCGGCTGCGGCTACGTCGCCGACCTGTACGCGGCGACCCTGCCCAACCACCCGTCCCTGCGGCTGACCGGGGTGTACGACCGCGACCCGGCCCGGACCGCCGCCTTCACCGCCTGCCACGGCGTCCCCGGCTACCGGACGGCCGCCGAGCTGCTCGCCGACCCCGCCGTCCGGGCCGTGGTCAACCTGACCAACCCGGAGAGCCACTACGAGGTCACCCGGGCCGCCCTGCTGGCCGGCAAGCACGTCTACGTCGAGAAGCCGCTGGCGACCGACCTCGACCGGGCCCGCGAGCTGGCCGCGCTCGCCGCCGAGCGAGGCCTCCAACTCGCCTCCGCACCCTGCGGACTGCTCGGCGGCGCCGCCCAGACCGCCTGGCGGGCGCTGCGCGAGGGCCGGATCGGCACCCCCCGGCTGGTCTACGCCGAACTGGACGACGGCCCGATCCTGCGGATGCCGTTCCACGAGTGGATCAGCCCGTCCGGGGCGCCCTGGCCGTACCAGGACGAGTTCGAGACCGGCTGCACCGTCGAGCACGCCGGGTACTGGCTGACCTGGCTGACCGCGTTCTTCGGCCCGGTCCGCGAACTGGTCGCCTACTCCGCCCTGGTGGCGCCCAACCCGCACGTCCCGGCGGGCACCGTGCTCGCGCCGGACTTCTCGCTGGCCGTGCTGGGCTTCGAGCAGGGCGTCACCGCCCGGCTGACCACCAGCATCCACGCGCCCAAGGACTACTCGCTGCGGGTGATCGGCGACGAGGGCGTCCTGCACGTCGCCGACTCCTGGCAGTACGACTCACCCGTCACCGTGAGCCGGCACCCGGACGGCGAACCGCGGCCGGTCCCGCCGGTGCCCGGCCCGGAGCGGCCGCACCGCTACCCCGGCACGCACGACATGGACTTCGCCCGCGGCGTCGCCGAACTCGCCGCCGCGGCCGAGGGCGGTCGGCCCTCCCGGCTGCCGCTGGACCACGCCCTGCACGTCCTGGAGCTCACCCTGGCGATCTCCGCGGCGGGCCCGGGAGCCGTCATCAGACCCACCACCACCTTCGCGCCCGTGCCACCGATGCCGTGGGCCGGGGGAGAGCAGCAGTGAGGAGAGAAGAGATGTCACCGCCTGAGACAACGGCGTCCCGTCCCCGGACGCCCGAACCGTCGGTGCCCGGTGGACCGGACGCCCGTGTACCGGGGGCCCGGGGACCGGAGTCCCCGGTATCGGAGTCCGGCGTGCCGGGCCCGGCGGCGGCCGCCGACCGGGAGCCGCCGAGGCTGTCCTTCCTCGGCACCGGCTACCTCGGCACCACCTACGCGGCCTGCTACGCCGAACTCGGCCACCAGGTGATCGGCCTGGACGTCGACCCGGTGAAGGTCGCCGCGCTCGCCGCCGGCCAACTGCCGTTCCACGAACCGGGTCTCGCCGAACTCGTCCGGCGCGGGCTGGACTCCGGGCGGCTGCGGTTCACCACCGACCCGGCGGTCGCCGCGGCCGGGGCCGACGTGCACTTCCTCTGCGTCGGCACCCCGCAGCGCCCCGACGGCGGCGCCGACCTCGGCCAGGTCGCCGCCGCCGTCCAGGCCCTCGCCCCGCACCTGCACGGGCGGACGCTGCTGGTCGGCAAGTCGACCGTCCCGGTGGGCACTGCGGAGTGGATCGAGCGGCTGCTGCGCAAGCACGTCCCGGACGACGCGGACGCCGAGGTCGCCTGGTGCCCGGAGTTCCTCCAGGAGGGGCACGCCGTGGACGACGTGCTGCGCCCGGACCGGATCGTGGTCGGCGCGCGCGGCGAATGGGCCCGCCGGACACTCGACCGGGTGCACCGCGGGGTGCACGAGCTGGCCGCCCGCGAGGGGCGCGAAATCCCGGTCCTGGAAACCGACTTCGCCACCGCCGAGCTGGTCAAGACGGCCGCCAACGCCTTCCTCGCCACCAAGATCTCGTTCATCAACGCGATGGCCGAACTGTGCGAGGCGGCCGGCGCGGACGTCGCCCGGCTGGCCGAGGCGCTCGGCCACGACGAGCGGATCGGCCCGCACTTCCTGCGGGCCGGGGTCGGCTTCGGCGGCGGCTGCCTGCCCAAGGACATCCGGGCCCTGCAGTCCCGGGCCGAGCAGTTGGGCGCCGGGGCGGCCGTGCGCTTCCTGCACGAGGTGGACCTGATCAACCAGCGGCGCCGGGAGCGCGTTCTGCAGCTGGCGGGGGAGCTGTTGGACTGCGTGGCCGGCCCGGCGGGGCCGGAGCTGACCGGTACCCGGATCGCCGTTCTCGGCGCCACCTTCAAGCCGGACTCGGACGACGTCCGGGACGCCCCGGCGCTGGCGGTCGCCCGGCTGCTGCACGGCGCCGGCGCCCAGGTGCGGGTGTACGACCCGCTCGGCGGGGCCAACGCCCGGCGCAGCCACCCCGAACTCGGCCATGCCGAACGCCTGGAGCAGGCCTGCGCGGGCGCCGACCTGGTCTGCGTGCTGACCGAGTGGCAGGAGTTCCGGGAGGCCGACCCGGCCGCGCTGGCGCGCCTGGTCAATGGACGGATCGTGATCGACGGCCGCAACTGCCTGGACCGGAGCGCCTGGGGCGCGGCCGGCTGGACGTACCGCGGCCTCGGCTGGAAGGAGGTGGCCTGAGTGGCCGAGAAACTGATCCTGGTGACCGGAGGGGCCGGCTTCGTCGGCGGCCGGCTGATCCGCAGCCTGGTGGCGGCCGAGCCGCACGCGGAGATCGTCTCGGTGGACAACTACTTCACCGGCTCGGCCGATCGGCACGTCGACCACCCCCGGGTGCGCTACCTGTACGGCGACACCGTCGATGTGGTCGCCCTCTGGTCGGAGCGCGGTCTGCCGGCGCCCGCGGTGGTGTACCACCTGGGCGAGTACTCGCGGATCCCGCAGTCCTTCGAGGAGCCGGACCGGGTCTGGGAGTTCAACCTGCACGGCACCAAGGAGGTGGTCCGGTTCTGCCGGCTGCACGGCGCCAAACTGGTGTACGCGGGCTCCAGTTCGAAGTTCGGCAACGACGGCCGGGACGAGCACCTCAACCCGTACGCCTGGACCAAGGCCAAGAACATCGAGTACATCCGCAACACCGCGGACTGGTTCGGCCTGGACCACGTCATCACGTACTTCTACAACGTGTACGGGCCCGGCCAGATCGCCACCGGCTCGTACGCCACCGTGATCGGCATCTTCGAGCAGCAGTACCGGGCCGGTCTGCCCCTGACCGTGGTCGAACCGGGCACCCAGAGCCGCGACTTCACCCACATCGACGACATCGTCGAGGGCCTGTTGCTGTGCGCGGAGCGCGGCTCCGGGGACGGTTACCTGCTGGGCCGGGGAGAGGAGTTCCAACTGGTTGAGGTGGCAGGGATGTTCGGCGGGGAGATCGCCATGATCCCGTCCCGCCGGGGTGAGCGTGCCAGTGGTCGGGCGGACAACTCCCGCTCCAGGGAGCTCGGCTGGGAGCCGAAGATCTCGCTGCGCGACTACATCGCGGAGTTCGTCGCGACCCGCAGGCCGGTCTCGGTGTCCTGAGCCCCGACCGGGTCCACGATCCCGTAGCGCAGGGCGATCGCCACCGCCAACGTCCGGTTGGGGCAGTTGAGTTTGGCCAGCACCATGGTCACATGGCGCTTCGCGCCGTGGACCGAGATGCCGAGCCGGGTGGCGATCTCCTTGTTGCTCAGGCCCTCCACCAGCAGTCCGAGGGTCTGCCGCTCCCGTTCGGTCAGCGCCCCGCCGGCCACCCCCGGCAGGCTGCCGCGCTGGTACGGGACCCTGGGGCCGGGCCGCCCCTTCGCCGGCGCGGGGGCGCGGCGCAGCACCAGGCGGCGCAGCGAGTCCTCCAGCAGCGGGGTGGTGACCTGCTCCAGGGGCAGGAAGCCGTCCACCCGGGCGGTGTCCCAGATGTGCGGGCTGCGCGCGGCGGCGGCGTCGAGCAGGACCAGGAGCCGGCCGTCGCCGCGCGGGGCGGCCAGCACCGACCTGGTCCACGGTGCGACCTCGTCGACGCAGACCAGCGCGACCACGTCCGCGCTCCACAGCTCGGCGGGCGCCCCGATCCGCTCCGGTGGTCTGGTCGAGGCCTCGGCCACCAGCGGTAGCCCGCCGAGCATGCCGGCGATGCCGTGCCGGTGCAGCTCGCTCTCGGCGACGACCGTCACCGAGAGGCGGTCCCTCGGCCGGTCCTTCGCGTGCTGTCCCCCCGGATCGTTCACGACACGCCCGCCAGCAGCTCCCGCCAGTGCCGCACCGCGGCCTGGTCGACGGGGTGGTCCCAACTGCCGTGCGGGCGGGCCCGGGTGCCGACGTGGAAGGCGTCCAGGCCGCCCGCGCGCAGCGGTACGACGTGCGGCTCGCGCAGGGTCCCGCCGGCGATCAGGCGGGGGGCGGGGGCTCTCGGGGCGTCGCCTGCGTTCGGGTCGTCGCCTGCGCTGGGGCCCTCGCCCGGGTTCGGGGCGTCGCCCGCTCGTCGCTGGGCGCCGAGTCTTCGGTTCTCGGCGAGCAGGGTGGCGAGACCCTCCTCGACGCCCTGCGGGCCGCCGGAGCTGAGCACCGAGTCGAGTCCGGGCAGGCCGGAGACGGTGGCCCAGGCCGCGGTGCGGTCGGCGGTGAAGTCGATGGCCTTGTGGAAGGTCCACGGGCGGCCGTCCAGCACCTCCAGGACGGCCTCGACGGCGGGCAGGTCGACCGCGCCGTCCGGGGTGAGGAAGCCGAGGACGAACTCCTCGGCGCCCGCCCGGAGCAGCGCGCGGGCCTGCGCCCGGAGCAACTCCACGTCCCCCGCGGCGAATCCGGCCGCCTCGCGCAGCATGACCCGGACCGGCAGGTCCACCGCCGCGCGCACCTCCCGCACCGCCTCCGGCGACGGTGTCAGCCCCCACTTCGCCATGTCCTGCACCAGTTCGATCCGGTCGGCACCCCCGAGCGCTGCTGCCCGGGCGTCCAGCGCGTCCAACGCGATCACTTCGAGCATTGGTCTAGACATGAGAAGAGCATTGCACAGCCCCTGAAAGGAACTGACGTGTTCACACGAGAAGTCCGTGTGCGCCGGACGCGCGCGAACGACATCCGGACGGCCGCGTTCGGGTTCAGGCCTCCAGGGCCGCCTGGTCGGCCTCCGGCAGCCAGTCGCGCGCCGGGTCGTACTCCAGCCAGCGGTTGCGCCGGGCCTCCTCGCCGAAGGCCTGCAACAGCTGGTCCAGCAGCGGGTGGTGGCGCTCCTCGGGCCGGCGGTGGTCGTCGGGCAGGCGGGGGTTCGTCGGCGGGTGGCCGCCCGCTGTCGGGGGTTCCTCGCGCCAGAGCAGGGACCAGGCGTAGAGCGGGGTCGGGCCGACCAGCGGGACGGTCCGCACCCCGGGCAGGTCCGGCAGCGGGCAGTCCGCGGGGACGAGGGAGAAGCAGCCCTGGTCCGCCCGCACCCGCTCCACGAAGTGCTCCAGCCCCAGGTTGACCGAGCCCACCCGGTCCGCGATCCCGAACTGGTCGGCGAACCGGGTCAGGAAGTCCAGCCGGTCCACCGCGGCCGGATACCGCAGCGCGCCGCCGCCCTCGCGCAGGTCCGCCGGGCGCAGCGACGGGCGGTCCGCCAGCGGGTGGTCGGTGCTCAGCAGCGCGTCGACCGGCTCCAGCCGGACCAGGCGGTGGGTCAGCCCCTCGCCGAGGCCGCCGGGCAGCGGGTGGACCCGGCCGAACCCGGCGTCCGTCCCGCCGCGCAGCAGGGCGGCGGCCACCGAGGGGAGGTCCCGGCCGGGGACCGGCTCCACCTCCAGCCCGGGGGCGCCCTCGACGGCCTGCGCGACGGTCCGCATCGGTGCGTACAGGTGCCCCCAGACGTCGATGCGCAGCGGGCGCCGCACGCAGGCCACCGCCGCCACCGCGGCCTCGCCCTGGGCGAGCAGCCGCAGGGCCGGCTCCAGGAAGCGGCGTCCGGCCTCGGTCAGACCGGTGCCGCGACCGTCGCGGTCCAGCAGCCGGGCGCCGAGCACCGCCTCCAGGCGGGCGATCCGCTTGGACAGCGCCTGCTGGCTGATCGACAGCCTTCTTGCGGCGTGCCCGAAGTGCAGCTCCTCGGCGGCCACGGCGAAGGCCCGGACCTGGGCGAGATCAAGATCCATGGCCGTTCACCATAGGCGACAACCCCCGGTTGTCGCAGCGGAACGGGGGTTGTTGGACCGCCGCAGGCGGGGCGGGGTGTGCTGGGCGCCGGGCGGGGTTTGTGGGCCCCGGCAGACGACGGAGCAGGGAGCGGGTATGAAGGCGCTGGTGCCGACGGGTCGGCCCGCTGCGGCGGTCGGGTTCGGTGCGGTCGGGTTCGGGGCGGCCGGGCCCGCCGAGGTCGGGTTCGCGGAGGTCGACCAGCCCCGGCCCGGGCCGGGCGAGGCCCTGGTGAAGGTCGAGGCGTTCTCGGTGAACCGCGGCGAGACCTTCCAGCTGGAGGCGCCGAAGCCGGGCTGGCGGCCCGGCAAGGACATCGCCGGACTGGTCGTCCAGGCCGCGGCGGACGGCTCCGGCCCGGCGGTCTGCCGGCGGGTGGTCGGTCACCCGCCGGCCGGGGGCTGGGCCGAGTACGTGTGCGTCCCCACCGACTCGCTGGCCGAGCTCCCCGACTCGCTCGACAGCGTCCGGGCGGCCGCGCTCCCGTTGGCCGGGCTCACCGCGCTGCGGCTGCTGCGGACGGCCGGCGCGCTGGCCGGCCGACGGGTGCTGCTGACCGGGGCCTCCGGCGGTGTCGGCCACTACGTCACCGAGCTGGCGGCGGCCGCGGGCGCCGAGGTCACCGCCGTCACCGCCTCGGCGGAGCGCGGTCGGCGGCTGACCGAGCTGGGCGCGGCCGCGGTCGTCCACGAGATCGGCGCGGCCCGCGGCCCGTACGACCTGGTGCTGGAGTCGACGGGCGGCGCCGGCCTGCCGGCGGCGCTGTCCCGGCTGGCCCGGCGCGGCACGCTGATCTGGTTCGGGCAGGCCTCCCGGACGCCCGCGACGCTGGACTTCTTCGACTTCTTCAACGGCCCGGAGTCGGCCACCCTGCGGCACTTCCACTACACGGACTCCGAGGCGGGCCGCCGGGCGGGCGACGGGGCCGGCCACGGGGTTGGCCACGGGGTTGGCTTCGGGGCGGACCTCGCCACCCTGGTCCGCCTGGTGGGGGAGGGGCGGCTGACCCCGGAGATCGGCCGGATCGCCCCCTGGGCGGAGACCGCCGCAGTCCTCACCGACCTGAGGGAGCGCCGGATCCGCGGCAAGGCCGTCCTGACGGTGAGCGCGTGAGCATGTGGCCTCCGGCTCCTCGACCCTCCTGAACCGCTGTCCGCAACCCCTGTCCGCACACCACGACGAAGGCCTCCCCCGATGACCACCCCGCCCGACCTCTCCCCGCCTGACCTCTCCCGGCCCGACCTCTCCCGGCCCGACCTCTCCTTCCTCGACCTCCCCGGATTCCTCCAGGCCTTCGTCGAGGAGACCCGCCCCCGGGCCACCGGCGCCGGCCTGGACCCGCACGAGTACAGCCGGGTCACCGCGCCGCTCGCCTCCGCGACGGACTGGCCGGAGGCCTGCCGCCGCGCAGGTCGGCGGCACCTCGCCGCCGCCGACCTGGCCGACGCCGAGGGCCGGACGGTGACCGCCGGCGAGGCCTACCGCAGGGCCGCCCGCTGGTTCCACTTCGCCGCCCTCATCCCGCACCCCGACCGCGCCGCGGCGGCCGAGGCCGCCACCGAGGCGGACGAGGCGATGCGCCGCGCGCTGGCCCGGCTGGACCAGGCGGCCGAACGGATCGAGGGCGACACCTACGCCGGCTGGCTCCGCCGCCCGGCCGGGGCGGCCCGCCCCGCGGTGGTGATCGTCGTCCCCGGCATGGACTCCGGGAAGGAGGAGTTCCACGGCGTCACCGAGGCACTGCTCGCCCGCGGGGTCGCGGCGCTCGCCATCGACGGCCCCGGCCAGGGCGTCCTCGCCGCCACCACACCGGTCGAACCGGACTACCACCGCGTGGTCGCCCGGGTCATCGACGCGCTGGCCGCCCGCGAGGACGTCGACGCCACCCGCATCGGTGTGATCGGCCTCAGCCTCGGCGGCTACTACGCCGCGATGGCCGCCGCCCACGAGCCCCGCGTCCGCGCCACCGCGACCGTCAGCGGCCCCTACCGGCTCGACTGGCCCGCACTGGTCCCCTTCGTCACCGCCACCCTCGCCCAGCGCTGCGGCGGCGACACCGCCGCGGCCCGCGCCTTCGCCGACCGGGTCGACCTGACCGCCACCGCCCCGCTGATCCCCGGCCCCCTGCTGGTCGTCGACGGCGGCGAGGACGGCATCCCCGGCGCCACCGACGGCGAACCGCTGGCCCGCCACGCCCCGCACGCCGAGTACCTCCTCGTCCCGCACGGCAACCACCTCCTCGGCAACGCCACCGCCGACTGGCTCCCCGAGACCGCCGACTGGCTCACCGCACACCTCACCGCCGACCGACCCGCCCCGTTGGAGTAGGCCCTACTCGGCCGGCCTCGTCCCCTCCGGCCAGACGCAGGGGGAGGCGAAGCCGACGTTCAGGGTGCGTTGGCCGTCGCCGATCTCGATCAAGGACGCGGTGAACCCGTTCGCGTGGTTGGTGAAGAAGAGGGCGTGGTCGAAGTCGGCGGACGCGTCGTTCAGCTTGAAGCCCATGGCCTCGACCTGGGCGCGGAAGGCCGCGAAGTACTCCGGATGCCGGTCCACCGGCACCCCGGTCAGGTTCCGTGCGGTGACGGCGGTGACCTTGCCGTCGTACTCGGAGGGGGCGTCGTTCTTGAAGCACACGCCGTCGTTGTCCCGCTCCGCGACGGGGGTGACGGGCTGCGGAAACGCGCCCACGGCCTGAGCGACGTACTCCTCGGTCTGCGCCTTCGCCTCGGCCCGCGTCATCGTCGGCCGATTGGACTCGACACTGCACCCCGCCAGCACCAGCGCCAGCACGACGACGACGGCCGGACCGAGCCTTCGGTTGCGGTGCACGGCACTCATCCGGCCTTCCTTGTTCCGGCCGCGACTTCGCCGAACGCCGTTACCGACGGCGAGTTCTCCCGCCAGTAGTGCGAGTGGTCGGTGTCCCCGGCGTTGAGGTGCTGTGCGCCGAACCGGGTGTCCATCGGATCCATCCCGAACAGGAGGCTGGTGCCCGCCGCGTTCTTGATCATGGTGTCCTCGCTCCCGCGTGCCACGTAGACGTGGGACGGGTCGATGTTCAGGTCCTTGGCGTGGTCGACGCCGACGCCCGGGCTGCCCACGAGGATGACGTCGTCGACCGGGACCTTGTGGTCCCGCATGGTGAAGCCGACGGTGGTGCTGCCGTAGCTGTGGCCCATGAGGGTGTTGTGCGACGGTGCGCCCTCGTGGGTGGTGCGCAGTCCGGTCTGGAACCGGGCCAGGTCCTTCTCCGCGTTCTCGGCGAACTCGTCCCGCACCGCGTCGGGGAAGAGGTTCTGCGGCGCGTCGTAGCCCACCCAGGCGAGGGCCGCCGTGGTCTTGGAGCCGTCCGCCAGCTTCGCGGCCTTCACCATCTCGTCGGCCTTGTCCACGTCCCCGGGGGCCGTGGCGAGCCGGGCCGAGGTGCCGGGGACGAAGGTGAGCACGTTGTCCGCGGTGTCGGGGTTGTTGACCGACACGATCGCCCGCCCACGGCCCTTGGTGTCCAGGCCGAGCAGGAAGGCCGGGGCACCGTCACGGAGTTTCAGCTTGTCCCCGGTCAGCCGGCTCTCGATGGCGTCGAGCGACTTGAGCTTCTCCCGCAGGTCGTGGTTCTTGGCGTCCCACGCCATGAAGTCGGGGTTGGTGACGGCGCCGTTCACCCCCGCGATCTTCTCGGGCGGCTGGGGGCCCAGCTGGAGGAGCTGGAGCTTGAGGTCCTCCTGGCTGTGCTTCAGGGCGATGCGGTTGGCCTGGTCCCGGGCGACGGCCGGGATGCCGTCGAGGTTGCCGACCTGGTCGGGGTGGTTGAGGACGAAGCGCTGCTGCTGCGCCTCGGTGAGGCCGTCCCACCAGCGCTTGACGTCGTCGGGGTTCGTGCCGGTCGCGGGGACCTGGTCGCGGGCCGCCACGGCGGCCTGGTCCGCCTGCACGGTGGCGCTGTCCAGACCGGTGCCGCTGCTCGCGTTGTAGGAGAGGTGGCTGAGTCGCTGTTCGATCTCCTGGTCGGCGTGGGCGGCCTCGTTCAGGGCGGCGGTGATCCGCTTGCCGATCTCGCGGGCGTTCGCCTCGGCGTCGGTTCCGGCGTAGCCGGCGGAGGAGGGTTCGTTGTCCCAGCTGATGCGGCCGTCGGGGGCCACGGCGAACCTCTTCGCCTTGGCGTCGTCGAGGGCGCTGATCAGGTGGGCCTGGGCTGCCGCGAAGCCCTCGGCGGCGTCGGCGAGGGCGCGGCCGACGAAGGCGAGCTCCTGGCGGGCGGCCTGGAGCTTGGCGCCCAGGGCCTTGATCTCCGTCTGGGCCTTGTCGGACGTGGCCCCGGTCCAGTGCGAGCCGCCCAGGCGGTCGGTGACCTCGCGCTGCCAGTCCTCGATGTGCCGGCCGAAGGCGGTGGACAGGGAGTCGTAGGCGGTCTTGGCGCTGGTGAGGTTGTTGATGTTGGCGTTCTGCAGGGTGGCGATGTCCACGGCTACCGGGCCTTTCGCTCGGCGGTGGAATGCGCCTCGCCCGCAACCACCGTCCCCCAGGGGTCCGGTACGGCTGCGGCCTTCGACCCCGAGCCTGCGGTCGGATTGCCGCCCTGCAGGTGCGCGTAGACGCTCTGCTCGCCCTGCCGGTAGCCGGCGGCGGTCTGGACCAGCCTCGTCCCGCAGCCGGCCATCTCGACGGAGAGCTTGTCGAGCAGGGTCTTCCAGTTCGCGGAGCAGTCGTGCAGGGCTCCGGCGGTACGCCAGCCCTTCAGCGCCGCTGACGCCTGGTCGCTCGGGCCGACGATCTTCGTGGTCTCGCCGGGTACCTGCTGCGCGATGTGCTGGGCACTCTGCCCGCAGCCCTCCAGCGCGGCCGGATTCACCGTGAACTGTGAGGCCAGATCAGGATTTGGCATGCGTCCCCCCGGGCGCGTCCAGACGGGCCCATCGCCCGCTTGGGCCTCACCTTAGACGGTCGTGCGTGTGCGCATGGTGTTATTGCGGGGAAACAAGCCCCCTACGGCGCGCGGCCGAGACCGAGCGCCGGTGGCCCCCGCCGCCCTAACGGCTGGAGCACCGGCATTCCCGCTAGGGTCGCAGCGATGAGTGAGTACCGGTACTACGAGTTCCTGGCGATCGATCGGCCGCTCACCAGCGACGAGCAGGAGCAGCTGAGGTGGCTGTCCACCCGAGCCCGGATCACCGCGACCAGCTTCACCAACGAATATCAGTGGGGCGGCTTCCGCGGCGACCCTCGGCTGATGGTGGAGCGGTACTACGACGCCCACCTCTACCTGACCAACTGGGCACCCATCAGGTGACCCTGCGCTTGCCCAAGGGGCAGCTCCCGCTGCGGGCGCTGGAGCCGTACTGCTTCGACGAGTGCGTCGAGGCATGGACGACCAGGACTCACCTCGTTCTGGACCTGTGCAGCGAGGACGAGAGCCGGTTTGTGATCATTCCAGGCCGAGGAGTGCGAGGGGTCATCGGGGATCGCGGGCGTTGCGTCGCAGGCCCGCGATCCAAACGTTGGAGCACAACAGCCACTTAAAGCGGGTCGCCGCAACTCCTACAGGTGTCTTCGCCATCGTCGTACAAAACGCCGCAGCAGTACGCGGGGCCGCCGCTGACTTCATAACAAGCGTTGCACATCTGAGACTCGTCGTCCCAGTCAGTATCGTTCTCGACGGGATCATCACACCCTGTACAGACAAGCGATGTCACCGCGCGTCACCCCAGCAGTCGGAGGACGTAAACGGAGAGCAGTAATCGCTGTCGTGTCGCTCGGAGTAGTCACTCATGTTGGCTGTCGGCTTACCACAGTTCGGACACGTGGGGTGTTCACCCGGACATGTGCGACTGTTGTGCCCACCGAGTCCACATACCCTGCATGCCATGACGACAGAGTAGATGAACCTCAGCCGTCGGACCCAGGGCTTCGGCAAAGACTGGATGACGTCCGGTTTGTGATCAGGGGCCGAGGAACGCAAGGGGTCGGCAGGCGTTGTGTGCGTTGCGGCGGAGGCCGGCGGTCATGTTCTTGACGCCGCCCAGCCGCTTGGCGCCGATTGCGCCAGGGGGGGGGGTGGGCGGCTGGCTCGCCGACCGCTGCCCGCCACGTCGTCGTCCCAGGTCGACTGGATCAGGGCCGAGGCCCTCAGGAGCACCCGTCTCCTCAGCGACTACATGGCCTTCAGGGCCCGGTACGGCGATGGCACCGACACCAGTGAAGTCGTCACTTTGCAACCCCTTCCCGGGACGGTGACCAACCGGAAGGCGGAGCTGGACCCCGCTACAGGGGCCCAACCCAACCGACATGTTCCTCCGCTGACCGTGACCGGTCGGGCGGAGCGGTCAGGTCGAGGTGGTCTCCCCGTCGGCGCGGATGTATCCGCACTGCTTCGGGCCGCAGTGTGGCTTGTGATCACGGCCCCAGAGACCGGTGTCACGTTCGGTGGCGCGGGCGACGTTGGCGAGACGGTGCTGTCTGAAGCGCGGCACGGTCGAGGGCAGGGCGGCGAAGGTCTCGGGAAGTACGGCCAGCATGCTGCTGACCTGTTCGCCGTCGATCATCGTCAGGAGCACGCGGCACTGCCACCAAGGTCGTCCCGCCTCGGGGTTCGGCCAGTAGTACTCCGCCGGATCAGGAAGAAGGTAGTGGGGACCGCTGGGGTCGAGGTGAGCTTGCAGCCAGGGACTGCTCCCGCCCAGGCCCAGCCGCAGGCGTCCGGCTTCCTCGTGGAGGGCGAAGATCGCGTCGCTGTCCAGAGCCTTCAGGACTCGCGCCTCGCGGGGGAGCGGCTGACGACCGGAGGGGGTCTTCACCGGCCAGCCTGCCAGCAAACCTATGCGCTGGCGGGTGCTGAGCGGGGGGACTCCCTTGCGCGGGGTCGGGAGCGGAGGCGGGGGAGTCCACTGGAGCCCGATCTCCACGACGTGCGAAAGGACCCAGGTTCGTTTCTCCGGGCTGG
The DNA here is from genome assembly GCF_044547105.1 of Kitasatospora sp. NPDC052868. Classification (NCBI taxonomy): domain Bacteria; kingdom Bacillati; phylum Actinomycetota; class Actinomycetes; order Kitasatosporales; family Streptomycetaceae; genus Kitasatospora; species Kitasatospora sp. NPDC052868. The sequence goes on along the minus strand of NZ_JBITZW010000018.1, from coordinate 104,261 downwards.
CTGTGTTCCAGAGCCAGCTCATCGGCCGTTCCCTCATCGCCCGCTCTCGCCTACTGTCGGGCTTCCCGCGGGTGGGACGCCGAGCGCGCGGCGCGTCGCCCACGGGCAGGTTGTGGCCCAGGTCGGCCAGGAGTCTGATGCGGTCGAGGGTCTCGGCGGACGAGACCTCTTCCGGGGGCCGCTGAGCGCGGCCGGCCAGGGACCGGATCTCGATGAATGCCTGGATGGCCAGGTGCGCGGCCAAGTCTCGGTCGTCGACCTCCCCTGAACGGGTACGCCCGGTTGCGGGTGAGCTTGTGGGCTTTCTGATCATTGTTGTGACAGCTCGGGATCACGGTGGCCGCTGAGCGATTGCCCGGCGACGAGTTCGGATCGGACCAGTTCGAGCAGGCGCCCCATCCAGTTCCGCCCGCGGCTGTCGGGGGCGTCCCGCCAGAAGGGGGAGTCCGAGAAGCCGGTGTAGCTGATCCTCGCGTCTCCGGTGGAGCGAAGGATGTCGGCGAGCTCGGGGTGCTGGGTGAACTTCGCGCGCAGCAGCCCGGCCATGACCGCGAGCCGCAGGGTGGGCCAATCTGCCCGCTGGGCCGCCCGGCCACCTAGATCGTGTGCTTCCCGACCGGACGGCGCCTCCCGGATCCGCAGGCGATCGGCGTCGTCGGCTGCCGACAGGGCCCAGTAGCCGTGGAGTACAGAGGGGTAGGTCTCGCCGACGAAGACGATCTGTACTGGGTAGTCGTTGCGCAGCACGAACAGGTCCAGCACCTCGGGCCAGCCCTGCGGGTAGACCGTCTGGTGGGAGATCACGGCCGCTCGGCCGGGCCCGGTCGGATCATCGGCGTACTGGACAGCGCGCCGCTCCTGTTCGCGGGCGACACCGTCGTAAACGCGGTGGAAGTAGTTCAGCACCTCCCGGTGCATGTCCGCCGTCACCACCGGACCGTCGCCGTCCACGGCCTCACCCACATCGGTGAGCAGGATCCGCAGGGGGCGATCCTGGCGGTCCATGTCGCCGAGGACGTAGATCCGGCGGTGCGGCGGGACGGCCCGGTAGGCTTCCCGCAGCAGCCCGCGGTACGGCTCGCCGGGTTCCTGCTGGTAGCGCTGGATCGCCTCCCAGCAGCGCTGTCCGGCGGTCGGTCGGCCGTTGAGCTCCTCGATTTTGTCGGCGACCTCGCTCAGGAACCCTTCCGGGGTCAACGGTTCACCGCGGCGGGAGCGCCACTTCGAGGGTTCGTCAGGAAGATCGGGAGCCCCGGGACGTGTCACGGCGATTCGGCCCGAGGTCAGGAGCTTCTCCAGGCCGGGCAGGTCGGTCCGTTCCTGACACCTGACCGCGCCGTCCGCGAAGACGACCAGATCGTCGAGGAAGTACTCCCCATCCCATCGGCTCTGCTGCCAGACGTGGCACCAGACCCCGTCGACCCTCTCTCCGTCCACCATCCGATACGTCGGTCCCCGCCATGTCATGGGGTGCACGCTACTGCGTTGGTGGCGCACCGGTGCGCGTTATTCGCTCGGCCTCGGGAGGAGACGGAGTGGACAGGCGCCGATCCCATGTGATCGACGTCGTATGGTGCCCATTGCCGGAGTGACCGCCGCGGCTGCCCGGGTTCGCCGCGATTCGGACCCGTTGGCCTCAGCGTTGGCGTCAACCGACACGAAAATGCCCCCGAAGCGATCTGCTTCGAGGGCATCGTGCCTGGTCAAGACTGGTGGCCAGGGCCGGGGTCGAACCGGCGACCTTCCGCTTTTCAGGCGGACGCTCGTACCAACTGAGCTACCTGGCCGTACTGCATTTGCACCGTCTCCTGCGAGACGAGCGATCCCGACGGGACTTGAACCCGCGACCTCCACCTTGACAGGGTGGCGAGCTAACCAACTGCTCCACGGGACCTTGTGTGGCGTGAACCACTAGGTCTTGCGGCACTGACTTTACTACGGTACTGCGTGCCCCCAACGGGATTCGAACCCGTGCTACCGCCTTGAAAGGGCGGCGTCCTGGGCCACTAGACGATGAGGGCTTGCGGCCTGTCCCGCTGTTTCCAGCGTTCGGGGACGTCGAGAAGCATATGGGATCTCGGGCGGAACGCCAAAACGGGTTTCGGCCGGGTGGGGGCGGGGCCGTCGGGGGCGGGGTCAGGACCAGCCGAGTTCGTCGAGCTCGTGGTCGTCGAAGCCGAAGTGGTGGGCGACCTCGTGGATCACCGTGGTGCGGACCTCCTCGACCACCTGCTCGCGGGTCTCGCACTGCCGCAGGGTCGGACCGCGGTAGACGATGATGCGGTCGGGCAGGACGCCGGCGTACCACTCGCCGCGCTCGGTGAGGGGGGTGCCCTCGTAGAGGCCGAGGAGTTCCGGGTCGGTGGCGTCGGGTTCGTCCTCGACGAACACCGCGACGTTGTCCATCATGGCCGCGAGCTGCGGGGGAATCTGGTCGAGGGCGTCGCCGACCAGCGTCTCGAACTCTTCCCGGGTCATCTCCACCGGATCATTGTCGGGTCTGGGGTGACGGTGTGCCAGGCGGTCGGGGCAGGTGTTTCATGGGCGTATGGCGACCTCGGACGGTGCGGTGGGCGGCGCGGTGCGGACGGGGGCCGGCCCGGGCGCGGCCCCGCGGCGGCCTTCGGTGCTGCGCGGGCAGGGGCCGGCGGTGGCGGTCGTGGCGCTGGGCGGGGCGATCGGGGCGTCGGCCCGGTACGGGGCCGGGCTGCTCTGGCCGACCGGGCCGGCCGGGTTCCCGTGGACGACGCTGCTGGTGAACGTGGCGGGCTGTGCGGTGATCGGGGTCTTCCTGGTGGTGATCACGGAGGGGCGGCCCGCGCACCCGCTGCTGCGGCCGTTCTTCGGGACGGGGGTGCTCGGCGGGTTCACCACCTTCTCCACGTACGCGGTGGACGCCCGGCAGCTGCTGGAGGAGGGCCGGCCCGGCGCGGGCCTGGCGTACCTGGGGCTGACGCTGCTGGCGGCGCTGGGGGCGGTGTGGGCGGCGGTCGCGCTGACGCGCCGTCTGGTCCGGCGCGGGGCCGGGGGTTCGCGATGACCGGGTTGTCCGGGCCGGCGCTGCGGCTGACCGTGCTGGTCGGCGAGAACGACCGCTGGCACCACCGCCCGCTGTACAGCGAGATCGTGCACCGGGCGCGGGCCGCCGGGCTGGCCGGGGCGAGCGTGTTCCGGGGGATCGAGGGGTTCGGGGCCTCGTCGCTGGTGCACACGGCGCGGCTGCTGTCGCTGAGCGAGGACCTGCCGGTGGCGGTGGTGATCGTGGACACCGAGGAGCGGGTGCGGGGCTTCCTGCCGCAGCTGGACGGCCTGGTGGCGGAGGGGCTGGTGGTGCTCGACCCGTGCGAGGTCGTGCGGTACGTCGGCCGGGGCGGGACGGCGGCGCAGCCGCGGGAGGGGGCGGGGGAGTGAACTGGCTGTTGGTGGTCGCCGGGGCGATGGTGGGCGCGCCGCTGCGGTACCTGAGCGACCGGGCGGTGCAGGCGCGGCACGATTCGGTGTTCCCGTGGGGCACCTTCGCGGTGAACGCGGTCGGCTGCCTGGTGCTCGGCCTGCTGACCGGTGCGGTGGCGGCCGGCGCCGCGTCCTCGCAGGTCCGGCTGCTGGTCGGGACGGGCTTCTGCGGGGCGCTGACCACGTACTCGACCTTCTCGTACGAGACACTGCGGCTGGCCGAGAGCGGCGCCGGGCGCTATGCGCTGGCCAACGTGGCGGGGAGCCTGGCGGTGGGCCTGGCGGCCGTGTACGCGGGGGCGGGGCTCGCCTCGGCGCTCTGGGGCTGAGGCGCCGGCCCGTCCCGACGGGGCCGAGGCGCCGGCCCGTCCCGACGGGGCCGCCCGGTCCGGGGAGGTTTGAACCGCGGCGGTTGGGCCGGCTGGATGGCGGTCGGCGCCTTCCTGCGGCGCTGCCCGTGTCCCCTTCGGGCGGGCGCGCGTTGGGCACCGAAAGTGGCCGCGCACGGCGGGCGGCCCGGGTGGGGCGGTACGAGAGGGAGCTCGGTGGCGGCGGTGCGTGCGATGCGTGCGGTTCGGGATGCGGGTGCTCGGGTTGTGGGTGACCGGATGGCGGGTGACCGCGACGGCGCGGCTGATCGGCGGAGGGCAGGGGTCCACGAGGCGCCCGTCCGAGAGGCGCCCGTCCGAGAGGTGCCGGTCCGAGAGGTGCCGGTCCGAGAGGTGCCGGTCCGCGAGGTGCCCGTGCGCGAGGTGCCCGTCCGGGTGCCGGATCCGCGCGCCGCGGCGGTGCGGACGGGCGTGGTGCGGGCGGCGGCGGTGCTGGCGGTGGCCGGGCTCGGGCTCACCGGGTGCATGTCGGTGGGGCCGGCGGCGGACGAGAAGCACGGCGTGGTCCCGGTCGGACAGGCCGGGACCCCGGCCAAGGCCGTCGGCGGGGCCTCCGCCTCGCCGGGCGCCCACCAGGTCGGTGCCGGGCGCTCGGAGCGGCCCGGGGGCGTGCAGGCCGAGAACGCGCCCGCGGCGGGCGCGACCCCGGTACCGGGTGAGGCGAGCCCCGGGGTGAACGCCGCGGTCGCGGGCGCGGTGCCCGTGCCGGGCGCTCCCCCCGAGGAGACCGCGCCGGGCGCGAACGGCGGGGCCGGGGGCGTGAGTGCCAGCCCCGCACCCCATCCGGCCACCGGTACCTCCTCCGGCGGGGCGACCGGCGGCCCGGGCGGGTCGGCGGGCGGGCCTGCGGGCGGCGCGGCGGGCGGCACCGGCGGCGGTTCGGCCAGCACCCCGGCCGGCGGCCCCACCACCCGGCCCCCGGCCTCCCCCGAGCCCGAGCACACCTCGGCCGCTCCGACCGTCCCGTCGCTCCCGGAGCCCTCCGCCACCGGCCCGGGCGGCAACTCCGGCGGTGGTTCCGGCGGCAACTCCGGATCGTCGGCGCCGAGCCCGGCCGCGGGCGGACATTAGTGCCCTGGCCAGCGCATTTGCCTCTGATCCCCAAGTTCGCCTATGGTGGTAGATCGTTCGTTTGATTCATTTGATTGGCGCCCTAATTCCCATCTGGCGCCCTTGGCGCGTTCCGGCGATCCGTGGCTGACCGCATAGAGGCGGTTGTGAAACAGAACCCGGACTTTGGCGCGTGCCACTTCCGGAAGGTTTTGCATGTCTCTCGTTGACGACGCCCGCTTCGCCATGCCCGCGAGCGAGTCCGCCGCCGATGTCACCACCACCGATGCCCCCGAGGTCGACCTGGTCGACATCGAGCAGGACATCGACCGAAACGCCGACCTGGACGCCGACGAGGTCGAGGCCGACGAGGCCACCGAGCCCGCCGAGCCGACCATCACCTTCGGCGACCTGGGCCTGCACGACGACGTCGTGCGCGCCCTCGCCAAGCGCGGCGTCACCACCCCGTTCCCGATCCAGGCCGCGACCATCCCGGACGCCCTGGCCGGCAAGGACGTGCTGGGCCGCGGCCGCACCGGCTCCGGCAAGACCCTCAGCTTCGGCCTCCCGCTGCTGACCCGCCTCGCCGACGGCGAGCGCACCAAGCCCAAGCACCCGCGCGGCCTGATCCTCGTCCCGACCCGCGAGCTGGCCATGCAGGTGGCCGACGCCCTGGAGCCGTTCGGCTCGGTGCTCGGCCTCAAGCTCAAGGTCGTCTGCGGCGGCACCTCGATGTCGAACCAGATCTACGCGCTGGAGCGCGGCGTCGACGTCCTCGTCGCCACCCCCGGCCGTCTGCGCGACCTGCTGAACCGCGGCAGCGCCAAGCTCGGCGACGTCCGCACCGTCGTGCTCGACGAGGCCGACCAGATGGCCGACATGGGCTTCCTGCCCGAGGTCACCGAGATCCTCGACCAGGTCCCGGCCGGCGGCCAGCGCCTGCTGTTCTCCGCCACCCTGGAGAACGAGATCGACACCCTGGTCAAGCGCTACCTGAAGAACCCGGTCACCCACGAGGTCGACCCGTCGGCCGGCGCGGTCACCACCATGACCCACCACATCCTCGTGGTGAAGCCCAAGGACAAGGCGCCGATCACCAACGCGATCGCCGCCCGCAAGGGCCGCACGATCATCTTCGTCCGCACCCAGATGGGCGCCGACCGCGTCGCCGAGCAGCTCATCGAGGCCGGCGTGAAGGCCGACGCGCTGCACGGCGGGATGACCCAGGGCGCCCGTACCCGCGTCCTCGGCGACTTCAAGGACGGCTACGTCAACGTCGTCGTCGCGACCGACGTCGCCGCCCGCGGCATCCACGTCGACGGCATCGACCTCGTCCTGAACGTGGACCCGGCCGGCGACCACAAGGACTACCTGCACCGCTCGGGCCGCACCGCCCGCGCCGGCCGCTCCGGCGCCGTCGTCACCCTGGTGCTGCCGCACCAGCGCCGCGGCGTCTTCCGCCTGATGGAGGACGCGGGCGTCGACGCCTCGCGCCACATCCTCGACCACGCCTTCGACGCCGAGGTCGCCAAGATCACCGGCGCCCGCTCGCTGATCGAGGTCCAGGCCGAGAGCGCGGCCGGCATCGCCGGTGCCGCCGAGCGTGAGCTCGCCGACATGACCCGCCAGCTGGAGCGCGCGCAGCGCCGCGCCAACGAGCTGCGCGAGGAGGCCGACCGCCTCGCCGCCCGTGCGGCGCGCGAGCGTGCCGACCTGGGCATCGTGGACGAGGAGCCGGCCGCCGAGGGCGATGCGACCGCCGAGACCCCGGAGGCCGCGGCCACCGATCCCGCCGCCCCGGCGGCGGAGGAGCGCACCCCCTCCTACCGCGAGGCGCGCACCGAGCGTCCGGCCTACGACCGTGGCAGCCGTGACCGTGACGACCGCGGCGGCCGCTCCGGTGGCTTCAACCGTGACGACCGTGGCAGCCGTGACCGTGACGACCGCGGCGGCCGCTCCGGTGGCTTCAACCGCGACGACCGCGGCAGCCGTTCCTTCGGCGACCGTGACAACCGCGGTGGCGGCTTCAACCGTGACCGTGACGACCGCGGCGGCCGTACCGGTGGCTTCAACCGCGATGACCGCGGTGGCCGTACCGGTGGCTTCAACCGTGACGACCGTGGCGGCCGTACCGGTGGCTTCAACCGTGACGACCGCGGTGGCGAGCGCGGCGGCTTCAACCGCGACGACCGCGGCAGCCGTTCCTTCGGTGACCGTGACAACCGCGGTGGCGGCTTCAACCGTGACCGTGACGACCGCGGCGGCCGCTCCTTCGGCGACCGTCCGGCCCGCACCTTCGGCGACCGCCCGTCCTTCGGCCGCGACCGCGACGAGCGTGGCGCCGGCAGCAGCGCGAGCCGTCCGTTCTCCCGTCGTGACGACCACCGCTCCGGTGGCCGCCCGCAGGCCTCCGGTGGCTTCAACCGTGACCGCGGCGACGACCGCGGTGGCCGCTCCGGTGGCTTCAACTCCGGTGGCTTCAACCGCGACGACCGCAAGCCGCGCTGGAAGAACTGACCCTTCGGGACAGTGAAGGCCCTGGGGCCCGGACCACTTCGGTGGCCGGGCCCTTCGGCCTTTCCGGGCGCCGACGGAGGCCGGTCCCGTCGGCCCTTCCGGGCTCGGACGGCCGGTGGTAGGATCCGCGCGCATTTGAGTGATCTTCACAATTGCTGAAGGTCGTCGCAGCGAGCGCCGCCCGTTGTCCGGCCCCACTCCCGCCCCCGCAGGTGACCGGGCCGGCCGCCGTCGTGTCGAGCGCCGCTGCCCGTGTCACCGGCCCGGCCCGGGCCGGTGCAGTCGCCCGCGGACCAGGGGGGTCTCGTGCCAAGTCGCAGAACCGTCGTACCCGACACCGGGAGAGGAGGGACGGCGAGACCGGCACAGCTGCGCAGGGCCCTGGCCGGTGCGGTGGTCGCCCTGGCCACCACGGCCTCGGTGCTGCTGTCGACGGGCGGTTCCGGCGCGGTGGGCATCACCACCACCCCGGGGCCCGCCGCCACCGCCTCGCCCGCGCCCGCGTCGCCCGCCACCGCCTTGCCCACGCCCACCACTCCGGCGCCCGCCGCCGGCCCGGCGCAGGGGCCGGCCAAGGCCGCTCCCGGCGCGGCCCCCGCCTCCGGTGCGCCGGAGCAGCAGGCCGCCGCCCAGCCCGTCCCGCCGAAGACCCAGGCCGCGCCCCCGGTGCGCCAGCAGGACTGCACCCCGCTCCCGCTCGCCGCTTTCGGCGACCCGGGCACCGCGGTCGGCCGCGGCAACCTCCCGGTGGACGGCTCCGCCTGTTACGCCGTCACCGTCGCGGGCCCCGGCCGGCTCGGCATCCGGATGACCACCACCGCGGCCACCGTGTACGACGCGGCCGGCACCGCGGTCTGCGGCCCGTGGCTGTACGCGCCGATGGCCGGCTGCGACGTCAAGACCGCCGGCACCTACTCCCTGGTGGTCGTCCCGTCCGGGGTGTGGGGCCCGACCGACCACCAGGTCGCGGTCTACCCGCTGGGTGCCACGGCCGGCTGCGGCACCCCGCTCGGCACCGGCTTCGACCGGCCGGAGATCACCGGCAGCACCGTCTCGCCCGTCCAGCTCGACTGCCGCTCGATCGACGCCAAGCCCGGTGAGCGGATCCTCGGCGCCGACGCCGGGGGCCGCTGGCTCACCGACGCCAGCGGTGCCGAGCTGTGCGTCCAGGACTTCGAGAACCCGGGCTGTGTGCTGCCCGGCAGCGGCCCGTACCGGGTGCTGTTCCACCTGGGCAGCGGCGAGCCCGGCCCGTACTCGTTCCCGATCAACCGGATCTCCAACCCGGTCGGCTGCACGCCGCTCTCCCCGCAGGCGTACGGGCTCCCGGCCGCCGCCTCGCCGACCGCGTGCTTCACGCTGCAGGCGCCGAAGGCCGGCGGCTACGTCGTCCAGTCGCCGGCCTACGGCGCGATCCTCACGCTGTTCCGGCCGGACGGCACCAGCCTCTGCGGCCTCGGGGGCAACCCCTGCCCCTTCCCCGCCGCGGGAACGTACACGGCGCTGCTCCGGCAGCGGCCCGCCTCGCTGGTCTTCCGGCAGCCCGGCGAGACCGCGGGCTGCGTGGCCGGCAACGACACCGGTCTCGTCTCCGGGCCGCTCACGGGCAGCCTAACGGACCCCTCGCAGGTCAACTGCCACCTGCTGCCCAGCGCCACCGGCACCCGGATCGCCGTACTGCCGGGCCACCGGGACGGCTTCGTCGCCAACCCCGACGTCACCGTGGTCGATGCCACCAACGCGACCCAGTGCAGCGGTGCGGGCCTGCAGTTCTGCGAGCTCAAGGGCACCGCGCCGTACCGGCTGCTGGTGGCCGCGGGCAGCCCCGGCGGGTACGAGGTGACGGTGTTCCGGACCGCCGGCCTGAGCGGCTGCGCGCCGTTCACGCAGAGCGGGTTCCCGGGGGCGCCGGGCGCCACCGCCGCGCTGGACGCCGACCACCGGGTGACCTGCTTCCAGGTGCCGGCCGGCGGGCACGCGGCGAGCGAGATGTTCGCCTTCTCCTACAGCTCGCTCAACGGGACGCCGCCGGCCTCCCTGGCCGGCGAGCTCTTCCTGCTGGACCCGTCCGGTGCGCAGGCCTGCCGGACGTACAACTACGGCTCCAGCGAGGCGTTCTGCACGCTGGACCCGGCCAAGGACTACGCCGCCCTGCTGGTCGGCGACGGTACGCCGAACGACTTCCGGCTGCTGCGGCGGGACGTCTCCCGCAGCGGCGACTGCCAGAACGCCGTCTCCAGCACGGTGGGCGGCGCGCCGACCCCGGGGCGGATCGCCTCGGACCTGGACGCCCGCTGCACCCGCGTCGCGGCGGCCCCGGCCGACCAGCTGCGGATCTCGACCGAGGCGGACGGTCGCAAGACGATCGTCACCGTGCTGGATGCCGAGGGCAAGCAGGTCTGCACGGCCGGCCGGTTCACCAACTACTGCGATGTGACCGGCTCGATCGAGTACCGGATGATCGTCGAGGCGGCCAACTACGACGGCACCCCGATCGACTCCCGGCTGGACGTCTGGCGCTTCGCGACCGACTCCGGCTTCCCCGCGGAGTGCCCGACGGTCGACTCCCGGGTCGCCTTCGGCCCGCTCGCCGGCCGGCTGACCCCGGACCACCGGGCGGTCTGCGCCACCGTGCCGGTCAAGGCCAACGACCAGTTCACGGTGACCGGTGTGGGCTCCACCGCCACCCCCGGTTACCCCCGGGTGAGCCTGATGGCACCCGACCCCCACTCCCAGGGGACCTACCAGTCCGACTACTGCTCGACCAACTGGGGCGAGACCAAGGCGGCCTGCCGGATCGGCTTCCAGTCGCCCGAGGCCAAGGCCGTGATGCTGCTGACGCTGCAGCCCGGCTCGGCCGCGATCGACTACAACGTCCAGGCCACCTGTGACTCCCGCAACTGCGGCGGGGCCAAGGCCTCACTGGAGTCGGTCTCGCCCTCGGCCGGGTTCACCGGCGGACCGGCGACCTTCACCCTCAAGGGCACCGGGCTGACGGCCAAGGACTTCGTCTCGGTGCAGTTCTACAACGCGTCGTCGCGGTCGGCGACCGTCAAGAGCGCGGCCGCGGACGGGTCCTCCCTCACCGCCGAGATCGACCTCACCGGGGTCGCGCCGAACCTGGCGGGCATCAGTGTCTCGCCGGACGTCTACCAGCGGAGCACCTCCCTGACGCTGCGGCAGTCCTACTCCGTGGTCGATCCGGTCTCGCCGGGGCAGGGGCGCTTCACCGCCGCCGGCCCGGTCCGGGTGCTGGACACCCGGCAGGGCATCGGTCGTTCCGGTGTGCTGCCGGTGGCGGCGCAGGGCACGGTTGCGGTGCGGGTGGCCGGTCTGGCCGGGGTGCCGGCGTCCGGGGTGAAGGCGGTCGTGCTGAACGTGACGGTGACCGACCCCGCGGGTGCGGGGCATCTGACGGCGTGGGCTTCGGGTGCGGTGCGGCCGGAGTCCTCGAACCTGAACTGGGTGGCGGGTCAGACGACTCCGAACCTGGTGGTGGTCCCGGTGGGTGCGGACGGCAGGGTCAACCTGTTCAACGGCGCCTGGGACTCGACCCATGTGATCGCGGACGTGTTCGGGTACTACTCGGACGCGGCCTCGGGTTCGACGTTCTCCGCGGTGGCGCCGGAGCGCCTGCTGGACACCCGGCAGGGCGTCGGCCGCCCCGGGACCGCCAAGGTGGCGGCCAGGGACACGGTGTCCCTGGCGGTGGCCGGCCGGGCGGGCGTTCCCGCCGGGGTGAAGGCGGTCGTGCTGAACGTGACGGTGACCGATCCGGCGAGTGCGGGGCATCTGACGGCGTGGGCTTCGGGTGCGGTGCGGCCGGAGTCCTCGAACCTGAACTGGGTGGCGGGTCAGACGACTCCGAACCTGGTGGTGGTCCCGGTGGGTGCGGACGGCAGGGTCAACCTGTTCAACGGCGCCTGGGATCCGGCCCATGTGATCGCGGACGTGTTCGGGTACTACTCGGACGCGGCCTCGGGTTCGACGTTCTCCGCGGTGGCGCCGCAGCGCCTGCTGGACACCCGGCAGGGCATCGGTCGTTCCGGTGTGCTGCCGGTGGCGGCGCAGGGCACGGTTCCGGTGCAGGTGGCCGGTCTGGCCGGGGTGCTGGCGTCCGGGGTGAAGGCGGTCGTGCTGAACGTGACGGTGACCGACCCCGCGGGTGCGGGGCACCTGACGGCGTGGGCCTCGGGTGCGGTGCGGCCGGACTCTTCGAACCTGAACTGGGTGGCGGGTCAGACGACTCCGAACCTGGTGGTGGTCCCGGTGGGTGCGGACGGCAGGGTCAACCTGTTCAACGGCGCCTGGGACTCGGCCCATGTGATCGCGGACGTGTTCGGGTACTACTCCTGACCCTGACCCTGACCCTGGTTCGGTGCCGGATCCGGTACCGGACGTGACGTCAGACTGCTGACACGGCGGGCCCGCTCCACTTCGGTGGGGCGGGCCCGTCGGCGTTCCGGGCGCCTGGCGACACGGTGTTGTTCTGCTGGTGAGAATAACCTGTGGCGCGGGGGAGGGGGCGTCCCCTACGGTCTCGGACATGAGCAGCAGACTGCATCACGTGGCAGCGGTGAACGAGGAGATCGCGGAGCGGGGGAGCTACCGGGCGGCCGGGGGCGAGCTCGTGGAGCTGGGGGAGCGGCTGGCGGCGGCCCGGGCCGGGACGGTCTCGTACCCGCCCGAGGCGCTGGACGGCCTGCTGCGGGGCGGGGGCCCCGGGCCGCTGGCGGGTTCGGCGGCGGGTTCGGCGGCGGGGGCCGTCGAGGTGACGGCCGAGGGCAGCGTGCAGGCCGCGCGGCGGCTGGTCGAGGCCGGGGCCGGCCGGGTCGGGGTGCTCAACTTCGCCTCCGCGCGGAACCCGGGCGGCGGCTACCTGCGCGGCGCCCGGGCCCAGGAGGAGGACCTGTGCCGCAGCGCCCTGCTGTACACCTGCCTGCGGGAGGCGCCGGACTACTACGAGGCGCACCGGGCGTCGGATGACCTGACGTACAGCCACCGGGTGATCGTCTCGCCCGAGGTGCCGGTGATCCGCGGCGGGAAGGGCGAGTTGCTGGCTCAGCCCTTCCCGGTGACGTTCCTGACCTCGCCCGCGCCGAACGCCGGCCAGCTGAGGCGGCGCTCGGAGCAGGTCGACGTCCGGGGCGTGCTCGCCGAGCGGGCGGTACGGGTGCTCGCGGCGGCGGCCGAGCACGAAGTCCGGGCGCTGGTGCTGGGGGCGTGGGGCTGCGGGGTGTTCGGCAACGACCCGGCCCAGGTCGCGGAGGCCTTCGAGGGTGCGCTGGCGCAGTACGGCGCGGCCTTCGAGCGGGTGGTGTTCGCGGTCTGGGACCGCACGCCGGTCTCGGCGAACCGGGCCGCCTTCGAGGCCCGGTTCACCGGGGCCGCCTGAGCCTGAGCCTGAGCCTGAGCCAGATCCAGAGTCAGATCCAGAGCCCGGGCCCGGCCGATCGATCGGCCAGGCCCGGAGCAGGACCTAGCGGAAGGCCTGTTCGGACGGCTGGGCCGCCGCGACCCCGGCCAGCGCCGTCGCGGCCTCGGCCGGGGTGAGCACCCGCTCCAGGCGCAGGTCGCCGGGGATCTCCTGGATGAACCGCCCGGCCGACCAGCTCCGCTCGTACGGCTGCGGGTCGAGCACCAGGGTGCGGATCCCGTCCACCACGGGGATGTCGCCGGGGGTGCCCTCGTTCCAGATCCAGGAGCCGTCCGGCGCGACCAGGTTGAACGAACCCTGGGCGATCAGTCGGCGGTGCCCGTCCACCTGTTCGGTGCGGCTGAGCGCGACGACCTCCGGGTCGGGTGCGGTGCCCGGCAGGTGGCCGCCGCCGATCAGCAGGTCGGCGAGCAGGGTGTGCAGCTGGAAGTTGTCCGCCAGGCCGTCCATCCGCAGCCGGTAGCCGGTGCCGGTCGGGCGGTCCAGCACCAGCAGCGGCTCGTCGTCGAGGGTCTGGGCCAGGTAGGCCAGGCCCTTCAGGTCGTGCTGCTCCGCGCGGTACCGGCCGACCAGCTCCAGCAGGACGTCGGTCACCCCGGACGCCCGGGCCGAGGTGCGGACGGCCGCGTGCGAGTACACCGCGAACGAGGCCATCTGCCACAGGTGCAGCGTCCACCAGCCGGCCACGGCCCGGTGGGCGTTCCACTCGTCGAGCTGCTCCGGGTCCTCGATCCGCTGGTGGGCCTGGGCCGGACTCTCCTCGTCGGGGTCGGGCAGCCGGCCTCCGCCGGTCTCCTTCCACCGGTCGAGCAGCCGCAGGGCGCCGGTGAGCGCCTCGCGCAGGCCCGCCAGGACGGGGCCCGAGCAGGCCACCGGGTCGGCGCCGCGCTCGACGCAGGCGCCCACCATCATCGCCAGGTGCGCGCGCGGGAACGGCGGGACGGCGGGCAGCAGGGCGGCCAGTGCCGGGCCGACGGCCGCCGACTCCTGCGGTCCGGCGGGCCCGAGCCGGCTGCCGAACTGTTGGAGCGCGGTGCTGAGGCGCTCGCCGTCCGCGGCTTCGAGAGCCGCCTCCAGGTCGGCCAGCGCATCGGCCAGCGGGCTGGCGAGGGTGGGTTCCTGACGGACCGACGGGTACGCGTAGGCGCTCCGCGGGTCGGGCGTGGAGTTAAGGTCGGACACCATTCGCCGCAGCATAGGCGCCCGGCCGGACCGCCCCGGCGCCGGGTGCCCGCTGTACCGCTCCCGGCGCTGGGGCGTGGGCCCGCGCCCGTGCCCGCCGCGGCCGCCGGGCGGTGTCGGTCCCCGGTGAGAGACTCCCCCCGTGACCGACCACCGCATCACCGACGGCCTCTACCGGATCCGCAACGTGGGCAGCGGGCTGCTGCTGGAGGTCGCCGACGGCAGCCGCCGCAGCGGCGCCAAGGTCCGCCAGGGCGCGGAGGACGGCTCCGACGCCCAGCTCTGGCGGCTCACCGCCGTCCACCGGGGCGGCGCGCTGTACCACGTCGAGAACGCGGGCAGCGGCAAGCGCCTCGACGTCACCGGGGCCTCCCCGGACGACGGCGTGCTCATCCAGCAGTGGTCCGCCAACGCCTTCGGCGCCCAGGAGTGGCTGCTCGAACACCACCCCGACGACCCCGGCACCTACACGCTGACCAGCTTCATCAGCGGCAAGCCGCTGACCGTCGCCGATGCGGCCACCACCCCGGGCGCCCCCGTCCACCAGTGGGAGGACACCGACTCCCCGTCCCAGTGGTGGCGGTTGGAGCGCCGCCCGTAGCTCCGTCCGGTACCGCCGGGCCGTTCCAGGCCCGTCAGGCCGACAGCTTGGCGCGCAGGGCGGTGAGCTCGTCCTCGGCGGTGCCGTGCGCGGCCAGGTAGGCGGGGATGGAGCCGTGGTGGGTGTCGATCCAGGCGAGCGAGGAGGCCAGCAGCTCGGCGGAGATCGGCCGGGAGATGCGCTCGGTCCCGGTCTCGTCGAGGTAGGGGGTGGGGCCGTCGAGGAGGCCGAGTCCGGCGTTGGAGAGCAGGAAGTCCTCGACGATCTCGGTCTGGGAGGCGCCGAGCAGGGACTGCAGGACGGCGATGGTCAGACCGGTGCGGTCCTTGCCGACGGCGCAGTGGACGAGCGCCGGCAGCGCCCCCGGGTCGGCGAGGCGGCGGACGACGGCGGCCAGCGAGGGCCCGGCGGTCTCGGCCATGAAGGGGTAGAGCGAGACCTGGTCCTCGGGCCAGGGGCGGTCGATGCTCTCCCGGTCCGCGGGGAGGGTCGGTAGGTGGAGCGTCTCGTGGTCCAGTCCGTGCCGCAGGTCTGGCCAGAGTTCGAGCTCGGCCGTGCTGCGCAGGTCGATGACGGTGCGCAGGCCCAGCGTCTTGAGGCGCTGGGCGCCCTCCGGGGTGAGGGTGTGGAAGGACCCGGAACGGTAGAGCACACCCCGGCGCAGGGAGCCCACGCCGCCGGCGTCGCGGAGGTTGCGCACGCCGGGAATGTCGAGGAAGGCGGACGGCAGGTCGGGTTCACGGCCCGGCAGGTCGGTCATGGCCTCCACCGTACGGGGGCGGGGAGGGCCGGGGGAAGGAATCGGGCGGGGTGGTCCGACCGGTCGGGGGCGGGCCGTTGACCACGCCGCAGGCGCGTACCGCCCCGGCCGCCGCCGGGCCGCCGCCGGAATTCGCTGGCCCGCCGAGGTCCCCGGCGGGCAGACTCCACTGACCACCGCGCGTGACCACCACCAGGCCCGAGGAAGGCGACCCATGGCCACCGGCACCGTCCTGTTCTCCGGCACCGTCCTGCTCTCGGGCGTCGTCGGCTCGACCGCGTACGGCTTCGCGCACGCCGGTTCGGACATCGACCGCCTCGGCCTGTTCGCCGCCCCGACCGAGGAGTTCCACGGCCTGCACCGTCCGGCCGAGTCGCACGTCACCACCGGGCCCGACCTCACGCTGCACGAGGCGGCCAAGTGGTGCCGCCTCGCGCTGACCTGCAACCCGACCGCCTCCGAACTCGTCTGGCTGCCGGACGACCTGTACGAGGTGCGGACCCCGCTCGGCGAGGAGTTGATCGCGATCCGCGACACCTTCCTGAGCGCCCGCGCGGTGCGGAGCTCCTATCTCGGCTACGCGGACCAGCAGTTCCGCAAGCTGCTGGCCCGCGACACCGCCGACCCGGCCACCCGCCGCCGGGCGGCCAAGCACGCCCGGCACCTGGTCCGGCTGGTCGAGCAGGGCGTCCGGCTCCACGCGACCGGTGAGAACGTGGTCCGGCTGTCCGACCCCGAGCGCGTCCGCGACCTCGGCGAACGCATCGCCGACCGCCCCGCCACCGCCGAACGCCTGCTCGCCGACGCCGACGAGCGCCTCACCGGCCCCGGCGTCCTCCCGTCCTCCGCCGACCCGCGCCCCGCCGAGGCCTGGCTCCGCCGGGTCCGCGCCGCCCACTACACCCCGCCCGCCCACTGCACCCCGCCCGCCCCGTCCGCCCGGTGACCCCGGCGCGCCCCTGCAATCCACTGGCGGAGCCCTGGGCCCTACCGGGTAGGATCACCGTGGCCCGCCCCGCACGGGGACGGGTCACGGGCCGCTAGCTCAATTGGCAGAGCTGCGGACTTTTAATCCGTAGGTTCAGGGTTCGAGCCCCTGGCGGCCCACGTGGAGAAGCCAGGTCGGAGGGCATCCGACCTGGCTTCCGTGCTGTCAGGGGGTGAGGCGGTTCGGTCCGCGGAAGAGGAAGGTCGCCTCCCGGATCGAGTCGAGGCCGAGCAGCACCATCAGGACCCGGCCGAGGCCCATGCCGAGGCCGCCGTGCGGCGGGCAGCCGAAGCGGAAGCAGTTGAGGTAGTCCTGCATCGGGTCGGTGTTCATGCCCTTGTCGGCGGCCTGGTCGAGCAGGACGTCGTAGCGGTGCTCGCGCTGGGCGCCGGTGGTGATCTCCAGGCCCTTCCACAGCAGGTCGAAGCTGAGGGTGAGGTCGGGGCGGTCGGCCGGGCGCTTGTGGTAGAACGGCCGGATGCTGCTGGGGTAGTGGGTCACGAACACGAACTCGTGCCCGGTCAGCTCCTTGAAGTGCGCGGCGAGGGCCCGCTCGCCCTCCGGGTCGAGGTCCTCCTTCTCGCCCTGCGGGTCCCAGCCCTTGGCGCGCAGGATCGCCTGGGCCTCGGCCATGGTGACCCGGGGGAAGGGGGTGGCGGGGACGGTCACCTCGGTGGCGAACTGCTCCCGGATCTCCTCGCCGTGCACCTCGGCCACCTTGGCGAGGGCGTGCGCGAGCATCCGCTCCTCGAAGGCCATCACGTCCTCGACGTCGTCGATCCAGGCCAGTTCCACGTCGACGCCGGTGAACTCGGTGGCGTGGCGGGAGGTGTAGGACCGCTCGGCGCGGAAGACCGGGCCGATCTCGAAGACCCGGTCGATGCCGGCCGCGATCGCCATCTGCTTGAAGAACTGCGGCGACTGGGCCAGGTAGGCGCTGCGGTCGAAGTAGCCGAGCTTGAACACCTCGGCCCCCGACTCCGAGGCGGCGCCCATCAGTTTGGGCGTGTGCATCTCGGTGCAGCCCTGCGTGTAGGCGTACTCGCGCAGGCCCGCTTCGAGGGTGGTCTGCACGGCGAACAGCAGCTGTGCGGCCGGGCGCCTGCGCACGTCCAGGAAACGCCAGTCCAGGCGCTGTTCGACGCCGGTCTTCTCGTCGATCGGCAGCAGGGCCTCGGCGCGGTTCAGCAGCTCGACCGACTCGGGGATGATCTCGACCCCGCCGAGCTTCACCACGGGGTTCTCGACCACCCGGCCGGTGATCCGGACGGCGGACTCGGTGGTCAGCTCCTCCAACCCGGCCTCCAGCGCGCTCTGGTCGCGCCGGTGGGTCACCTGTGCGGTACCGGTGTGGTCGCGGACCAGGACGAACTGCATGGTGCGCTGCAGGCGCAGGGTGTTCACCCAGCCGGAGACCGATACCGTCCGGCCGATGTGCCGGGCCAGGTCGCCGACGAGGACTCGTTCGTTCGACTGGATCATTGTTGTCCTCCACACGGACATCGTCATGATCCCTTGGGAGCGTGGGCGAGAAGGGTACTCGCGGTGCCACCACGCTTCACTGCCGCCGCCGGGGCGGGGCAGTCTCATTGACGCCCGTGACGGGGGCGGCCGGCGGGGCATTGGGCCCGGGAGGGGCCGTTCCTCCCCGCGCTCGGGAGGGTCTTGGGCAGCGGACACGAGGCCGCCTTCCCAGCTTCCGGCGGCTCTCTCGGCTCGTGCGGTCCGTGCCTACTTGTCTCCGTCAACGCTTTGCTGAGGTGTGATCAGCGCTGGTCGCGGCTGATCAGGACTGGTTACGGTTCGAGGTGTCCGACGAACCGGGGGAACGGGACGACCTGGCGGATGTTCCCGAGATCCAGACACTTCGTCAGGAGCCGTTCGATGCCCAGCCCGAACCCGGTGAGCGGGGGGACCCCGCCCTCCAGGACGTTGAGGTAGTAGGAGAAGTGCTCGGGGTCGAGGTTCTGCTCCGACATGCGCTCCCGCAGGCGGGCGGGCTCGATGACGCGCTCTCCTCCGTCGACGATGTCCACCTCGTTCCAGTAGAGCCGGAAGTCGTTCGCCACCTGTGCGCCGACCGCCGGTTCGTAGCGGGTCGACGAGAAGAACGCCTTGTGCTCGGCGGGCAGGTCGACCGCCCAGAACAGCGTCCGGTCCAGGTGCCGGGCGACGGCGTTCGCGTGGTAGCGCTTGATCTTTCCGCCGCGCACCAGGGGCGCGCAATCGCTTTTGGCGGTGATGGCGCAGATCTCGTCGTAGGTGACGACGGGGATGTCGGCCAGGTGGCTCTCCGGGAGCCGGGCCTCGGTGTGGGCGCAGACCGAGCGCACGATCCGGTTGGACAGGTCCATCATGTCGGCCCGGTTCCGGTAGGCGGAGGTCGCCTCCAGGATGAGGAACTCGCTCAGGTGCTGCGAACTGTGGTTGATGTCCGCCCGGAACAGCGGCGAGATCTCGAAGACCGAGGCGAAGTCGCCCGCGGCGAAGGCGGTGTGGAACAGCAGGTTGCTGAGCGAGAGGTAGGCCTCCTGGCCGAAGAAGTCGACCTTGAACTTCATGGTCGGGCCGTCGGTCATCCGCCCGACCAGCCGCGGGGACTGCACCTCGACGTACTGCTCGGCCGCCATCAGGTCGCGGATCGCCTTGATCGCCGTCCACTTCTTCAGCAGCCGGTCCCGGACCTCCGGGAGGCGCATGTAGACGTGCTGGTCGGGGAGGATCTCCTTGCCGTAGGGCATCTGCCGGAGGCGGGACGAGGCGATCGACCGGTTCTCCGCGACCACCTCGAAGGATTCGACGTGGACCTCTTCGGAGAACTTCCGGGACTTCTCGCTCAGCTTCGCGGTGCCGACGACGCGGACGACGCTCTCCTCGGCGATGGCCGGGCGGCCGGGGAAGACGCAGAGGTACTCCCGGTCGGGGCAGCGCAGCGTGGCGAAGGCCAGCCGCTTGCCCATCGGCCGGATGGAGAAGATCCGTCCGGTGAGGACGATCTGGGACATGGTGGGGCCCCCTTGGAATCGGGCTGACGGGCGGGCGCGGGCGGGCATGGACGGGCACGGGCGGGCGCGGGCAGGCGGGCTGCTGGGCTGCCGGAGGACCGCTGGTCCTGCGGCGCGCGGGGCCGGTCACCGGGGTGACGGGACCGGGCCCCGCGCCGCAGGGACCAGTGCTCAGGGCTCAGGGAGCCGGGGTTACTTCGGCTTGCGCGCGACGACGAAGAGGTTGTTGCCGCGCTCGGCCAGGCCGGGCTCGCCGAGCAGCCGCAGCTCGATGCCCTTGATCCGGTCGTACGCGGCCTCGTCGGACAGCGTCTGCTGCACGGTCGCGCTGGTGCCGTCGAGCTGGGTCTCCTGGAAGCCGGGGTACACGGCGACCGGGTAGCCGGTGACGAGGGACACCGGCAGGCCGATCTCGTTGAGCGTGCCGGTGAGCTCGGTGGGCGTGAACAGGTGCATGGCCGGCATGTCCGGGGTGAACCGGCCGCGGCGCTCGAACGCCGCGCTCTCGGCCTCGTCCAGGTTGCCGGTGAAGATGTTGAAGAAGACCGCGTGGTAGCGGTTGGGGACGACCAGGACGGCCTGGCCGCCCGGCTTCAGCGCGGCCGTGATCTGGCGCAGCACCGAGGGGACGTCGTCGACGAAGCCCAGCACGTTGTGGAAGCTGATCGCGAGGTCGAACTGCTCGTCCTCGACCTGTCCGCCCAGCTCGCCGAGGTCGCCCTGCAGCACCTGGAAGCGGTCCGCGTAGCCGTGCTCGACGGACTTGGCGACGGCGTGCCGGGTCATGTCCGGGGAGAGGTCGAACAGCACGCCCGACATGTCCTTGCGGTGGCGCAGCAGCCGGTCGCTCCACCGCCCGGTGCCGCCGCCGGCGTCGAGCAGCTTGGCGCCCTCGGGGACGGACGGCAGGACGTAGCGCTCCAGGGCCTCCCAGAGCAGCTCGTCGGAGAGCCGCCAGTAGACCTGCTCGTCGGTGCGGTCGTACCCGTCGGCCTTCTTCCGGAAGTACTGGGTGACCTCGGCCTGGTAGTTCTGGGTCATGGCGTCTCCTCGACGTGGGTGTTCTGATGAAGGGTCAGGAATGTTGGGCGGGTGCTGAGATGAGGCAGGACTCAGCGGACCGCCGGGTCCAGCAGGGTGAGTTCGGTGCCGTCGACGGCGACGTGCACGCCGTTGGGCAGGGTGAGGATCGGGTTGGTGTGGCCGAACTCGACGTCGGTCAGCACCGGGACGGCCAGGTCGGCCAGGCACTCCGCCACCGCCTCGGTGAACGCCTCGACCTCGGTGGCGTCCCAGCCGAGCGGGCGGCCGAGGACGACCGCCGCCACGTCGTCCAGCAGGCCCGCGTTGCGCAGGTGCCACAGGTCGGCGTCGGCGGTCGCCGGGGAGTAGGGCGGTTCGGGGGTCTCGATGAAGAGGACCCGGCCCGCGGTGTCCGGCTGCCACGGGGTGCCGATCAGGTCGCGGACGGACGGCAGGCAGACCGCCAGGACGGGACCGCGCGCGGAGCCGGAGCCGGAGCCAGGGCCAGGGCCGGAGCCGGAGTCGGAGCCCGCGCCCGGGTGCAGCAGCCCGCGGGCCGGGGCCGGCGTCCGGTCGCGCGGCCGCTGCTCGCGCTCCCGCCGGGCGTAGTCCAGGTCGACGACCTGGTACGGGATCCGGGGGAGCGGACCGGCCGGCGCCGGCTCGCCCACGACCCGCAGGAAGTGCTCGGCGGTCTCCGGGTACGGCTCCGCCAGCTCCCCGAACTGCGGGATGAGCGCCGGGCCGTAGAAGGTGACCAGCCCCGTCGCGGTGTGCACGGCACTCAGCAGCGAGGTGGCGTCCGAGTAGCCGCAGAAGACCTTGGGGTTGGCCGCGATCAGTGCCATGTCGAGGCCGGAGAGCAGCTGCGCGGAGTGCAGCCCGCCGATGCTGTAGAGCACCGCGTGCACGGTCGGGTCGGCGAACGCCTGGTGCAGGTCGTCCAGCCGCTCCTGCACCGTGCCGGAGGTCCAGCCGCGCACCCCCTTCGCGTGGGGCATCATCCGGACGGTGAAGCCCATCCGCTCCAGGGCCTCGGTGCCGCGCCGCACCTCCTCCACCAGGAAGGCGGTGGCGGGGCAGGCCGGTGAGACCACCGCGATGGTGTCGCCGGGCCGCAGGGCCGGCGGCCGGACGGTTGCCGGGGATTCTGGCACGTCGACTCCTGGTGGGGGTAGGGGACTTGGGGAGGGGTGGCCTGGTCAGGCGGGGGATCCGACCGGCGTCGGAAGGGCTTGCTCCGGGGCGGTGAGGTACCGCTCGGCGGACCGCACGACGAGGGCGAGGGCGAGGCAGGTCGCACTGAGCCCGGCGATGAACCCGCTGCCGCCGCCACTGCCGATCACGGCGCCCGCGGTCAGCGGGCCGAGGATGAACCCGGCCGAGATCGCCATGCTGTAGGCGGCGTTGAAGCGGCCGCGGGCCTCGGCCGGGGCGAGCGCGTTGACCAGGGTCGGCATCCCGGCCGCGAAGCAGGTCTCGCCCACGGCGAAGACGGCGAGGGCGGCGAGCAGGACGGCGAACCTGGCGGTGCCGCCGGCCACCGATCCGGCCGCCTGGATCGCGGCCCAGCTGACCGCCCAGAGCGCGGCCGCGGCCGCGACCAGCCGGGCGGGGCGCACCGCGCTCAGCTGTCGGTGCAGGAAGACCTGCCCGAGCAGCACGCCGCCGGTGTTCACCGCGAACAGCACGGCCAGGGCGGCGGGGCCGATCCCGAGGCCCGAGGTGAGCCGGGCCGGGAGCCCGGACTCCAGCTGCGCGTAGCTGACGCAGAACAGCAGCCCGCCCAGCACCAGCAGCAGCAGGAACCTCGGCTGCCGCAGGACCACCGCGTAGGACGTCCCGTCGGCCTTCGCCGCGGGGCGCCCGCCCGCCGGACCGGCCGCGCGCAGCAGGGCCGGACGGAGGAAGGCCGCCCCCACGAGCAGGCAGCTGAGCGCGTCCGCCAGATAGAGCCCCCGGAAGGCGAGGTGGCTCGAACCGGCCGCCACGGCGGCGCCCAGCAGGCCGCCTACCCCGAGCGAGACGTTGGCGCCGGTGAAGCTCAGGCTGAACACCGTGGGGTGCTGCGCGCTGGGCGCCGACCCGGCGAGCATGGTGTTCCAGGCGGCCGAGCCGCCGAGGCCCAGTCCGACCACCGCCGCGGCGGTGATGAAGTGCCACCCCTGGCCCGCGGCCGCGTACCCGGCCAGCCCGAGCGCCTGGACCGCCATGTACAGCGTGACGACGAACTCGGCGCCGTGCCGGTCGGTCAGCCGCCCGGCCAGCAGGCTGCCGAGCATGACGCCCACCGAGACGGTGGCCATCGCGGCGGTCGCCACCGTGAGCGGCAGCCCGTTCACCTGGTGCACGTAGACCACCAGGAACGGTGTGACGAGGCCCGCACCGAGGTTGTTGACCATGGTGAGCAGCAGCAGCCGTCTGCTGCGCGCGGGCAGGGCCTGAATGTCCTTGATCAGCAGCATGCGGGCCGCTCTCTCCTGTCGTGGGGCGTCGCTCGGGGGTTTGAAGACGGGCCCTGCGGGCTCAGACCCGCAGCCACACGTTCCGGGTGAGGCAGCGCACCGCGCCGTCGGCGGCGACCAGGATCTTCACCGGCTGCAGGTCGGTCTTGGCCCGTGCACCGTCGCTGCTCCCGGCGAACTCGACCGTCCGGGACTCCCCCGGGGCGAGCTCGACGGACGTGGTCCGGGCGAGCGTGCAGTGCAGGAGCTGCTCGTTGACGACGGCCGCACCGAGCGCCACCGCCACCGGGCGGTCCGCCGGGGCGGTGACGGTGACCCGGACGGCGAACGGCTCGCCCCGGCGGGCCTCCGGCGGGCTCTGCACCGCGACCTGCGCCGCGAACCGCGCCGCGCCGGCCTCGACCTCGCCGCAGCGCACGCACACCAGGCTGTGCAGCGGCAGGCCGACGCCCGCCCCGGTCCTGATGTCGTGTCGGACGAGGGCCTCGGCGCCGCACTGCGGGCAGTTGCCGAGACCGGGCCTGGTCCGGGCCAGCCACGGCCGGGGCCAGCCGTCGGTGGCGGAGTAGAAGGAGGTGGCGACCCACCGGGTCTCGTCCGCCAGCAGCCGCTCCTGGAGCCGGGACAGCCCCTCCAGCACCTCGGCGAACGCGCCGACCGCCTCCCGGGCGGCCCGCACCCCGACCGCCTCGGCGCGGTTGCGCACGGCGGTGGCGGCCTGGTGCCGGAGGTTGTCGAGCTGCGCGCGGTTGGGCTTGAGGCCCATGCCGTCCAGCGCGCAGAGCCGGTCCAGCCAGGGCAGGGCGCGCTGCGTCCAGGCGGCGTCGAGCCGGGGCGGGGCGGTGTGCAGGCGCCCGGCACCGCGGCCGGCCGCCGAGGTGAGCACCCAGCTGGAGGCGCCGTCGGGCCGGGTCACCGCGAGCGGGCCGTCCTCGTCGTCCGCGAGCAGGTCCGGCGCGGCCACCAGCAGGGCGCCCGGGCCCTCGGCGACGTCAAGCGCCCCGTCCACCAGCGGGAGCGGCTCCCGGGCGGCCGGGCCCGGGGCGACCGGGGCGGGGACCAGTCCGGCGTCGCCGAACAGGACGAGCTTGCCGACCCCCTCAGGGTCCGCGTCGATCGCGCCGTTGGTCTCGCGCAGCGCCGCGCCGAGCGTCGACCCGCTGCGGACCAGGGCCTGGAAGAGCGGCGCCGCGTACTCGGCCCCGCCCCGGGTGCCGGCCGCGACCGCCACCGCGAGGGCGGACCCCTCCAGCATGTTCAGCGGCACCGAAACGTCGGTGCGGACGGACCCCCGGCCCGCCACGGCCGTCCGGCAGCTGTCCAGCACCACGAAGGCGGCCCGGACCTGGGACGCCCGCAGGTGCTTCTCCATCGGGACGTCCGCGCGCCAGCAGCCCTCGCCCTGCTGACAGGCCGTCACGTGCTCCGACCATTCGGCACCGATCCGCGGGAGCACGGCCAGCAGCGGCTGCTCCTCGGAACGGCCGCAGATGCCACCGCCGTTGAGATGCATCACGCAGTCCCGGGCGTGCCCGCGGCCGGCCAGGACGGCGACCCCCTCGCCGATGACGCTGCGCAGCCGGCGCGGCGAGGCGTCCGGGCCGAACAGCCGCCCGGGCGCGGACTCCTGCGGGGAGAGCGCGTCGACGAACACGTCGCCCAGCGCGGCCGCCGCCGGGCCGTTGAGCAGGGTGCGGACGGCGAGGGCGCTCGCGGCGCCCGCGCTGCGGGCCGTGAAGAAGCCGAGCTGCGCGTCGACCGGGACGGCCGCGAGCTCCTCCGGGCCGATGACGGACGGCCCCGCGACGACGGTGACCGGGGTGCTGCGGGCGAGCTCCACCGCCTCGGCGAAGGCGCCGTCGAGCAGCGGCCGGCCGGTGGCCCCGGCGAGCACCCGGCCGACCGCCGCGTACTGCGGGTCGCAGACGAACACCGCGCCCTGCCAGGAGGGCCCGGCCGGGCCGGGGGCGTCCGCGGCCGCGGTGGGGAGCGAGCCGCACGAGGCGGTGAAGCGCTCCCAGGCGTCGGCGAGGACGGGGAGCGGTGAGGACGGGCCCTCGACTCCCGAGGCGTACTCGGCGTACTGGGCGGCGTCGGCCACCGCTACGACGGTCCGGCCCGCGAGGGAGAGTCGGTCCGGGGTGCTGAGTGCCATGATCGCTTTCTCTATCTGCCGTGAGGTCCCGCGCTGCCGGCGGTCGTCGGGGCCGGGTGGGGGTTGGGTGGGCCGCCGTGCGGGCGGCGGCCGGAGGCCGTTACGGGGCCGTGGTGACGCCGTTCAGGCGGGGGGCGAGCTGGAGGTCGCGGATGTCCTTGTGCCCGAGCACCCACATCAGCCAGCGCTCCACCCCGAGGCCGAAGCCGGAGGTGTGCAGCGGCCGTTCCTGCTTCATCCGCACGTACCACTCGTAGTCGGCCTCCTCGACCTCGTGGTGCGCCAGCGCGGCCCGGGTCCCGGCGCCGTCCAGGTGGCGCTCGCCGCAGCCGACGATCTCGCCGAGCCCGAAGAGCAGGTCCGCGTTGCGGGCGGTGCGCCGGCCCTCGTCGCCGTACGCCTGGTAGAAGGGCACCGACAGGTGGTCGTAGTGCGTGACCCAGAGCACCGGGCTGACCTCTTCGAGCAGCCGCTGCTCGCCGCGCCGGGTGAGCGTGCGCCAGTCGCCGTGGTCGGTGACCGAGTACGGGTCGTCGCCCAGGTGGGCCACCGCCTCGTCGAAGGTCATCCGGGGGAAGGCGTCCAGGGCGAGCATCTGCTCGATGTGCGCGACGCTGCCGGCCACCGAGAGGACCGCGTCGCGGTGCCGGTCGAGGACGCCGGCGGCCAGGTGGCGCATGTAGGCCTCGACGACCTCCATGCACGCGTCGAGGTCTCCGGGGAGCTCCGCCTCGCTGTGGAAGAACTGGTTGAGGTGCGTCTCGTCGCAGTCCTCGCCGCGGAAGCTGGGCATCAGGTACCAGGCGCCCGAGGGGCTGAGCCGGCAGCCGTACTCCAGCATGAACTGCATCGAGTCGGCGAGGTAGGTGGGCTGGCCGAACAGGTCGATCAGGACCGGCAGCGAGTCGCTGCCGCGGCCCATCGGGCTGGAGATGGTGCCGGTGGTGATCGGCAGGTGGAGCGACTTGACGCCGCGTTCGGCCCAGAAGCCGCTGGTGGCGGTGGTGACCAGGTCCTGGAGGTCCACCAGGGTGCGGTACATCGGGTCGTCGAGGATGTCGAGGAACCGGTCCGGGGAGGGGCGCCAGCCGCCGTGCGAGAAATCGGTCTTCATGGTCTTGGTGACTTTCTGGTCGTCCGAGGTCGTCCGAGGATTCGGTAGCTCTGTGCATGGCCCGGGTCGCGTTCGACGCGAACGGGGGCAACCGCCGGCGCGGTCGAGAGACTTCCGGAAAGGGGTCGGAGGGGAATTCCGGGCTGCGACGCCCTTTCGTTCGGCGGTCCGACTGCCTGGACCGATATTTGCACGCGGCCGGGGGCGTGTCACCGGATTCCGCTGGCACCAAGGTGCATGGGCAGCTTCACGCCCGGGGGCCGCCGGGGGTGGCTCTGACTGTCGGAAAGACCGCTCTGAGCTGGGCGTTTGCACCTTCCGGCCCGGTGCGGCCCGGCGTCGGGGCGCCCGGCGGGCCGTTGCCGCAGGAGTGTCGTGCTTTTCCGGCGGTAGGGTCTTGCCTCATCGGGACACCGGCGGGGTAGGCTGCCGCCCCGGGCATTCAGAGCCCTTCCTGGATAACCGATCGGGCGCTCCGCGCTGATTCCCGGCCATTGGCCCCGGACGATTCAGGTCGGACGGCCCGTATTCCTTTCCCGTCTTCCCCCGGGCCGTCGTTCAGTGTGCTCCGGGGAGGATGTCAGATGTTTCTAACCCCCCCTTTAACCCCCCCGCTCGGAAGGAGGCTGCCGCCTTGCTGGCGTCGGCACCCCTACCCCCGCTCGGATCCTCGGAGCTGCTGGTCCTCCTGCTGCAGGCCGGCGTCCTCCTCGGGTCCGCGCACCTGCTCGGACGGCTGGCGGTCAGGTGCGCCCTGCCCTCGCTCGTGGGCGAGCTGTGCGCGGGCGTCCTGCTCGGGCCGTCCCTGCTCCAGCAGGTGCTTCCGGCGGTGTCGCAGTGGCTCTTCCCGCACCGGGCGGAGCAGTTGCACCTGCTGGACGCGGTCGGCCAGCTCGGCGTACTGCTGCTGGTCGGCCTCACCGGTCTGGAGCTCGATCTGGGCCTGGCCCGCCGCAAGGGGCGGACCGCGGCCAGGGTCAGCGCGTGGGGGCTGCTCGTCCCGTTCGCCCTCGGCGTCGTGACGGCGTTCCGGCTCCCCGCGGCGCTGACCCGGAGCGACGCGCAGCCGACGGTGTTCGCCCTGTTCCTCGGTGTGGCCATGTGCGTCACGGCCATCCCGGTGATCGCCAAGACGCTCATCGACATGGACCTGCTGCACCGCGACGTCGGCCAGCTGACGCTCATGGCGGGCCTGGTCGACGACGTCTTCGGCTGGACGATGCTCTCGCTGATCTCGGCGATGGCGGGTGCCGGGCTCACCGGCGCGGCCGTCACGGGCGCGGTCCTCTCGCTCGCCGTCCTGGTGGCCGGCGCGCTGCTGCTCGGCCGGGTGCTGATCCGGCCGCTGTTCCGCCGGCTCGACCGCTCCGGCGACCGGAAGGCCACCACGGGCGCCTTCGTGACCCTCGTCCTGCTGGGCGCGGCCGGCTCCCAGGCGCTGCACCTGGAGGCGGTGTTCGGGGCCTTCGTCTGCGGGGTGCTGGTCAACGCCTACGGCAGGCCGGACCCGGCCCGGCTGGCACCGCTGCGCAGCGTGACGACCTCCGTGCTCGCTCCGCTCTTCTTCGCCACCGCGGGCCTGCGGATGGACCTCATGGCGCTCGGCGGTCCACTGGTCCTCGCCGGTGCGCTGGCCGTCCTGGGCGTCGCCGTCCTCGGCAAGTTCGCGGGCGCCTACATCGGTGCGCGGAGCAGCGGGCTGGCGCCCTGGGAGGGGATCGCGCTGGGGGCCGGGATGAACGCGCGCGGCGTCGTCGAGGTGGTCATCGCGATGGTCGGCCTGCGGCTGGGCATCCTGAGCACCCCGATGTACACCGTGATCCTGCTGGTCGCGGTGGCCACCTCGGTGATGGCTCCGCCGCTGCTGCGCCGGGCGATGGCCCGGCTGCCGGAGACCGCGGAGGAGGCCGCCCGGTACGCCCGGCAGACGGCCGCGCCCTCCGCGCCCGCCGTACCCGCCTCACCCGCCGCCGCGCCAGGCGGCTGACCCCCCCCGCTTTTCCGCTCGGACGGCCCGCTGCCGTCCGCCGTCTCCCGGAGCACGAACATGAGCATCACCATGGAAGAAGAGTTCGACGTCATCGTGGTCGGCGGTGGGCCCGGCGGGTCCACGGTGGCCACCCTGGTCGCCATGCAGGGCAACCGGGTCCTGCTGCTGGAGAAGGAGGAGTTCCCGCGCTACCAGATCGGCGAGTCGCTGCTGCCCTCGACGGTCCACGGCATCTGCCGACTGCTGGGCGTGTCCGAGGAGTTGGAGAAGGCCTCGTTCATGCCCAAGCGCGGCGGCACCTTCCGCTGGGGCAGCAACCCCGAGCCGTGGTCGTTCTCCTTCGGGGTCTCCTCGAAGTTCCCCGGGCCGACCTCGAAGGCCTACCAGGTCGAGCGGATGAAGTTCGACCAGATCCTGCTGGACAACGCCCGGAGCAAGGGGGTCGAGGTCCGCGAGCGGTGCTCGGTGGTCGACGTCCTGGAGCGGGACGGCCGGGTCTGCGGGGTGCGCTTCGACGACGCCGACGGGGTGCGGCGGGAGGCCGGCGCCCGCTTCGTGGTGGACGCCTCGGGCAACCGCAGCCGGATCCACTCCAGGGTCGGCGGCCGACGGGTCTACTCGGAGCACTTCAAGAACATCGCCCTCTTCGGCTACTTCGAGGGCGGCAAGCGGCTCCCCGCGCCGAACAGCGGGAACATCCTGAGCGTGGCCTTCGACTCCGGGTGGTTCTGGTACATCCCGCTGACCGACCAACTGACCAGCGTGGGCGCCGTGTTGCGGCGGGAGGCGCTGGACAGGGTGCAGGGCGACCGGGAGCAGGCGCTGGCCTCCCTGATCGCCGAGTGCCCGCTCATCGCGGAGCACCTGGCCGACGCCCACCGGGTGGAGAGCGGTCCCTACGGGGAGATCCGGGTCCGCAAGGACTACTCGTACAGCCACGAGCGGTTCTGGCGCCCGGGCCTGGTGCTGGTGGGCGACGCCGCCTGCTTCATCGACCCGGTGTTCTCCTCGGGGGTGCACCTCGCCACGTACAGCGCCCTGTTGGCGGCCCGGTCCATCAACACGGTGCTGCGGGGAGAGGTCGACGAGACCCGCTGCTTCGAGGAGTACGAGGCGCGCTACCGCAAGGAGTTCGGGCACTTCCACGACTTCGTGCTGTCCTTCTACGACATGCACCGGGACGAGGACTCGTACTTCTGGTCGGCCCGGGAGATCACCGCCGGCAGCGGCCCCGAACTGGAGGCCTTCGTCGAACTGGTCGGCGGCGGCGCCTGGGACGAGCGGGCGCTGCTGGACTCCTCCGTCATCCAGTCGGTGCTGGAGGAGGGGGCCAGGCTTCAGGTCCAGGCGGCCATCGGGGAGAGCATCGACGACGAGCCGATCCGCCCGGGCGGGCTGGTCCCCTCGCCCGACGGCCTGGGCTGGGCCCACCCGGCCGGCTGAGCCGGTGCCGTGCACCAGCGGGCGGCGGGGCGGGCGGCGGTCACAGCCAGCCCTTCTCCGCCGCGCGCAGCCCGGCCTCGAACCGGCTGCTCGCACCGAGCCGGCTCATCAGGTCGGACATCAGGCGCCGGACGCTGCGCAGCGACAGCCCGAGCCGCTTGCTCGCGGCCTCGTCGGTGATGCCGGTGGCGAGCAGGTTGAGCAGGGCCTGCTCCTGCGGGGTGAGGCTGCGGTCGTCGCGCTCCTCGGGCACCCCGAACGGGGTCGCCGCCTCCCAGAGGCTCTCGAAGAGGCCGGTCAAGCCGGTGAGGATGCTCTTCTCCTGCACCACCAGGGCGCCCGCGGCACTGTTCTCCGGATCGATCGGGAGGACGCCGAAGGCCCGGTCGATGACGATCATGTGCAGCGGCAGGGTGGGCGCGGTGCGGACCGCGCCGCCGATGCTGGTCAGCCAGGCCGCGTACCGGCGGGTCGTCGGGTCGTTGCGGATGCTGTCCAGGTAGACGGTCTGCATCTTGATGCCGCGGTCCAGCAGGTCGCTGTCCAGCTCGCGGCTGGCCTCCAGGCCGGCCGGGTCGAGCGGGGTGAACGGGATGATGCTGAGCACCTCGCGCTGGATGTTGTGCGAGAGCTCCTCGATCCGCTCCCGCACCTCCACCAGGTCGGTGAGGCGCTCGATGCTCACCGAGTTCATCGCGCTGCGGTGCTCGGAGAACTCGTCGATCAGCCGGGCGGCGGCCGAGCGCCCCTGGGTGACGGCCCGCTGCTGTTCGAGCAGTTGCGACTCCCGCTCGGAGAGCAGGGCCGACAGCCCGACCCGGGGGCTGACCGCGAACACCGATTCGGAGTTCAGCCGGGACGGGCGGACCAGGGCCAGGTCGGCCAGCTCGTCCAGGCTCTTCCGCACCCGCTGTTCGTCGTGTGCGAGATGGACGGCCAGCTCCTGAACCCCCCAGCGGGGGTGGAGGAGCATCGTGCGATAGACCGACTCGGCGTGGGAGCTCAGGCCCAGACATTCCAGCATGACTACTCAGGCATTCCAGGAAATGGCGCGGATAACGGCGAAATGCATTCCGCGGCACGGTTCGACGGGTGAATCATGGTGAGCCGATCATCGGGCGGGTCGGTCGGTCGGGAGGCGCTCAGTCGAATTCGGGCGACGACCTCGCGGTGATTGGGGCACCGCTGGTTCGACGACCTGCCGAGCCATGCTACCCGAACCCGGTTCGCCCCCCCTTATCGTCACGCGCAGTGACATTCAGCCGAGGAAGGTTCCTTTGTGTACGTGATCATTGTGGGGATCGGATCTTCCGCCGCCGGGCCGACGGCCCTGAACGCGGACTCGATCGCGGCCGTACTGATGGCGGGCCGGACGGCGGCGGATCCGCTTCAGCACGTCCGGGCCCGGGCCGCCCCGGCCGGCGTCGACCTGGCCCTGTTCATCAGGGCCGACTCCCGGGCGCAGGCCGAGTTCCATGCGCTGAGTGAGGTGCACGGGCTGGTCGCCGCCCTCCCCGGCGCCACCGTCCGGCACCCGTCCGGAGCGGCCGCCGCGCCCGCCTGACCCCCGTCGTACGGCCGGTCGGGCACCAAGGTGCCAGTGCTGCAAACTGCCAGGTCGGATGGCTGACAGGAACTCCGACAGCCTGCATGATTTCTCCAGACGCCCGGCGGATTCAAGTCCGGAGCGCATCACCGAACGAAATGCGAAGCGCCTTCGGCGTGCGCATTCCGAAGCCTTTCGGGCCGTTTCAGAGAATCTTCAGGAGCACTCCCATGTCCAAGCTCGTCCGTATTGTCGCCCTCGCCGTCGCCGCCCTTTCGCTGGCCGGCACGGCCGCCACCGCGAACGCCGCCCCGGCCGAGGCCGCGGCGACCGACACCGCCAACACCGTCGTCGTCCTGGACAGCCTCTACTGGGGCTGAAAACCCGGGCAGTACTCGGATACCCGTTTCCTGAGTGGAGATTAAATTGGCCACGAGGTCAGACTCGAAGCGGGCTGCGGCCACGCTGGTCCAGCTCTTCGAGCACAGCGCCGAGCAGTTCGCCGACCGCCCCGCGGTCAGCGACGACACCGCGTCGCTCAGCTACGCCGGGCTCGCCGGGCGGTCGGACGCGATCGCGGCCGTGCTGCGCGAGCGCGGGGTGGGCACCGACGACCGCGTCGGCCTGTACCTCGCCCGCGGGGTGGACGTCGTCGCCGCCATCCTCGGCATCCTCAAGGCCGGCGCGGCCTACGTCGCCGTGGACACCCGCTACCCGGACGCCCGGCGCGACCTGATGCTCACCGCCTCCGGCGCCAAGGTGGTCCTCAGCCACGGCGCGCTGGCGCAGCGGCTCGCGCACCTCGGCGTCGACGTGCTCGACGTGGACGCGCTCGGTGCGGACGCGCCCGGTGTCGACGTACCGGGCCCGGAGGGGTCCGAGGGGGCCGTGCGGCCGGCGACGGTCGGCGCCTCGGACGCCGCGAGCGTGCTCTTCACCTCCGGGTCCTCCGGCACGCCGAAGGCGATCGTCCTGGAGCACCGGAACATCGTCTCCTTCGCCTGCAACCCGAGCCTGCCCGCACTGGTGCCCGAGGACCGGGTCGGCCAGATCTCCAGCCTCTCCTTCGACGCCTTCCACTTCGAGATGTGGAGCACGCTCGCGTCCGGTGCCGAGATCGTGGTGCTGCCGCCCGTACCGGACCTGCTCGCGGCCGACTTCCAGCGGGAGATGAAGCGGCGCCGGATCTCCGCGATGCTGGTGCCGACGATGGTCGTCAACCACGTGGTGCGGGAGGACCGGGACGCCTTCGCGTCGCTGCGCATCCTGCAGGCCGGCGGCGACGTGCTGCTGCCCTCCGCCTGCCGGGACCTCCTCGCCGGCCGGTTCCGCGGCGAGCTCCACAACCTCTACGGACCGGCCGAGATCACCACCGCCTGCACCGCGCACCGGGTCACCGCGGCGGACGCCGAGGCGGACTCCGTGCCCATCGGCCGCCCGCTTGCCGGGGTCACCGTGCTGGTGCTCGGCGCCGACGGCACCCCGGTGGCGCCGGGGGAGACCGGCGAGCTGTACGTCGGCGGCCCGGGCCTCGCCCGCGGCTACCTGGAGCGCCCCGACCTCACCGCCGAGCGGTTCGTCGCCAACCCCACTCCGGAGGGGCCGGAGCGGCTCTACCGCACCGGCGACCTCGCGCGGCCGCGTGAGGACGGCGTGCTGGAGTTCGTGGGCCGCGCCGACAACCAGGTCAAGATCCGCGGCTACCGGGTCGAGCCCGGCGAGGTGGAGCGCGGTCTGCGGCGGCACGAGGGGGTGCACGAGGTCGTGGTGCTGCCCGCCGGGCAGGGCGACGACCGCCGGCTGGTCGCCTTCGTCGTCCTCGACGACCCCCGCGCGCTCCGGTCGCTGCGCGCCTACGCCGAGGCCGAGCTGCCGGACTTCATGGTCCCCAGCGGCTTCGTCGCGCTGGCCGAGATCCCGGCGAACGAGCACGGCAAGCGGGATCTGGAGGCGCTGCACGAGCTGCTCGACCAGCACCACCGGCGCCAGGAGTCCTACCTGGCCCCCGACTCGGAGACCGAGCGCTACCTGGCCGAGCTGTGGGGCGGGCTGCTCGCCGTGGAGGACATCGGCCGCGACGACGACTTCTTCGCGCTGGGCGGCCACTCGATCCTCGCGTTCCGCATGCAGACCCGGATCCGCCGGGACCGCGGTGTCCGGCTGGACTTCTTCACGATCATGCGGAGCCCGGTCCTCAGGGACCTCGCCGCCGCGATCGACTCCGCGATCGACTCCGCGATCGACTCCGCGATCGACTCCGCGACCCAGGACGGCGACCAGTGACCGGGCCGGCGACCACCGCCACCACGAACGCCACGACGGCCGCCGAACTGGCCGGTGTCGACCTGACCGACGTCGACCTCTTCCTGCGCGGCGAGCACCACGAGGTGTTCTCCCGGCTGCGCCGGAACCGGCCGATCCACTGGAACGAGGGCGCCGACGGCAACCGCTTCTGGGCCCTCACCGGCTACGACGACGTGCTCTGGGCCTACGGCAACCACGCCGCCTTCGGCTCCGCCCGCGGCGCCGTGCTCGGCGGGTCGTTCCGCAGCGAGGAGGACTCGGCCGGCGGCCGGATGCTGGTGGCCGCCGACCTGCCCCGCCACCGGATGCTGAAGCAGCGGATCCACCCGGCGATGTCCAGCGCGGTCGTCGACCGGGTCGCGGTCCAGGTCCGGCTGCTGGTCGACCGGGCGCTGGAGCGCGCCCGCAGCGCCGGGGGCTGCGACTTCGCGGAGGAGGTGGCGACCGAACTGCCCGCCGGCGCGCTCATGGTGGTGATGGGCATCGGCCACCGGGAGGCGCACGAGCTGATCGGCCTCACCCGCCGGATGATCGGGTTCCGCGACGAGGTGTTCGTCGACACCGGGGGCGACGAGCGGCTGCGGCTGGCCTGGGTCCAGGCGGAGATCTTCGAGTTCTTCGCGGACCTGGTCGCGCGGCGGCGCCGGTCGCCGGGCGACGACCTGGTCAGCCTGCTGCTGCGGGCCGAGATCAACGGGCGCCCGTTCACCGAGGAGGAGATCTTCTACAACTGCATGAACGTGGCGGTCGGCGGCAACGAGACCTCCTCGTACACCGCCTGCACCGGCCTGATGGCCCTGATGGACCACCCCGAGCAGTACCGGCGGCTGGTCGAGCACCCCGGACTGCTCGGCGGCGCGGTGGAGGAGATCCTCCGCTGGAGCTCGACCAACGCGTACGTCCAGCGGGTCGCCAAGCGCGACGTCGAGCGCGGCGGTGTGGAGATCAGGGAGGGCGACTCCGTCACCCTGTGGAACGTCTCGGCCAACCGCGACGAGGCGCAGTTCGAGAACGCCGACAGGTTCGACATCGAGCGCCGGCCCAACCGGCACCTGACCTACGGCGCGGGCATCCACCGCTGTATCGGTGCGCCGATCGCCCAGTCCGAGCTGTCGCTGCTCTTCGAGCGGATCACCGCCTCCGGCCTGCGGTTCAGGCCCGCCGGCGAGCCCCGGCGGCTGCGGTCCAACTTCATCCTCGGCATCACCCGCCTCCCGCTCGACATCGCTTAGGGCCAGTCCCGCCGTAAAGGACCAGCGCCCGTAAAGGACCAGCGCCCGGCGCACCGCAGACCCGCACGGCCTCCCCGGACCGGGAGCAGCACAAGGAGCAAGCACCGATGATCCCGACACCCTCCGCGGCCGGCGCCACGCACCGCGAGCCGGACCGGCACGGCGGCCTGATCCACACGCTCTTCACCCGGCGCGCGGAGGAGACCCCGGACGCCCGCGCCCTGGTCCAGGGCGCCACGGTGCTGACCTACCGTCAACTGGCCGATGCCTCAGATGCGTTCGCCGCCGACCTGGCCGCGGCCGGCGTCGCCCCGGGCGACCTCGTCCCGGTGCTGATGCCCCGGTCGATCCGGCTGGTGGTGGCCTTCCTGGGGATCCTCAAGTGCGGGGCCGCGTACGCCGCGCTCGACCCCCGCTGGCCGGGCGGGCGGGTGGACCGGCTGGTCCGGCTGATGGGCGCGGGTCTGACGGTCACCGACGGCCCGCCGCCCGCCGGCACCCGGGCCGTCGCGCCGGGCCGCCAAACCCCCGGCCGCCCGGTACCGGTGGTGGAGATCGGCCCGGACAGCCCGGCCGCGGTCTTCTTCACCTCG
This sequence comes from Kitasatospora sp. NPDC052868, assembly GCF_044547105.1. Lineage (NCBI taxonomy): Bacteria > Bacillati > Actinomycetota > Actinomycetes > Kitasatosporales > Streptomycetaceae > Kitasatospora > Kitasatospora sp. NPDC052868. The sequence goes on along the minus strand of NZ_JBITZW010000018.1, from coordinate 69,014 downwards.
GGCAGCACCGGCGAGCCCAAGGGCGCGCTGTCCCCGCACGCTGGGACGGTCCGGCTGTTCGAGGACTGCCCCTTCGCCGAGCTGGGCCCGCGGACCGTCATGCCGCTCACCTCGGCCGTCCCCTGGGACGCCCTGACGCTCGAACTCTGGAGCGTGCTGCTGAACGGGGGCTGCTCGGTGGTGGTGGACGAGCCCTACCTGCTCCCGGCCGCACTGCGGGGGCTGGTCGCCGACCACGGGGTCAACTGCCTCTCGCTCACCTCGACGCTGTTCAACGTCTTCGTGGACGAGGACCTTGAGGCGTTCGCCGGCGTCGACCAGGTCTTCGTCGGCGGGGAGAAGGTCTCCCCCCGCCATCTGGCCGCCCTGCTGGAGCGCTTCCCCGGTCTGCGCCTGCTGCACTGCTACGGACCGGTCGAGACCACCCTGTTCGCCACCGTGCACCCGGTCCGCCCCGGGGACTGCGCGCTGCCCGAGGGGGTGCCGCTCGGCACGGCCGTCCCGCGGACCGGCCTGTACGTCCACGACGGCGAACGGTTCTGCGGCCCCGGCGAGACCGGCGAGCTGCTGATCTCCGGCGACGGCCTCGCGACCGGCTACCTGGGCGCCCCGGAGCGGACCGCACGGGCCTTCCCCACGGTGGAGATCGACGGGGTCGCCACCCGGGTCTACCGCACCGGCGACCTGGTGCACCGGACGGCGGACGGCCGGCTGCACTTCGACGGCCGGGCCGACCGGCAGGTCAAGATCCGCGGGCACCGGGTCGAGCCGGACGAGGTGGAGCGGGCCGCCCTCGCGCTCCCGGGCGTCCACCAGTGCGCGGTGGTCCCGCTGCCCGACGGCGCCGGCGGCTGCCGCGGCCTCGCGCTGGCCTTCACCACCGGCCGGGCGCAGCACCCGACCGAGGCCGAACTGACGGCCCGGCTGGCCGCCCGGCTGCCCGCCTACCTGGTGCCGCACACGGTGCTCCGGCTGGACGCCCTGCCGCTCAACCCGAACGGGAAGGCCGATGCGGCCGGGCTGCTGCGCCTGGTCGAGGAGCAGCGGCTGGACGGCCTGCCCGGCGACGGGCCGGCCGACGAGCTGGAGCGCACCGTGGCGGCGGTCTTCGCCTCGGTGCTGGGCGTCGACCGGGTGCCCGTCGACGCGGGCTTCTTCGACCTCGGCGGCACCTCCCTGGGGCTGGGCGTCGTCTGCACCCGGCTCACCGCCTCGCTCGGCCTCCCGCTGCCGGTCTCGGAGGTGGTCAGGCGCCCGAACGTACGGGAGCTCGCCGCGTGGATCGGCCTGCGCACCGCCGAGCGGGGCCCGTCCGAGCCCGAGCCGTCCGAGCCCGGCCCGTCTGGGGACCCGCTGCCGGACCGGCCCGGCCCCGCGGTGCCGCTGCGCGACGCCCAGAGCGTCTTCTGGGCCCGCCAGGCCGCCGATCCCGAGGACCTCTCCGGCCTCTGCCCGCTGCTCTGGCGCCTCCAGGGACCGGTGGACGCCGACGCGCTGGAGGCGGCGCTGGGCGACCTGGCCGACCGCCACGAGGCGCTCCGCTCCGTCTACACGCTGGACGAGGACGCCTACGACCCCGTCCCGGTGGCCGTCCCGCGCCCGGCTCCCGCCGGTGCCGGCCGAGCCCTGCTGCGCCGGCTGCCGCCCGCGGACGGCCTGCCGACCGCGGTCGCCGCCGTGCAGCGCGCGCTGGCCCGGCCGCTGGACCCGGAGGCCGGCCTGGTCTGGCGGGCCGTCCTGCTCCCGCTGGAGGACGGTGCGCAGACCCTGTTCGGCCTGGTGTTCCACCACATCGCCTTCGACGGGCACTCCGAGCCGGTGTTCACCGCCGAGCTGTCCCTCGCCTACACGGCGCGGGCCCGCGGGGAGCGCCCGGTCTTCGCCGGGCCGGCCCCGGGCCTGCGCCAGGTGGAGCGGGAGACGGCCGCACTCGCCGGGCTGGTCGACCTCAAGGCCCAGCGGTCGTTCTGGCGCGACGCGCTGCAGGGCACCCCGGAGCTGCGCCTGCCGCTGCCGACGCCCGGGGAGCGGGCCCCGGCGGACCGGTCCGCCGGAGTGCTGGGCTTCGTCCTGGAGCGCCCGGAGGCGGCGACCGTCGAGCGGCTCGCCGCCGAGCACGGGACGACCGCGTTCACGGTGCTGCTCGCCACCGCCTCGGCCGTGCTGGCGGCCGTCACCGGGCAGCGCGACCTCGCGATCGGGGTGCCGGTCTCGCGCCGGGCCTCCCCGCTGCTCGCCGCCGCCGTCGGCTGCCTGGTGGACACCGTCTGCGTCCGGCTGGACGGCGGCCGGGAGGGCTGGGCCGAGCTGGTCGACGGCACCCGGCGGGCGGTGACGGCGGCCCTGTCGAACCAGGACGTCTCCTTCGCCGAGGTGGTCCGCCTGGTGCGCCCGGCCCGGACCGACCGGGACCCGCTCTACCAGTTCCTCTTCGTCTACCAGGACGCCCCGCCGACGCCGCTCGACCTCGGCCCGGCCGTGGCCGTCCCGGTGCGGCTGCCCGCGGCGGAGGGCGTCTGCGAGGTGGTGACGGAGGTCTGGCCGCGCGCCGACGGCACGCTGCTGGTCGACGTCACCTACCGGGCCGACCTGGTCGCGCCCGGGTTCGCCCCGCTGTTCCGCGACCTGATGCTGACGGCCCTGCGCGACGGCCCGCCGGTCCGGCGGCGGTAACCCGGCCGACGCTCCCACCCCTCCGACGAGCAAGTGAGTCCCCCGTGCTGACAACCCCCTCGCCCGACCGGTCCGCCGACCCGTGCACCGACCCGCCCGCCGTCCCGGACCGGTCCCCGGTCGCCGACGCGGTGATCGACCACGTCGAGCTCCAGGTGGCCGACCTGGCCGCCACCACGGCCCGGCTGACCACCTCCTACGGCTTCGAGCCGCTCACCCCGGTCACCCGCGACGACCGGGGCGGCGAGCACCTCTCGGTGCTGCTGGGCCAGGGCCGGATCCGGCTGCTCGTGGTCCAGGCCCTCGACGCGGACCACCCGGCCCGGGCGTTCGTCGAGCGGCACGGGGACGGCGTCGCCGGGATCGCCCTCGGGGTGGCCGACCCGGTCGCGGTGCACGCCCGGCTGGTGGCCCGCGGCGCGGTCACCGTGGAGCCGCCGACGGTGCGGGACGGCCGGGCCCGGGCCACCGTGGCTGCCTTCGGCGACGTCGTCCACCACCTCGTCCAGCGCGGGGCGGAGGCGCCCGACGCGCGGCGGCCCGGCTCCGGTGCGGTCGGCCTGCGCGCGGTGGACCACTTCGCGGTCTGCCTGCCGACCGGTGGACTGGAGCCCGCCGTGCGCTTCTACACCGAGGTGTTCGGGATGCGGGTGATCTTCGAGGAGAACATCGCGGTCGGCCCGCTGGGCATGAACTCCACCGTGGTCCAGAACGACGCGGGCGAGGTCACCCTGACCCTGATCGAGCCGGCCTCCCAGGCCGAGGCGGGCCAGATCGAGTCGTTCCTCGCCGACCACGGCGGCGCCGGCGTCCAGCACGTCGCCTTCTCCTCCGAGGACATCGTCGCCACCGTCGCGACGATGCGCCGGCTCGGCACCCCGTTCCTGCGGGCGCCGTCCGCGTACTACGACCTGCTGGGCGAGCGGCTGACGCCCCGCCGGCACGGCGCGGACCGGCTCAGGGAGGGCGACATCCTGGTGGACGAGGACCACCACGGCCAGCTGTTCCAGATCTTCACCCGCTCCGAGCACCCCCGGCGGACGCTGTTCTTCGAGGTGATCGAGCGGATCCGGGCGCGCGGCTTCGGCAGCAACAACATCCGGGCGCTGTACGAGGCCGTCGAACTGCAGCGGTCCGCCACGGGGGTCGGGCGGTGAGCGCGCGGCCCGCGGCGCTGTCCGTCACCGACTACGCGGACCGCGCCCGCGCCGTGCTCGGGCGCGAGGCGTGGGACTGGCTGGAGGGCGGGGCAGGGCAGGAGCGCACGTTGGCGGCGAACCGCGCCGCCCTGGACCGGGTCTCGGTGGTGCCCCGGGTGCTGGCCGACGTGGCGTCCTGCGACAGCGGCGCACTGCTGCTCGGCCGCCCGGCCCGGCTGCCCGTTGCGGTCGCCCCGGTCGCCTACCAGCGGCTGTTCCACCCCGACGGGGAGTCGGCCGCCGCCCGGGCGGCGGCGGCAGCGGGCATCCCGTTCGTGGTCAGCACGCTGACCAGTACGCCGCTGGCCGAGCTCGCGGCGACGGGGGCCGAGCTCTGGTTCCAGCTCTACTGGCCGAAGGACGAGGCCCTGCTGCTGCGGCTGGTCCGGGGGGCCGAGGAGGCCGGCTGCAAGGCCCTCGTCCTCACCGTCGACGTGCCGTTCATGGGCCGCCGGCTGCGGGACGTCCGGCACGGCTTCGCCCTGCCGCAGGGCGTGCGGGCCGCGCTGCTCGACGACCCCGGCGCGGGCGCGGCGCACCGCCGGACGGCGCACGCCTCGGCGGTGGCCGCGCACACGGCCGAGGTGTTCTCCGCCTCGGTCGGCTGGTCGGACCTCGCCCGGCTGCGGCGGGTCACCGACCTGCCCCTAGTGGTCAAGGGGGTGCTGGACCCGGGCGACGCCGTCCGGGCCGCCGAGGCGGGGGCGGCCGCGGTCGTGGTCTCCAACCACGGCGGCCGCCAGCTGGACGGGGCCGTGCCGAGCGCTGCCGCACTCCCCGCGGTGGTCCGGCGGCTGCGCGCGGCGGGGTCGGAGCACTGCCAGGTGTTCGCCGACAGCGGGGTCCGCAGCGGGTCGGACGTCCTGGCCATGCTCGCCCTGGGCGCCTCCGGGGTGCTCCTCGGCCGGCCGCTGGTCTGGGGGCTGGCCGCCGACGGGGAGGCCGGCTGCGCCGACGTCCTGCGCCTGCTCGGCGAGGAGTTCCGGCATGCGATGGCCCTCGCGGGCTGCCCCGACCTGGCGGCCGTCGCCGGGCTGCGGACCGCCGCCGACGCCTGCTCCTGCGGGGGCCGGCCATGGTGAGCGGCCCGCCCCCGACCGCGCGGCCCCCCGCGGACCTGCAGCTGGGGGAGCTGCACGGCTCGCTGGCGGATCCGGCGATGAACGCGATGAACTTCCTGAACGAGATCTCCGCCCGGTACCCGCAGGCCGTCTCGTTCGCGGCCGGGCGGCCGACCGAGGACTTCTTCGACCTGGAGGACGTCCACCGCCACCTGCGCCGGTTCACCGGGTACCTGCGCACCGAGCGCGGGCTGTCCGAGGCGGAGGTCCGGCGGACGCTGATGCAGTACGGCCGGACGAAGGGGATCATCCACGAGCTGATCGCCGCCCACCTCGGGGTGGACGAGGGCATCACGGCGGATCCGGAGTCCGTCGTGGTGACCAACGGCTGCCAGGAGGCGATGTACCTGGTCCTGCGCGCGCTCGGGCGCGGCCCGCGGGACGTCGTGCTGGCCGTCTCGCCCACCTACGTGGGGTTCGCCGGCGCCGCCCGGCTCTGCGACCTGCCCGTCCGCCCGGTGCACGGCGGGCCGAGGGGCGTGGACCTCGACGACCTGGCCCGGCGGCTGGCCGAGGCGCGGGCCGAGGGCCTGCGCCCGCGGGCGCTCTACGTCATCCCGGACGTGGCGAACCCGACCGGGGTGAGCATGGACCTGGAGACCAGGCGGGCGCTGCTCGCGGCGGCCGCCGAGGAGGGCCTGCTGCTGCTGGAGGACAACCCGTACGGGGTGTTCGCCGGTGCCGGGCGGCCCCCGTCGCTCAAGGCCCTCGACACCGGCCGCAGGGTCGTCCACCTCGGGTCCTTCGCGAAGACCTCCGTCCCGGGCGCCCGGATCGGGTACCTGGTGGCGGACCAGACGGTGGCCGGGGCCGACGGCTCGGCCGGTCTGCTGGCCGACCGGATCTCCGTGCTGAAGAGCATGCTCAGCGTGAACACCTCGCCGCTGGCCCAGGCCGTCGTGGGCGGCGGCCTGCTCGCCCACGGGCTGAGCCTGCGGGCGGGCAACCACCGCGAGATCGCGCTCTACGAGCGGAACCGGCGGCTGCTGCTGCAGGGTCTGTCGGACCGCTTCGCCGACCGGTCCGACCTCGCCTGGAACAGCCCGGCCGGCGGTTTCTTCCTGGCCCTCACGGTGCCCTTCGACGTGGACGACGCCCTCCTGGAGCACTCGGCCCGCGCGTACGGACTGCTCTGGACCCCGATGTCCTACTTCTACGGCGGCGCCGGCGGCCGCCGCCAGATCAGGCTCTCGTTCAGCGGGCTCCGACCGGAGGAGATCAACGCCGGCCTGGACCGGTTGGCGGCACTGGTCGAGGAGCGCGGCCGCTGAACCGCCCCCCGCCGCGCGGCAGGTCGCGCCAGGTGTCCATCCACCGGGGCGACCTGATGGGGCCCCAGTAAAAATATGACCGGCTTGTATGCTCCGAGAGGGCCTGCTGCGACCGCAGAGGCCCGACAGGGGGGCTGGGGACAGCCGTGGGGGTGTGCTCGTCGGTCATTACGACGTTCGTATGTGCAACCCGGGGGCGGTTTCACCCGTCTCTCTGTGTGCAGTGCGCCCACTCCTGAGGGCGCCGCGTCAGCCGGTGAAAGGTACACACGGATGTCAGGTCAGTGGGGCGAGGGCCCGGGTCGTGGCGAGGACGCGCCCGGTGCGCTCACGACCGAGGGCACCGGCGGGGCCGGCGTGCCGCAGCCACGGGCCGGCGGCCGGGCCGAGGCACGGCGGGCGGCGCAGGGCAGGGGCGGAGCGGGCCGGGGCGGACCGGACGGCGGGGAGCCGGCCACGGGCACCGCGGGCGCGGCCGGCGGCCGGGCGGCGGCGCGCAACAGCCGCAAGCCCAAGAAGAACGTCAAGAAGATCGTCGCCTGGTCCGCGGCGGGCGTCCTGGTCCTGATAGCCGGCGCCGGCGGCGCGATCTACCTGAAGCTCAACGGCAACATCAAGTCCTTCGACGCGGACGCCATCGCCACCGACCGCCCGCCGGAGGCGCAGGCCGACGCGGACGGCAACAAGCCGGTCAACGTGCTGCTGATCGGCTCGGACAGCCGCGGCAAGAACAACTCCGACCTCGGCGGCGGCGAGGACGGCGGCGCCCGTTCGGACACCACGATCCTGCTGCACGTCTACGCCGACCACAAGCACGCCGTCGGCATCTCCATCCCGCGCAACGCCATGGTGGCGATCCCGTCCTGCAAGCTGCCGAACGGCAAGTGGTCCAAGGCGGTCACCAGCGACCTGTTCAACGCGGCGTTCTCGAAGGGCGAGACGGACGACGGCAACCCGGCCTGCACCCAGAACACCGTCGAGAAGCTCACCGGCATCCGGGTCGACCACACCATCGTGGTCGACTTCCAGGGGTTCTCCGCGATGACCAAGGCCGTCAACGGGGTGGACGTCTGCCTGCCGAAGCCGATCTACGAGGGGGACATCAACCCCAAGCTGCCCAAGAAGGGCAACGTCGTCCTGCCGCAGGGCAAGCAGAAGGTCGAGGGCCAGCAGGCGCTCAACTTCGTGCGCCTGCGCCACGGCATCGGCGACAACTCCGACATCGGCCGGATGAAGCGCCAGCAGGCGTTCCTCGGCTCGCTCGCGACGAAGATCAAGAGCCAGGGCCTGAACCCGACCACCCTGCTGCCGCTCGCCGACGCCGCCACCAAGTCGATGACCGTCGACCCCGGACTCGACTCGGTCGAGAAGCTGATGTCGTTCGCCCTGTCGCTGAAGAGCATCGACATGCACGACCTCAAGTTCGTCACCCTGCCCTGGCGTTTCCGCACCCAGGACATGAACATCGACATCGTCCAGCCGGACGCCAACAAGCTCTGGGACACCCTCAAGGCGGACCGGACCATCGACGGCCAGAACGCCACCGGGGAGCAGTCGGCCGCGCCCGCCTCGCCGGAGGCTCCGGCCCCCGCCGCGCCCACGACCACCACCCCCGCCGCGGCCTCCGACACGGGCAACGCGGCCATCAAGGTCGGCGTCTACAACGGCACCACCACCTCCGCGCTGGACGGCAAGGCGACCGAGGCGCTGAAGGCGGCGAAGTTCAACGCCACCAAGATGGGCCCGGCGGCCAGCACCAAGTACGCCACCACGATGATCGAGTACGGCTCCGGTCAGAAGGCCAACGCGGAGAAGGTCGCCGCGCTGTTCCCCGGGGCGAGCGTCAAGGCCGGCTCCTCCGCCGGCATCCTCGTGATCGTGGGCAAGGACTTCGCGGCCGCCAACGGCGGCGCGGCCGCGTCCGCGGCCGGCGCGACCACCCCGGGCGCCGCCGCGCCGGCCGTGCCCGAGCCGCTGCCGTCCAGCGTCACCGGTGCGACCCGCTCGGCGGACGAGGACGTCTGCGAGGACGTCTCCTAAGGCTGGTCCGCCGGCAGGCGGAGCGGCCGGAGCAGGGCCCGGCACGGGCGCGTCCAGGGGCCGCCCGTGCGGCCCGGGCGGGTGCCGGGGTACCCCTCCGGGGCGCCGTCCGGTGGCGGGATCGCGGCGGCCCGGCGATCGTGGGCGGTGTACCCGCCATCCGGCCGTGCGACGGCCACGGCCCGGGCGACCGATCCCGGCGCCCCGACCACCCGGCGCCCGCCGACCGCGGCGGAGGACCACCGCTTGGAGGCACCGCAATGCCCGTAGTCACGTCCCCGTACAAGCCCGGCACCCCGTGCTGGGTCGACCTGATGGCGAGCGACCAGCAGGCCGCAATCGACTTCTACCGCGACCTGTTCGGCTGGCAGGGCGAGGTCGGCCCGCCCGAGTTCGGCGGCTACGCCGTGTGCTCGCTGAACGGCAAGCCGGTCGCCGGGATCATGGCGCAGACGGCCCCCGAGGGCCAGCCCGTCCCGCCGGTCTCCTGGACCACCTACCTGGCCGCCGACGACGCCGACGCCGCCGCCCGGTCCATCGCCGACAGCGGCGGCACGATCCTGTACCCGGTGATGGACGTCGGGACGGTCGGCCGGATGCTGGTCGCCGCCGACCCGACCGGCGCGGTGTTCGGCGTCTGGCAGAAGGTCGACTTCATCGGCGCCGGCATCGTCAACGAGCCCGGCGCGCTGGTCTGGAACGAACTCAACACCACGGACACCGACGCGGCCGGCCGCTTCTACCACCAGGCCGTCGGCCTGCGCCCGGCCACCATCCAGGGCATGGAGGGCTACTACTCCCTCAACGTCGGCGACCGCACGGTGGGCGGCATGCAGCCGACCGCCTCGTACCTGGCGCCCGGCACGCCCCCGCACTGGATGACGTACTTCTCGGTGGACGACACCGACTCCACGGTGGACGCCCTGGTGAAGGCGGGCGGCTCGGTGATCCAGCCGCCGTTCGACATGCAGTCCGGCCGGATGGCCGTCGTCCAGGACCCGCAGGGCGCCGTCTTCGCCGTGATCGCCTCGCCCGACTCCCCGTAGCCGCCGCGCCGCCGACCGCGAGGCCGCCGGACGCCGCCCGTTCCCGCGACGCGCCGCCGGGAATGGGCGGCATCCGGCGCGTCGGCGCGTAAGACTGCACCCATGCTGGGGCTCTCGGACGACATCCGCGCTTTCCTCTTCGACCTCGACGGGGTGCTCACCCAGACCGCCAAGGTGCACGCCGCGGCCTGGAAGAGCGCCTTCGACGCCTTCCTGCGGTCCGAATCCGACCGCACCGGAGGGCAGTTCGTGCCCTTCGACCCGGTCGTCGACTACGACACCCACGTCGACGGCCGCCCGCGCCTGGACGGCACCCGGGCGTTCCTGCGAAGCAGGGGCTTCGACCTGCCCGAGGGCACCGACGCCGACCCGCCCGGCGCCCGTACCGTGCACGGGATCAGCAGCGCCAAGAACGACACGGTGCTGGCGATGATCCGCGAGCAGGGCGTCCTGCCGTACGACGGCTCGGTGGCCTACGTGCGGCGGCTGCGCGCACTGGGGCTGCCCGCCGCGGTGGTCTCCTCCAGCGCCAACTGCCGTGACGTGCTGCGCGCCGCCGGGATCGAGGAGCTGTTCGACGTGGTCGTCGACGGCATCGTGGCCAAGCGCGAGGGCCTGCCGGGCAAGCCGGCCCCCGACACCTACCTGGCCGCCGCCCGGGCGCTGGGCGTCGAGCCCGCGCACGCCGCCGTCTTCGAGGACGCCCTGGCCGGCGTCGCCTCCGGCCGGGCCGGCGGCTTCGGCGCCGTGGTCGGGGTGGACCGCACCGGCCAGGCCGACGAACTGCGCCGCGACGGTGCCACCGTGGTCGTCACGGACCTCGCCGAGCTGATCCCCGGGGAGGAGGGCGCATGAGCGCCGAGCAGCCCTTCGTCGTCGACCCCTGGCAGATCGTCGAACCGGGCCTGGACCTGGCCTCGATGGCCCGGGCCGAGTCGGTCTTCGCGCTCTCCAACGGCCATATCGGCCTGCGCGCCAACCTGGACGAGGGCGAGCCGCACGGCCTGCCCGGCACCTATCTGAACGGCGTCTTCGAACTGCGCCCGCTGCCGTACGGCGAGGGCGGCTACGGCTACCCGGAGTCCAGCCAGAGCGTCATCAACGTGACCAACGGCAAGATCATCCGACTGCTGGTGGACGACGAGCCCTTCGATCTCCGCTACGGCGAACTGCGAAGCCACCGCCGCTGGTTGGACTTCCGCGAGGGGATGCTGCACCGCGAGGCGGAGTGGACCTCCCCGGCCGGGCGGACCATCCGGGTCAAGTCCACCCGGCTGGTCTCGCTCACCCAGCGGGCCATCGCCGCCGTGGAGTACACGGTGGAGGCGGTGGACGGCCCGGTGCGGATCGTTCTGCAGTCCGAACTGGTGGCCAACGAGCAGCTGCCGGGCGGCGCCGAGGGCGACCCGCGCGCGGCCGCCGTGCTGGAGGCGCCGCTGCTCCCCGAGGTGAACCACGCGAGCGCCACCAAGGCCGTCCTGGTGCACCGGACCCGCTACAGCGGCATCCGGGTCGCGGCCGGGATGGACCACGTGATCGAGGGCCCGGAGCGGCTGGACACCGTCGCCGAGAGCGAGGCGGACCACGGCCGGATCAGCGTCACCACGGTGCTGGCGCCCGGGCAGCGGCTGCGGCTGGTCAAGTTCATGTCCTACGGCTGGTCGGCGACCCGTTCGCTGCCGGCCGTCCGGGACCAGGTGGAGGCGGCGCTGACCGCCGCCCGGTACACCGGCTGGGAGGGGCTGGTGGGCGAGCAGAAGCAGTACCTGGAGGAGTTCTGGGAGACCAGCGACGTCGAGATCGAGGGCGACGTCGAGCTCCAGCAGGCCGTCCGGTTCGCGGTGTTCCACGTGCTGCAGGCGGGTGCGCGCAGCGAGGAACGGGCCATCCCCGCCAAGGGGTTGACCGGCCCGGGCTACGACGGGCACAGCTTCTGGGACACCGAGACCTTCGTCCTGCCGGTGCTCACCTACTGTCTGCCGAGCGCCGTCAACCAGGCCCTGCGCTGGCGGCACACCACGCTGCCGCTGGCCCGCGAGCGGGCGGCCCAACTGGGCCTGTCCGGTGCGGTGTTCCCCTGGCGCACGATCCGCGGCGAGGAGTGCTCGGGCTACTGGCCGGCCGGCACGGCGGCGTTCCACATCGGCGCGGACATCGCGGCCGCCGTCGCCCGGTACGTCCGGGCCACCGCGGACACCGGGTTCGAGCGCGAGTACGGGCTCGAACTGCTGGTGGAGACGGCCCGGATGTGGCGCTCGCTCGGCCACCACGACGCCGCCGGCCGGTTCCGGATCGAGGGCGTCACCGGCCCGGACGAGTACAGCGCCGTCGCCGACAACAACGTCTTCACCAACCTGATGGCGCAGTCCAACCTGCGCGCCGCCGCCGAGGCCGCCGGGCGGCACCCGCGGGAGGCCGCCGTGCTCGGCGTGGACACCGAGGAGACCGCCGCCTGGCGGGACGCCGCCGCCGCGATGTTCATCCCGTACGACGAGAACCTCGGCGTGCACCCGCAGGCCGACGGCTTCACCGACCACCAGGTCTGGGACTTCGAGCGCACCCCGCCGGAGAACTACCCGCTGCTGCTGCACTACCCGTACTTCGACCTGTACCGCAAGCAGGTGGTCAAGCAGGCCGACCTGGTACTCGCCATGCAGGTCCGCGGGGACGCCTTCACCGAGGAGCAGAAGGCCCGCAACTTCGCCTACTACGAGCGGCTGACCGTGCGGGACTCCTCGCTCTCGGCCTGCACCCAGGCGGTGATCGCCGCCGAGGTGGGCCAGCTGGACCTCGCGTACGACTACACCGCCGAGGCCGCCCTGATGGACCTGCACGACCTCGGCGGCAACACCCGGGACGGCCTGCACATGGCCTCGCTGGCCGGGGCCTGCATCGCCCTGGTGGCGGGCTTCGGCGGGCTGCGGGACCACGGCGAGGCGCTCTCCTTCCGCCCCCGGCTGCCGGCCGGGCTGATGCGGCTGAGCTTCTCGCTGATGGTGCGCGGACGCCTGCTCGGGGTGCGGATCACCCACGAGGGGACGACGTACACGCTGCGGCGCGGCGAGGTGATCCACCTGCGGCACGACGGCGAGCAGGTGCAGGTGAAGGCCGGCTCCCCGGTCACCCGGCCGACCGCCGTACCGCCCGCCCAGGAGCGCTGCACCCAGCCCCCCGGCCGGGAGCCGGCCCGCCGCCAGCCGCAGGCCGGCGTGGTCACCGGCATGGTCGGCCCGGGGCCGGACCACCTGGCGGCCGAGTAGGGGCCCGCGCGGGCCGGGCCGGTTCACCCGTTCGGCCGCTGTCCGGCTGCGCGGGGGTGCCGGACGCCGGAGGGTGCTGGTGACCTGTGGCAACCGGCGGCCGGTGAAGGAGAGCCCTCGTGGTGAGTGTGGCCGAGCAGATGGTGGAGGTGCTCCGGCAGGCCGGGGTCGAGCGGGTGTACGGCGTGGTCGGTGACAGCCTCAACCCCGTGGTGGACGCCATCCGCCGTGCCGAGGGCATCCGCTGGGTGCACGTGCGCAACGAGGAGGCCGGGGCCTTCGCAGCCGCCGCCGAGGCCGAGCTGAGCGGCCGGCTCGCGGTCTGCGCCGGCTCCTGCGGGCCCGGCAACACCCATCTGATCCAGGGCCTCTACGACGCCCAGCGCAGCGGCCTGCCGGTGCTGGCGCTCGCCTCGCACATCCCGTCCGGCCAGATCGGCACCGGCTTCTTCCAGGAGACCCACCCCGACCGGGTGTTCACCGACTGCAGCAGCTGGTGCGAGCTGGTCTCCACGCCCGCCCAACTGCCCCGGCTGCTGCGGATCGCGGTGCAGCACGCGCTCGGCTCCCCCGGCGTCTCGGTGCTCTCCTTCCCCGGGGACGTCGCGGCCGAGCCCGCCGCCGGGCCGACCGGGTCGAGCCGCTTCCTGACCGAGCAGGCGGTGGCCGCCCCGCCCTGGTCCCAGGTGCAGGCCCTCGCCCGGGCGCTCAACTCCGCCGGTACGGTGGCCCTGTTCTGCGGCGCGGGGGTGCGCGGGGCGCACGCCGAGGTGATGGCGGTCGCGCAGGCCCTGAACGCGCCGGTCGGGCACTCCCTGCGCGGCAAGGAGTGGATCCAGTACGACAATCCGTACGACGTCGGGATGAGCGGTCTGCTCGGCTACGGCGCCTGCCACGAGGCGTTGCACTCCGCCGACCTGGTGCTGCTGCTCGGTACCGACTTCCCCTACGACTCCTTCCTCCCGCAGGCCCGCACCGTCCAGGTGGACCACGACGCCACCCGGCTCGGCCGCCGCACGCCGCTGGAACTCGCCGTCCACGGCGATGTCTCGGCCACCCTGCGGGCCGTGCTGCCCCTCCTGGAGGCCAAGGACGACCGCCGCTTCCTGGACGGGATGCTGGACCGGCACGTCCGCGCGCTGGAGGACGTGGTCGGCGCGTACACCCGGGACATCGAGCGGCACCTGCCGATCCACCCCGAGTACGTGGCCTCGGTGCTGGACGAGGTCGCGGCCGACGACGCGGTGTTCACCGTGGACACCGGGATGAACAACGTCTGGGCCGCCCGCTACCTCCAGCCCAACGGCCGCCGCCGGGTGATCGGCTCCTTTCTGCACGGCTCGATGGCGAACGCGCTGCCGCACGCCATCGGCGCCCAACTGGCCTGCTCCGGGCGGCAGGTGATCGCGATGTCGGGCGACGGCGGCCTCTCCATGCTGCTCGGCGAGCTGCTGACGGTGGCCAGGCACCGGCTGCCCGTGAAGACGGTGGTGTTCAACAACGGCGCGCTCGGCATGATCAAGCTGGAGATGCTGGTCTCCGGCTACCCCGAGTCGGAGATCGACAACGGCGACGTGGACTACGCCGGGATCGCCCGGGCGATGGGCATCCCCGCGAAGCGGGTCACCGACCCGGCGCGGGTGCGGGAGGTGCTGGCGGAGGCGCTGGAGCGGCCCGGTCCGGCCCTGGTGGACGTGGTCACCGACCCGAACGCGCTCTCCATCCCGCCGCACATCACCGCCGCCCAGCTGAAGGGCTTCGCGCTGGCGGCCGGTCGGACGGTGCTCTCGGGCGGGGTCGGACGCATGATCGACCTGGCCCGGAGCAATCTGCGGAACATCCCCCGGCCGTGACGCGGGAGGGTACGGCGGAGGCTTTTGCCTCTGAGGCAAATTTCTTGCCCGAGCGGCACGTGGGGTGTCCACTGGTCACATGACCAGCAGCCCGCCCGGCCCACCCGCCGGGGACAAGCCCGGTGACCGGTCCGGTGACCAGCCTGGTGACCGGTCGGCCGACCAGCCCGTCGAGGGCCGGCTCGACGACCAGGAAGTGGCCGGCCTCGCCACCAGACTGCGCGAGCACCGACTCGGCAGCCGCCTCACCCTGGAGGTGGCGGCAGCCCGGGTCGGACTCTCCCCAGCCTATCTCTCCCGACTGGAGACCGGTCGCCGGCAGCCCTCGCTGCCCGTGCTTCTCGGCCTCGCCCGCGCCTACGGCACGTCCGTCTCCGGCCTCCTCGGCGAGGCCATGGTCGAGCCGGACCCGGTGGTGCGCGGCGGCGTGATCGAGCCGGGCCGGGCCGGCGGCTGGGGCTACCGCCGGGCCGGCGCCCCCGGCCGGGCCATGCAGGCGCTGCGCGTGCACGTCCCCCCGGGCGTGCAGGACGCCGTCGTCCGGGTGCACCCCGGCGAGGAGTGGCTCTACGTCCTCCAGGGGCGGCTGAGGCTCACCCTCGGCGACCGCGTCCACCTGCTCGCGGAGGGCGACTCCGCGCACTTCGACTCGCTCACCCCGCACTGCATCGCCGCCGAGTCGGCGCACGGGGTGGAGCTGCTCTTCGTCCACACCCTGCTGCAGAGCCCCGGTGGCGAACTCTGCCTCGGCGGCGGCCCTGCCACTCCGCACTGACCCTTCGTCAGAACTCCTGGAGGAGATCTCCCATGGCTGATCCCACCACCGTTCCTGCTGCCGTCGCCGTCGCGGCGCCCGCCGACGCCCCGAAGACCGTCGACGCCGGCAAGTGGGCCAACCGCCGCGTCGGCATCCGGGTACTGATCTACATGGTCGCCACGCACGGCTTCGCGGGCTTCCTGATGCTGCTCTTCGAGCTGGGCAACCGGAACAAGTGACCGCTGCTCCTTGCGGTGTTCCTCAGCAGTCGCGCAGCAGCTCGCAGAGCGCGTCGAGCGCCCCGGGGAAGGCGTGGTCCGGCGGGGTGGCGTAGCCGATCACCAGCCCGGGTGGGGCCGCGGGGGCGAGCGCGGGCTCGGAGCGGCTCCAGCCCAGGTTGCCGACGGCCAGGCCGGCGGCTGCGGCGCGCCGCACCAGCTCGGCCTCCGGCGGCGCGGTCGGCGGCAGCCGCAGGACGGCGTGCAGCCCGGCGGCGATGCCCGTCACCCGGACCTGCGGGGCGCGTTCGGCGAGCGCCGCGACCAGCGCGTCCCGGCGGCGGCGGTAGTGCAGGCGGCAGCGGCGGACGTGGCGGTCGTAGGTGCCCGAGGTGATCAGTTCGGCGAGGGTGAGCTGGTCCAGCACCGGGGACATGGTGTCCGCCACCTGCTTGAGCCGGGCCACGGGTTCGACCAGTGCGTCCGGCAGTGCCAGCCAGGCCAGCCGCAGGCCGGGGGCGAGGCTCTTGGCGGCCGTGCCCGCGTACACCACCCGTTCCGGGTCGAGCGCCTGCATGGCGCCGAGCGGCTGCCGGTCGTAGCGGAACTCGCCGTCGTAGTCGTCCTCGATCACGTACCCGTCGTGCTCCCGGGCCCAGCCGACGGCCGCGGCCCGGCGCTCGGCGGTCAGCGGCACCCCGGTCGGGAACTGGTGGGCGGGCGTGAGCAGGACGGCGCCCGGCCGGCCGTCCAGCAGGTCCGTCCGGGCGCCCGAGCCGTCCAGCGGCAGCGGCAGGGTGGCGAGCCCCGCCGCCCGGACGCCGGCGTACAGCGGCGGCAGCCCGTACGCCTCGACGGCCAGCGCGCGGGCGCCGCGCTCGCGCAGGGCGCCGCAGAGCAGGCCCAGCCCCTGGGTGAAGCCGGCGCAGATCACCAGGTGCTCGGGGTCGGTGCGGACCCCGCGCACCCGGGCGAGGTAGTCGGTGAGCGCCCGCCGCAGCTCGATCCGCCCCTGCGGGCTGCCGTAGCCGAAGGCCTCGTGCGGGGCGACGGCCAGCGCCCGGCGGGCGGCGGCCAGCCAGGGGCCGCGGGGGAACAGCGAGACGTCCGGGCGTCCTGGCATCAGGTCGTACCGGGCGGTCGGGTGCCCGGACGGCCCGCTCGGGGCGGGCGCGGTGCGGCGCGGCGCCGCCCGCTCGGCGACCGTGGTGCCGGACCCCTGCCGGGAGGTGAGCCAGCCCTCGGCGGTGAGCTGGCCGTACGCCTCGACCACGGTGTTCCGGGCGATCCCGAGGTCCTCCCCGAGGGCCCGGGAGGACGGCAGCCGGGTGCCGGGGGCCAGCCGTCCGTCCTGCACGGCCTCGCGCAGCGCGTCCTCCAGCGCCGCCCGCAGTCCGCTCCCGGCCGCCCGCCGGCCGGTGAGGTCGAGGTGCAGATCGCCGCCGAAGGCGGTCCAGGAAGTCGTCATGAGGGCCTTTGCGCTGTGCCGCCGGTCGGGCGGTCGGTCCGTAGTCGCACCGGGATTATCGCCCGCCAACCGGTCCGGGCTCTGCGGGCTTCAGGTCCGGGCCAGGTCCGTCGGCTGCCGCCGGCCGCGGGAATCCCCGGACCCTGCCCCGGAGGCGCCGCGCTGCGCTAGATTGCGCCGACCGGACGTGACACCTCGGGGGCGAACATGGCGCGGCCGTACGGGAGTTCGACGAGCTCGGGGCCAGGGTGCCTGGGCCTGTTCGGGATGCTGCTGTTCTCCTCCGTGCTGGGCAACCTGCTCGCGCTGCCGATCGTGCTGCCGGACCTGCTGGCCGAGCAGACGCCGCCGCAGCACGCGGGCCCGCCGCAGCTGGCGGTGCTGATCGGGATGTCCTACGGGGTGGCGCTGCTGCTGGACTGGCTGGCCGGGCGGCCCCGGCGGGAGGCCCGCTGGGTGGTGCCGGTGCGGGCGGTGGTGCTGACCGGGCTCTCCTCGCTGGCGGCGTGGCTGGTCCGGGACTTCCTGGTGCCGAAGGTCTTCGGGCGGTACCCGGGCTGGACGCCGGCGGCGACGCTGGAGTGCGTGGTCGTCGGGATCCTGGCCCTGATCTGGTACGCGGTTGTACGGAGGCGGGCCCAGCACGCGCGGCCCAAGCCGGAGCCGAAGCCCAAGCCGGAGCCGAAGCCCAAGCCGGAGCCCAAGCCCAAGCCGCAGCCCAAGCCCAAGCCCAAGCCCAAGCCGCAGCCCAAGCCTGCTCCCCGCCCCAAGGTGGAGCGCGAGGCGCCGGCTGCGGGCGCGTTTCAGCGCCCGCGCAACCCCCGCATTCCCTACGAGGAGCCGCCCGGCCGGTGAACCCCAACCCGTGGCAGAGGACACGCGGTTACGCTGATCCGGGGGAAGAGGGGGCGACCGCGTGGCGCTGCGGGAGACCGATCCGCGGGTGATCGGCGGGTACCGGCTGGAGGACCGGCTCGGCACGGGCGGGATGGGCGTGGTCTACCGCGCCCGGTCGGCCTCCGGACGGCAGGTCGCCGTGAAGGTGATCCGTCCCGAGCTGGCCGAGAACGCCGCCTTCCGGGCCCGGTTCCGGCAGGAGGTCGCGGCCGCCCGCCGGGTCAGCGGCGCGTTCACCGCCTCCGTGGTCGACGCGGACGCCGATGCCGAGGCGCCCTGGCTGGCGACGGTCTTCATCGCCGCCCCCACCCTCTCCGACCGGGTCGAGAAGCAGGGGCCGCTGTCCGTGGCGCAGCTGCGCTGGCTGGCGGCGGGGCTGGCGGAGGCGCTGCGGGACATCCACCGGGTCGGGCTGGTGCACCGCGACCTCAAGCCGGGCAACGTGCTGCTCGCGGACGACGGCCCGCGGGTCATCGACTTCGGCATCGCCCGTGCGCTGGACGCCGCCCCGCTGACCACCACCGGCTCGATCGTCGGCACGCCCCCGTTCATGGCGCCCGAGCAGTTCCGGCGCGGTGCCGTCGGCCCGGCGACGGACGTCTTCGCCGTGGGGTCGGTCCTGGTGTACGCGGCCACCGGGCGCGGACCCTTCGACGGGGAGGGGGTGCACGCGATGGGCTTCCGGGTGGTCTTCGAGGACCCCGACCTGCGCGGGCTGCCGGTGGAGCTGCGGCCGCTGGTCACCGCCTGCCTCGCCAAGGAGCCCGCTCGACGGCCCACGGTGGAGCGGCTGCTGGCCTGGGCGACGGGCGAGGCGGAGCCGCCCGCCGAGGTGTCCGCCGAGCCGGACCGGCCGGCCGTGGCGACCGTCCTGGACACGCCGTACCCCGAGGTCGCGGACCCGCCCGTGCCGTTGCCGCCGCTCCCGGTGCTGCCGCCGTCCCGCCGGCCTGCCCGGCGCCGGACGGCCCTCCTCCTCGGCGCCTCGGTGATCGCCGCGGCGGCGGTGGCGCTCACCGCGGTGCTCAACGGGCCCGGTCGGCCGGGCGAGGGCGAGGGTGCGGCGAACGGTGGTGCGGGGGCGGCCGGTTCGCCCGTCGCGTCGGGCCAGCCGGCGCCCTGCGGTCCGCTCGGTCGGGTCCAGATCGGCGGGGACGGCCTCCAGGAGGACGTCATGGACCGCTGGATCGTCGACTACATGAAGATCTGCCCGGGTGCGGAGCTCGCCCATGACAGCCTCTCCGCGGGCACCGGGTTCCAGCAGTTCCTGTCCGGCTGGCCCGATCTCGCCTTCACCGACGTGACGTTGACGTCGCGTCAGGTCGGGGACTCGGCGCGCCGCTGCATCGGCGGCCGGGCCGTCCAACTGCCGCTGAGCGTCCTGCCGATCGCCGTCGTCTACCGGCTGGCGGGCGTGGACGCCCTGGTGCTGGACGCGGCCACCCTCGCGCAGATCTTCGACGGCCGGATCACGCTCTGGAACGACGCGAGGATCGCCAGGCTCAACCCGCAGACGGTGCTGCCCGCCGCCCGCATCACGGTGCTCCGGCCCTCGAACGACTCGTCGACCACGCTCACCTTCACCCAGTACCTGGCCACGGCCGCGCCCGACGACTGGGCGCACCCGCCGGCCAGGTCCTGGCCGATCCGGGGCGGGCAGCCGGCCCCGGCCGGTGACCTCGCCCGCGAGGTGACCGGGACGGACGGCGCGATCTCCTTCGTCCCGGCGGGCGACGCCCGGCAGTTGAGGACGGCCCGGCTGGCGACGGGTGCCCCCGCGCCGGTGGCGGTCGACGCCGACTCGCCCGGCCGGGCGGCGGGCGCGGCCCGAATCGTGGGCAGCGGCGCAGATCTGGCCCTGGACGTCGACTTCACGACGAGGGTCGAGGGCGCCTACCCGATCATCCAGATCGGCTACGCGCTGGTGTGCGACCGGGGCAACGTGGCGGACGCCCTGCGGGCCCTGCGCCCGTTCCTGGTGTACGCGGTGGGCGCGGACGGCCAGCGGTCGGCGGCCGCGCTCGGATACGGCACCCTGCCGCCCGCCCTGGCCCAGAAGGTCCGCGCCGCCGTCCAGACCCTGGCCTAGGGTTGGACGACCAGCCGCGGGTGGTGGCGCACCATCGCCGCCAGCACGTCCTCCAGGCCGACCGGCAGGGTGTTCGCGGAGATGTTGGCCGGGCCGTACCCGAGGCCCCGGTTGGCGGAGGCGGTCGCGCGGACCAGCCGGGGCGCCCGGGTCAGGTACCCGGCGGGGTCGTGCAGCAGCAGCTCGATCATGCGCTGGTGGGCGTTCCTGACCCGGATGTCGCGGATCCGCACGGCGCCGATCTCGGCCCAGCCGATCCGGCCGAGCTGCACGTGCTCCAGCCCTGCCGAGTCCAGCACCAGCTCCGGTCGGCCCTGCACCAGCCGGGCCAGCAGCAGCACGGCGCAGAGGCCGAAGAACAGCACCGCGGCCGCCCCGACGACCACGTTCTTCACCCCGTCCTGCTGCAGCAGCAGGACAGCCCCGACCGCCACGAAGGCGATCGCACCGAGCAGCATCAGCAGCGTCCGGCCCTTGGCGGACGGGTACACGGTCGGCGGGAGCGCCGCAGTCTCGTCGTTCACGCGGCACAAGCTATGCCCCGTCCGACAGCAGGTGTGCGCCGGGGGTGCGGATGGCCAGGAGCCGGGTGAACTCGGCGTGGTCGTCCGGCGATCCGGGGGAGTCGGGCCAGGGTTGCAGCGCCCGCAGGGCGGCGGCCAGGCCGGCGGCGAGCCGGTCCGCGGGTGAGTCCGCGGGGCCGCAGGGCGGCCGTCGGGAGGCCAGGCGGGCGGCGAGCCACCCGGGGCTCGCCCAGCCGTCCCGGAGGGCCCTGGCGGCCGTCCGGCGCAGCAGGTTGCCCTCGGGGACGGCGCGGGCGGCCTCCTGGAGGCCGGGCGGCAGGTGGTCGGCCATCCGGTCCCAGCCGGAGTGGTCGGGCAGCGACGGGGGCGGCGGCGGTGGCGGCGGAGGTGGTGGCGGTGGTGGCGGCGGTGGTGGGGGTTCGTCGCTCGCGCGCGGAGGGGTCACTGTCACTACAACAGCAACCATCTCCTGTTCCTGGTAAGAGACTTCTTGGTTGTGTCCGCACGTGCGGATCAACGAGCCCTCACGTGCGGACCTGCCCGACTCCGCACGTGCGGACTCGCTCTCGCCGCGGCGCTGCCTGGGCAGCACCGCACGTGCGGACTTACCGGCGGCGGAGCAGCGGAGTTGTTCCTGCTTGGTCCGCCGGGTGTCGGAGCGCAGCACGGCGAGGGCGGCGTCCCAGTCGGGTTCACCGCCGAGCGGCAGGGTGA
Organism: Kitasatospora sp. NPDC052868; assembly: GCF_044547105.1. NCBI lineage: Bacteria > Bacillati > Actinomycetota > Actinomycetes > Kitasatosporales > Streptomycetaceae > Kitasatospora > Kitasatospora sp. NPDC052868. The sequence goes on along the minus strand of NZ_JBITZW010000018.1, from coordinate 47,884 downwards.
CGGCGTAGCCGCGGACGCGGGCGCCGGAGGGGCCGGTGAGCAGGGCCATCAACCCGGCGGCCTCGGCCGCGCGGTAGAAGCCGGGGACGGAGTCCTTGGAGACGCGGCAGGCCCGCGCGAACCAGAGGTTCGAGGGCGGGCGGTGCAGGTTGGTGCCGTCGGCGTCGGCCTTCTGTGCGGCGTGCATCAGGAAGAGGACGAAGGACGGCCCGAGCGACCGCCAGGCCCCGCCGGTGGGGAGCGACTGCATCCACTGCCCGAGCCTGAGCCGGAACTCGTTAGCCGGCGGCGTCCCGGTCGGCCGGGCGAGGGCGATCATGTCGGCGGTGAGGGGAGCGACGTGCACGTTCAGCCTTTCGGGGCCGATGCACGGGCAAAGTGGGGGAAGGCGTCCACCTGAACCGCCACGCTGCTGGCATACTGGCCCTGTTGTGAGGAACAACGTGCGCGGCATCGACCGCCAAGTAGAAGCGTGCGCGTTGAACATCGATGGCCGCCACCCGAGTTCGGGTGGCGGCCATCGAATCTTACGCCAGAAGAGCAGCGGATTTGACGGACAGTCATGAATCCGTCACGGGCGGTGGGGATGTTTCGATCAGTGTCCGAGAGCCCGCGGTGAAGGCGGATCCCGCGGATTGATCACCGCCTGATGGGCCTGACCCTAGAAGGGCCACACCGGGCACCACGGCGGGATGTACTGGCCGGGGTAGGGCGGGCCCCACGGCGGGCACTGGTACGGGTTGGTGGCGGGCGGAGCGGAGGTCCAGAGGATCTTGCCGTTCTGCTCGACCGCGATGGCGCCCTCGTTGTAGATGGTCAGCTCGGCGCCGGGGTGGTTGGCGGTCCCACTGGACCACAGCGGGGTGTTGTCGGCGGCGTAGACGACGAGGTTGCCGTCGCCCTGCATGGCCAGGATGTTGCCGTTGGGCATGGCACCGCGGGCGACCCAGATCGGGGTGGTGTCGCGGTACAGGACGACGTTGCCGTCGCCCTGCATGGCCAGCAGGATGTGGCCGTTCGGCGAGTACCAGGCCTGGTTCCTGGAGAGCACGCTGTTCATCGGGATGCGGGTGGGCGCCGACAGTGCGGCGGCCACGGCGGCGGGCGCCGCAGCGGCCGACGCGAGGGTCGGCGCGGGGGCGGCATGGGCGACACCGGTGGCGAGGGTGCCGAACCCGATCGCGACGGCGGCCGCGATGGCGGCGGCTCGTATGCGGATACTGGTCATGGGTGGACTTCGGATCCTTCCGGACGTGGCAGGCGCACGGGACTGCGCATTTGATGGCGCGTCAGCCAGTGCTTGAGCGCCGCACGTCAGGCTAGGACAGCCGAAGCGGAGGTCAGGGGCAGATCCACCGGCAGATTGATCTCGCCTGATCCCAGGCGTTCCTGGGGACCTTCCCCCATGACGTGGTCTGGACGTACTGGATACCCGGCCAGCAGCTCCGATCGGTGGCCGTCATCTCCTGCCCCCGGACCTTCAGCGCCACCAGTGAGACACCCCCGCCCTGCCCCCTGCGGCGGGGCTGACCCTTCGACAAGATCGGTCGCCGTTCATCCCCACGGGTCGGCCTGATGCGTCTCCTCCGGCCGGGAGCCGAGCTCAGCAGCACAGTCCTCTCCGTGTGTCGCCCTCCCCGCAGCATGTGGGCAGCGGTCCACCCGCTCGCCAGACGTCGAGCTTCAGGCTCGCCGGGCCGGGGGCTCCGAGGGCGTTCCGGTCGCGTGGCTCGGCCGGGCGTTCCTGGGGCCTGCCTCGAAAGTGCCGGCCACGAACGTGTGGACGGGCCCGTGGATCAAGGTGATTAGGATCCGATGACTGACAATCGATTAGACGGGGGTCTCAGTGGTGGATCACAACAAGAAGGTCGTTCTGGGCTTCTTCGAAGCGGTCGGCGACCGGCGACTCGCGGACCTTCCCCGGTTCATGGCGCACGACGTCGTGGACCACAACAAGATCATCCATGGGGAGGTCGACGAGCCGGGCTCTGCGTTCGAGGGGCTTCGTCAGCAGTTGGTCGCGTTCGAGCCGCTCACGGTCCGTGTGGACGAATTGATCGGCGAGGGCGACCAGGTGGTCGCTCGCGTCACTCAGCGTGGAGTCCACGATGGAACCCACCCGCGCATGCCCGAGCCGACTGGCCGGAGCTTCGAGAACGAGGCGATCTGGATCTTCACCCTCACCGAGGGCAAGATCACCGAGATCCGCGCCGTGAGTGACCGTCTCGGCCTCTTTCTCCAGCTCGGATGGGAGTGGCCGAAGGCTGAGTAGCCGTGCGGTGATCGTGCTGGCCGCAGGCGCTCGTTGGTGGCTGCGGCCAGTGAGGACGTTCCGGCCGCAGGGCTCGGCTGTTCCGTTCTAGCCCTTGACGTACCAGGGGGTGACGAAGCCCTTGTGGGTGCGGTCGCGGGACCAGGTGGTCCTGCCGTCGGAGCCGAGGGCGTTGATGGTGAAGTTGAGGTCGTTGAGCTTCTTGTTGAACGTCACCTTGCCGGTGAAGTAGCCGCCCAGGGAGATCCACTCGGCGTGGTTGGTGGTGCGGAACCAGACTGCGTGGTCGAGGCCGATCACGAAGTCGACCCAGTCGCCGCTCTGCAGCGGCCAGGGGCTCTCGCCGTCGCCGTAGGCGCCGCCGCAGTAGAAGCTGCCGCCGCTGAAGCCGAGCTTGCTGGTGCAGATCTGGGCGTCCTCGGACTTGCCGGCGGCCTGGGCGGGGGTGGCGAGCAGCCCGGCGGTGGCGAGCAGGGCGAGGGTGGCGACCGCGGTTTTGATCTTGTTCATGGGCACCTCGGAGGGGGAGGGCGGGCAGGGGGCGGCCGAGTACTGGCGGCCTTCCCGCCCATCCTCCGCAGGTCCTGACGCTTGATCAACATCTCGCCCCACAAGGGGTTCGAATGCGGATCAACCGTGCCTCTAGGGGCAGTCTGCCCTGGGGTGCGCCACGGCCCCTGCGGGCAATTCGGTGGCCCGCCCTCCGGCCGGGTTGCTTGGATGCGGCCATGACCACGAACCTCCCCGCCGGCTATGAGATCTCCACCGACCCCGGGCGCCTCGACCGTGCGCTGATCCACCAGTGGCTGTCGTTGGACGCGTACTGGGCCCTCGGGCGCCCCCGGGAGAAGCAGGACCAGGCCATCGCCGGCTCGCTCAACTTCGGGCTCTACGAAGAGACCTCCGGCGCCCAGCGCGGGTACGCCCGCGTGGTCACCGACCAGGCCACCTTCGCCTGGCTCTGCGACGTCTACATCGCCCCCGACGCGCGCGGCAAGGGCCTCGGTACCGCCCTGGCCGCCGCCGTCGGCGACCACCTCGCCCTGTTCGGGCTGCGGCGCGTCCTGCTGGCCACGGCCGACGCCCACGAGGTCTACGCCAAGGTGGGGTTCGCGCCGCTGGAGAAGCCGGAGAAGTGGATGGTCCTGGGGCAGCAGTGAGTGCGCCGTGTGGTGCGGCCCGCCGCCCCACCACACGGCCGTCGGCCTCAGCCGTCGAGGCCGTCCAGCCCGCCGAGGGCGCTGAGGTCGAGCCGGGCGAGGCGCTCCGGGTCGGTGAGGAAGTCGAGGGCGGTGATCCGGTCGCCCTGGATGGTGAAGGACATCACCGAGATCGGGCGGCCCTCCGCCGTCGACACCACGCCCGGCGTGCCGTTGATGAGCACCGGGTACCCGGACTGGGCGAACCGGGCGAAGGTGATCGCCTGCGAGGCCACCTCGGCCGCGCCGCGGCGGACCAGGCTGGGCAGCAGGGCGCCGCCGTCGGAGCGGGCCACGATGTCGGGGTCGAGCAGGGCGACGAGGGCGTCGAAGTCCCCGCCGCGCGCGGCCGAGAGGAAGGCGTCGACGACGGTCCGCCGGCGGGCCAGGCTGGTGTCCGGCGCGGGGGCGGCGCCCTGGACGCGGCGGCGGGCGCGGCTGGCCAGCTGCCGGGTGCCGGCGGGCGTGCGGTCGAGGATGGTGGCGATCTCGTCGAAGGGCACGGCGAACATGTCGTGCAGGACGAAGGCGAGCCGTTCGGCCGGGGCGAGCGTGTCCAGGACGACCAGCAGGGCGATGCCCACCGAGTCGGCGAGGAGTATCTCCTGCTCGGGGTCGAGGCCGTCCGGCCCGCTGATGACCGGATCGGGGAGGCGGACCTGCCCGTCCTGGTCGTGCAGCGGGTCCTCGCGGCGCGAGGCGCGCGAGCGCAGCATGTCCAGGCAGACCCGGCCGACCACGGTGGTCAGCCAGCCGCCGAGGTTCCCGACGTCGGTGGTGTCGGCGCGGTTCAGCTTGAACCAGGCCTCCTGGACGGCGTCCTCCGCCTCGCTGAGCGAGCCGAGCATCCGGTAGGCCACCGCCCGCAGATGGGGCCGGTGTTCCTCGAAGCGCCGTGCCAGGTCGTCCTGCTCGCTCATCCGCCCCATCCTCGTCTTTCGATTCGTCAGTTCACCGACGGACGATAGCCGCAGGGGTTGTGGCGGCCGGAGCGAGGGCGGAGTCGCCGAGGCGGGGGCGGGGCCGATGAGCGCCGCCGCAGCCCGGCTAGCGGCACTAGTAGGGCACTAGCTGGCACTAGCGGGTAGACACGTGGACTAACTGCGTGTCAGTATCGACCTGCCGCCACACGGGCGGCACCAAGGGGAGGCCGATCACATGACGCAGGAAGACTCCGAGTTCATCTGGGTGCCGGTGCCGCGCGAGTTCGTGACGGACGTGTACACCTACATCGGCGAACTCAAGGGGGCCGGGGCGGCCGGCTCGCCGGCGTGGCAGGGCAAGAGCCCGCAGGGCGACGGTCAGTGGCAGCGGGACGCGTGGACCGTCCAGGACCTCCGGCTGCTGGCGGGGGACGGGCGGGACTCGGTCCGGACGGTCGCGGCCATCCTCGACATCCTGGCGAAGCAGCCGACCGAGCGCGTGAGCTACAGCGTCCTGGTGGAGCGGCTCGGCACGGACCGCAAGCAGCTGCGGGGAGCCCTGTCGGCCTTCACCCGGGTCCTGCACAAGCACTACCAGCGGGAGCACTGGCCGATGTGGTGGGTGGAGGCGGCCAGCACCGAGGAGGGGCTCAAGACCGAGTTCTTCTACTGGGTGAGCGAGGCCGTCGCCGCCCGCTGGCGCGAGGCCCGCGGCGAGGCCCCCGTCGAGGGCTGATCCGGCAGTCGGCCCCTGTTCAGCAGGGCGAGCCCACCAGCCCGACCCGGCGCCAGGCCCCCTCGGCCGGCGCCGGGGCCGGGCTGAAGTCGTAGCGGACGCCGTCCGGCCCGAAGGCGAGCAGCGATATCGAGGACGAGCCCCAGATCCGCCCGTCGCCGAACTCGCGGCGCTGGATCAGGGCGGCCGGGGCGTCCGGCTCCAGCCCGTCGCCGGAGACGATCGGCAGCCAGGACCCCCAGGCCTGAGCCGTCTCACCGTCGAGCGGTTCGGGGCGCGCGGCCGTCTCGAACCGGGCCCGGAAGTGCGCGGCGCGGGCGGCCATCACCGAACGGACCAGCTCCGAGGCGGTGCGGTTCTCCGCCATCCCCTCCAGCCCGTCGTTGACCACGATGCTCAGGCCGTTCGGCAGCGCCCGGTCCGCCAGGGCGCCGCCGCCCCAGCTGAGCACCCGCGCCCCGGCGCGCCCGACGAGCACCAGGTGGAACGGGTCGTACCGGGCGAGGTCTACCCCGTCGAGCCCGCCGTCGCGAAGGGCCACCAGCGGCAGCTGCCCGCGCGAGAGGCGGTTCTGCGCCGGGGCCATGGCGCCGAAGCCGTTGAGCAGGCAGGCCGCCGCGGCGGTGGCGCCCCGGTCGCCGGGGGTGCCCGGGGCGACCGCGAGCCAGGTGCCGCCCGCCGCGAGGTCGAGGCCGCCGACCAGCGAGGGGTGGGCGGGCCAGTGGCGGTCCGGCGGGGACCACCGCCGCCCGGCGTACTCGTCCCGGACCGAGAGCAGCAGCACGGGCACGGCCGACGAGGGCTCGATGCTGATGAACGCCGTACACACGGTCTGGTCCCCCTGACCTTGCCCTGCGGGTGACCGGCAGCGCCACCCTGGGAGTGATCCTCGCACGCCTGTTTCCATCGGGGGAGGCGTGCACCCTGCCCTTTGCGCCGCGGCCGTGCCACACTCGGGCGGGTCGGTCCGAGCGGCGCCGGTGCCGCCAAGTGGCCCAAGGATCCATCGTCCAAACGCACCAGGGTGACGGTCCACTCCGCCCCTAGGCTGGCCTGCATGACGACGAACGAGCATGCGAACGGCACCGTGCCCGCCCCCGCGCAGCGGATCTCCCTCCCGGACCTCGCCCCCGACTTCTACAAGGCCATGATCGGCCTGGACCGCGCCGCCCGGAAGGGCGTGGACCCGGTGCTGGCGGAGCTGGTCAAGGTCCACGCCTCGATGATCAACGGCTGTGCGTTCTGCATCGACATGCACTCCACCGACGCCGTGAAGGAGGGCGAGCAGGAGCACCGGCTGCTCAGCCTGCCGGCCTGGCGGGAGACGCCGTGGTTCACCGCCAGGGAGCGGGCCGCCCTCGCGCTGACCGAGTCGGTCACGCTGCTGACCCAGGGCCACGTGCCGGACGCCGTCTACGACGAGGCCGCCGAGCAGTTCGAGCCGGAGGAGCTGGCGCAGCTGATCGCGCTGATCATCGCCATCAACTCCTGGAACCGGATCGGTGTCACCTCCCGGCTCAGCCCGGCCGCGAAGTAGGGGGAACGGCCATGACGTCCACCCAGCAGGAGCTGGCCCTGCGCCTGCGCTCCCTGCACCGCCCGGGCGAGCCGCTGGTGCTCGCCAACGTCTGGGACGCCGCCGGGGCCCGCCTGGTCGCCGCCGCCGGAGCCACGGCCGTCGCGACCGCGAGCGCCAGCATCTCCTGGTCGCTCGGCAGCGCCGACGGTGAGGGCGCCGACCGGGACGAGGTGCTCGCCCGGACGGCGCTGATCGTGCGCTCGGTCGGGCTGCCCGTCACCGCGGACCTGGAGAGCGGCTTCGGCGCGAGCGCCGCCGAGGTCGGCGAGTCGATCACCGCCCTGCTCGCCACCGGCGCCGTCGGCGTCAACCTGGAGGACGCCGACCTGCCCGTCGACGAGGCGGCCGAGCGGATCGCGGCGGCGCGCGCGGCGGCGGACAAGGCCGGCGTCGACCTCTTCGTCAACGGTCGGACGGACGTCTTCCTCCGTGGGATCGGCGCCCCCGAGGGCCGCCTGGACGAGGCCGTCAGCCGACTGCGCCGGTACGTCGAGGCGGGCGCGGACGGGGTGTTCGCCCCCGGTGTCGGCGACCCGGAGACGATCGCCGCCCTGGTCGCGGCCGTTCCGGCGCCGCTGAACGTGCTGGCCGGTCCGGGATCGCCGACCGTCCCGGAGCTGGCCGGGCTCGGGGTGGCCCGGGTCAGCCTGGGCCCCGGCCTGGCCAAGGCGGCGTACGCGGCCGTGCGCCGCGCCGCCGAGGAGGTCTACGGCACCGGTACGTACGCCGCGCTCGACGGCGGGCTCACCTACCAGGAGCTGAACGCCCTCGCCGAGGGGTGACGGGCCGCCGGTCCGAGTGCCCGCGGGGGTGCACCCGGACCGGCCCGCCCGCCGAACCGACCCGCCGCGGGGCCTAGCCGATCTGCCCGCTGAGCCCCGGGTGGGTCATCTGGTTGGTGCCGATCGCCTCCACCTCCTGCGCCAGGTGGCCGGTCACCGGGAGCTTGCCCGCCTCGTGGATGACGAGGTCGGCGGGGGAGAGGGTGAGGCCGCTGGAGAGGCCGTCGAGGGCGTCCGGCGAGGTCGCGGTGGAGGTGGCGGCGGAGGCCGCCGGGGTGGCCAGGGCGAGGCCCGCCATGGTGAGGGCGGCCAGAGTCGCGAGTTTCTTCATGGAACGCCAAACGACCCGGCCGCCCTGAGGTCACCTCACCGACGCGGCGAGTCCCGGCCGCCCGGGCCTCAGCGGGTGACCGGCAGCGTCCGCACGCTGTTGCTGATGAACGACCCGATCGGCTCGCTCGCCGACCCCTCGGCCAGCGCGAGGCCGGGGAACCGCTCGAACAGGAAGCGCAGCGCCGTCTCCGCCTCCAGCCGGGCCAGGCCGGAGCCGAGGCAGAAGTGCGGCCCGTGGCCGAGCGAGAGGTGCCGGTTCGGCCGACGGGTGATGTCGAAGCGGTCGGCGTCCGGGTGGTGCCCGGAGTCCCGCCCCGCGGCCGCGTACGAGGCGATCAGCGCCTGCCCGCGCGGGATGACCACGTCCCCGACCGGGATGTCCTCGATCGCGTAGCGCAGCGGGAACTGGCCGACCGGCGAGTCGTACCGCAGCGTCTCCTCGACCACCGCGGACCACGGCTGCCCGCCGTCCAGCACCAGCCGCAGCTGCTCGGGGTGGGCGAGCAGGGCGCGGACGGCGTTGGTGATCAGGTTCAGCGTGGTCTCGTGCCCGGCGACCAGCATCAGCAGCAGCGTGCCGACCAGCTCCTGCTCGCTGAGGCGGTCCTCCGACTCCCGGGCGGCGATCAGGTCGGTGGTGAGGTCGTCCCCCGGCTCGGCGCGCTTGCCGGCCACTACCGAGGCGAGCAGCGCGTGCAGGCCCTGCTGGGCGGCGACGGCGGCCTCGGGGGTGGCGGAGCTGGAGACCAGCGTGTTCGACAGCTCGTGCAGCTCGTCCTGCTGCCGCTCGGGCAGGCCGAGCAGCTCGCCGATGACCTGCATCGGCAGCGGGTAGGCGAAGTGCTCGCGCAGGTCGAACTCGCCCTCCAGCTCGGCGACCCGGTCGAGCAGGGCCACCGCCCGGGCCTCGATGGCCGGTTGCAGCTCGGCTATCCGGCGGGGCGTGAACGCCTGGGTGACCAGCCCGCGCAGCCGGCGGTGGTGGTCGCCGTCGGCCGTCACCATGCCCGGCACGGTGACGAAGTTCAGCAGCGGCCAGCCCTGCGGCAGCCGGCCCTCGGTGAAGGTGCTCCACAGCTGCGGGTTCTTGCCGACGCGCGGGTCGGCGAGCAGCTCCTGGAGGGTGTCGTGGTGGGTTATCGCCCAGACCACCACCCCGCCAGGGAGTTCCACCAGGACCGCAGGCCCGGCCGCTCGGAGTCGGGCGTTCTCTCCGTGCTGGTCGCGCCCGAAGGGGTCGAGTCGGATGGGCTGGAGGCCGGATCGGTCGAGGTCGGCTGCGGCGGTGTCCATGAAGGCCTCTCGGGAGCTGGCGGACGGGGTGGGGTGAAGGCGCTGTAGAGCACCGGCAGGCTGACCAGGGCCCGCGACCAGGGCGACGGCCGCCAGGCCAGTTCGCCCGGCGGGACGGCGAGTTGGAGGTCCGGCAGCCGGTGCAGCAGGGTCTCGACGGCGGTCTCGACGATGATCCGGGCCGGGTGCTGGGCCGGGCAGACGTGCCGGCCCGCACCCCAGGCCAGGTGGGCCCGGTTGCCGCCGAGGGTGCCGTGGCCGGGGAGGGCGCCGTGGCCCGGCAGGGCGCCGCCCTGGGCGGCCGGGTCGGCGTTGGCCGCGGCCAGGCCGAGCACCAGCATGTCGCCCTCGCTGATGTACTGCCCGCCGAGGACGGTGTCGCCGGTGGCCCACCGGCCGGGGAAGTTCTGCGTCGGCGGGTCGCGCCAGAGCACCTCCTCCAGCGCGTCGGCGACGGTGAGCCGGCCGCCGGTGAGGGTGGCCCGGAAGCGGCGGTCGGTGAGCAGCAGCCGCAGGGTGTTCCCGGTCCAGTTGATGGTGGTCTCGTTGCCCGCGACCATCATCACCACCAGGTGGTGCACGGCCTCCTCGTCGGACAGCGCGGCCGGGTGGGCGAGCAGCCAGGAGGTGAGGTCGGCGCTCGGGGCGCTGCGGCGGCGCTGGACGAGGTCGACCAGGAGGGCCTGGAACTCCGCGTTGGCCCGCACCGACTTCTCGCTGCTGTCCACGAAGTGGCTGATCAGCTCGATCAGCCGGGGGCCGGCCTCGGCGGGCAGGCCGAGCAGCCGGGTGAAGACCAGCAGCGGCAGCCGGCGGGCGTACTGGGCGATCAGGTCGGCGGTGCCGTCCGGGCCCCAGCTGTCGATCAGGGCGTCGGCGGCGGCCTCGGCGGTCTCGCGCAGCTGGCGGTGGTCGATCTGGGCGAGGGTGTCGGCGACGGCGGCGCGCAGCCGCTGGTGCTCGGCGCCGTCCAGGTTGAGCAGGGTGGGCCGCCAGGAGGTCATCGGCAGGAGCCGGGAGTCGGCGGCCAGCCGGCCCTCCTTGGGCACCTTCCAGCGCCGCGAGTCCTTGGAGAACAGCGCCTCGTTGCGGGTGAGTTCGAGCAGTTCGGGGTAGCCGACCACCAGCCAGGCCTCGACCCCGGGCTCCAGCTCGATCGGGGCGACGGGGCCGTACTGGGCGCGCAGCCGGGCGTACAGGCCGTGCGGGTCCTCGGCGACGGCCGCGCCGTACAGCGGGGTGTACGGGCCCGGACCGGGCGGCGCGACGTGCGCCGGGCAGCCCGGCGGGGGCCCGGCGTGGCGGGGGGCCCCGGCGTGCGGTGCGGTGCCGTGCGGTGCGGTGCCGTGCCCAGCGGTGTCGTGCGCGGCGGCGGTACCGGGCTCGGGAGTCGTCATCGCTGGAGCTCCAGTACGGCGGTCGAGTGCAGATGGCCGACGAAGTCGATCAGCAGGTCGTACGCGGCCCGGCGGTCCCGGGCGTCGCAGAACAGGATCGGCACGTCGGGCAGCAGGTCGAGGGCGGAGCGCAGCTCCTCCTCGGGGTAACTCGGCGAGTCCGGGAAGGTGTTGACGGCCACCGCGAAGGGGATGCGCTGCTCCTCCAGTCGGCCGAGCACGTCGAAGCTCTCGTCCGGGCGGCGCAGGTCGACCATGGCGATGGCGCCCAGCGCGCCCTGCGCCAGGTCGTCCCAGAGCGGCCGGAACCGCTGCTGGCCGGGGGTGCCGAAGAGGTACAGGGCGAGCCGGGGGTTGAGCGTGATCCGGCCGAAGTCCAGGGCGACCGTGGTGGTGGTCTTGCCGCTGTGCCCGGTGAGGTCGTCGACGCCGCTGCTGGCGGCGGTCATCGTCTCCTCGGTGCGCAGCGGGGTGATCTCGCTGAGCGACCCGACCAGGGTGGTCTTGCCGACCCCGAACGGGCCGGTGACCAGGATCTTCACCGCGCCCCGGACGGACGGGGGCAGGTACTGCGGCTCGGCCGGCAGGCCCTCGGCGGACCGGTCGGCGGCCAGGCCCTCGGCGGACCGCGCTTCGGTGGACCGCGGCTCAGCGGAGTTGGCGGAGGCCAACGAGCACCTCTTCCAGGAGGGTTGCGGGCAGGCGTTCGGCCTGCGGTACGGGCGGGAGCACCTGGAGGGCGCCGAGGTCCCAGAGGTCGCCGACCAGCACCTTGACGACGCCGAGCGGCAGTCCGAGGTGGGCGGCGACCTCCGCGATCGACAGCAGGCTGCGGCAGAGGTCGAGGATGCGCTGGTGCTCGCGGTTGAGCAGGGCGTGCTCGGGGAGTTCGGGCCGGTCGGGCAGCGCGCTGACGAGGCTCTCGACGGCGAGCGCGGCCCGGGTGGGGCGGCTGCGGCCACCGGTGATCACATAGGGCCGGACCGGCCCGCTCACCGTTCGCCCCCCGCCGCGTGGTCGACCCGCGGCGGGCTGGTGAGATGGGCGCCGATCCGCTCGACCAGGACCTGCATCTGGTAGGCGACCAGGCCGGCGTCGACGGCCTCGCCGGTCACCACGGCCAGGTGGGCCCCGGCCCCGGCGGCGACGATGAAGAGGTAGCCGCCGCCGTACTCGATGATGATCTGCCGGGTGGCGCTGCCGCGGCCGCCGAAGCCCTGGGCGACGCCGCGGGCCAGCGACTGCAGGCCGGAGCAGGCGGCGGCGAGCCGTTCGGCGTCGTCGCGCACGATCCCCGGGGTGCGGCCGATCTCCAGGCCGTCGTTGGACACCACGACGGCGTGCTGGACCTCGGGGACGGAGACGATGTCGGCGAGCAGCCAGCCGAGATCAGGGGTGGTGGTCATGGAACTCTCCGGAGCGCTGGGGAAGCTGGGGGGAAGCGGGGAAGAAGGGATCGGTGTGGGCCTGGGCCCGGGCGGCCGACCGGCCGCTGGCGGTGCCGGCCTGGAAGTTCGCCATGAACGCCTGGGCCTGCGGGGCCGACCGGTACGGCGGGGCGGGCGGGGGCTCGGCGGCGGTTGTGCGGGCGGTGCGGGCGGCGGGGTCGCGCCGGTGGCTCCGCCGGGGCAGCGGCGGTGGTGCGGTGGGGGCGGTCGCGGGGGAGCCGCCGGTCGGCGGGACCTCCAGGAGCGGGTGCGCGGCGGCCGGGGGGTAGCCGGCCTCCGGCGGGTAGCCGGTCGCGGGGGCGGCCGGGAAGTGCGGCGGTACGGCCCGGTGGGAGCCGGGCGTGAAGGCCAGGTCGTCGGGGCCGAGGCCTGGAACGGTCGGTGGGAGCGGCTCGGTGAGCAGCGCGTTCGGCAGCAGCACCACGACCCGGACCCCGCCGTACGGGGAGGGCGCGGAGCTGAGGGTGACCCGGAACCCGTACTGCTCGGCGAGCCGGCCGACCGCGGCGAGGCCCAACTGCGGTACCTCGCCGAGGCGGGAGACCTCCAGCGCGGTGCCGCCGGCCAGCGCGGAGGCCGCCTTGGCGACGGCCTGCTCGGGCATGCCGACCCCGCCGTCGTCGATCTCGACGACGACGCCGTTGTGGACGGGCATCAGGGTGACGAACACCTGGGTGCTGGGCGGGGAGTAGCGGGTGGCGTTGTCCAGCAGTTCGGCCACGGCGTGGATCAGTGCCTCGGCGGCGGCGCCGACCACGGCGGTCTCGATCCGGCTGCGGACCACCACCCGCTGGAAGGGCAGGATGCGCGACTGGGCGCCGCGCACCACGTCCTCCAACGGGACGGGCTCGGGCCAGTGCCGGCCGGCCCGGGCGCCGCAGAGCACGGCCAGGGTCTGGGCGAGACGGGCCTGTTGGGCGGCGGCGTGGTCGGCCTTGAGCAGGCCCTCCAGCAGGGCCGGGTCGTCGTGGGTGCGCTCCATCTCGTCCAGCAGGGCCTGCTGGTCGTGCGCCATGACGAGGATCCGGCGGGCCACGCTGAGGAAGGCCCGCTGGGTGGAGGCGTTGAGCTCCTGCTCCTGTTGGACGGCGGCCAGTTCGGTGCCGCGTCGGTTCAGCTCGGTGCCGAGCTGCTCCTGGAGGCGGGCGAGTTCGCGCTGCTGCCGGTCGGCCCGGTGGCGCTGGGTGGCGGCGACCGCGCGGTAGCGGGCGGCGGCCAGCAGGGCGAGGGCGGCAAGTACGCCGGTTGCCGTTGCGCACCACTGAGTCATCGTCACGCGGCGAATTCTAGGGTGATGATCCTACGAAGGTGTGAACGGATCTCGCCAACTGACCGGATCTCGTCAATATCCCGTCAATGCGGCGTCAACCAGACATCCTTCGGGCCGAACGGCCTGCCCCATCTGCCCGACCGGCCACCCCGCCGGGAAGCCTGGAACCCGCGACCGCGCCGACGGCCGTCAGTGCTGCTCCGCCGACATCCGGTGCAGCAACAGCAGCGCGACATCGTCCGGGCGCGAGCGCCGCTCGGTCACGTTGAGGGTGAGCAGGTCGGCGAGCCGCTCCAGCGCGGTCACCGCGCCGACACCGACCGGACCGGTCTGACGGGCCCACAGCTCCAGGCCGCCGAGCATCCGCTGCACCGACTCGTCGTAGTCCTCCTCGCGGTCCTCGACCAGCCCGTCGGTGTAGACGAGCAGCGTCTCGCCCGGCGCCAGGTGCCCGACCGTCAGCTGGTACGGCTCCCCCGGGTCCACCCCCAGCGGCGGACCGCCCGGCAGCTCCAGCTCGACCGCCTTGGCATCGGCGATCCGCACCGGCGACGGGTGCCCGGCGCGGGCCGCCTGCAAGGTCCCGTCGGCCGGGTCGAGGGTCAGGTACAGACAGGTCGCGAAGAGCTCGGTGTCCAGTTCGGACAGCAGCCGGCTGGTCCGGGCCAGGGTCGCGGCCGGGTCGTGGCCGTCCGTGGCGTAGGCCCGCAGACCGCTGCGCAGCTGGCCCATCACCGCGGTGGCCTCGGCGTTGTGCCCCTGGACGTCGCCGATCACCAGGCCGACCCGGCCGTCCGGCAGCCGCAGCAGGTCGTACCAGTCGCCGCCGATCTGCATGCCCTCGGTGCTGGGCAGGTAGCGGGCGGCGCTGGCGAGCCCGGGCAGCCGGGGCAGGGTGCGCGGCAGCATCGCCCGCTGCAGCTCGGTGGCCCGGTGGTGGTGCGTGTCGTAGAGCCGGGCGCGCTCCAGGGACTGCGCGAGGATGCCGGCGAAGGCCGAGTACAGGGTGCGGTCCTCGCGGCTGAAGGCCCGCTCGGTGGCGAAGGTGATCAGGCAGGACCCGACCTGCCGGCCGGAGGCGACCAGCGGCAGGACGGCCCAGGCGGCCGGGGTGAGCGGTCCGGTCCCGTCGGCGTCCCCTGCTGCTTCCGCCCGGCCGTCGGCGCTCCCGTCGGCGTTCCCGTAGACGCGCCCGTCGGCGGGCCGGGGCTCGCTGAACAGCGGGGTCGAGCGGGTCAGCGCGTGCTGCATGACCCCCTCGGAGAGGTCGGCCAGCCTGGTCAGCTCGGTGCGGCGCGGGCCGCCGTAGACGGTGTGCGAGACGGGCAGCAGCCGGCCCTCGTCCACCAGGTCGAGCACGATGCTGGCGGCGCCGAGCGCGGGCCGGGCGACATCGGTGACGGCCGTGGTGACGTCCCGGACGGTGACCGCCCGGGACAGCGACCGGGTGAGGGCGAGCAGCAGCGCCGAGCGGGCCCCGGCGGCGCCGGCGCCACCCGGCTCGGCCGTGGGCGGCGGGTGCTCCTCGGGCGCGCGGACCCGGTCCAGGTCGGCCAGCAGGCCGGCGATCCGGACCGGCCGGCCGTGCACGTCGAGCATCACCTCGCCGGTCTCCTCGATCCGGATCACCCCGCCGCCGCGGCGCGGTACCCGGTAGAGCAGCCGGTAGGGGCCGCCGGTGGCGAGCGCCTCGGCCAGGGCGGCCTGGACGTCGGGCAGGTCCTCGGGGTGGACCAGCCGGTCCAGCTCGGGCGCGGTACCGGGCCCGTCCTCCGGCGCCGGACGGCCGACCACCCGGTAGGCCTGGGCGTCCCAGAAGCTCTCGCCGGTGACCAGGTCGCGCTCGAAGGCGCCGTGCCCGGCGGAGCGGACGGCGAGCGAGAGCATCGGGTGGGCGAGCCCGGCGGTCCGGTCGGTGTCGGGCGCGCCCACCCGGACCGTGCGGTTCGTGCCCGGCTCCGCGCCGGCGTGGTCGAGCAGATGGGCGAGCCGGTGCGCACAGGCGTCGCCGAGGGTCTCCAGGACGTCCAGGTCGCGGCGCGGCACGGTGCCCCGGTGGGCCAGCGCGAGGGCGAGCACGCCGAGCGGCTGCTCGTCGACGATCATCGGCAGGGTGATGATGGCGACCATGCCGGTGCCCATGCCGGTGTTGCGGTTGGGGTAGTCGACGCTGGTGCGCTCGGGGCTCAGCAGATAGGGGCGGCGCAGTCGCAGGGCCATCGCGGCGGGGAGGTCGCTCGCCGGGTCGACGACGCCGTAGCGCTCATGGGCCCAGTCGGGCAGGCCGTGGGAGGCGGTGAGCCGGAGCATTCCGGCGGAGTCCAGCAGGTAGAACGCGGAGCCCTCGCCGGTGATCCAGTTCGGACCCTCGGCGAGGACGGTGCCGAGGAGTTCGGCGGCGGTGGTGCACCCGAGCAGTAAGCGCACGCAGCGCATCGCCGTGCGCGCGGTGGGGCTGCTGCGCGGGGTCCGGCTCTCGTCCTCGGAGGGGGGGAGCCATGGCGAGGTCAGGTCCATCGGGATACCCGGCCTTTCCGCTCCGAGGGGGTGGGTGTCCTAGCGGGTCCTTAATTCTTAATAGCTTATTTCTTATGTCGGGGAATGGTGGCCCAGGCGGCGTACCAGCACCAGGGTCCGGTCGTCGGCCACATTCCGGGCGACCGTTCGCACCAGCCGGTCCGCGGCGCCCCGGGCGGAGTGCCGCAGCGCCGCCCCCGGGGCCCGGAGCACCGGCTCGGCGGCGGTCAGCAGCCGGTCGACCCCCTCGTCCAGATCGCGGCCCGGGACCTCCACCACGCCGTCGCTGAACAGCAGCAGCGCGTCCCCGGGGCCGAGGCGTCCGCCGCTCGCGGGGTAGGGCACGTCGGCGAGCAGGCCGAGCGCCGGGCCGCCCGGGGCCGACACCTGCCAGCTGCCGCCGCCGGCCCCGCGGTACTGCGCGGGCGGCGGGTGGCCGGCGTTGAACAGCCGGTAGCGGCCGGTCGCCGGGTGCAGGGCGAGGTGGACGGCGGTGGCGAAGTCGTCCTCCCAGCCCATCCGGATCAGGTGGTCGTTGGCGGCGGGCAGGAACTCCTCCGGCGGGACTCTTCCGAGCAGCATCGCGAAGGCGCCGGAGAGGTGGGTGGAGCGGGCGGCGGCCCGGCTGCCCTTGCCGGAGACGTCCACCAGCAGCAGCTCCAGCAGGTCCTGTTCGGGGCGGTGGGTGCAGAGCAGGAAGTCACCGGAGAAGGAGTTCCCGCCGACCGGTGCGAGCGCGCCGTCGAAGTGCCAGTCGCGCAGGCGGTCGGGCAGCCGGCCCAGGGTCCGGGTGTGCTCGGCGAGCTCCAGCAGCATGGAGTCCCCGCGGGTGCCGCGCAGGCCCAGCCGGTCGCGGAAGCGGTTGGCCGTCAGGACGGTCGCGCCGGTCGCGGCGAGGACGATCGTCACGCCGACCCGCACCCCGTGCGGGTGGTGCACCACCGCGCTCAGCGCACTGCCGGTGAGCGCCGCGCAGACCAGCACCAGCAGCCGGCCCCGCCGCAGCACCAGCCCGCCCACGACCAGCGGCAGCACCATCGAGGACGGCGGCCAGCTCTTCGGCGCCGCGATCGCGAGGCCGCTCAGGAGCACGGTCAGGGCGAGCATCGCCAGCAGTGCGTTCCGCTCGGCCGTCCGGTCCCCGTCCAGCAGCCGTCCGCTCCAGCGCCCGAGGGCGCCGCCCAGCGGGAACACCCGTGGTCGGCGCGGCCTCGCCTTCGGTGCGGGCACGTCGACCTCCGCCTCGGGGTGGGCGGTCGCGGGTCGTGACCACCTGTGAGCCGGGCCAATCTAACCCGTCTTGCCCGATTGGTGGCGATTGACTGTTCGAAACACACCAGAGGTTCCGCCGGTGTCCGGGCGGCGGGTCAGGGCCGGGGCCAGCTGCGCAGACCGCTGGTGAGGACGGTGATCAGCCGGTCCTGGGTGGTGGCCAGGTCCTCGGAGAGCTGGAAGGCGCCGCCGATGGACAGCGAGGCGAAGCCGTGGGCGAGCGAGCGGACGGTGCGCGCGGCGTGGATCGCCTCGGAGCCGCCCAGGCCGTACTCGCGCAGCACCGCCACGATCACCCCGACCAGCCGCGCGGCCGCCCGGGTCAGCTCGTCGTCCGGCTGCGGGGCCTGCGGCAGCGCGGAGTAGCGGTGCGGATGCTCGGTGGCGTACCCGTGGTAGGCGCGCAGGACGGCGGCGACGGCGTCGTCCCCGCCCCGGCCGAGGGCGGCCTCGGCGAGGCGGTCGGCCAGTTCCTGGGTGACCCGGACGGCGATCAGTCGGCGAAGCTCGGCGAGGCCGCCGCTGACGTGCTTGTACAGCGAGGGGGTGGCCACGCCGGCCCGGGCGGCCACGGCGGCCAGGGTGAGGGCCTCGGGGCCCTGCTCGTCGATCAGGGCGAGGGCGTGGTCGACGACCTGCTCGGGGGTCAGTCCGACTCGGGGCATGTGCGGTCTCCGTACCGGGGGAGTGGGCTCGGAAGGGGTGGGGCGGGGGCGGGGCGGGCGGCCGTGACGGTCGGCGCCGGGGGCGGCTCAGGCCAGTTCGGCGAGGAAGGGCAGCAGGGCGTCGGCGGTGGCCTGCGGCTGGTCGGCCATCGGGTAGTGCCCGGCTCCCTCGATCATCACCTTGCGGGCGTGCAGCGCCGCGGCCTGCCGGTCGGCGACCAGCTCCGGCTTGGGGAAGTCGGGGTCCTTGCTGCCCATCACGACCAGCGCCGGGCACTGCACGGCGGCGCTCCAGCCGGTCGGTGCGGAGTCCCCGTGCACATAGCCGCGGGTGGCGGCCTTGCGGCCCGGGGTGCGCATGGCGGCGACCAGTCCGTCGACGTAGGCGTCGAAGTCGGCCGGCTTGGCGCCGGGGTAGGCCATCTTGCGGTGGTAGAGGCCCCAGAACGCGGGCGAGTGCACCAGCAGCGCGCCCATCACGCCGAAGGCGGCGCGCTGCAGGGCGTTCGGCGGCAGGTTCTCGATGAAGGCGTCCAGCAGGACGATCCCGGCGACCCTCCCGGGGGCGTCCCCGGCGACCTTGACCACGCTGGCACCGCTGTACGAGTTGCCGGCCAGGACGGCGCGCTCGATGCCCAGGTGGTCGAGCAGCGCGATGACGTCGGTGGCGATCGCGGCGGGCGAGTAGTCGTCCCAGGCGATCGAGGACTCGCCGAAGCCGCGCAGGTCCATGGTGATCACCCGGCGGCCCGCGGCGGTGAGCAGCGGGCGCAGGTGGCGGTACGCGGTCCGGCTGTCGAGCATCCCCGGCAGGAGGACGACCGGGGCGCCGTCGCCCTGCACGGTGTCGTCGTACGCCAGCCGGCCGCCGGGAACGTCGAGGAACTGCGTGGTGGGGGTGTTGGAGCCGGTCATCGTGGGCCTCCTCGGTCCGCCGTGCGCGTCATCGGCGGTTCTGCCGATAGCCATAAAGCTAAGGCTAATAGCCTTAGCCGTCAAGCTATCGACCGAGGAATCTTTCGGGTGAGCCTCCGTCCCGGGCGGTCCCGGGCGGCTCAGACCCCCTCCACCTTGAACGGGTCGTGCTCGCTGAGCAGCTTCTCCAGTCGGGCCTGGTCCACCCGGGTGACGATCTCGTTGGTCTCCTGCCGGTCCCGGATCACCTTGGCCAGGGTGAACGAGGAGGTGACGGTGTAGAGCAGGCCCAGTCCGAGGAAGGCCCGCGTCCAGGCGTCGACCGGGAGGTAGGCGATCCCGATCGCGAGGGCGACGCCGGACAGGGCGAAGGACAGGACGGCCTGGATGTAGTACGCGGACGTGGTGCGCGACTGCACGGGTGCGTTCATGGCGCCAGGATGGTGGCGCCGGGGCGCGCCGCACATGAGTAGAAGTACTCAACCCGGCGTCCGTTCGTTGACGTCTCATCACGTTCGGTAGTGTCAGTTGTGCTCAAGCCTCACAAATCGCCCATCAGGCCACGTACTGCCCGGGCGGTCTCAGGTCGTCCCATCCGGATGGCTTGGAATCAGGGGCTCCTAGGATTAACGTTTGATAACGCAGCGCGGTCGGCAACGCCGTACCCAGACGGCACCGTGCGCCGTCGCCTAATCCCGACGACCCGCCTCCGGGCAGGTCAGGGAGCCGGGGAACCATGTTCCTTGGGGTGAATCGGCCAGGCCCAGGCCCGGCCGTAGGAGACCTTCCTGCTCCGAACCCGTCAGCTAACCCGGTAGGCGCGAAGGAAGGAAAGGAGCGCGCCTCCGTGGCGTCGACGCACTCTCCGGCACACCTGCCCGGCTCCGGCTCGGGCACCCAACTGCTCGACCACCCCTGGCCGCCCGCCCACGGCGGCGGATACGGCGGCCCGGCCGACGAGCACGCCCCGCAGCCCGCCGACACCAACCGGCACCGGATGCCCCGCCAGACCCGCGGGACCGCGCCGCTGCTCGGCGTCACCGCCGTCGCCGCCACCCTCGGTGCCACCGGCTTCGCCTCCGCCACCCCGGCCGCGGCGCCCGCCATCGAGACCCCGGACGAGGCCCCGGTCGCGCTCTCCGCGGACCCGGGCCTCGCGCTCGCCGCCCGCATCCAGCAGCAGGCCGACAGCCAGCGCACCGCCGCCGACGAGACCGCCCGCCTGCAGGCCGCCAAGGAGGCGGAGGCCAAGCGCGCCGCCCAGCAGGTGGAGGCCAGGCTCGCCGCCGAGGCCGCCGAGAAGGCCAAGCTCGCCGCCGTCAACCTGCCGGTGCGCGACTACAACCTCTCCGCCCACTACGGCCAGAGCGCCTCCTACTGGGCCCACCTGCACACCGGCCTGGACTTCGCCGCCGACACCGGCACCCCGGTGTACGCGGTCGGCCAGGGCACCATCACCTCGGCCGGCTGGTCCGGCTCGTACGGCTACCGGATCGTCGAGACGCTGCCCGACGGCACCGAGATCTGGTACTGCCACCTCTCCTCGATCATCAAGGGCTCCGGCAAGGTCGTCCCCAACCAGCAGATCGGCAAGGTCGGTGCCACCGGCAACGTGACCGGCCCGCACCTGCACCTGGAGGTCCGCCCCGGCGGCGGCGCCCCGGTCGACCCGGAGACCTGGTTCGAGCAGCGCGGCATCACGCCCTGAGGCAGGGCCCCCTACGGTCGAAGGCGCCCCGGTCCACTGCGGACCGGGGCGCCTCGCTGTTCCGGGGGCGGCCGCGCTACTCCTGGGGCAGCCGCGCCAGGTAGGCGTCGATCTCCTCCTGCCCCGGCTCCGGCGCCAGCTCAGGGAACTCCGTCACCAGCAGCTGCGCCAGCCCAGGCACCGTCCACTCGCCCGACAGCTCCAGCGCCACCTCGACCGCGGCCTCCTCGAACGCGCCGAAGTCCCCGGCGAGCTCGTCCGGCATCGGGCGGCCCAGCGCGTTCAGCGCCGCCAGGTTGCGGTAGCTGCGCCGCATCAGGCCCTGCTCCAGCAGCCGCCGGGCGCCGTCGGTGGCCATCCCGACCGTCAGCATCCGGGCCTCGCCCCAGCCCTCCTCGTCCAGCTCGTCCAGCCACCCGGCCTCGGCCAGCGCGGCGTAGGCGGCCGACCGCTCCTGCGGCGCCAGCTCCCGGAACGCCTCCAGCCAGGCCCGCACCGCCGCGTCGTCCGCCACGTCCACCCCGGCGGCGTGCAGCAGCAGCGCGTACAGCCGCGGCCAGGTCACCAGGTCGGCCCGGCGCAGCAGACCGGTCGCCACCTCGCCCTGCCACTCGGCCTCGGCGTGCAGCCGCTCCTGCCGCTTGGCGTTCAGCCGCTTCGCCGCCCGCTGGTGGTCGACCAGCAGCCGGACCGCCTCGCCGTACGCCAACGGGTCCTGCTCCGGCGCGGGTTGGACGTACAGGTACAGCCGCTCGACCAGCAGCTGCTCCACCGCGTCCGAGGTCAGCTCCGGCCAGCCGTCGCGCATCCTGCCCTCGCCCAGCTCCAGCAACGCCAACACCGTCCGCAGCGGCTCCTCGCCCACCGGGTCGCGGCCTTCCGCCTCCGCCCAGGCGAGCAGCTCGGCGGCCTTGGTGCGCGGGGCGAGCCGCAGGTCTTCTTCTTCCATGTCACGTACGGTAACCGGTAAGCGGCGGGTAGGGTCGGCAGGCATGGTCCCCGTACGACTCACCGGCCCCCGGCTGGCCATTCGCGAGTTCCACCACACGCCGGGCGACACCGACGCCCTGCACGCGGTCTTCGGCGACCCGGAGACCACCCGCTACCTCCCCTTCGAACCCCGGGACCGGGAGAGCTGCGCCGACCAGATCGAGCAGTACCTGGAGGAGGCGCTCAAGGACGAGCGGACGGTCTACCGCCTCGCCGTCACCCCGGCCGCGGCCGAGGGCGAGGACGGCGACGACGACGCCGCCCCGATCGGGATGGCCGCCCTCACCCTCGGCGACCACCGCTCCGCCTTCCTCGGCTACGCGCTGCGCCGCGACACCTGGGGCAACGGCTACGCGGGCGAGATCACCGGACTGCTCTGCGACTTCGCCTTCGGCGCCCTGGGCCTGCACCGGCTGGCCGCCCGGGTCGACGTGGACAACGCCCCCTCCTGCCGGGTGCTCACCCGGGCCGGCTTCCAGCTGGAGGGCCGGATCCGGCACGACCTGTACCTGCGCGGCACCTGGTACGACTCCTTCCAGTACTCCCTGCTGGCCGGGGAGTGGACCGGGGCGGGGACGGGGGCGGGGACCGGGGCGGGGGGTTAACCCCACCCACGGTTCGGCGGGGAGCCGGATGTCCGGCGGGAGCGCCTTTTGACAGGCTTCAGGGGTCAGTAGGAAAGCCGTCACGACAGACCCGAGGACCGAGGCCGGCCATGAGCAGCCACAGCACGCAGCGCAGCGAGTACGACCGCCACGACACCGACGCCTCCTCCGCCGACCGGTACGCCGCCGACTCGTACGCCGCCGACGGGGAGCGGGGCGCCGCCCGGGTCCGCCGCACCGAGGAGCCGCCGTACTTCTGGCGGGCCCCCTTCTCCTCCTACACCTACCGGGAGATCGGCTACACCCTCACCGGGCTGCCGGTCGCGGTCGCCGGCTTCTCCCTCGCCATCACGCTGTTCGCCCTCGGTCTCGGCACCTTCGTCACCGTCCTCGGCCTCCCGGTGCTGGCGGGCCTGACCACGGCCGCCCGCGGCTTCGGCCGGCTGGAGCGGTCGCGGGCGCGCGGCATGCTGGCGCTGGACGTGCCCGGCCCGAAGCCCGTCCGGGTCGTCCGGCCCGGCGCCTGGGGCGGCGTCACCGCGCGCATCGCGGACGCCGCCGGGTGGAAGGCGGCGCTGTACCAGGTGGTGATGTTCCCGTGGGCGGTCTTCAGCTTCGTGGTGTCGCTGGTGTTCCTGCTGCTCGGCTGGGTGCTGACGCTCTACCCGCTGTACCACTGGGTGTACCCGACCTTCGTCGGCTGGCCCGGCCTCCAGCTGTTCGACTACCGCGACAGCGCGGGCGTCGAGCACAAGTACTTCATCGAGGCGCCCGCGCAGATCGCCGGGGTCTCGCTGCTCGGCCTGCTGCTCGTCTTCCTCACCCCCGCACTGGTGCGCGGTCTGACCAACGTCAACCGCCTCGCCGTCCAGGGCCTGCTCGGCCGGTAGCCCTCACCTCCACCCGGGCCCGGGCCCCGCCCGCTGCGGATGCGGGCGGGGCCCGGCCGTGTTCGGATGGCGCAATGGCCGACATCACCGCTCGGGTGCTGGTCACCTCCCGACCGCTGGACGAGTACTGCGGGCTCTTCGGACTCACCCGCGCCCGGCTGGCGGCCCTGCCCGGGCCCCTGCTCGACTGCCCCGGCGGCGCCGCCGGACTCGCCGCCGAGGCCCGCGAACTGGGCTGCCGCGTCATCGCCGCCGACCCGGCGTACGCCTGGCCGGCCCCCGAGCTCGCCGCCCGCGCGCTGGCCGCCCGGGCCGCGATGGCCGCCGCGATGGACACCCGTCCCGAGCTGTACCCCGCGCCGCGCGACCGCCCGTACGAGCGCTACCTGCGGAGCTGGGACCGGGCCCGCCGGCTCTTCACCGCCGACTGGGCCGCCCACCCGCAGCAGTACGTGGCCGGCGAGCTGCCGCGGCTGCCGTTCGCCGACGGCACCTTCGCGCTCACCCTCAGCGGGTACCTGGTCTTCGCCTACCCCGAGCTGTTCGGGCCCGCCCAGCAGGTGGCCGCGCTGGCCGAACTCGTCCGGGTCACCGCCGCCGACGGCGAGGTGCGGGTGCACCCCCTGCACGACGGCGCCAGCCGCCGCTGCCCCCACCTGGACGCCGTCCGCCACGCCCTCGGCGAGCGCCGGATCGCCAGCGAGATCCACACCTTCCCGCGGCCGGAGGACGGCGGGACCCGCCGGGTCCTGGTCCTGCGCGCGGCCGACCACCGCCGCCGGGCCGCCAGGCCCTAGGCCCTAGGAGGGCTCGGGCGCCTGCTTCGGCTCCACCGGGTCGGCGACCGAACCGGGCTGCTGCGGGAGGAAGACGGTGGCCTCCAGCCGGGACAGTATCTTCTCCGCCAGCCAGCTGCGGTCCGAGCCGTACGGGATGCCGTCCGGCGCCACCAGCCGGGCGGCCACCGCGTCCCGCAGCCGCTGGGCCTCGGCGGCCGGCAGCCGGGACAGCAGGCCGCGGGCCGCCAGCAGCGCGTGGTACTGCTCGAACCCGGAGCGCGGGTGCTCGATCGCGTCCAGCACGCTCGCCAGGTCGGCCAGCGCCGGATCGCCCTGCATCAGCGCCAGCGCCTGGATCCGCCGCCCCTGAGAGCCGTCCTCGAACAGCTCCCGCACCTGGTCCGCCGTCAGCGCCGAGCGCCGCGCCGTCGACCGGACCTCGGCCACCACGCTCGCCGGCCCGGTGGCCGCACTCGGCGGCAGCTGCCGGGCCAGGTCGTCGGCACGGTCCGCGCTGCCGCCCAGCAGGCCCAGGTGCTGCATCGCCCGTACCCGCAGGTCGTCGGCGCCCACCTTGTCGCCCCGGCGGTCGCGGTCCTGCCCGGCGAGGAAGAGGTCCAGGGCCTGATCGGCGTCCGAGAGCACCTGCGGCAGCGCCAGCCGGGTCACCAGCCAGCCGGCCAGGAACCCGAGCACCAGGAAGTACAGGACCAGCGCCGCCGCGAAGGGCACCGCCCCGTCCCCGCCGCCCAGCGCCGGGGCCAGCGCGGAGCCGAGCTGGTGCAGCCGCTCGCCGAGCGAGCCGAGCTGGGTCAGCCCGACGCCCAGCAGCACCTTGGTCAGCCAGTCCGAGACCTGCTCCAGATTGGTGTTCGGCACGTACGAGCCCTGCGGCGGCTCTCCGCCGGCCGTACCGCGCACCCGCGGCACCCCGAAGAGGAAGCCCAGCGCGCCGCCCAGCACGGCCGAGGCCCCGGACACCACCAGCCCGCCGCCGAGCGCCTGCCAGGCGTGCGCGCGCCCCAGCGAGAACAGCAGCAGCCCGAGCACCCCCACCCCGAGCAGCGCACCCGCCGCAGCCCGCTGCGCCGTACGCACCGTCGCCGCCCCACCCCGCCGCGTCCCCGCCATCACATACCCCCTGTGCCGGCCCCGCTCCGCTCCGGAGCCGGAGCGCCAGCCGACTCTAGCGCCGCACCACGAGGACGGGAACGCGCGCACGACGGCGGCCGGAGCCCCCACAGGGCACACGGAACGGGAGCGACTCCCCCCGGGGGCATCCGCTAGCCGAGGTACGGCGCGGTCCTGCCATCCAGGAAGTGTCGGAGCCGAAGGCGCTGTGTGTGGTGCATCGGTAGATCACCGATGCCCTCGGGCGCGACGAACCGAAGGTCTGTGGACTCGTCGGAGATGCGCAGTTCACCGCCCGTGATACGGGCCGTGAAGCAGACGTTGAACTGTTGCCGAACCTCGCCGTCCGAGTAGGCGATGACGTGCCGGGGGTCGGTGTAAGTGCCGACCAGCCCCGTGATCTCGACATCGAACCCGGTCTCCTCGCGAACCTCTCGCACGGCGGTGCCCGGGAGGGACTCACCAAGATCCATCGTTCCGCCAGGCAGGGCGTACAACCCGTTGTCAGTGCGCCGCTGGAGCAGGACGCGCCCGGCCTCATCCGTAACGACGGCGGAAGCCGCGACCACCAGCCGGTTCGGCTCGGGCGCGTCGGGGTCGTCGTAGTACTCGGTCCGTGCCATGCCTCAGCTCTCCTCGCTTGGTCGTGCGGCGCTCCACACCGCATCGAAGCTCGAAGCGTAGGTGTCGAACATCGTGCCCGCACCTGTTCGGCGGAGATGCCAGACCGGAGTGCCGAAGGCGTTCACACCCCAGACGTGGGCATTCACGAGAAGCTGATCGTCGGCCCGGTACAGGCTGTTGTAGAGGGTGGTCCCATGCGTGCGGATCTCGACGCCGGGAGTGCCGATGAGCGGGCGGTAGTGCATCAGGGCGAGGCGGCACCGAGATTCGATGCCGTGCCCGAACCTCTCCTCTTCGCCGCGCTGCCTCACGTTCTCACTGTCGGCGTCCCCGAGGGCGATGCGGACTACGCAGCCCTCGGCGGCACGCTCGCGAAGGAGATCGTTAAGCCTGGGGTACGCCTCGTGCAGGAACACCGCAGCGTAGACCAACACGTCAATGCGCTCAGCAGCCTTACCGAGCAGATCAACGATGACGGACACCGGCAAGTCGGCCCGCTGCTCGTACAGCGCCACCAGCTCAGGGCTTATCGCCCGGGCGGCTCGGGGCTGCCGCAGGCTCGGCCACAGCGCGAACATGTCTTCACCCAAGGCCTCGGCCGCCAGGCGCGCTGTCCGTAGCCGGGGTGTCCTGCCCTGGTTGGCCCACCGCTCAACCGACTTGGTGTCCACGCCGGCCTTCTCGGCGAGGGCGGCGCACGTCCAACCACCCGACACCATGACGCCTTTCAGTCTTTCGTTCGGCATCTTGCCCGTCTCCCCACAAACACCGGTCCCTGCTAGGGACGTTCTATCGCGCAGGGGACGTTCTGAAGTGTCCTTTGCGCGGGGTTTCACCGTCCTGGGCGGTTGTCAGATCTTGGTGGCGGGTCGGTGGGAGGAACGAGGCCCAGAGCCGGTGGACCTCGTTTGAGTGGATCAAAGCCCACCCTGGCCTGCCGAGGAGCCCGTCGTACCCGGCCTGTCCGCTGACGAGCCCAACTGAACTCCTGCATGCGCTCCTTGGATGCCGGGTCGGTGCGGGTGCATCACCGTGCGGGGACGGCTTCCCCGTTGGACCGAAACAGGAAGGCGTCACAGTGAGCGACCTGTACAAGATCGAAATCCCGTCGGGGCTGACCGCCTACAAGGCGTGCGGCGGCAACCAGCAGTCGGAGCACGAGACGTGCCCGACGCTGAAGGAGGTGCCCGGCGTGGCGGGTGGCCTCTGGGTCATGGGCGACAGCAAGCGTCCCGGCGTGGAGCTGAGGTTCACCACGGCCGAGCTGGAGAACGCGGGCATCGACCCGGCCAAGTTCGACACGGCCGTCTGACGCACACGACAGACAGGCGGCCCCTCGCTCTCATCGGAACTGAGAGCGGGGGCCCGCCCCTGATCAGGGTAGGCGCGCATGAGTCACTGGGTAAGGCCCGGACTGCACTGGCACGGGTACACGTGGGCGGGGAGCAAGCGCCCAGACGACGCCGAGCGGCGGCCGCCCGAGATGCAGAACGGCGTACGGCCCGTTTGGTCCAGCCCGGTGCCCCCGCTGGAGGTCATGCACTGGCTTGCCAAGTCGGCAGCACAGATCAAGGTCACGACCGACGACCCGGCCGAAGTGCTGGACTGGCTCGGCAAGCAGCTCGCCGACTCCCCGGTGCTGGAGACGGACCTCGGACCGGCGGTCCGGCTGGACCACGCCCGGACGTTCCTGGGCGCCTTCCCGAATGACGTGATCTGGACGTACTGGACGCCCGGCCAGCAGCTCCGATCCGTGGCCGCGGTGTCCTGCCCCCGGACCTTCGGCGCCACCAGCGAGACGCCCCCGCCCTGTCCCTTGCGAGGGCGCTGACCCTGGGAACGACACAGGGCACACGGAACGCAGACGGCCCGTGTGCTGCTTCCTCGCGCCGGGGCCCTGTGCGGGGCCGGGGCGCCGAGGCACCGGGGATGTTCCGGTGAGCACACGGGCCGGGTGACTGCTATGGATTTCGCCTGCCGGAGGCCTAGGGCCCTAGGACCTCGCCCTACTACGCAGGCAGGGGCGGCTCTAGCGAGCAGCCACCTCACACATCCTGATGGAACTCAACTCAGGATCACCTCCTTTCAGTGTGCGGCCACTGTAGGCACCGCACCCGAAGGAGGGCAACGGATTATTCGCGGTTGCCGATCCGGCCGGTCCGGACGGCTCAGGCGGTCTGGAGCTGCTGCTTGAACTTCGCGAAGTCGATCACGTTGTCGGCGGCCGGGACCTTGATGACGACCGGCTTGTCGTAGTCGGTGAAGTCGAGCTGGCCGCCGTCCTTGCCGGAGGCCTTCTCGATCCGCACCGGGTAGAACCTGCCCTCGGTGGCGACGTGGATGGTCGACTGCTCGCCCTCGTCGTTGGTGACCTTGAGGCTGAAGGTCTTGGCGCCGTTGACGGTGCCCGCCGAGCCCTTCTCCGCCTTGCTCTTGGTGCCGTCGTCCTCGGTGATCTTCTTGCCGAGCTCGGCGAGGTTGCAGATCGTGGTCAGGCTCTTCATCTGGGGGTCGTTCTCGAAGCCGGTCAGGTAGCGCCCCTTGAACAGCTCGGCGGCCTGCTCGCCCTTCGGGCCGCCGAAGGTCTTCCAGAACTCCTTGTCCGGCTTCAGGTAGGTGGCCTTGCCGTCGCTGATGATCTCGAACGAGCCCGTGCCGGGCATGCCCATCGAGCCGGTGCACTGGCCCTTGGTGTCGAGCGACAGGTCGATCGTGGTCTTGCCGTCCTCGCCGGCCATGGTGCCGGCGATCTTGACGGCGCTCGCACCGGCCAGCGCGTCCTTGGCCTGCTTCTCGATCTCCTGGGCGCTCAGCTTTTCGGTGTCGAGCTTCGGCCCGGCGGCGGCCGAGTCCTTGTCACCTCCGCAGGCGGCCGTGCCCGCTGCCAGCAGCAGACAGATCGCGGCGGTACTGGCAAGGCGCTTCGAGAGCATGGGGAGCTTCCTAACTCGGTGCGGCTGAACACACCCGTCCGGGTGACTTTCTCCCGAGTATGGTTTACGCGCGATTTACCGGATCTTGAAACTCGCCCCTGTTACAGCTTCGTGCCACGACCGTGCCCTGGCCGCGTTCGGGCACGCAAAAGGCCCGGAGGACGAATCCTCCGGGCCTTTCGGCTACAAAGTAGCGGGGACAGGATTTGAACCTGCGACCTCTGGGTTATGAGCCCAGCGAGCTACCGAGCTGCTCCACCCCGCGTCGGTAAACACAACAGTACGGGGAAGTCGCCCGGATGGGAAATCGGTTCTTCACCGACCCCGCGCCGGGCTCCCCGCCGGGAACGGTTCGGTGGCGAACGGTCCGGGTTCAGGGCCGCGCGCGGCGTGTCGCGCGCCGGGCGGTCCGGGTCCTGGCCCAGGCGGCGAAGCAGACCAGGGCGGCGAAGCAGGGCACCATCAGGACCGCGTAGACCAGCAGGAAGCCGTGGGTGCCGAGGTCCGCGGCGGCGTTCCAGGTGCCGTGCAGGGCCATCGCCAGCAGCAGCCCGCCCGGTGCGGCCAGCCGGGCCAGCCAGCGGCGGCCGGTGGTGAGGGTGACGGCCAGGCCCAGCCCGGTCAGCGCGGTGAACAGCGGATGGGCGAAGGGCGAGAGCAGCCCGCGCAGGACGAAGGTCTGCACGGTGCTGTCGAAGTCCCGCAGGCTGGGCGACTCGCCGAGACCGATGCTGTCCAACCGCTGCTGCTGGTCGTCGGTGAAGGCGCGGCCCAGGTAGAGGGCGTTCTCGGTGAAGGCGAAGCCGCACGCGGTGATCCCGCCGAGGACGACCCCGGCGGCCAGGGTGCGCGGCCGGGAGCGGGCGCGCGGGTGGGCGTGGGTCGGCGGGTAGGGGCGCAGGTACGGCAGCGGGCGCAGGTACGGGCGCAGCCCCAGCCCGTGGCGGGCGTGCAGGGCGGCGAGCCGGCGGGCGTACGCCCGGGGGTGCGGGCGGTGGGTGCCGGGCAACCGGCGCAGGACGGCCGCGCAGGGGCGGTCGGTGCGGTGGCCGTGACATCGGAGCCGTTGGCCGAGCGGCAGCAGCAGGACCAGCAGGGCGGCGCCCTTGGCGCTCTCCTCGATCACCGGGGTGACGATGTCGGCGCCCAGCATCTCGCCGAGGCTGCCCTGGTGGGCGGTCAGATAGGTACTGGTCCAGCCGTTGGCCAGGATCGCCGCGGTGGTCGCGGCGAAGGCGCCCCAGCCGAGGCAGAACACGGTGTGCCGCAGCGGCACCCGGGCGGTCTGGTTGAGCCAGGCCAGGCCGCCGAGCACGAAGGGCAGCGGGACCATCGCCAGGCCGAGGCCCACCAGCAGCCCGGTGGTGCCGGTCTGGCGGCGCACCAGGTGGAGGATCAGCACCCCGCAGCCCGCCAGCGTCAGCACGGCCGTGGCGGTGACCGAGGAGAGCGCCACCGAGCGCGGTGGGCGCGCCAGCCGCAGCAGCCACGGCAGTACGGGTGCCCGGGTCGAACGGGCCGAACGGGTCGAACGGGCCGAACCGGCCGAACCGAGCGGAACGGCCGAAGGGAGGCCCGGCGCCGCGACGGCGGGCCAGGGCACGAGCCGGTGCGCCCGGCGCCTCCGGGGCCCCGGAATCGGCCGGGTGCCGGCGGTGCGCGTGGGCATCTCCTGGGCGTCGGCGGCCACGGCGGCGCGGTACCCGCCGCCGGACGGGCTGCTCACCCGGCACAGGGTAGGCCACGACACGGGCCCGTCGGGAGGTATCGGGACGATCCGTCCCACCCGCCCCGGGCCCGCCGCTCACCGCACGGCCGCCGGATCGAACGCCCGGAGCGGGCTCAGCGGCGACGGAACAGCAGGTCGTGGACCACGTGCCCCTTGGCGATACCGGCCCGCTCGAACTTGGTGACCGGCCGCCACTCGGGCCGGGGCGCGTACCCGGGGATGCTGCCGTCCGGGTGGTCCGCCGGCTCCAGCCAGCCGGTGCCGTCACCCTCCGGGTGCAGGTTCTCCAGCTCGGGGGAGGCGGAGAGCACCTCCAGCATCTGCTCGGCGTACGGCTCCCAGTCGGTGGCGCAGTGCACCAGGGCGCCGGGGGCGAGCCGGGGCAGCACCAGCTCCAGGAAGGACGGCTGGACCAGTCGGCGCTTGTGGTGCTTGGGCTTGGGCCACGGGTCGGCGAAGTACACCCGCAGACCGGCCAGCGAGGCGTCGGAGAGCATGTCGCGCAGCAGGATCACGGCGTCGCCGGCGGCCGGCCGGACGTTGCGGGAGCCGTCGCGCTCCAGCATGCCGAGCAGGTTGCCGTGGCCGGGGGTGTGGACGTCGGCGGCCAGGATGCCCATGGCCGGGTCGGCGGCGGCCATCGCGGCGGTGGTCTCGCCCATCCCGAAGCCGATCTCCAGGGTCACCGGGAGGCCCTCGAAGAGCTCGCCCAGGTCGAGCGGGCTGCCGTCGATCGCTATGCCGTACCGCTCCCAGCCCCGGTCCAGCGCGCCGGCCTGGGCGTTGGTCATCCGGCCCCGGCGCGGTTGGAAGCTGCGGATGCGCCGCTCGCTGTGCTGGGCCTCGGTGGCCCGGTGCGGGTACATCGGCGCGGGGTACCCGGCCGGTGCGGCGGAGAGCCGGGCGGAGGGCGAGGGCTGGGGGATCGGGGCAGTGGCAGTCACAATCAACCGAGTCTACGGGGCCGCGTTCCCCACCCCGCCGCTCAGCCGCCCGCCTCCAGCGCGGCCAGTGCGCGCCGGGCCACCTCGCGCCCGATCGGCAGCGAGGCGGTCGCCGCCGGGGAGGGGGCGTTCAGCACGTGGACCAGGCGGCGGGTGGAGCGCGGCGCGTCCGGGTCGAATCCGGCGAAGGCGAAGTCGTCCAGCAGCGTGCCGTCCCGGGCGACCGCCTGGGCCCGTACCCCGGCGGTGGCCGGGACGAGGTCCGCGGCCGTGACGGCCGGCAGCAGCCGCTGCACGGCGGTGGTGAAGGCCCGCTTGGACAGCGAGCGGTGCAGCTCGCCGATCTCGTACCGCCAGTGCCGGCGGGCGATCCGCCAGGTGCCGGGGAAGGCGATCGTCCCGGCCAGCTCGCGCGGGCGCACGGTGCGCCAGTCGTAGCCCTCGCGGGCGAGGGCCGGCACCGCGTTGGGGCCGACGTGCACATCGCCGTGGATGCCCCGGGTGAGGTGGACGCCGAGGAAGGGGAAGGCCGGGTCGGGCACCGGGTAGACCAGTCCGCGCACCAGCTCCCGGCGGTCCTTGGCGAGCTCGTAGTACTCGCCGCGGAACGGCACGATCCGGACGCCGGGGTCGTCGCCGGCCAGCCGGGCGATCCGGTCGCTGTGCAGACCCGCGCAGTTCACCAGCACCTGGCAGCGCAGCTCGCCGGCCGAGGTCTGCACCGTCACCCCGTCCGCCCGGCGGGCCACCGCCCGCAGCTCGGTACCGGGCCGCAGCTCCGCGCCGGCCTCCCGGGCGAGCCGGGCGTAGGCGGTGGCGACGGCGGGGAAGTCGCAGATGCCGGTGGTGCCGATGTGCAGCCCGGCGATACCGGTGACCTCCGGCTCGTGCTCGGCGACGCCCCTGCGGTCCAGCTCGGTGACCGGGATGCCGTTCTCCCGGCCGCGTTCGGCCAGCGCCCGCAGCCGGGGCAGCTCGGCGCGGTCGGTGGCCACGATCAGCTTGCCGGTCACCTCGTACGGGAGGTCGTGGGTGCGGCAGAAGCCGACCATCTCGGCGGCGCCCGCGCGGGCGTACTCGGCCTTGAGCGAGCCCGGCCGGTAGTAGACGCCGCTGTGGATGACTCCGCTGTTGCGGCCGGTCTGGTGGGCGGCGAAGCCGGGCTCCTTCTCCAGTACCGCCAGCCGCAGCCCCGGCCGGGCCCTGGTCAGCGCGTACGCCGTGGAGAGCCCGACGATCCCGCCGCCCACCACCAGCACGTCGAAGTCGTACGCCACCGCTCGCTCCCCAGGTCCGCCCGGCACCGCCACGCCGCCGATGCTGCCACGGCGGGCGGTGCCGGTCGAGGGGGCCTGCGCCCGGCGCGGCCGGGCGCCGGGGAGCCGCCCCCCGGTCCGTCAGGACCGACCGGAGGGCGCCGGGTCGCCGTCCGGCCGCTCCCAGATCCAGCGCGCGTCCCGGCCGCTCTCCAGCAGGGGGATCAGCCGGAACGCGGCGTCGGTCAGACCGCCGAAGGTGTGCCGGCCGGCCGAGCCGCTCGGGGCGTGACCGGGCGCGTAGCCGGCCAGGTTCCAGGTGTAGACGGGGACGGCGGCGGGCACGGCGTCGAGCGCGCCGCCGCCCCGGCCGACCGGGCCGGTCTGCTCGTCGGTGATGACGACCACCCGGTCGTGGTTCCGGTAGTGGGCCCGCACGGCCGCGCCGGTGGCGGTGCCGCCGAGGTCGCCGAAGCGGCCCAGCACGCGCAGCACGGCCTCGCCCCGGGCCACCTCGACGACCCGGCTGGTGGTGCCGAACTCGACCAGGTCCGCCTGGGCGGCCCGGACCTTCAGCGCGGTGCCGAAGACGGCCGCCGAGTCGGCCCGGTTGAGCTTGGTCCGCTCGCTCGGGCGGTCGAACATCGAGCCCGAGCGGTCCACCAGGATCAGCGTCCGGCCGGGCAGCGCGGGCACGTTGGCGAGCGAGTGGCCGAGCGCCGTCTCCAACGCCTGCGCCCAGCGCAGCGACGGCACGTGCCGGTACGCGGCGAGGTAGCGGAAGGGGAACTGGCGGGCGCGGTGCACCTCGTCCTTGTCGCAGATCCGCCGGGCGACCTCGGCCGCGACCTCGTCCGAGACCCCGGCCTGGTCGAAGTTGCGCAGGTTGCGCAGCAGCGCCATCGAGCCCATCGACGGGATGACCGCCTCCCAGACGGCCGCGTCCAGCGGGCCCTGCAGCCAACCGGCCAGCGCCTCCCAGGTCAGGCCGGCGGCGGCCAGCCGCTCGGCGCCGTCCTCGGCCGTCACCGCCGCCCGGCGCTCGGCCACCGGCAGCGCGAGCAGCTCGCGGTTGGCGGTCAGCAGCCGGTCGCCGGCGGGCGGGACGGCCTCGTCGGGCCGGTGCCGGCGGTCCAGCGCGTAGCCGAACAGCGCGCCCTGCCAAGGCTTGGCCGGATCGGGCGCGGGGTGGGTCAGCTCCAGGACGTCGCCGAAGCGGTAGTCCCTGCTGGCGGTGTCGTACTTGAGCAGGGACCGCGCGTTGTAGAGCCGGCGCACGGCGTCCGCGACGCCGCGCTTGAGCGGCTTCGGCAGCGCGCGGCCGTAGCGGGACGTCCAGTAGGCGAGCAGTTCGCCGGGCTCGTCGGCGCGCTGCAGCACGGCGTCGACGACCTGTCGGGAGTAGCCGGGCGCCCCCGCGTCCAGCCGGGCCCGGGTGAACTCGGCGGCACCGACCAGCGGGGCCGTCCGCAGCTGCGCGCCGTGGCGCAGCCAGCGCAGCAGCCCGAGGGTCCACTCCGGGTCGGCGACGGCGAGTTCGCGCACCAGGGCGGTGAAGCGGTCGTCGCGGTCGCCGCCCTTCTCGTAGAAGGTGTCCTGCCCGACGAGGTTGGCGACGGCCAGGAGGAAGAGCTCGGACTTCGCGTCCCGGAGGTGGCCGGTGCCGCCGTTGTGGTTGACCGTGCGCTGCCCGGTGGTGGTCACGGGCGAGCTCGGACCAGGCTTGGCCGTGCGGATGTTGAAACGCGACATGGTGGAGCCCCCCTGCTGGCTGGTGGAACGGGAGGGAGGCATGGCGAAACAGGGGTGCCCGAGATCGGGCCGGCCCGGCGGCCGGCATCGGCGGAGGTGATATGCCTTGTGCTCTATCCGGATTGAGCTAACGGCCGCGCACGGCACGCCCGGGATTTGAACCCGGAACCGCAAGATCCGAAGTAACCCCCGCCTTCGCACCGGGCACCCCGGCGCTCTGCCTCCCGAGATCGACGCGGCGGCGGTGTCGGTATTCGCTTCCACGCGCCCCGCTGGGGGCACTCCACGGAGTAACCGCTGCCATCGCACCGGAAGGTGCGGAATTCTATTCAGGTATTGGTGTCCAGAGATCGAGGACGGCTGAGGTGACGTGTGCTGCTCTACCAACTGAGCTACACCGGCCCGAAGCCGGTGACGGGACTCGAACCCGCGACCCGCCCATTAACAGTGGAAGTAACCTCTGCCTGCGCACCTGGACGAGAACGACCATATCGGGGCCGTTCCGGTGCCCGCATTCGAATTACCGCGGGGCGGCGCCGGCCCGGCTCACGCCGGGGCGACCAGCACGGTGCGCGCCCGTTCCGCCAACTCGCGTACCCGGCGCTCGCCCTGGAACGGTTCGAGGCGCCGGAGCATCTCCACCACGTACTCGCGGCTGCGCTGCGAGGAGATCCGCCCGGCCACCTCGACGGCGCGCTCGCCGGCCGCGACCGCCGCGTCCAGGTTGCCGGCCTCGGCCTCGGCCATCGCGGAGACCACCAGCCGCAGTCCGTGCGAGCGGACGAACCCCTCGGTCGGGCGGGCCAGCGCCTCCCGGGTGAACTGGCGGACCTTGGAGGGCACTCCGAGGTCCCGGAAGCATTCGGCGGCGTCGGCGGCGAGGCGGTCGTAGGCGTAGAAGTCGATCCACGCGGGGTCGGGGTCACCGGCGCGGGCGCGTTCGAGCGCGCTCTCCGCCGCGCCGAGCGCCGTCGCGCACGCCGCCGCGTTGCGGGCCTTGGCCTGGGCCCGGGCCTCCACCAGGTGGAAGAAGCTCATGGTGCGGGCGGTGGCCAGCCCCCGGTTGCGCTCCAGGGCGGCCTGCGCGAGGTCCACCGCCTCCTCGGCGAAGCCCCGGTAGCCGGCCTGCAGGCTCATCGAGGCCAGCACATAGCCGCCGAGCGGCACGTCGGCGGCGGCCCGGGCGAGCCGCAGGGCCTGGATGTAGTAGCGCTGGGCGGCCTCGTGCTGGCCGGTGTCGAAGGCCATCCACCCGGCCAGCCTGGTCAGTTCGGCCGTCGCGCCGAACAGCGCCCGGCCGACCGCGTCGCTGTACGAGGCCAGCAGCAGCGGCGCCGCCTCCACCCGCAGACACTCCGGCACCATCGAGGAACGCCAGTCCCCGCCACCGTACTTGGAGTCCCAGCGGCGGGCCTCCTGGGCGGCCTCGCGGAGCTTGGCGGCGTCCGAGTGCCCGACCCGGTAGGGGCCGGACTCGGCGGGCACCCGGGGGGCCTCGCGGGCCACCGAGCCGTCCGCCGGGGTGATCAGCCAGCGGGACACGGGAGTTGCGTAGGCCGCCACCGAGAAGGTCCCGGCCAGGCTGTCGCTCCAGCGGCCGCCGCCGGGCCCGCGCCGCAGGTCGAGGTCGACCCGCCAGAGGTCGGTGGCCGAGCGGACCGCCTCGGAGACCTCCCGGGGGAAGGCCAGGCCGAGTTCGGGCGCCGGGTCGGTGTCGCCGAGGCCGATCTCCTCCAGCGGGACGGGCCGGCCGAGCTTGCCGCCGATCGCGGTGGCGATCAGGTGCGGCACCGGGCCCTGCGGGACCATGCCCTTGCTGACCCAGCGGGCCACCGAGGTCTTGTCGTAGCGGAGCGTCAACCCGCGCTGGGAGCCGAGGTCGTTGACCCGGCGGGCCAGACCGGCGTTGCTGATCTGGGCCAGGGTCAGGAGCGTGCCGAGCCGTTCGTTCGGTCCTCGTGGGCTGACGGTCATGGTGGCGGCGGCACCTCCTGCGGCCTTGTGCGCGGGGCCCGGGCGGCACCGGGCCGTAGCTGCTGTACCTAGAGTAGTCGGACGCGTTCCGACGGTTAAGAGGCCGCATTCCGGATGGCGGGATACCGCACCCGGCGCCGCCCCGGGGATGGCCCGGCGGGGTTGGTCCGGACCGCCTCGGGAACGGCCGGGACCGACCGCTCGGGCCGCCCGCCGGAGTGCTGTGCTCCGGTCCCGTGTCGATGTGCGCCCGGCCGTGCCCCCTGGCCCGACCGGCCGGTCGGCGATTCGCTGGTGGTCGTGGGTCGGCCCGCCGTCGAGGACCCGGCGGGCCGGGGGATGCCGCCGCCTCAATCCCCGCGGGCGGCGGCGAGGTCCGGGAGGGCATGCGGATGCCCTCCCGGGCTGGGCGACGCCTTTCGGCCATCTTGCGATGGCCATGACAGTGCCGTCGCGCAGGCGGTCCGGGCCGGGGAGGGGGAGGCCCGGCCCGCCCGGCCGGAGGCCGCCGCCGGGGCTCGGGTGACCAGTGGGACACGCCGAGCGGACCAGGCCGCGGCGGAATCGGAAACGACAACTCCGGTCACCGGAGCGGCAACCGGTGGCACGATGTCTCCTGACGGCGCGCCGGATCGCGGTGGGCGGCCGCCTGGGCGCGCCACGGGCAGGGGACGAGGAGTGACCGGCGGCGGACGCGCCGCGCGGTACAGGTCCTCGTCCGGTGGAGGCGCGATGCGGTGGCTGACGGGCTGGAGCACGGGCGCGCCCCGGGCGGGCGCTCCGGCGCACGAGGCGCTGGGCGCGGTGGTACCGATCGCCGCGCGCCCCCTGTGGACCGGACCCAACCCGCTCTGGGCCGTCGGCGACTGGCGGCCCGAGGAGATCCGCCTGGTCACCCTCCGCCCCGGCGCCCCCGCCGCCGTCACCGCCGGCCCGCCCGGCCCCGACCCCGCCGCGGACACCCCCGCCACCACCAGGCTCGCCGTCCTCGGCCACTGCGGCGCCACCGACGCCGAACTCGCCGCCGGCCTCGCCGCGGCCCGCGGCGGCGCCGTCCGCCACCTCACCGCCTGGCCCGGCAGCTACACCGTCGTGCTGCGCACCGGCACCCGCTCCACCGTGCTGCTCACCGACCTGGCCGGCGCCCAGCCGGTCTTCCACACCCCCTGGTGCGGCGGCACCGCGTACGCCACCGCGGCCCTCCCGCTCGCCGACCTGATCGGCGCGCCCCTCGACACCGGCCACCTCGCCGCCCGCCTCGCCTGCCCCGAGTCACCGGAGGCGCTCGGCACCGGCACCCCGTACCTCGGCGTCCGGCGGGTGCCGCCCGGGCACGCGCTGGCCGTCCGCGGCGGCCGCCCCTACCTGGCGTCCTACGACGAGCCCGGCGGCGGTGCGCCGCCGCGCGGCGAGGCCCCCGCCGTCCGCGAGCTCACCCGCGCCCTGCTGGAGTCCGTCCGCTCCCGGGTGCGCACCACCGGACCGGGCCGGACCGGCTCCGAGCGGGCCCGACTGGGCGTGGACCTCTCCTACGGCACCGCCTCCGCCACCGTCGCCCTGCTCGCCGCCGCCGTCCCGCTCGCACCCCCGGCGCCGGGTGCCGGCGACCGGCTGCCGGTCCCGGCCGGGCCCCCTCCCGGCGCCCGCAGCGGCGCCGTCAAGGGCTCCTGGGCCCGCCCGGCCGCCGCGGAGCAGCCCGGTCCCGAGCAGCTGGCCGCCGTCACCCTCGGCGAGAGCGACGGGCCCGCCACCCCGGCGCTCGCCCCCGACACGCCCCGGCTGCGGCACACCGTGCTGGCACCGGGCCCCGACACCCTCCCGTACGCGGGCCTGCGCGCCGACCCGCAGGCCGGCCGGCTCACCGACGAACCCGGACCGGAGCTGGTCACCACCGCCCGCGCCGAGGCCCGCTTCGACGCCGGCGGCACCGACCACCTCACCGGCTACGGCGCCCGCCAGGTCCTCGACGGGCACCCGGCCCGGCTCGCCGACCTGATCCGGGTCGGCCGCCCGCGCGAGCTGCTCCCCCCGGTCGCCGCCCTGGCCGGCGCCGACCGGGCGGCGGTCGGCGTGCTGGCGGGGGCGCTGCGCACCCCGCTCACCGTGCTGCGCGCCGCCCACCGGCTCTCCCGGGTCCGGTACGCCGACGCGCTCGACGACGCCGCCGTGCGGCTCACGGTCCGGCAGACCCCGGGCGGCGGCACGGTGGGCGCCCGGTCGGCCGGTGACCTGGCCTGGTGCGTGCCGGGGCCGGCCGCCCGCTGGCTCTCCGACGAGGCGCTGTCGGCGGTCGCCCTGCGGCTCCGGCTGGCGGCGCGCGGACCGGCGCCCACCGAGCACCCCGGCGCGCAGCGGGCCCGGCACGCCCTCCACCGCCATGCACGCGGGTTCCGCACCCTGGTGCACGCCGCCGAGCAGCCCGGCCAGCGGCTGCACGCGCCGTTCCTGGACAACCAGGTGGTCCGCGCGGCCCGGCTGCTGCCCGACGAGGTCCGGCTGCAGCCCGGCGCCCGCCACGCGCTGCTGCACGCCGTCCTCACCGGGGCCGGCCGCACCGATCTGCCGCCCGACTGGGGCCGCGCCCCGCGCCCCGACCGCGCCGCGTCCGAGCGGACCGGCCTGCGGCTGGCCGCCGACGGGATCGCCGAGCTGTTCGACGCCCCGCTGCTGGCCGAGGCGGGCCTGATCGACCTCCCCGCCGTGCGCGCCACGCTGGCCCGGGCCGCCGAGCTGCCCCCGGACGCGCTGGCCGGCCTCGCCGAGCTGGTCTCCACCGAGCTGTGGCTCCGCCGGGTCCGCGCCCGCCGGCACGGCGCGTGCTGGACCGGCCTGCCGACCGCGGAGCGCCCCGCCCTGGGCCGGGTCTGACCGGTCGCGGCGCGCGCCGGGCGGGCCGCGCCGCCGCCTCCGGCGCGGCTCGCCGCCGCTCGCCCGCACGGCGGCGATCATGGCGGGGCGCCCTGTCCCGTTCCCCCGTGGAGGCCCCGGTGAGCAGCGCCAACCCGGAACCGTCCGTCCCCGTCGTCCTGTCGGTGCGCGGCCGCCCGCCGTCCGGTCGGCCGCCCGGGGTGCTGGCCGCCTGCGACGGTTCGGACGGCGCGCTCTGGGCGCTGGACCGGGCGATGACGGAGGCCGAGCTGTTCGGACTGCCGCTGTACGTGCTCGCGGTGGTCAACCCGGCCCCGGCCGGCTACCCGCCGGGGATGGCCGAACTGGTGCACGAGAGCGTCGAGACGCTGGTCGAGAGCATGGCGGACGGCCTGCGCCGCTCGGTGGCCGCCGTGCAGGACGCCCGCGGCCGCCCGTACGAGGGGGAGCTGTCGCTGCACGTGGTGCTGGGCAACGTGATCGAGGTGCTGCTCGCCGCCTCGACCCGGCAGCACACCCTGGTGATCGGCACCCGGGGCAACGGCGGCTTCAGCCGACTGCTGCTCGGCTCGGTCAGCGCGGCGGCCGTGCACCACGCGGCCTGTCCGGTGCTGGTCGTCCCCGCCCCGCCCGACCGCTGACCGCCCCGCCCGACCGCTGACCGCCGCGCCCGACCGCTCGACCGCCGTGCCTGACCGCCGCGTCGCACCGGGGTGCCGGGAATGTCCGGAGATGGTTCACCGTTCACCTATCTCGAACGCCGTCCTCCCCACCCCTGGAGAAGCCCGTCATGAAGGTCGAGATCTACTCCGACATCGCCTGCCCCTGGTGCTACATCGGCAAGCGCCGCTTCGAGGAGGCGCTGGACGGTTTCGCGGGCAGGGAGGACGTCGAGGTGGTCTACCGGCCGTACCAGCTGGTGCCGGACGCGCCGGAGACGGCCAGCCCGCACCGCGCGTGGCTGGCCGAGCGCTACGGCCCGCAGTCGGTCGCGATGGACGCCCGGGTGGCCGAGCTCGGCCTCGCCGAGGGCATCACGTACGACTTCGACGCCGCGCTGCACGCCAACACCTTCCTCGGCCACCGGCTGCTGCACCTCGCCGAGAGCGAGTACGGCGCGGCCGTCCAGGGGGCGCTCAAGGAGGCGCTGCTCAAGGCGCACTTCACCGACGGTGTGGACGTCGGCGACCGCGCGGCGCTGACCGAGGTGGCCGTGGCCGCCGGGCTGGACCGCGACCGGGTGAGCGCCTACCTGGCGGGCGACGAGGGCGCCGCCGAGGTCCGCGCCCAGCTGGCCGAGGCCCGCGAACTGGGCATCAGCGCCGTGCCGACCTTCGTCTTCGAGGGCAAGTGGGCCGTCCAGGGCGGTCAGGAGGCCGAGACCTTCCGCAAGGTGCTGGAGCAGGTCGCCACCGAGATAGGCGAGCGCCGACCGGTGCCGGTGCCCGTCGCCCCGGCCGGCGAGGCCTGCGCGGACGGCTCCTGCGCGATCTGACCCGACCCGACCCGGTAGGACCCGGTACGACCTCCGAGGCCCGTTTCAGGCACACCTGAAGCGGGCCTCGGCCCAGTCCGCCACGTTCAGCGCCGACCAGATCCCGTGCACCGGGGTGACCGTCAGCCGGATCGACTGCTGACCGGCCAGCGGCACGTGCACGGGCACCGCCGGGTCGCCCGCACCGAGCGCCGGCGAGGTCCACAGCGTGCGGCCGTCGCCGCCCTGGACGGAGAAGCGCACATCGCCGGGGGAGCCCGTCAGATCGTCGACCCCCGCCACCGCGTCGAAGGACGTGCAGGCGCGGTTGAGGTCGATCAGCGTGGTGGCGGGTGCGTGCACGGTGATGCCGTGCAGGTGGCGGCGGCCGTCGATGGAGACGGCGTCGCGCTGCCAGAACCAGTCGCTGCCCTTCTGTCGGATGCTCGGCCCCGGCGGCGGCACCCGGTTGTTGCCGGGCTTCACCACGGGCAGGTCGTCGGCCCAGAAGTCGGTCGGCGCGGGCGGGGTGGGCGGCGCGACGGTCGGTGCGGGCGGCGAGGGCGGCGCGGTCGGCGTCGGCACCACCGGCACCTCGGGCGTGGGTACCACCGGAACGTCCGGGGTCGGCACCACCGGGACCACCGGAACGGCCGACACCTCGGGTACCGGCGGCCTGGGAGGCTTCGGCGGCGTCGGCGAGGGCGAGGTCCGCACCGGGGCGGGTGCGGGCGGCGGCGGGACGGCGGGCGCGGGCGCGGCCTTGGGCGCCGGGCCCGGCACCACCGACGGGAACGGCGAGGGGGCCGGCGGCGGCGGGGCGGGCTCGGCCGAGGGCGTCGCAGCGGGGCTGCTCGGCGCCGGGGCCGGCGCGGGCGGGACCGGCGCCGGGGCGGCCGGCGGCGGGGGCGCGGCGGGGGATGAGGCCGGGGGAGCGGCCAGCGGGGGCTTCGGCTCGGGGGCGCCGGTCAGCGCGTACGCGGCGACGGCGGCCGCGGCCACCGCGATCGCGGCGGCGATCCCGGCCTTGGCGGCCGTACCCAGACCCTCGCCCACCGCGGCGCCGGCTCCGGCACCGCCTCCACCCGAGGCCCCGGCGGCACCTGCGGAGGCCGCACCGGCCGCACCGGCGGAGGCGCCCGTCGTGCCACCCGAGACCGCGGCCGCGGTACCCGCCGCAGCACCACCGACCGCCGCCGCACCGCCCACGGCGGCCGCGGCGGCGCTGAAGCCGCCCACACCGACCCAGACCAGCACACCGCCGGGCAGCAGCGCCCGCAGCCCGTGGTTGATCTCGGACAGCTCCAGATAGGCGGCCGTGCAGCGGTCGCACTCCTTGAGGTGCCGGCCCACCTCCGTCGAGGCCCGCTTGCGCAGCGAGCCGCGCGCGTACGCGCCGAGCCGGTTGGCGTACGCCTCGCAGCCCTGGCTCTGGCTGCCCGCGACGTGCGCCTGCAGGAAGGCCGCGGCCAGCCGGTCGCGGGCCCGGTGGGCCTGGACGGCGGTGGCGTTGGCGGTCTTGCCCAGCATCACCGCGACGGTCTTCGGGGACTCCCGCTCGACCTCGGTGTGCCAGAGCACCACCCGGTCGTCCTCGGGCAGTTCGGCGTAGGCCTGCATCACCATGCGCTGGTCGGCCATCGCCATCGCCCAGGCGTCCGCGCCCGGGTCGGCCAGGTCGAGGTCGACGGTGGCGGCCGAGCCCTGCGCGAAGGCGCTGAAGTCGTCGACCAGTTGCTCGCGCCGCTCGCTGCGGGTCCAGGCCGCGGCGACGTTCCGCACGGCGGTCAGCAGGTACGCGCGGACGGCGAACTCGGGGCCCTTGCCCGCCTTCAGCGCCTGCAGCGTACGGGCGAACACCTCGCCGGCCAGGTCCTCGGCGGTGAAGCTGTCCCGGCAGCAGGTCCGCGCGTAGCGGCGCACCGAGTCGGCGTGCCGGCGGTAGATCTCCTCGTACGCGGTGTCGTCGCCGGCCCGCACCAGGGCGGTCAACTCGGCGTCGGAGGGCGGGCGCTCGCCGTCCACCGGATCGGCGGGGGCGGGCACGGTCGGCCGGGCCGGGAGGCCGCCGCCGACGAAGGCCTCCGGGGTGAC
The DNA here is from genome assembly GCF_044547105.1 of Kitasatospora sp. NPDC052868. NCBI lineage: Bacteria > Bacillati > Actinomycetota > Actinomycetes > Kitasatosporales > Streptomycetaceae > Kitasatospora > Kitasatospora sp. NPDC052868. The sequence continues at coordinate 5,532 of NZ_JBITZW010000018.1, read as the reverse complement.
GCCGCCGCGGCCGGCCGGGGCCTGGCCGGGCACCCGGTTGGGCGGGAGCGCGGCGGCGGAGGCCGAGAGCGACTCTCGGCTGGGCATCCCCGCCTGGTCCGGCACCTGGCCGACGCCGGGAGCCGGCGGCTGCCCAGGACCCGCGCCGGGCGCCTGGCCGGAGCGCCGCCCGGGCACCCCGGAGCCCGTGGCCGAATCGCCGGTCCCGTCCTCGGACCGGCCCTTGCCCACGCCTTCGGACCCGCCCGAGCCGGACCGGCCGAAGTCAAGGCCGTAGCCGTAGTCGTTCTGTTCCTCGGCGCTCACAACGGACCCCAGATTCCACGACAGCCCCCGCAGTGTGGCAGGGCGCGCAGGAGTGCGTGGGCGCACCGGTCCCCGCTGCACGGCGCCGAGGGCGCGCGAACGGCGCGCATCGGGACATTGGCTCCAACCACGGGCAAAGGATGGCATAGCGCAGAGTTGGGCGGTAGCCGGACCGGCCGCGACCCACTCTTCCGAGGGGCCGTCGCGGATGTGTTCGGCCCGTGCCGCCCGCTCTCCGCACCACCCGCCGCACCGCGCCCGGACCCGGCCGCCCGGACCAGGGCCGAGCCCAACTCCACGACCGGCAGCGGACGATGACCGCTGTCGGCGGTCGGCGGTCGGGCTCAGCGCGCCCGCAGGCCGTCCAGCAGGATCTGCAGCAGCCGGTCGGCCGGACTCGCGGACGGTTGACCGTCCGTCTGCTGACCACCTGTCGTCGCCCCCGCGCCCGCCGACCCGGATCCGGGCACCGGCGCCGGGTGCGCCGCGTGCACCGGCACCGAGGCGGTGAGCACCAGCACCACGTCGGCCACCGTCACCCCCGGCCGCAGCTCGCCGGCCGCACCCGCCCGCGCCACCAGCGCGGCGAGCAGCTGCAGCAGCAACCGCGGATCCGCGTCCCCGGCGGCCGCCGGATCGGGCACCGGGTACGGCTCCGGACCGCGCAGCTCGTAGCGGACGCCACCGAGCACGGCGCCCGTCCCGGCCAGATCGGGCGCACGATGCTCGGGCACCCGGCCCAGCTCCTCCGCGTACCGGAACGCCTCCGGCGGCAGCAGCCGCCCGGCGCCCGTGCCCACCGCCCGCGCCAGGTACCCGGCCAGCGCGTCCCAGGCACCGCCGCCGCCGTACAGCGACTCCCGGGCCTGCGCCGTCAGCCAGGCGACCTCCTCGGCGGCGATCCGCTGGACCAGCACCTCCTTGCTCGGGAAGCGCCGGTACACCGTGCCCACGCCCACCCCGGCCCGGCGCGCGACCTCCTCCATCGGCGCGCCGTAGCCGAACTCGCCGAACACCTCGCGCGCCGCGCGCAGCACGCTCTCCAGGTTCCGCCGGGCGTCCACCCGCAGCCGGGATCCCGGCGCGGGCGCACCGGCACCCGGTGACAGCCCCTCGCGGTACGGGACCGCGGCGTACGCGGCGGCGTGCTGCGCGGGCAGGTCGGCGGGGCCGCGCTGCTCCGGCACAACTCCGTGGCCGGCGTGCGGCGTGGCCGCCCGCCCCAACAGTCGATCCTGCTCCATCATCCCAACTCTCCCCCGCAGGCATCCGATCCCGGACCCTGTCGTCGCCCGCCCCTGCACCCCCCGGTGCAGCTTCACCTGTCGGAGATGAGCCCGATGACCCATCGCTCGTGCTGCTCGCATCGCCCACATCGGGCCTGATCCACGGCCCACGGCTCTGCGACCGCGACCTGTCGGCGCCACCGGACCGGTCCTACGACCGGCTCGGCGTCGGCACAGTTCGGGGCCCCGTCCGGGAACTACCCTTCCCCGGATCACGGTCCCGCAGTCGGGTTCTCACGCCAACGCTAGAACAGGCCGTAGTGGCCGCTCCACGGTGCGTCGCCGCCGATTGTCATGGCGACGGCTGCCCCGGCACACAATCCGACCATAGTTCACGGAAGTTCGGGGCCGAAAGTGCGTCAGAAACTCACCCAGGCAGCACATCTGGCCACACGGGTCAACTTCTGCCCCATCGGACCCGGTACGGACTGTGGACAAGAGGCCCCCCGACGGTCCTTCATTGAGGGCGTGGCGGGGCTCCACCCTGCCCAAGGTCCAGGGAAGGCCACATCGGCAGGGGGTGCGCCATCAGAATCCTGATCATCGGCGGCGGCTGCGCCGGGATGTCCACCGCGCTGCGCCTCCAGCGCGCGCTGCGCGAGCGGCTCCGGCGGGGCGAGGCGGAGATCACCGTGGTCGAACCGCAGTCCTATCTGACCTACCACCCGCTGCTCGCCGAGGTCGCGGCCGGTTCGATCGACCCCCGGCACGTGGTGGTCCCGCTGCGCCGCGCCCTGCCGGACTGCCGGGTGCTCACCGCCCGGATCACCCGCGTCGAGCACGCCACCCGCCGGGCCTGGGCCGACGCCGCACCCCACGGCGAGCCGTCCGCGCCCGTCGAACTCGACTACGACGTCCTGGTGGTGGCACCCGGCTCGGTGTCCCGGACGCTGCCCGTCCCCGGCCTGGCCGAACACGGCCTCGGCTTCTCCACCGTCGGCGAGGCCGTGGGCCTGCGCAACCACGTCCTGGAGCAGCTCGACCTCGCCTCCGCCACCCGCGACCCGGCGCTCCGGCAGGCCGCGCTCACCTTCGTCTTCGTCGGCGCCGGCTACGCGGGCGTCGGGGCGCTGGCCGAGCTGGAGGACATGGTCCGGCACGCCGTCCGCGGCTACCACAACATCAGCCCCGAGGACCTGCGATGGGTGCTGGTCGAGGCCACCGACCGGATCCTGGCCGAGGAGTCGCCCGAGCTGGCCGCGCACACCCTGGCCCAGCTGCGCGAACGCAGCGTCGACATCCGGCTGCGCACCACCCTGGAGTCCGCCGTCGGCCGGGTCATGGCGCTCTCGGACGGCAGCCGCTTCGCCGCGCGCACCCTGGTCTGGACGGCCGGGGTGCGCCCCTCCCCGCTGCTGCGCGACACCGACCTCCCGCTGGACACCTCCGGCCGGGTGCGCTGTCTGCCCACCCTGCAGGCCGTCGGACCGGACGGCCGGGCGCTGCCCGGGGTCTGGGCGGCCGGGGACTGCGCCGCCGTACCCGACCCGCACGCGGACGACGCGCCCTGCGCACCCAACGCCCAGCACGCGTTCGCCCAGGCCGAGCAGCTCGCCGACAACGTGCTGGCCTCTTTGGACGGCGGCCCGCGCGCCGAGGGGATCGCCGCGTACCGGCCCGACCAGGCCGCCTGCTCGACCTCCCTCGGCCTCGGCCGGGCCGTCGCGCACACCCGGCGCGGGGGCCGGCTCACCGGCCGGCGGGCCTGGTGGCTGCACCGGGCCCGGCACCTGCGCCGGCTGCCGAGCGCCGACCGGCGGGTGCGGGTGCTGATGGACTGGGTCCTGGGCGGACTGTTCTCCCGGGAGGTGGTCTCGCTCGGCACCCTGGAGCACCCGCGCTCCGAGTTCGAGGCGGGGTTCGCGGACGACCGGCCGACCTGAGAGCGGCCCCCGACGCCTCGCGGCGACTGACATGACGGCCGCGCCCCGCGCGCGCGACTTCCGGAATCGGGCCTCCGCCTGACAGGATCTGCCCAACCGAGTCATTACCCCGTGTGGCAGTGCGCACACAAAAAGTGATGATATGCCTGGAACCCGAGGAAGCGGCCGTCGTTTGAACCTCATGCGCTGGAGCGCCCGGCTCACCGGAGTCCCCTGGCGTGCCGCCCCGCAGAACGGGCCCGGCACCGACCAGGGCACGGCATCCGGCGACGGCGTCGTGGTCCCCAATCCCCGCGACCCCACCACCGCGCCCAGCGAGGCCGTCGTGCTGCCGGGCCCCCGCGACCTGCGGGAGATCCTCAACCGCATCCCGGCACCGGTCGCCGTCACCTACGGACCGCTCCACCAGCTCGGCTACGCCAACCGCGCCTACCGCGAGCTCTTCGGCGACCGGCCGACGGGCCTGCCCGCCGGGGACGCCCTCCCCGAGCTCGACACCATGGGCGTGCTGCCCCTGATGGACCAGGTCGTCCGCGGCGGCCGCCCGCGCAGCGTCAAGGCCCGCTGCATCCTCGGCCTCACCGGAAACCGCTACTACAACGTCTCCTGCGTCCCGCTCACCCGCGACGACACCTTCCCCGACCAGGGCGAGTCCCGCGGCGGAAGCGAGGGACAGGGCGGACCTCCCGCCGGAGTCCTCATCTTCGCCGCCGAGGTCACCGACCAGGTCCTGGCCGCCACCCGGCTGCGCGAGGCCGAGCGCCGCCAGCGCGAGGCCGCCGTCACCCTCCAGCGCAGCCTCCTCCCGCAGAAGCTCGACCAGCCCGCCGACCTCAGGGTCGCCGCCACCTACCAGCCCGGCGGCGCCGAGGCGGCCGTCGGCGGTGACTGGTACGACGTCATCGCCATCGACGGCGGCCGAACCGCACTCGTCATCGGCGACGTCATGGGCCGGGGCCTGCGCGCCGCCGCCGTCATGGGCCAGCTGCGCACCGCCGTCCGCGCCTACGCCCGCCTCGACCTGCCGCCGCACGAGGTGATGCGCCTGCTCGACGGACTCGCCATGGAGATCGACGCCAACCAGATCGCCACCTGCACCTATGCCGTCTGGGACCCGCAGCGCCGCACCCTTACCTATGCGTCCGCCGGCCACCTCCCGATGCTGCTGCGCTGCCCCGACGGCACCGTCCTGCGCAGTGAGGAGCAGAACGGCCCCCCGTTGGGCACCGGCGGCGGTGTGCACGTCTCGCACACCCTGCGCCTGCTGCCCGGCACCGCCGGCGTCCTCTACACCGACGGCCTGGTGGAACGGCGGGACGAGGACATCGACCAGGGCCTCGACCTGCTCGCCCGGACGCTCGCCGGCCCGGTCGGCGACCCCGAGGTGGTCTGCTCCCGTCTGCTCCGCGCCATGGGCGTCAGCTCGGACCACGACGACGACGTCGCCGTCCTCGCCTTCCAGCTGCCGGCCGCGGACCCCGAGGCCGACCCGGACCCGGGGCGCGGCGCCGATGTCGTCGGGGTCGCCTGCGGATCAGCCGAGGTCTCCGGGCCTGCGCTTGACTCGGCCTCGCGAGAGGTCTAGTGTTCTTCGAGCTGCCTGGCTGGGAGCACCGGACACGCATCGGCGCGGACGGTCCCGGGGTAGCCAATCCACTGAAACACCACTTCCTGGTTCAGGCCGGGTACGCGTTGCTTTTTGCCACCGCGGCTCGGGGTGAATTCGGCGTGCCCGTTTCTGTGGATTGCGGTCGGATTCGCTTTTCGGAGCGGGGCTCGGCTAAAGTGGGAAACGTCGGACGGGCCGTCAGGTCGGGTCCGATGAAAGCCTCCTGAGACCGGGAGGCGCGGAAAGACACTGCAGAGCGATCTGGTAGAGTCGGAAGCGCCGAAAGGCCGAAGGACAGCGAGTCAGGGAAGCGAAACTCCGGTAAACGGAGCGGAAAACATCTGATAAGCTGGAAACACGAAAGAACGAAGCGCCCGGAGGGCCCGCTGGAAGGCGGTCCGAAGGAAGTGTCCGTTCCTTGAGAACTCAACAGCGTGCCAAAAGTCAA
>NZ_JBITZW010000017.1:29659-150169 GCF_044547105.1 Kitasatospora sp. NPDC052868 | reverse complement strand
CGCTACGAGAAGACCGCCACCGTCTTCCGGGCCGGACTCCACATCGCCGGCATCTTCATCTGGTCCGCCCGCTGATCCAAAAGAAAGACTCTAGGCCCCCTGTCCGGTCGATCATGTGCGTGGCTGTGTTGGGCTTCGGGTGGGGGCCGTACACGGTGTGGGTCTTGACGTGGGACCGCCCCGCCGGCTTTGTGGGTTCGGCGGGGCGGCGGCTGTGTGGCAGGGCAGGTCAGAGACCGGCGGTGTACAGCAGCGCGTTGGGGCTGGACTTGGTGATGTTGGTCAGGACGTCTTTGGTGGCTTCGGTGTCGAGCCACTCGTTGATGTCGGAGGGGGTGGCGTCGGGGTGGGCGGCGAGGTAGAGGGCGGCGGTGCCGGTGACGTGCGGGGCGCTGAAGGAGGAGCCGTCCAGGGTGGCGCTGCCGCCGCCGAGCTTGGCGGAGGTGATGCCGTCGCCGGGCGCGTAGAGGGACAGGCAGGGGCCGAAGTTGCTGAAGCTGGTCTCCTCGTCCCACTTGTTGGAGGCGCCGACGGTGAGGACGCGTGGGGCGGCGGCGGGGGAGATGAAGCAGGCGTCCTTGGAGCTGTTGCCGCCGGCGACGACGGGCAGGACGCCCGAGTCGGAGAGCGCGGTGGCGGCCTTGTCCAGCGCCTCGTTCCTGTCCCCGCCGAGGGAGAGGTTGGCGATGGCGGGCTTCTTGGCGTTGGCGGTGACCCAGTCGATGCCGGCGATGAGCTGTTCGAAGGTGCCTGTGCCGTCGCAGCCCAGGACGCGCACGCTCACCAGGTTCACCTTGCGGGCGATGCCGTAGGTCTTGCCGCCGACGGTGCCGGCGACGTGGGTGCCCTGGCCCTGGCAGTCGGCCCCGTCCTTGCCGTCGCCGATGGTGTCGGTGCCGAGGGTGGCGCGGCCCTCGAACTCGTCGTGGCCGTACTCGATGCCGGTGCCGATCAGGTAGGCGGTCACACCGGCACCGTCACCCTTGACGTTGAACTCCCCGTCGCCCTTGCCGTTGACCGGGTCCCACGTCTGCTGGTCGATGCGGTCCAGGCCCCAGCTGGTGGCCGCCTCCCGGTGCTTGGAGGCGGGCGTCGTGGTGGCGTCCGGCGCGCTCACGACGCCGTTCTCCTCCACGGTCTCCACCCCGGGCAGGGCCCGCACCTGCTCCAGCTGGGCGGCGTCCAGGCGTGCGGAGAACCCGTTCAGGGCGTGCCGGTAGGTGTGCAGCGGCTCGACGCCCCCGACCCTGGCCGCCACCCGGGCCGGGTCCAGGGCCTTGTCCACTGTGACGATGTACTCGCCGGGCACAGCTGCGGCCGTCCTGTGCAGGGGAGCCGGGACGGCCCGCCCGGACGGGCCGTCGGCTGCCGCACCCTGCGTGGCGACCAGCGGAATGAGAAGGATGAGAGCGGCGGACGCGCAGCGCGCGGACAGTCGCATCAGATCTCCGTTCACGAAAAGGAGACCGCCCCGGGGCAGGGACAGCCCCGCGCATGACGGTCACCTGATGCTTCGTCCGCCTGCGCACGTTCCTTGAGTCCGGCGCGCCGGAGGAGCTTGTCCGGTTTCCGGTTGGCGGAGTGGTCGTTGATCCGGCCGTGGAGGACAGGGGCAGGGGCGATCTCACGGATGCGCAGCGGGAGCGGCTTCGGCCGTGCCTGCCGGTGGGCACCGGGCGGTGCGGCAGGTGGCGTGACCACCGGCAGGTGATCAACGGGGTGCTGCACCGGATTCGGACCGGGGTGCCGTGGCGTGACCTGCCGCGCCGCTACGGGCCGTGGAAGACCGTTTCTGAGCGGCATCGGCGGTGGTCGGCGGACGGTACCCGGGCTCTGGTGCTCAGTCGGCTCCAGGCCGAGGCCGATGCGGAAGGCGACATCGACTGGGAGATCGCGGTCGACTCCACATCCGTGCGCGCCCACCAGCACGCCGCTGGTGCCCACCGTGCTGTGCTGACGTCCCTTCCGCACGGGTGTTCGAGGCGGTGATGAGCGGCATCCGGGTTCCTCGCACCGGTGCTGGCCGGCCTCGGAGCACCCCGTCGAGCGTCAGCGCGGACAAGACACCCCCCGGGGACCTGTCCGCGGATCACGCGGCCGGTGCTCCGCGCGGAGCACCGCGGATCCCGGAGGAAGATCAACGCCTCGGCGGCACCGCCCCGATGAGGGGCTCGGACGCTCTCGGGGCGGTGCCGCCGAGCAGAGTCCAGCTGACCGGGGAAGGCGGCGGGACTGTCAGCGTTGCTTCGATCCGGCTCCGGCTCCGTGGATAGATCAAGTATCCCAATATCCGGACGTGTCTGTCACCGTCCTCTGGAAGGAGATTTTGAGGTGATTTGCACACCTAGAGTTTGCGGATGACCAGCGAGAACCTCGATCTGACTTGGAGTTGGGATGGCATCCGACGTTGCCGTAGTGGCCAGGGAGCTCACCGACATGGCGGCGGCAGATCACCAGGCCGCGCGCCACGCGAACAGTGATGACCCGGCGGAGCGTTTGGCGTGGCGCCGCTTGACCGCGCAGCACGCGGACCGTCTCGGCGAGATCATGGACGCGCACGGATGGCCGACCGCGGAACTGCTCGGTGAGGATGCGGCCCGGGCCGCATGGCTGATCGCGCAACACGCCGACCGACAGCTCGACGTTCAGCGGCGAGCGCTGCGGCTGATGGAGCAGACGGTGGCCAACGGCGCCGCCAGCCCGCGAGACCTTGCCTTCCTGCGGGATCGCACCCTTGTGAACGAAGGTCGGAAGCAGATCTACGGCACACAGATCGCCGGGGTGAAGGACGCCTCGCCTATCCCGTGGCCCTGTGAGGACCCCGAGCGCATGGACGAGCGCCGCGCGGAGGTTGGCATCCCGCCGTTCGACGAATACGTCGCTCAGTTCTCGCAGGCCTGACTCGTCCGGGTATCCGGACAGGCCCCCAAAGCCCCAGGGGCCTGTCCGGCCGATCAGGTACGGAGCCGGCTGGCGAGGGCCGCTGCGCTGTTGGCGGGTCGCTACCGCTCAGGCGTGAATGAGCCGCGCCGGCGCCCTCCGGTCCGCACCAGGAGCAGATTCCGTCGGCCACAGCGCCCGTCGGGCCGCCGAACTCGGGGAGTCGAAGGGCGGGCGTTCCAAGGCGCCGGCAACGGCGGCCGAGCTGTACACGGCCGCAGGGGCCGTGTTCCAGCCGCCGCCGGTGTCGAAGAGGACGCCGCGCCGCGCCCGTCAGTGGCCGCCGGAGATCCAGTCCCGCCGGGCCGGCAGTTCGACGGTCGGCGCCTCCGGCTGCGGCAGCGGCAGGCGGACCTCGACCCGGCAGCCGACGCCGTTCGGCGGGGTGGCGATCCCGACGGTGCCGCGGTGGAGTGCGGCCTGCTGGGCGACCAGGGTCAGCCCGAGCCCGGAGCCCGGGCTGTCGCGACGGCGATGGAAGCGGCCGAAGACCGCCGCCCGCTCGGTGGGCGCGATACCCGGCCCCTCGTCGTCCACGGTGAGCAGGGCCGCCCCGCCCTCCGTCGTCAGCCGTACGGTGATCCGTGCCTGATCCGCGGTTCCTTGTCCGTGGCCGTGGACGGCGGCGTTGCCCAGCAGGTTGGCCAGTACGATCCGCAGCCCCGGCTCCCAGCCGAACACCCTCAGCTCCTCGGGTACATCGGCCTCGATCACCGCCTGCCTGTGCCGCCGCCGCGCTTCGGTGACCGTCGAGTCGACCAGGTCGGCGAGGTCCACCGGGCCGAAGGACTCCACCTCGACCAGGTCACCGCGTGCCAGCGTGCTGAGCGCGGTCAGCAGGTCGAGCAGCCGGGTGTGGTCCTCTCGCAACTCCGTCACGACCTCGGCCCGTTCGTCGGGCGCGAGGTCCGGATGGGCGGCCAGGACGTCCAGATTGGTCCGCAGGCTCATCAGCGGCGTTCGCAGCTCGTGCGAGGCCGCGGAGGAGAACGAGCGCGCGGTGTCCAGGGCCTGGGCGGTGCGCCGGGCCTGTTCGTCGTAGCGGGAGAGCAGCAGGGCGAGGGCGGCGGAGAGCTTGTCCACCTCGGCGGTGCCGGTGCGGCCGGGAGTGAACGGCGTGCTGCCCGCGTCGGCCGGGTCGAGTTCGGCGGCACGGCGGCCGAGCCTGCGCAGCGGTGCGGTGGCGTGCTCCGCGAGGGCGAAGGCGATCAGCGCGGAGCCGGGTGCGGCGATCGCCGCCACCAGCAGGACCCGTCGGCGGACCGCCTTGACCTGGCCGTCGGCCTCCCCGGCGGGTGTGACCACCCACAGCGTGCCGCCGGCCGCGTTCGCCCCGTTCCCGTTGACCCGGACGGTGAGGATCCGCCACGCCGTGCCCTGCTCGCGGACGGTGACCGGCCCGCCCGGTTCGGCGGGGAACAGCCGGTCGGCGGCGGGCTGCGGACCGACGGTCAGCAGAACGGAGCCGTCCTGGGCGGCGACCCGTACGCCCGCGTCGAGCGCGGAGTCCAGCACCTTGCGCTGCTGGTTCTGTTCCACCTTGGGCCGACCCCGACTGTCGGCCGCGACCAGCGCGCGGACGCCGGGCAGGACGGCGGCGGCCCGGTCGTTGAGCCGGGTGTCCTGCTGGTGGCGCAGATCCCGCCCGACCAGTGGGAGCAGCAGCAGTCCGGCCAGTACCACCAGCAGCGGCACCAGGACGGCGGCGCCGACGGCGATCCGGGTGGAGAGCTTCATCGGGGGCGCTGCCCGTCCTCGTCCCGCCGGGGCGGGGCCGTGGGCAGGGCTGTGAGCGGGGCCGGGGCCGTGGAAGACGCCGCCGGCGAGGCCGTGGCCTGCGGCAGCCGCAGGATGAAGCCGACGCCCCGGACGGTGTGGAGCAGCCGCGGCCGCCCGTCGGCCTCCAGCTTTCGGCGCAGATAGCTGACGAAGGTGTCGACGGCGTCGCTGCGCACCTCGAAGTCGTACCCCCACACCCGCTCCAGTAGCAGCTCGCGGGAGAGCACGATTCCGGCGTTCCGGGCGAACTGGGCGAGCAGTTCGAACTCGCGCCGGGTGAGGCGGAGCTCGACGCCGGCCAGGTACGCCTGGCGGGTGGACGCGTCGAGCACCAGCGGGCCGGCCACCACGCGGTCAGTCGACTGCGGGGGGCGGCGGCGCAGCAGCGCGCGCAGCCGCAGCACCAGCTCCTCCAGGGCGAACGGCTTCACCAGGTAGTCGTCCGCTCCGGCCTGCAGTCCGGCGACCCGGTCGGCGGGTTCGTCGAGGGCGGAGAGCATCAGGACGGGTATGTCGTCGCCGCGCGCCCGCAGCGTCCGACACACCTCGGCGCCGCCGATACCCGGCATCGACACGTCGAGCACCAGCACGTCGGGTGCCGACTGCGGGGGAGTGGCGGAGACCGCCGGGAGCAGCCGGTCGAGCGCCGCCTCGCCGTCCTCGGCGAGGGACACGCTGAAGCCGCTCAGCCGCAGCCCGCGCTCCAGGGTGCGCCGGATCGCCGCGTCGTCGTCCACCACCAGGACCCGACCGGCGGTGCTGCCGGTGCCCCCGCCCGTGGGCCCGGCTCCGGTTCCCGACCCGCTCCCGTACATCGGCGCCTCCTCGCATTCGGGCCGCCGACTCTCTCACACCCGTGCCGGGCACCCGGCAGAGGGGCGCCGGCTGGAGCGCAGGCGGGGACGGTGACCGGACCGACCGCCGACCGGGGCCCCGACCGACCCGCCGCGCCGCCCGGCCGCCGCTCCGCTCAGCCCTTGCGCGCCACGGCGCCGTACATGCTGACCCGCTCCGCGCCCGGGCCGGGCGCGTCCTCGGGCCGCCAGAGCGGGACGGTCACCACGCCGGGCTCCAGGACCTCCAACCCGTCCAGGAACGCCCGCACCTGCTCCCGGCTGCGTCCCACCAGCGGGGCGGTGGCCCTGTTGTACACGCCGGTGACCCGGTCGCGGACCTCGGCGGGGATGAAGTCGGCGGTGCCGTGCGACAGGATCAGGTGACTGCCGGCTGGATTGGGTGCCTTCTCGTGGTTGACGTACCTTCAGCGGCCTCCAGCGGCGTCGGTTTCCGTTCCGTTCACGCTTAGGAGGGCTCTCGATCCGGATGTGTGTTCGGGTGACTCAAGGTAGCCTCCTGCTTGCACTGTGCGCACGCGATTTTTCCGCTTTCACCCGATCCGGTGAACGGGGCCCATCGGGCGGGCCGGGCCCGCCGGTCGCAGGATGGAGATGCTCGCGGCACGTGCGGACACGGCATCTGCGGACACCGCACCCGTGGACGCGTCACCTGTGGCCGCGGCACCCCTGGACACGACAGCCGGACATTGGGAGGTCGCGGTGATCGCTTCCGCTGACATCAGGGAGTGGCGGGGCCAGTCCGTGGTCGACGAGAAGGGCCACCGGATCGGCTCGCTGGAGGCCGTCTACGTGGAGACCTCCAGCGACGAGCCGTTCTTCGCCACCGTCACGGTCGGCCTGCCCTTCCAGCACCGCCTGGTGTTCGTGCCGCTCGACGGCGCGGTGGTCGGGCCCGGCTATGTGAAGGTGCCCTTCCCCAAGGGCCAGGTCAAACAGGCACCGTCGATCGGCACCGACGACGTCCTCCCCGCCGAGGACGAACCGGCGGTGTTCGCCCACTACGCCCTCACGTACGCCGTGGGTTCCGGCGGCGAGCGCAGGCTCGCCCGGCGCTGACGGCCACCGGACCCGCGCGCCGCCCGGAGGACCCCGTGCCGCCCGGCCCCCCGGCCCGCCGGAGACCCGCACTGCCGGAAACCCCCACCCCCTGTGCGGCCATTCGGGTGAACCCGCCTCGCATCGACATCCGCACGCCCTTGGCCTCCGAAGAGTCGGTGTCCGCCACCCGGCGCTGTGGGAGGCGCCGAGGCGGGCGCAGGGCGGGAGCGCACCCCTTGTGTCGGCGCCCCCGCCCCTCCCCACCGCCCCGAACCAGGCTCCGCTCCGCCGCCCCGACCGCCGCGGTACCAAGACCCACCAGCCCACCTCCCCTCACACCCATCCGTACCGCCCGCAGCTCCGAACACCCCCGGACCGCGCCGACGGCCGCGCGTCGACCCGGCGCGCCGCACGCCCGCGCAGCGCTCCGAAATGGGAGGCTCGCCCCTTCCGCCAGCCGCCGACCGCCGTTGCCATCCTTTCCATAGCGACCACCACGACCCCCGGGCCACCACTGATGACCGTTGCCATCGCCCTGCTCACCCAGGACCTGCGCCTGCACGACAACCCCGTGCTGCGGGCCGCCGCCGACGCCGCCGACCAGGTCGTGCCGCTCTTCGTCCTCGACCCGGACGTCGCCGCCACCGGCTTCGCCCCGCCCAACCGCGCCGCCTTCCTCGCCGACTGCCTCACCGACCTGGACACCGCACTACGCGCCCTCGGCAGCCGACTGATCCTCCGCGCCGGACCGGCCCCCACCGCCACCGCCCGCCTCGCCGCCGAGGTCGACGCCGTGTCGGTGCACGTCGCGGCCGGCGTGAGCGCCTTCGCCCACCGCCGCGAACGGGCCCTGCGCGAACTCCTCGGCGGCCGCCTGCACGTCCACGACGGCTCGCTCACCGTGGCGGTGCCCGGCGCCGTCACCCCCGCCGGCAAGGACCACTACGCCGTCTTCACCCCGTACTTCCGCGCCTGGCAGCAGGCCCCGCGCCGGACCGTCCAGCGCGCCCCCCGAGCGCTGCACACCCCCGAGGGCATCGCCGGCGAACCCGTTCCCACCGCCGTCCCCGACTCCCCGGCCCTGCCGAAGGGCGGCGAGCGCATCGGCCGCCAGCTCTGGAAGGGCTACGCCCTCGACCAGTACGACGAACTCCACGACGACCTCGCCGCCGACGGCACGTCACGCCTCTCCCCCTACCTGCACTTCGGCTGCCTCTCCGCCGCCGAGCTGGTCGCCTCCGCCGAGCGGCACGGCGGCAGCGGCGCCGAGGCGTTCGTCCGACAGCTGGCCTGGCGGGACTTCCACCACCAGGTGCTCGCCGCCCGCCCGGAGGCGGCCCACCACGACTACCGCCCCCGCGGCGACCGCTGGTCCACCGCACCCGGGGGCGAGCCGCCGCTTGACCCCCCGGACGACGAGGAGTGCGAGGCCTGGCGCCAGGGCCGCACCGGCTTCCCGCTGGTGGACGCGGGCATGCGCCAACTCGCCCACGAGGGCTGGATGCACAACCGCGCCCGGCTGGTGACGGCCTCCTTCCTCGCCAAGTCCCTGTACAAGGACTGGCGGATCGGAGCCCGCCACTTCCTGCACCTGCTGGTCGACGGCGACCTGGCCAACAACCAGCTGAACTGGCAGTGGGTGGCCGGCACCGGCACCGACACCCGGCCGAACCGGGTCCTCAACCCGCTCACCCAGGCCGACCGGCTCGACCCGGACGGCGCCTACGTACGCCGCTGGGTCCCCGAACTCGCCGACCTCCCGGGCCGCACCGCCCACCGCCCCTGGCGCCTGGACCGCACGCCCCCCGACTACCCCGCCCCGATCATCGACCCCGACACGATCTCCACCCGGCTGCGCCGCGGCCGCGGCCTCGACTGAATCCCGCCCGGTTGACCGGCCGCTTGATCCGGCACGGCGACTCAGCCTGCAGAGACGACCCGCTCGACAAGCCGGACGGACGGCCGCATCCGAGCCCGCAACCAAACTGCTCGACCCAGTCGCCAGATCTACGAGGGGAGTCCACTCAGAGCCGCATGAGGCCAGCGGCGGTCGGCCGGAAGCCGCACTGGCCGTAGAAGGACTCCAGGTGCGGCTCGTAGTCGACGTGCAACCACTCGGCACCACGCGCCTTCGCCTCCTCGGCGGCCGCCTGCACCAGCCGGATCCCGAGCCCCTTACGGCGCTCCTCCGGGTGCACGGTCGTGTCCAGAATGAACGCGTGCGCGCCCCCGTCGCCGACGACGTTGACGAACCCGACCAACCGGCTCCCTCGACGCGCCGCGATCCAGGCCAGACTCCGCGACAACATCGGTGCGAACGAGGTCGGACGATGGCCCGGCCACGACGCACTGAACAACTCGTTGAGCTCGGCGTCCGTCAGATCAGGACACGCCACCAAAACCTCGTCGCCGACCTGCGACGAACCACTGATCACCATGCCTGACAGCCTGCCACGCACCCACGGCTGTGATCATCCCCCCGCCACGATTTCCAGCGGAGCGGCGCTAGAAGGCTGATGAAGATCGTGCCCAGGTCGATCCTTGGAAAACCCCTCCTTCCGCTGACCTGCGCCTCTAACGTGATCAACGACGGCCGCGCGCCTTCCGCGCGACGATTCCACACATCAGGACGGGAGCGACACAACCATGGGCAGTGCCTCGGGCAAGTACGAGTTGGCCAGCAGTGATGACAACTACGACGCCTACCTCAAGGCGATCGGCGTGGGCCTGATGCAGCGCAACCTCGCGCTGAAGGCCAAGCCGACCGAGGAGATCACCGAGGTCTACGGCCGCTACACGTTGAAGACCCTCACCGCGCTGAAGAACACGGAGATCAACTTCGTTCTCGGGGAGGAGTTCGACGAGGAGACGTTCGACGGCCGCAAGGCCCGCACCACGGTGACCCAGGACGGGGACAAGTTCGTCCAGGTGCAGAAGTACGGCGACGTTGAGGCCACGATCGTGCGGGCCTTCGCCGACACGAGCATGGAGGTCACCTACTCGGCCAAGGGCGTGACCTGCGTCCGGAGCTTCCTCCGGCTCTGAAAGCCTGGTGGGTCGGGGATCCCCGACCCACCAGGATCAAGGTCCGCGCCGCGCCAAACTCGGCTAGGACTGATGAAGATGTGGGTTCTGGCCCTGCCGCGTGAGTGGTGGGGTCAGACTCGTTTCGTGGCGATGGGGGAATGGGCCGGGGAGACGGTCGGGCCGGATGTGTGGGAGACCTGCCGGGATCTGATCCCGGCGGCGATGTTCGCGGACCTGTACCCCTCCGCGAACGGTAGCCCCGGTATGCCGCCGCAGATGCTGGGCGCCGCGATCACGTTGCAGGCCCTGCACGGACTGTCAGACCTCGAGACGGTCCAGGAACTGCGCTGTGATTTGCGGTGGAAGGCCGAGTGCGGGCTGGGCCTGAACGACACCGCGTTCGACCCGTCGCAGCTGGCCTACTTCCGCCGCCGGCTGGCCCGCTCCGCCCGGCCGAACCGCCTCTTCGACGCCGTGCGCGACATCGTCGACGCCACTGGGGTGCTCAAGGGCAGGCCCCGTTTCCTCACGGACCGGCTGGACGGCTTGGGCGACGCACCCCGCCCGGGCCGGGAGCGGACGGTCATCGACGAGCAGGTCGCCGAGCTGGTCCGGATGACGCTGGAGACGAAGCCGAAGGCCGATGAAGATCTTGCTGACACTGCGGGCAGCGTGTCGGCGGCACGTGGCGTAGCTGTGGGCGGCCCCGGTGGCCGGCAGCCACGGAGGGTGCTTGTGTGGGTACGAAAGGTAGCTGTGGGGGATTGCTGACGATGGGATCTTCGATGCGACGGCTGTCTGCTGGTGCTCGTTCTGCTTGTGCTCTGGCTCTTGCCGGGGCGTTGGGTGTGGTGGTGCTGGCCGTGCCGGCGGGCGCGGCCACCGGCAACACGTGCGGTGGTGCGGTCTCGGACTGGGTCGGCGAGAGCGAACTCGACAAGGCGTTCGAGGGGAGTGTGACCTTGCCGGGCGGGTCGACCCGGGCCATCTCGATCGCGCCGCAGGCTCTGGGGAGCACGCTGGTGAGGACGGAGGTGACGGCTTCGGCCGATGAGTCGCGTGCGGCGGTGGGGAACTTCGTCCTGCGCATCAACAGCCTGGGGCGCGGGCAGATCACCTTCCCGACCTACGCGGGGGAGAGCGGCGTCACCAACGGGACGCTCTGCCCCGTTGGCACCCGGGTCACCAAGATCACGGGGAAGGTCTCCACTGCCGGGGTCGAGGGCAAGCTCGACTTCACCGCCTCCCGGACCTGACCCCGGGGCGCTGACGCGTCCGGGCACCGGCCCTGCCGGCGTGCGGCTCCTCGGAGCCGGTCACGCCGGCAGGGCCGCGGTCGTGGTGGGCCGGGTCTTGGGGCGTCGGCCGAGCAGTACGCCCGTCCCGACGGCGGCGAGCGCCGAGACGGTGCCGCCGAGCAGGAGTCCGTAGCGCGGGCCCGCCGCCTGGCAGAGCCAGCCGATGCCGGGTGCGGCCAGCGGGGTGGTGCCCAGTGAGGCGAGCATGTAGAGGCCCATGACCCGGCCGCGCAGCGCGGGGGCGACGGCGAGCTGCAGCCGGGCCTTGGCGGCCGTCATGAAGAGCAGCAGCGCCGCTCCGGTCGGCACCAGCGTCATGGCGAAGGCGCGGAAGTCGGGCATCAGGCCGCTCGCGGCCTCCAGCGTCCCGAAGGCGAGCGCGTAACCGGCCGTGCGCCGCCATCCGCAGGGGCGCGTGCGGGCGGCGAGCAGTGAGCCTGCCACCGCGCCCACGGCGAGCGCGGTGGAGCCGATGCCGAAGGCGGTGTCCGGGCAGTGGAAGACCTGGGCGGCCATCAGTGCGGTGGTGATCTGGAAGTTCATCCCGAAGCCGGCGACCAGGGCCACCAGCACGAGTGTCAGGCCCAGCTCGGGGCGCTCGCGCACGTACCGCAGCCCGGCCCGCACCTGCCGCCCGGTGCCTGCGGGGGCCGGTGCCGGGCGCAGCGCGCGGGTGTCCATGCGCAGCAGGGTGGCCAGGACCACGGTGTAGGAGAGGGAGTTGAGGGCGAAGGCCGGGGCGGCGCCGAAGGCGGCGATGACGGGGCCGGCGAGTGCGGGGCCGGCCACTCGGGCGAGGTTGAGCACCGCGCTGTTCAGCGCCAGCGCGCTCGGCAGGTCGTCGGGCTCGACGGCCTCGGCGATGAAGGCTTGCAGGGTGGGCTTGTCGACGACCATGGTCAGGCCCAGCGCGAGGCAGAGCGCGTAGACGGTGCCCAGGGTGGCGGACCCGGTGGCGGTGAGCAGGGCCGCGGTGAGGGCGAGCGTGCCGTGGAGGGTCTGGGTGAGCAGCAGCAGCCGGCGTTTGGGGAAGCGGTCGGCGAGCGATCCGCCGCAGGCGCCGAACAGCAGTATCGGCAGCAGTTGCAGGGCGGTGGTGATGCCCAGCTGTGTGCCGTCGCCGTGGGACAGTTGCAGGACGAGCCAGCCCTGGGCGATGTTCTGCATCCAGGTGCCGGTGTTCGACACCGCCTGGCCGATCGCGAGGAGGCGGTAGTTGCGTCGGCGCAGCGGCGCGAGGGCCGATGTCCGCGCGGGTGGGGTGGGTGCGGAGGGTGCCCGGGGGTGGGACATCGCTACACCCGGGCGGTCAGCCTGGCCACGCAGGCGGCCACGACGGCCGGGGTGACCTCGCTCATGTGCTCGCGCCAGCCGACGTTGGCGTTGACCTCGCAGATCGTGAACCCGCCGTCCGCTTCGAAGAGCAGGTCCACGCCCGCCACCGCCAGGCCCAGCGCCTGGGCGGCACGGACGGCCAGTGCCTCGCCCTCGGGGTGCAGGCCGGGGCAGAGCACGGAGGTTGCGCCGAGCGCCAGGTTCGACCTCAGCCCGCCGTCGACGGCGGAGCGGACCTGGGCCGCGACGGCCCGGCCGTCGACCACCACCACCCGCAGGTCGCGGCCGTGCGAGTGGGAGACGTACCGCTGGAACAGGTACGGCGACTCCGCCCTGAGGCTGCCGTGGACCTCCAGCAGCATCCGGGCGTCGGGGGCCAGGAACACCTGCCCGCCGCGCTGGCCGCGCACCGACTTCACCACCGACGGCACGGAAACCCCGGCCGCGATCACGTCCTCCAGCCCCGCGTGCGCGTAGCTGCGGGTGTCGGGAACGGGAAGACCCGCCAGGGCCAGTTGCTGCAGCTGCCAGAACTTGTTCACCCCCGCCAGCACCGCCTCCAGCGGGTTGAGCAGTACCGTGCCCATCGCGACCAGATGACGCAGCAGCGTGCCCTCCCGGTCGGTGCTCAGACTCGGGGACGCCAACCGGGCGTAGACCACCCCCGGTGCCTCCAGCAGGCAGCCGCCCAGATCCCGCAGGGTCAGCCTGCCACCCTCGATCCCGAGCAGCAGCTCGTCGGTGCGCCACACGGCGAACCGACCGGGCAGCGCATCCCCAAGAGCCGTGGTGAGGCCGCCGACGATGCCGTTCTCCAGCAGCCCCGGACCGGTCAGCAACCAGCACTGGTCGCCTGTCCGGCCGCCGAGCCGTCGCCGCGCCGGGGCATCACTCACCGTCACCGCAGCAGCTCCTCGCCTGGCCGTACCGACAACCCTGCGATGCTGACACCCGACACCCGGCAGGGCCGGGCATTGGGCCGGACAGCGGCGCGCCACGGTGACCACCGGACCCGGGCAGCTTCCGCTGCGACAAGTAGGCAGCGCCCGCGCGTGTCCGCCGGTGCCACCGCTTCGTCGTGCCGCGACGGGCGGGGCCTCTGCCGGCACACGCGGGACTTCGCCGGCCGATCACGTGACGCCACGCCCGCTGGGGGCAGCCACCGCGCCGGAGTGGACTGCCGGCAGTTTCAGACCGTTGCTGGAGAAGATCCGGGTGCGCGGCCCGGTCGGCCGGCCGCGCACCCGGCCGAACGCGGTGGCCGCCGACCTTCACCTCCCATTGGGCCTACTCCTCGAAGGCCAACCGCGCCTGCCTGCGCAGACGCGGGATCATCGCGGTGATCCCAGAGAAGGCGGACCAGACGGCCAACCGGAAACGGAAGGGCTCTGCTGGCGGTCGACCGGTCACCTTCAATCCCGACCGCTACAGGCAGCGCAACCACGTCGAGCGGTGCTTCCAGAAGATCAAGACCTGGCGCGGCCTGGCCACCCGGTACGACAAAAGCCCGGAAAGCTACACGGCAGGCCTGCACCTTCGCGGATCAATCATGTGGTTGAAGTCCCTGACTCAGCTCCTAGCTAGTCTGCTGCGATGACGAACAACGAGTTGGTCGTTGACCTCCGAGGCCGACCGGTCGAATCACTCGACGACTTCTGGGACGCGGTCGCCGGGCCGTGCGGGCTGCCGACCTGGTTCGGCCGGAACCTGGACGCGTGGGCGGACACGATCGGGGCCCGTGGCATCTCGGAGGTGATCGACAGCCACGAGCTCCTGGTCGTGCACGTCGACGAACGGGGGCTCTTCGCGGGGAGCCGCCCGGACGCCCGGGCCCTGGCCGACACCTTCGACGGTGAGCGGAACCGGCTCGTCGTCCACGCGGTGGCCTGAGGGGCCCGTCCGACGCCCACCGTCTGCGGCGGTTCAGCCGGACGCGGGCACCTGGTCGCGCGGCTCGCGCGGAGGCCGCTCGTCCGCACGGGGAGGCGCCCACTGGGCCCAGGCCGGTTGGATACCGGCCGCAACGGCCGGACGGCGCAGCGGATCGGGCGCCGAGACATCGGAGACACACCCGGGACGGCCGGTCGCGCACGCTGTCGGTGAGGGTGTGGGCCGCCCGTCGGCGGCCGGCTCGATCGGCGGGGCAGGCCGCGGTGCCGGAGGTGATCGGGGAGGCGGTGCCGTCGGCGGTGGCCCGGAAGGCCGGGCCGTCGGGGGCTCGCGGCCCGGCCGTCACGCCTCGGACGGGTCCGGCGGCGGCCGGCGGGAGTCCAGGCGCTGGACGAGTTCGCGCAGTGCCCGCAGCTCCCGGTCCAGGGCCTGGGCGCCCGGGGCGGTGAGGGTGACCCAGGTCCGCGGGCGGCGGCCGGCGTAGCCCTTGGCGACCGCGATCAGGCCCGAGTCCTCCAGTACCTTCAGGTGGCGGGAGAGGTTGCCGTCGGTGACGCCGAGCTGTCCCTTCAGGAAGCCGAACTCGACGCGGTCGGCCTCCCGGGCGATGGTCAGGACTCCGAGCCGCACCCGCTGGTGGACGGTGTCGTCCAGCTCCTGGGTCGGGTGCCGGCCCGCACTCCCGTCCTTGTCCTCTGCGCCGCCCCGTCCCTCGGGCGCGTCCACTGCGTTCATGCGCCGACCGTACTCGACGCGCCGGGGCGCACCGCGGCCCGGCGGCGGGCCGCCGCCAGCCGGGCCAGCCCGGCGGACAGCAGGATCGCGGCGAGCAGGAACGCCTTCAGCTGCGGGCCCGCCGACCACCCGGTGTCGGCCGCCCGCACCCACGGGATCCAACCGCTGTCCCAGGAGGCCCCCAGGTAGGCGGAGAGCAGCGCGGTGTGGGCGAGCGCCGCGCCCGCGACGACCGGGTCGCGCTCGACCAGTCCGAGAACCAGCAGTCCGATGCCCACGGCGTACCACGGCGAGGCGTAGGAGTTCTCCAGCAGGGCGATCGTGAACGGCTGGTCCCGCAGGACGAGCAGCGCGAGCAGTCCCAGCACGATCACGGCGGCGGCGCCGAGGGCGGCGGCGATCCAGGAGGTGCGGCGGGGCACGATACCCCGTTCCTCGCCGCGCAGCCGGTACCAGCGGGCGAGGGCGAGCCAGGCCAGCGGGAGCACCGCGAACCAGATCCCCCAGCCGGCGAAGCGGAGCGTCGCCCCGTCGAACTCGCCTGCCAGGCAGGGGGCGTCCGGCGCGTGCGGGACGCAGAGGCCGGTCAGTTCGGCATAGGCGAAGGCCGGGTAGGAGCCGATGCTGCGCGCGTTGGCCCCGAAGTTGAACGCCTGGTGGGCGAAGGGCACGGCCGCCAGTCCGAGCAGGCCGAAGGCCAGCAGGGGCACCCCCGAACCCCCGAGCCGGGTGCGGGCCCGGGCGCGGAGCCCTTGTGCGTCGGCCAGTAGTTGTGCCGGACCGGCCTGGCCGCCGGGCCCTGTGGTGATGCTCGTGTCGGACGTTCCCATGACCCACCCCTTGCCTGTCGCGCCGGGGGCGCCGTCCGCGACGCCGCCCGGGGCCGTGCCCCCGACAGCGTCTGGGACGGCACCCCGAACGGCACCCTGAACAGCGCCCGCAGCGGCGCCGAGAAGACGGGCGCTCCCCGGCGCCCGGGTTAACTTTGCATCGCAAAGTACATGGCGGTCAAGAGTTGATGGTGTGGCAAAGTCCATCCGGGACGGGCAGTTGCGCCAGCAGGGACTCCGGGCGTACCGGAAGCTCTCGTACCCGCACACCGGTGGCGTGGTGGACGGCGTTGGCGATGGCGGCGGCGGTGCCGACGATGCCGATCTCGCCGATCCCCTTGGCGCCCATGGGGTTGAGCCGGGTGTCGTGCTCCTCGATCCAGTACGCCTCCACGGCGGGCACGTCCGCCTGGACGGCCACGTGGTACGAGGCCAGGTCGCGCTCCGCGTGGTCCCCGAACTCCGGGTCCAGAGTGCTGTGTTCGAGCAGCGCCATGGAGAGCCCCATGATCATCCCGCCGACGAGCTGCGAGCGCGCGGTGCGGGCGTTGAGGATCCGACCGGCCGCGAACACCCCGAGCAGCCGGCGCACCCGCACCTCCCCGGTGTCCACGTCCACCGCCACCTCGGCGAACTGGGCGCCGAACGCGTGCCGGGCGAACTCCCGCCCGGCCCGGACGGCCTCGGCGGTGTCCGCGCGGTGGCACAGCCCCTCGGGCGGGATCGGCCGGCCGCCCCGGGCGGCCAGCTCGGCCCGCAGTCCGGTGCAGGCCTCGTGCACCGCCCAGCCCCAGGACGCCGTCCCGGCCGAACCGCCCGCCATCGGGGCCCGCGGCAGGTCGCTGCGCCCGATCTCGACGGTGACCCGGTCGAGCGGTACGGCCAGCGCCTCGGCGGCGACCTGCGCCAGCACGGTTCGGGCGCCGGTGCCGATGTCGGTGGCGTTGGTGCGCACCAGGAAGGTGCCGTCGGGGCGGGCGATCGCCTCGGCGCTGGACGGGCCGACGAGGACGGGATAGGTCGAGGCGGCGACCCCGCTGCCGATCAGCAGGCGGCCCTCCCGAGCCCGGCCCCGGGCGCGGTGGTGCCGCCAGTCGAAGCGGCGGGCGCCCTCGCGCAGGCACTCCACCAGGTGGCGGCTGCTGAACGGGCGGCCGCTGTCCGGTTCGGCGGGCGGCTCGTTGCGGATCCGCAGCGCGACCGGGTCCACGCCGCAGGCCTCGGCGAGTTCGTCCATCGCGCACTCCAGGGCGAACATGCCCGGGGCCTCGCCGGGGGCCCGCATCCAGGACGGGGTCGGCACGTCCTGGCGCACCACCCGGTGGGTGGTGCGGCTGTGCGGCGAGGCGTACATGACGCGGGCGGGCACCGCGGCCTGCTCGACGAACTCCCGCAGGGTCGAGGAGCGGGTGGTCACCTCGTGGGAGAGCGCGGCGAGTTCGCCGCCGGCGGCGGCGCCGAGCCGGACCCGGTGCACGGTCGGCGCCCGGTGTCCGGTGAGGGCGGACAGTTGGGAGCGGGGGAGCGCGAGGCGTACGGGCAGGCCGGTCTCGCGGGCGGCCATCGCGGCCAGGACGACGTGCGGGCGGGCGGTGCCCTTGCTGCCGAAGCCGCCGCCGACGTGCTCGCTGACCACCAGGACGTCCGCGGGGTCGAGTCCGAAGAGCGCGGCCAGGGACTCCTGGACGGTGGTGGTGCCCTGGCTGGAGTCGTGCACGGTCAGCCGCCCGCCGGCCCACTGCGCGGTCGCGGTGTGCGGTTCCATCGGGTGGTTGTGCAGCGGGCCGACCCGGTAGGTGCGGTCGATCCGGACGACGGCCCGGCGGTAGGCGGTGTCGAAGTCGCCGCGCTCGCGGACGGCCGGGTGGCCGCCGTTGGCCAGCTCGGGCGTGTACAGGCCGGGGTGGTCGTCGGTCAGGACGACGTCGTGCGGCTCGGCGGCGTAGCCGATTCCGACCGCCTCGGCGCCGGCCCGGGCGTCCTGCACGGTCCGGGCCACCACCAGGGCGGCGACCTGGCCGCGGTGCGCGATCCGGGGGGACTGCAGCACGGCCAGCGTCGGGTCGCCGTCCTCGGGGAGGCGCAGGACGGGGGCGTTGCGGTGGGTGAGCACCGCAAGGACGCCGGGGAGCGCCAGGGCGGCCTCGACGCGGACGGCCGTGATGTCGCCGCGGGCGATGGTGGCCGGTACGGGCCAGGCGTGGGCCAGCCCGTCGGGCAGGTGGTCGCCGGCGTAGCGGGCCGCGCCGGTGACCTTCTCCCAGGCCTCCAGCCGGACCGGGGCGGGGGCGGTGCTCATCGGGTCTCCTGGGCGTCGGTGAGCCGGACCAGCTCGCGCACCGCCAGTCGGCGGGCCAGTGGCAGCTTGAACGCGTTGTCGCGCAGTGGCCGGGCGGCGGCCAGCTCGGCGTCCAGCGCCAGGCCGAACGCCTCCTCGTCGGCCGGGCCGCCACGCAGCGCGGCCTCGGCGGTCAGCGCCCGCCACGGTTTGGGGGCCAGGGCGCCGAAGGCGAGCCGGACCGTCTCGACCCGGCCGTCCCGGACCGCCAGCAGTGCGGCGAGCGAGGCGGTGGCGAAGGCGAAGGAGGCGCGGTCGCGGACCTTGCGGTAGACCGAGCGGACGGCGGCCGGCGGCGGGGGCAGCTCGACGGCGGTGATCAGTTCGGCGGGAGCCAGCTCGGTGTCGAGGTCGGGGGTGTCGCCGGGCAGCCGGTGGAAGGAGGTGAGCGGCAGCGCGCGGTCCCCGTCGGGGCCGGTCAGGTGCAGGACGGCGTCCAGTGCCACGAGCGCCACCGCGAGGTCGGACGGGTGCGTGGCGACGCAGTGCTCGGAGGTGCCCAGCACGGCGAGGTCCCGGTGGACGCCGGTGCGGGCGGGGCAGCCGGAGCCCGGCCGGCGCTTGTTGCACGGCTTGGTGACGTCCTGGAAGTACAGGCAGCGGGTGCGCTGGAGCAGGTTGCCGCCGGTGGTGGCCACGTTGCGGAGCTGGCCGCTGGCGCCGGCGAGCACGGCCTGGGAGAGCACCGGGTAGCGGTCGCGGACCAGCGGGTGGGCGGCGAGGTCGCTGTTGCGGACGGTCGCGCCGATCCGCAGACCGCCGCCGGGCGTGGGTTCGATCCGGTCGAGCGGCAGGCGGGCGATGTCCACCAGCAGCGCCGGCCGCTCGACGCCCAGCTTCATCAGGTCGACCAGGTTGGTCCCGCCGGCCAGGGCCCGGGCGTCCGGCGCGGCGGCGAGCAGGGCGACGGCGGACGCCACGTCGGCGGCCCTGGTGTAGCCGAGCGGCCTCATCCGGCGGCCCCCGCCCGGCCGTCCTGCACCTGTCGGACGGCCCGGACGATTCCGCCGTACGCCCCGCAGCGGCAGATGTTGCCGCTGAGCAGTTCGCGGATCGCCGCCTCGTGGGCGGCCTCGTCGGGACCCCCGCCCGGGCCGACGGCGCCCGCGTCCGTGCCCGCGCCCGTGCCCGTCTCGGCGAGTTCCGCCAGCAGGCCGACCGCCGAGCAGAGCTGGCCCGGTGTGCAGAAGCCGCACTGGAAGGCGTCCTGCTCGACGAACGCCCGTTGCAGGGGGTGCGGCCCGTCCGGCCCGGCCAGCCCCTCCACGGTGGTGACCGCGGCGCCGTCCTGGGCGACGGCCGGCAGCAGGCAGCCGTTGACCCGCCGCCCCTCCACCAGCACGGTGCAGGCGCCGCACTGGCCGTGGTCGCAGCCCTTCTTGGCGCCGGTCAGGCCGAGCTGTTCGCGCAGGACGTCCAACAGGGTGGCCCGGTGGTCGACGGTCAGGGTGTGCGGCCGGTCGTTGACCGTCAGCGCGATGGCGCTGCTGGTCGGCACGGTGTCGGTGGCGTTCATGCGCCCACGCATTCCACCCCGGGCCCGCCCGGACACCCGGGGGCCGGGAGGACCACCGTTTGGCCGCAGGCCCGACCGGGCCGTGGGCGGGCCGGATCGTGGCACCGGTAGGGCCCCGCCCCCGGGGTGACCGGAGGCGGGGCCCGTGCTGGCCCGAGAGGCTCGTGGCCCCGGAAGGCCATGGCGGGCCGGTGACCCGACCGCCCGCCCCGGCGGCCGAATCACCGCCCCCGGGGTCAGGCGGCGGAGTACACCAGCCGCCCGCCCACGTAGGTCTGCTCGACCCCGGCCGACGCGATCTCCGCGGCCGGCGCGGCGAAGAGGTCGCGGTCGAGCACCACCAGGTCGGCGAGGTTCCCGACCCGCAGGCTGCCCGCGTCGTCGAAGCCGTTCACATGGGCCGAGCCGGCCGTGTAGGCGGCGATGGCGGTGGCCAGGTCCAACCGCTGCTCGGGCAGGAACACCCGGCCGTCGGTCGCCTCGGGCTCCATCCGGTTGACGGCCACGTGGATGCCGGCGAGCGGGTCCGGGCTGCTGACCGGCCAGTCGCTGCCCGCCGCGAGGGTGGCCCCGGCGCGCAGCAGGTCGCCGAAGGGGTACTGCCAGGCGGCCCGCTCGGGGCCGAGGAAGGGGATGGTGAGCTCGTCCATCTGCGGCTCGTGGGCGGCCCAGAGCGGCTGGATGTTGGCGATCGCGCCGAGCCGGGCGAAGCGCGGCAGATCGCTCGGGTGGACGACCTGGAGGTGGGCCAGGTGGTGCCGGGTGCCGCGGTGGCCGTTGGCGGCGCGGGCGGCCTCGACGGCGTCCAGCGCCTCGCGCACCGCGCGGTCGCCCAGTGCGTGGAAGTGCACCTGGAAGTCCAGCGCGTCCAGCTCGGTGACGAAGCCGCGCAGGGCGTCCGGGTCGACGAAGCTCAGGCCGCTGTTGGCGGTGGCGCAGCCGCAGCCGTCCAGGTAGGGGCTGGTGAGCGCGGCCGTGAAGTTCTCGGCGATCCCGTCCTGCATGATCTTCACCGCGCCGGCCCGGAACCGGCCTGCGTTCAACTCCTCCCTCCGGGCGACGAGTTCGGGGATCTGCTCGGCGCCGCGGGAGCGGTCCCACCAGAGCGCCCCGATGACCCGGGCGGTCAGTGTGCCGGCCCGGGCGGCCGCGAGGTAGGCGTCGGAGGGGTCCGGCTGGCCGTTGAACTCGCCGAGCAGGGCGTCCTGCCAGCCGGTGACGCCGAGCGAGTGCAGCAGGTGCTGCGCCCGGAGCAGCCCGGCCAGCCGGTCGGCGGCGCTGGTCGGCGGGACGTGCCGGGAGACCAGGGCGGTGGCGCCCTCCTGCAGCATCCCGCTCGGGGTGCCGTCCGGCTCGCGCTCGATCCGGCCGTCGGCGGGGTCGGGGGTCTCCCGGGTGAGGCCGGCGAGCTCCAGGGCGCGGGTGTTCGCCCAGGCGCCGTGGTGGTCGCGGTTGACCAGGTAGACCGGGCGGTCGGCGACCACCGAGTCGAGCAGCTGCCGGGTCGGCAGCCCGCCGTCGAAGCTCTCCAGCGACCAGCCGCTGCCGGTGATCCAGGGCCGGTCGGGGTGGGCGGCGGCGAACCCGGCGACGCGCTGCAGGTAGTCGCCGACCCCGACCGTCTCGCTGAGGTCGCACTCGGCGAGCTCCGTCCCGCCGTAGACCGCGTGGACGTGCGCGTCCTGGAAGCCGGGGATCAGCAGCCGGCCGGCCAGGTCGACGACCTCGGTACCGGGGCCGATCAGCTCGCGGACCTCGTCGTGTCCGACGGCGGTGATCCGCTCGCCGGTGACGGCGAGGCTGCCGGCGCGGGTGCGGGCCGGGTCCCCGGTGTGGACGGGACCGTTGGTGAAGACCAGGTCGGCCTTGGGCATGGGTGGTGCTCCTGGGGGTGTCGGTGGCCGGTGCGCGGCGGGGGTGGGGCCGGTTCGCGGCCGGGGTGCGTTCGGTGTGCGGTGCGGTGCGATCGGCCTACCTGGCGCCGCGGGGGCCGGAGCCGCCGGGGTCGGTGCCGATGCGGGCCCCGACCGCGGCCCCCGCCCCGACGCCGGTGCCGGCCCCGACGGCGAACGCGGTGCCGAGCGCGGTCGCGGCCTCGGCGGCCGGGGTCCGCAGGAAGTACGGGGACCGGCGGTACCAGCGGGCCCAGGCGGCGGCGACCAGGCCGGTGCCGATCATCAGGACCGGTACGGCCAGCTGGAACCAGCCGTTGTCGGCGGAGAGCTCGAAGTGGTCGGCGGAGTCGTAGCACGTCCAGGCGAGGTAGCCGCCGACGGTCAGCAGGACGGCGGCGCCGACCAGCGGGGCGACCACCGCGCGCAGCCCCTCCAGCGGCGCGGTGCGCAGCAGGTGCCGGAAGCGTACGGCGGCGGCGAGGGCGACCAGCGCGTAGTAGAGCGCCACCACGATGCCGATCGCGTTGACGGTGGCGGAGATCAGGTCGTTGACGGTCGGGATGACCAGGGAGAGCACGGCGAGCACGACGGCCGCACCGGTGATCAGCATGGTCCCGGCGGCGGGGGTGCCGTGCCGGGGGTGGATCCTGGTCCAGACCGGGCCCAGCGTGCCGTCGCGGCCCATCGCGTACATCCCGCGGGCGGTGGGGATGACGGAGGCCTGCAGCGAGGCCGCCGCCGAGAAGGTGAGCGCGACCAGCGGCAGGGCGGCCAGCGGCTGGTGGGCGATCCGCTCGCCGAAGTAGGTCAGCCCGTGCGCCCCGTTGTCCGCCAGCTCGTCGAGGGGGAGCACCCGCTGGAACGCGGTGCCGGCGAGCAGGAAGAGCAGCAGCATCGAGATCAGGGCGATGAACCCGCCGCGGGAGGCGTCGCGCGGGTTGCGGACCTCCTCGCCGACGCTGAAGACCGACTCGAAGCCCCAGTAGCAGAAGACCGCCAGCACCATGCCCTGGGCCAGCGCCGCGAACGAGGGGATGCCGAACGGGTTGAACCACTCCAGCGAGAACGGCTGCCCGCCGACGAACAGGCCGTAGCCGCAGAAGCCGAGCAGGACGGCGTACTCGAAGACCAGCAGGTACTTCTGCAGCCGGGCCGCGAGGTCGAGGCCGCGGACGGCGACCAGGGCGGCGGCGATCAGGACGCCCAGCCCGAGCAGGGTGGACTGGAGGGTGGAGTCCGCGTCGAGCCGCAGGCCCGCCAGGGTGCGCAGGCCGGCCTGGTCGGCCAGCTGGATCAGCGCGGAGCCGGTCACGGTGGTGGTGTAGGCCATGAACACCACGGTGCCGACGGTGTTGACCCAGCCGGTGAGGAAGCCCAGCCAGGGGTTGAGCACCCGGCCGACCCAGGTGTAGCTGCTGCCGGCGTCGGGTTCGACGGCGTTGAGGCGCCCGTAGGCACCTGCGATGCAGAGGACCGGGAGGAAGGCCAGCAGCATGATCGCCGGCAGGTGCAGGCCGACCACGCCGGCCATCAGGCCGAGCCCGATGCCGATACTGCTGGTGGCCGCCGTGCTGGAGGCGGCGAGGACGATGCCGCCGCCGACCCCGAGTGACCTGCGCATCGCGCCGGAGGAGTCGGACACGCCTGTTCTCGGGGTGTCGCCGGGGTCCTTGACCGTCGATGCCAACGGATCACCGCCTTGATCGTGGGGGGGATGAGGGGTGTCGGCCGTGCAGGCCGTGGCGGCCATGAAATCGTCGACCCCTTCACACGTCAATGGTGTTGTCATAAGCTCCCGGGTCATGACGGAACGCGTGGTGCCCGAACCGCAGCGGCGGCGCAGGAAACCGACCAAGCAGGGCATGGTGCTGTCCGAGCAGGTCATCGTCGAGACCGCGCTGCGGCTGATGGGCCAGCACGGGGCGGCCGCGCTCACGGTCCGCCGCCTGGGAGCCGCCCTGGGCGCCGATCCGAGTGCCCTCTACCGGTACTTCCGCAACACCGACGACCTGCTGCTGGCCATCGCCGACGAGCTGATCGGCCGCGCCCAGCAGGGCTGGTGCTCCACCGGGGACTGGCGCGCCGACCTGCGCGACATCGGGATGCGCATCCACACCGCCTACCAGGCACACCCCCAGGCCGCGATGCTCGCCGCCTTCCGGACGACCGGGCGGGACAACGAGGTGCGGGCGGTGGAGAGCATCCTCGGGGTGCTGCGCGGCGCGGGCTTCCCGGACGAGGAGGCGGTGCGGATCTACCACGCCTTCGTTGACCAGTCGCTGGCCTTCGCGGCCCAGGACGCGGCCGCACTCGCCCTGCCGGCCCCCGCCCTGGCCGCCGACGCCGGGGTGTGGCGGGTCCGCTACGGCCGCCTGGGGGCCGACACCCACCCCAATATCGCCGCCACCGCCGGCCTGTTGATCGCGGACATGCGCGGCAGCGGTTACCCGTTCGCGCTCGAGCTGCTCCTGGAGGCCGTCGCCGCCCGGCGGCTCGCCCTCTGAGCGACCACCGGCGTACCAGGTCGCCCGGGTCGGCCGGTCAGCCCGCGGGGGCCGGCCGCCGGGCGTCGACCTCGGCCCAGACCGCCTTGCCCCGGGCGTGCCGCGACGCGCCCCAGCGATCCGAGGTCCGCTGCACGATGAACAGGCCGTGGCCGCCGGCCCGGCCCGGCCGGTGCGGCAGCCGGGGCTCGGGCAGGGCGGCTGCGCCGTCGCTCACCTCGATCCGCAGGCGCTCGGCGGAGGCGTCCAGGACGAGCTCCAGCGGGCCGCCGCCGTGCACGACCGCGTTGGCCACCAGCTCGGCGACGAGCAGCACCACGTCGTGGACGACAGCCGGGCCGGCGCCGTCCTGCGGCGCCGGCCACGACCAGTCGGCCAGGGCCTGCCGGGTGAACGCACGGGCCCTGGTCACCGGCGTCGGGAGGCCGGCCAGGGGCAGCCGCCGGCGCCGCCCGGCCGGCCGCGGGCCGACGTCGCAGCGGTGGTCGTCCACGGCACCCCGGCCCGTCCTCATCTGCGGTTCACCTCTTCACACTGGTCGCGGTGGCATGGTGTCCGATCGGATGCCCGGGCGGCGCCGGGTTATTCCTGCGGAGGGGCCTCCGCGGCCGCGACGGCGGCTGCGGCCCCCGCCTGCGGTCCTGCCCGGGGCAGGCTCGGGGCGCGCTGCGCCGGGGCGTCAGCCCGCCGCCACCGGCAGCCGGTCCAGCTCGATGCCGAACACCGACCGGTAGGCCTCCAGTGCGCCGGCCTCGCCCAGCTCGCGCTCCTCCCGGTTGCCGTCGGCCGCCGTCCGGATCAGCCTGGTCCCGCTGAGCGTGACCCGCCCGCCGTCGGCGGTCGGCAGCGAGCAGGTCGTCGACCGGGTGAAGTGCGAATCCGGCGAGGTGGTCTGCCACCAGCAGGTCGGTACGAAGTCGGCCAGCGCGTAGGGCCGCAGTCCGAGCCGGTACTCCGGTCGGCCGTCCATGGCCACGTCGAGCTCGTCGCCGTACGGGGTGAGGGTGAACACGTCGGCGCCGTCGGACTGCTCCCCGTAGGCGTGCAGGCGCAGCGGCCGCAGGCTGAACCGTCCGAACCCGACGTCGACCAGCCACGGCTCGTCCAGGTCGACCCGCAGCGCCAGGTGGTCGAACGGCGGACCGGCCTTCGCCCCGTCGAACACCCGGGCGGCGAGCAGCGCCACCCGGAAGCCCAGCGCCCGCAGCAACTCGGCGAAGGAGCCGTTGAGTTCGTAGCAGAATCCGCCGCGGCGACGGGTGACGACCTTCTCGAAGAGCGCCCCCGGCTCCAGCACCAGGGGCTCGCCCAGGTGGATGCTCAGATTCTCGAAGGGCACCGATTCCAGGTGCGCGCGCTGCAGGTCCACGAGGGCCGCGAGGTCGGCCCGCCCGGGCCGTGCGGCGCCGATCCTGGCCAGATAGGCATCGACCTGACGGCTGGTCAGGCCGTCGGCGGGCGTCGGGGTCGACGGAGATGTGTGATCCACACCGCCCATTCCACCACCGCCGGGGGCCGCCCGCCCATCGGCCGATCGACCGAGGCCGGGTCGGGCGGGAGTCGGAGGCCCCGGGGTGGCGGGCGGGCAGACCGGCGCCGTCGCACACCGCGCGGTGTGGGGCGGGCACTTGGCGGGAATCCTTGGCATGCACGCCTGGACACTCACGTCGACCGCGACCGGTACCGAAGTGACCACCGAGGAGTCCCGGGCGGGCCTGCCGGTCGAGGACGACCCGGAGGAGCACACGGGCCGTCCTCGAAGGCTCGGCCCGGGCCTGGCTCGACGCCCTCGAACACGCCGCCGGGCGCACTGGCCGCTGCGTCGCGTCCGGGACCACCCACCCGACGATATCCGCGAGTTCGACGACCCCGGTCGCGCCCGCTCGCGCCCGGACCTCTCCCGCCGGCCTGCCCGCGTGATCGATCCCGCACCGAGGAGACCCCCATGAAGCCCCTGTTCTTCGCGGACGACCCGCAGTTCTGGTTCGAGACCCTGCGGGCCCTGGGCCACGCCGCGTACGGCGGTGCCGAGCCCGGCGAGGTGCTCGCCACCGCCGAGCGCATCACCGCGGGCGACTACGACAGCTGGTACGACGAGTGGTCCGCCACCGCCGCCCACACCGCCCAGGCCGGCGCGATCGCCCTGGCCGCCGGCCACCCGGTCACCGCGCGGGACGCCTACCTGCGCGCCAACAACTACTTCCGCGTCGCCGAGTTCTTCCTGCACGGCGACCCCCGCGACCCGCGCATCGCCACGGCGTACGAGCAGGCGGTGGACGCCTTCCAGACGGCGGCCGAGCTGTTCGAACCGCGCGTCCAGCAGGTCGCGATCCCCTTCGAGGGCCACCTCCTGCACGGCTACTACTACCGGGCACCCGGCGACGCGCCGGCACCGGCGGTCATCATGCACAACGGCTTCGACGGCTCCGCCGAGGAGATGCACTTCTTCGGCGCCGCCGCCGCCCTCGAACGCGGCTACCACGTCCTCACCTTCGACGGTCCGGGCCAGCCGTGGGCACGCTTCCGGGACGGCCTGCCGTTCCGCCCGGACTGGGAGAACGTCGTCACGCCGGTGCTCGACTGGCTCGTCGCCGGACACCCCGAGGTCGACCCCGGGCGGGTCGCCCTGCTCGGCCTCAGCATGGGCGGCCTGCTGGCGCCCCGGGCGGCCGCGTTCGAGCACCGGCTTGCCGCCGTCATCGCGGTGGACGGGGTCTACGACCTGGGCGAGGTCAGCCGGGCACTGCTGCCCGCACTGACGCCCGAGCAGGCCGAGGCGAGGCTGCGCGCCGAGGAGGCGCCGGAGGTGGACGCCGCCATCGAGGCCCTGATGAAGGTCAACCCGACCGTCCGGTGGGCGGTCACCCACGGCTCCTACGTGATGGGCGTGCAGACGCCCCGCCAGTTCGTCGCCGCGTACCTCGACTACTCGCTGGCCGACGGCATCGCCGAACGCATCACCGCCCCGACCCTGGTCTGCGACGCCGAGGAGGACCTGTTCTTCGCCGGGCAGGCCCTGCGGCTCTACGAGCACCTCACCTGTCCCCGGACGCTGCTGCGCTTCACCGTGGCCGAGGGCTCCGGCGCGCACTGCCACGCGGGAGCGCAGCGGCTCGCCTTCGGCCGGATCTTCGACTGGCTGGACGCCGTCGTCCGGCCCTGACCCCGGCCGCCGCGGCCTGCGGTGGCCGCGGCCGGGCGTGCGACAGCGGAGCTCCCGCGGTGAGGGCGTCCAGGAGGGACGGACCTCGTCCGCGGCAGCTCCGCTGTTCACCGGACGGTGCTGTCAGACCGTGTCAGACACGGCTCAGCAGTCGTCGCGGTCGCGCTTGTTGGTCAGGGTCACGGTGACGCAGTCATCGGCGTCCAGCGTGTACGGGCCGGTCACCGCGTTGTGCGGGAGCTGGTAGCCGGGGGGTGCGGCGGTCTCCCGCAGGTAGTAGTCGCCGCTCTGCAGGTGGGTGAAGGCGCACCCGCCGTCCGCCCTGGTGGTGCAGTCGGACCCCGTGTCGGTGTCGGGGTTCGGGCCGGAGGTCTGCAGGCCGGGGACACCGTTGGTCTCCCGCCAGAGCTGGAACTTCGCGCCGCCCAGCGGCTTGTCGGTCCAGGCGTCCTTCTTGGTCAGGTGGATCGAACCGCCGGCCGGCGGCTTCGGCGACGGGCAGTCACGGGCCGTGATCTGGATTCCGGTGGTGGCGTTCTGGGGGGTGAGGATGAGGGGGCCGAAGACGGGGTTGGCGGGGAGGTCGTAGCCGGTGGGCGGGGTGGTTTCGCGCCAGTAGTAGGTGCCGGTTTCGACGGTGCGTCGGCAGATGCCGTCGGCGGGGGTGGTGCAGGTGGCGCCGTTCCGGGTGTCGGGGTTGATGCCGGTGGTCTGGAGGCCGGGGATGCCGTTGGTCTCCTGCCAGAGTTCGAAGACGGCGCCGGGGAGCGCGGCTCCGGTGTTGGCGTCGGTCTTCAGCACCCGGACCTCACCCGTCACCGGGGTGGTGCCGCAGGTGGGGAGGTCGCCGTTGAAGGGCCACGAGTGGAACTCCTGGCCGCCGCCCCCGACCGGGAGGCTGGTGTGGGTGAGCGAGCCGGTGGTGAAGAAGCGGCCGTTGACACCCGCGAGGGTGACCGTGGTCAGCGAGGCCTGCTCGCCGATCAGGAAGCTGCCCTGGAACTGGCCGGTGCCGGCCAGGGTGACGGCGGTGGAGTCGGGGAAGTTCCACAGCAGGTGGTCGCGGTAGGCGTTGAGCGGGTCGTCGGTGTCGTTGATGCCGCCGCTGTAGGTGTTCAGGGCCCGGGCGGCGCCGAGCACGTTGACCAGGATCGTGGCGCCCGAGGGGATGTTGGCGAAGACGATGCCCTGCTGGCCGCCGGTCGGGCCGGTGAGGTCGAAGTCGACGTTGAACACCTGGAGGGCCGAGGCGCCGTCGCCGGTGAACAGGGTCTGTCCGCCCTGGTTCACCGCCGTGCCGGTCGGCGTGCGAGGCATGCCGTTGACGCGGGCGTAGCAGTCGGACGCGGCGGTGAGCTGGTCGCGCAGGCCGCTGTAGGGCTGGACGGCGTTGGCGTCGGTGACCAGGGTGCCGGTCACCGTGCCGCTGACCGCGCCGGCGTGCCGGACCACACCGCCCTCGGCGACCAGGCTCTGCCCGGGGGCGATGGTGATGCCGCCGCCGGTGGTGAGGAAGTCGGCCCCGTCCGGCGGGGGGACCCGGGAGCCGACGCCGGCGATGCCGATGTTGTAGATGGAGCTGACCCCGGCCTCCTTGGCCTGGGTGAAGCCGTCGAGGACGACCACCCGTCCTTCGGCCTCGGCGGCGCGGCCGGTGACCAGGAACTGGTTGCCGACGAAGATGTTGACGCCGTTGTCCCGGCCGGCGAACGGGCCGTTGTTGATCGAGCTCGGGAACGGGTCCGGGCAGCTGCCCGGGACGCACGGCCCGAGGCCGCCGGGCAGCGGTGCGGCCACGGCCTGGACGGCGCCCGGCCCGAGGGCGAGGACCGGGACGAGCGCCGAGATCACGGTGCAGGGGAGGGCCAGTGCTCCGGCGCGTCGGCGGACGCGGGTGAGCAGCCGGTTGAAGGAAGCCATAGTCGAAGCGTCCGGCAGTCTGTGCGAATCGGGTCACCGGTGGACTGCCTGCCTACGCTGATGCGGTGACCGGGCGTACCCGCTCAGACCAACCGTCACCTGGGCGGCGGACAAAGGCGGACAAAGGCGGACAACGGCGGGCAGTTGCGGCCGGGGTGGCCGCCGCTGCCGTACCACCCCGGCCCGGCCGCTACGGCGCCTTGAACAGCAGCGGGAACCCCAGCGCGAGCCAGGGCCGGCGGCCCCAGGCGAGGACCTTGCCGCGGGCCAGCGCGGCGAGCGGGTTGCACCGGCCGAGGGCGAGCAGCAGGAACGCCACCGGCTCGGTGAGGATCGTGCAGTCGGGCCGGGCGGCCGGCCCGGGGGAGACCTCGACGGCGCCGTCGCGGAAGGTCACCGTGAAGCGGGAGCCGCCGCGCAGCCGGAGGTCGTAGCAGGCGGTGTGGCCGGCGGCGGAGCGGGCGTCGAGGACCCGGGGCATGGCGGTCATCAGGAACGGCAGGGTCAGCTCCACCCGGTGGCGGTCGACCATGTGCGGCCGCCGCAGGGCGACGGCCAGGTCGTACCCGTGGCCGAGGATGTGGGTGAGCAGGTACGAGGCGAACGTGTCGAGGTCCATCGGCCCGAGCGGGGTGAGCACCGGCTCCGACGCCGCCCGGTCGGCGCAGGTCTCGGTGAAGGCGCGGGCGTGCCGGACGATCGCCTCGGCGAGCACCGCCGGGTCCCGCTCGGGGTAGGCGGCCAGGGCCACTTCGTTGGCCGCGGCCAGGCTGCCCGGCGTGCCGTCCCCGTAGGTCTGCTGCCCGCCCGCGGCCAGGTCG
Source organism: Kitasatospora sp. NPDC052868 (assembly GCF_044547105.1). Classification (NCBI taxonomy): domain Bacteria; kingdom Bacillati; phylum Actinomycetota; class Actinomycetes; order Kitasatosporales; family Streptomycetaceae; genus Kitasatospora; species Kitasatospora sp. NPDC052868. The sequence goes on along the minus strand of NZ_JBITZW010000017.1, from coordinate 120,283 downwards.
GCCATCAGCTCGTTGACCAGGGCGAGATGGGCGGCGGCCTCGCCCACGGTCCACTGGGCGCCGGGGATCGGCGCGCCGGTGTCGGGGAGGTCGCGGAGCAGCGCCGCGGTGTCCTCGGCCGCACCGATGACGGCGTCGAGGAGCGCGGTGTGCACGGAGTCCAAGGGGACCAGGGGAGGGGTCATGGAGGTGAATCGTGGACCAGTCCAGCCCGGCTGTCCAGGGCGCGGGCAGCGCCCGGACGGCGCTCGGACGACGCCCGGGCGCCAGGTCGGTCCGGTGTGGCGGGTCGCCGAGTTCCCGAACCGCCCGATGTCCCGTCATGCGTCGTTCATGTCCCGGTTGCTGGCTTTCGGATGAATTGGGGCGCCCCCAGTTGTACAGCCAACTGTGGGAAGCCAACCCCTCAACCTCCGTGACCAGCCGCGGACGGAGCCCGGCCCCCGACCCCCCGCGGACCGGCTCCCGAGCGCGGCGGACAGGACAACCGTGGCCGCAGGCAGCGCCCTGACGCTCTCCTCACCCGCCAACCCCGCCGAAGGCGACCGCCTCACCTTCCACTGGAGCACCGACGCGCCCGACGCCAAGAACTGGGTGGGCATCTACGACGGCACCCGCCAGCCCGGCACCGGCTCCTCCCTGCTCTGGAAGTACACGCCGGGCGCCTCCGGTGACGTCCAGCTCGACACCTCCGCGCTCACCGGCGGCCCGTACACCGCGTACCTGCTGGCCAAGGACGGCTACGGCGTCCTCGCGCAGACCGCCTCGTTCTCCTTCCGCCCCAAGCCGGCCGTGGTGCGCCCGCACAGCGCCGTCGACGCGCTCACCGCCACCCCCGTCGCCCCCGGTGCCGCCGTGTCCGTGAAGCTCGGCGGACTCTGGTGCCGCCCGGCCGGGAACCCGGCGGGCACCGCGTCCTTCCGCAAGATCAGCGGCCCGGCCTGGGCCGCCGTCAGCGCGGACGGCCAGGTGACCGGCACGGCGCCCGCCACCGCGCCGAAGAACCCCGAGACCCTCGTCGTCGGCGTCAAGGACGGCGCGGGCGCCACCGACACGGTGACCGTTCAGATCCCGGTCGTCGACCCGGCCGCCCCGCTGCGGCTGAAGGCCGCCGCCTGGAACCTCGCCAACGCGGGCGCCGCCTTCACCGACGCCCGGGAGAAGCAGCTGCGGGTGGTGCTCGCCCAGGGCCTGGACGTCCTCGCCCTCCAGGAGACGGCCGGCGCCGCCGCCCAGGAGCTCGCCGACGCGCTCGGCTGGTACGCCTACCAGAGCGCGGGCAGCGTGGGCATCCTCAGCCGCTACCCGCTGAGCGCCGTCACCCCCGTCACGGCCGCGCTGCCCGCGGGCGGGGCCACCGTCCAGCTGCCCGGCGGCCGGACCGTCCGGTTCTGGGCCGCCCACCTGGACGAGGCCGACTACGGGCCGTACGCCGTCCAGGACGGCCGGAGCGCCGCCCAGGTCGAGGCCGCCGAGCGGGCCTCCGCCCGGTTCCGGCAGGCCGAGGCACTGGCCGCCGCGATCAGGGCGGACGCCGCCGGGCGCACCCCGGTGGTCCTGGCCGGCGCGCTCTCCTCTCCCTCGCACCTTGACTGGACGGCCGCCACCGCCGCCGCGCACGGCGGGGTCGGCCCGCTCGCCTGGCCGGTCACGACGGCCCTTCAAGGCGCCGGGCTGACCGACAGCTTCCGCGAGGAGAACCGCAACCCGGTGAAGGCCCCCGGTGCCACCTGGTCGCCGGTCCGCAAGCAGCGCGGCGCCAAGCCCGAGCCGCAGGACCGCATCGACTACGTCCAGTACACCGGCCCGCTGAAGCTGGTCGAGGCGCACACGCTCGTCGCCGACTGGCCGGCCACCGGAGCCGACCCGGACGCCGTCGCCGCCAACCAGTGGCCGTCCGACTGCGCCGCCGCCGTCGCCACCTTCCAGCTCTGAGAGGTCCGTTCCCCATGTCCGAGCTCTCCCGCCGCACCTTCGTCGGCGCCACCGCGGCCGTCGGCGCCGCCGCCCTGACCGGCCTCCCGGCCACGCCGGCCACCGCCGCGCCCGCCGCCGACCGGCTCACCGGCACCATCAAGGACGTCAAGCACGTCGTCGTCCTGATGCAGGAGAACCGCAGCTTCGACCACTACTTCGGCACGCTGAACGGCGTCCGGGGCTTCGGCGACCGGCAGGCGCTCCAGTTCCCGGACGGCACCGACGTGTTCCGCCAGCCGGACACCGGGCGCAGCGACGGCGGTGCGATGCTGCCGTACCGGATGGACACCGCGAAGTACAACGCGCAGAACGCCGGCGGCCTCGCGCACGACTGGGCGACCGGCCACCAGGCGATCAACAACGGCGCGATGAACAAGTGGATCGCCGCCAAGGGCGAGCGCACCATGGGCTACTTCACCCGCGCCGACATCCCCTACCAGTACGCGCTGGCCGACGCCTTCACCCTCTGCGACGCGTACTTCTGTTCGCTGGCCGGTCCGACCGACCCCAACCGCCTCTACCTCTGGACGGGCACCGCGGGTCCGGGCCGGGACGGCACCACCGGCCCGTGGATCGACAACACCCCCGTCACCGACAACCCGGTGGCGGACTGGACGACGTACGCCGAGCGCCTCCAGGCGGCCGGCGTCTCCTGGCGGGTGTACCACAACCCCAGCAAGGACGACCGCACCGGCGACTACGACGACAACGCGCTCTCCTACTTCAAGCAGTTCCACAACTTCCCCACCACCGACCCGCGTTACGTCAACGCGATGACGAAGTTCGACCCGGCCGCGTTCGACCGGGACTGCAAGGCCGGCACCCTGCCGACCATCTCCTGGCTGGTCGCGCCCTACCTGTTCTCCGAACACCCCACCGCCAGCCCGGACTACGGCGCGCACTGGGTCAACACCGCGCTGCAGTCGCTGATGTCCAACCCGGCGGTCTGGCAGCACACCGTCTTCCTGGTGATGTACGACGAGAACGACGGCTACTTCGACCACATGGTCCCGCCCACCCCCGAGCCGGGCACCCCCGAGGAGTTCACCCAGGGCCGGGCCATCGGCCTCGGCAACCGGGTACCGCTCTGGGTCGCCTCACCCTGGTCGCGCGGCGGATACGTCAACTCCCAGGTCTTCGACCACACTTCGGTCCTACGTTTCATGGAGCTGGTCACCGGCGTCGCCGAGCCCAACATCTCGGCCTGGCGCCGGGCGGTCTGCGGCGACCTCACCAGCTGCTTCGACTTCTCCTCCCCCGACTACTCGATCCCCGGGCTCCCCGACACCGTGGCCCTGATGGCCAGGGCGGACGCGGGCACCAAGCTGCCCGGCGTCCAACTCCCCGCCCTCGGCGCGCAGTCCATGCCCCTCCAGGAGCGCGGCGAGCGCCCGCACCGCCATCTCCCCTACCAGCCCTGGGCCGACGTGGAGGTGGACCGCAGGACCGGCAAGGTCACCTGCACCATGACCAACGACGGCACGGTGGCCTTCCCCTACACCGTCTATCCGAACATCCTGCTGCCGTTCGCCGGCACGCCCTACACCGTGGCGCCCGGGGCCACCGCGGGCTACGTCTGGGACGCCGCCCGCACCAACGGTCGCTACGACTTCACCGTGCACGGCCCCGACGGCTTCGTCCGCCGCTTCGCCGGCACCGTCATCCGCGACGGCCAGGACGGCCAGAACGACATCGGGGTGCCGATCGTGACCGCCGATCTGAGCAACTCCTCCCGGCTGACCCTCCAACTGGTCAACGACGGCCTCACCGACCTCGGCTTCACCGCCGCGCCCAACGACTTCGCCGGCACCGCCCAGACGGTGTGGGTCAAGCCGGGCAAGCAGGTCAACCTGGCGTGGCCGCTGGACCGGCAGGGCCGCTACGACGTCGTCGTGACGGCCGGCACCGGTCTGCGCTTCACCCAGCGCTACGCAGGCTGGGTGCACTGACGCGGTGCACCGACACGCTGCACTGACACGGTGTCCTGACCGCAGGCCGCGGCCGGGGCGCCGAACCGGTGACCCCCGGCCGTGGCGCCACCGCCCGGCCGGGGGCCCGCCGCTACCGTCGGCTCCATGCAGAACATCACCCCATGCCTGTGGTACGACGACCAGGCCGAGGAAGCCGTCCGCTTCTACACCTCGCTCCTCCCCAACTCCCGGATCACCGGGATCACCCACTACGGCGACGCTGGCCCCGGTACCCCCGGAAAGGTCCTGACCGTCGCCTTCGAACTCGACGGCCGGCCGTTCGTCGCCCTCAACGGCGGCCCGCTGTTCCCGTTCACCGAGGCGGTCTCGCTCCAGATCGAGTGCGACGACCAGGCGGAGGTCGACCGGCTCTGGAGCGGGCTGATGGAGGGCGGCGGCGAGGAGAGCCAGTGCGGCTGGCTCAAGGACCGCTGGGGCTTCAACTGGCAGGTCACCCCGCGGGTGCTGCTCGACCTGGTCGCCGACCCGGACCGGGCCAAGGCCGACCGGGTCTTCGCCGCCATGATGCAGATGCGCAAGATCGACATCCAGCAGCTGCTCGACGCAGCCCGGGGCTGACCGCCTCGGCCCGCCCACCCGTCCGGCCCGAGGGGTCCGGGGGTGCGGCGGGTCCGGCCGTTCAGCCTCGCCGGCGCCGCAGCCAGGAGGGCCGCAGCCGGTCGGCCCGCAGGCGCTCGCCCCGGGCCAGCCGGCGCAGCCGGGCGAGCCGGGTGAACCGTTCCCGGCTCGCCACCGAGGCCCGGTCCAGCTCCTCCATCAGCCGCCGGCCGCGGTGCTCGAGGTCCAGCTCGTCGAGGATCCGGTCCACCTCGGCCAGCAGCGCGCCGTGCAGCTGCCAGGCCTCCGGATGCTCCTGCACCCGCCGCAGCAGCAGCTGGGCGACGTTCTCCCGGCTCGCCCAGGCCGCCGCCAGCTCGGCGGTCAGCCGCTGCTCGGCCTCCTCGGCGTTGCGGCTCACCTGCGTGGTGACCAGCACCGCGAAGCTCACCAGCGCACCCCCGATGTGGCCCAGCAGCTCCTCCAGCGCCACCGCCACGTCCGGCGGGAACAGCCGTTCGCCCGGGGCGCGCCGCTTGGCCAGGTCGGTCAGCGAGCGGGCCAGTACCCGGATCACCACCACGCAGATCTCCAGCGTGTCCAGACCGGTCCGCAGCACCAGCCGGGAGAGCAGCCCCTCGCTGATCCGGGGGTTGAACCGCAGGCTGTCCTCGGCCTGCCGCAGCGCCCCGTCCACGTCCGCGATGGCCTGGTCCAGCCGGCGGGCCTCGTGCAGCCGCTCGGCGGCGCGCTCCACCGGGGTGGGCCGGCCCAGCTCCTCGGCGATGCCCAGCAGCAGGTGACGGGCCCGCCGGGCCAGGTCCTCGATCGACTCGCCCGCCGTGTCCACCCAGACCGGCGGGGCGAACAGCAGGTTGAACAGCAGGCCGACGACGGCGCCGATCAGCGTCTCCAGCACCCGGTCCCAGGCCTGCGAGGCCACCTGGGTGACGCCCAGGATGAGCATGGCGCTGATCGCCACCTCCTGGACGAACTCGTCCACCCGGACGAACTGGCCGATCGTCAGCGAGGCCAGGATGATCAGCCCCAGGCTCCACCAGGACAGTCCCATCACGGAGCTGAACCCGATCGCGATCAGCACGCCCACCACCACCGAGTTGACCCGGCGGATGCTGGTGGTGAGCGTCGAGTAGAGCGTGACCTGGACGACCAGCAGCGCGGTGAGCGGCGCGGTCAGCGGGGCCGGCTCACTGCTGAGCTGCAGTGCCACCGCGTAGGAGAGGGTCGCGGCCACCGTGGCCCGGATCGTCTGGACGACGGCGGGCTCCCTGGCGCCGCGGCGCACCGTGGCCGAGAGGGACTCCGGGAGAAGGGACATGCCGCCCTTCTTTCCCCACCGCCGCCCTTCACACCGCCGAACCGCCGGACCGGCACCCGAATGCCCCCACCCGGACCCACCCGGACCCACCCGGATCCGCCGGGCCCGCCGGGCCCGCCGGGCCGACCCCGGCCCGCCCGGACGGACAGGCGGCCGCTACGGCTTGCGGCGGCCGTCGCGCAGCAGCTTCCAGGGCGCGAGCGCCGACTCGACCTGCACCCCGAGGCTCATCTTGGACGCGCCCTTGATCCGCTCCTCGAAGCGGATCGGAACCTCGCGGATGGTGTGGCCCCGCTTGACGGCGCGGTAGTTCATCTCGACCTGGAACGAGTACCCGTTGCTGTTCACCGAGGGCAGGTCGATCGCCCGCAGGGTGTCGGCCCGCCAGGCCTTGAACCCGGCGGTGGCGTCCTTGACCCCGAGGCTGAGGATCGTGTTGACGTAGAAGTTCGCCCAGGCCGACAGCGCCTTGCGGTGCCAGGGCCACTCCGCGGCGGTCGAGCCGCCCGGGACGTAGCGGGAGCCGAGCACCACGGAGGTGTCGCCCTCCAGCAGCGTCTCGATCATCACCGGGACGACCGAGGCCGGGTGCGACAGGTCGGCGTCCATCTGGATCACCACGTCGGCGCCCTCCTCCAGGGCCCGGGTCATGCCCGCGATGTAGGCCCGGCCGAGGCCGTCCTTCTCGGTGCGGTGCAGCACGCCGACCGTGCCCGGGGACTCCGCCGCGAGCTTGTCCGCGACCTCGCCGGTGCCGTCGGGGGAGTTGTCGTCGACGACCAGCAGATGCAGGTTCGGCAGCGTCAGCTCCGCGAGCAGAGCCGCGAGAGTCGGCAGGTTCTCCCGTTCGTTGTACGTGGGTACGACGACAACGACCTTGGGGGAGGCCTCTACCATGTTCAATCCCTCGCGCGATTTCCAGCCGGGCCCGCGACAGCGGCGCCCGTGCCCTGTAGGACAGTTGTCCACTTCGGTCGTGGAAGTCTAGCGGCGGTCCGCGCACGTCCGTTCAGCGGCTCCGCCCCGACCGGGCGCGGGCCTCCGCTGGGCCGTCCGGGGCAGCGGACGGGTGACGCGCACCCGGTACCTGCGGTGCTCGCGCGCCACCGGCACCCCGCTCGCATAGCCTGCGCTCGGACGGCCGTCCCCCACCCCCCCGCGGCCCGGCAGCCGGCCCGGCAGCCGGCCCGGCACCGAGGAGGGGGGCCGCGGAGCGGATGGCCGGCAGACCGGCGGTCCGGGCAGACCGGCAGACCGCCGGACCCGGCAGACCAGAGGACAGGGGAGTACGTGGGCTCGTCAGCTTCGGCCGCACCAGGGCCCGCGCCGTCGGCCCGTCAGCGCCTGCGGGCCTGGCTGCTGGAGGGCCTGGTCGACCTGGCCAAACAGCACCCCGGCCCGCACGCGCAGGCCCCCGCGCACAAGGGCCAGCGCTGGTGGCGGGTGATGTGCCTGACCGGCCTGGACTACTTCTCGACCCTCGGCTACCAGCCTGGCATCGCCGCCCTGGCGGCCGGTCTGCTCTCTCCGGTGGCGACCATCGTGCTGGTGGTGGTCACCCTGCTGGGCGCGCTGCCGGTGTACCGGCGGGTGGCCCAGGAGAGCCCGCACGGCCAGGGCTCGATCGCCATGCTGGAGCGGCTGCTGTCGTTCTGGAAGGGCAAGCTGTTCGTCCTGACCCTGCTCGGCTTCGCGGCCACCGACTTCATGATCACCATCACCCTGTCGGCCGCCGACGCCACCGCCCACCTGGTGGAGAACCCGCACCTGCACAGCGCCCTGACCGGCCGGCAGGTGCTGATCACGCTGGTCCTGGTCGCCCTGCTCGGCGGGGTGTTCCTGAAGGGTTTCAGCGAGGCGATCGGCCTGGCCGTCGGCCTGGTGGCGGTCTACCTCAGCCTGAACGTGGTCGTGGTCGTGGACGGCCTCTGGCACGTCCTGCGCGACCCGGACCTGGTCACCGACTGGACGAGCGCGCTGACCGCCGAACACGGCAACGTGGTGGCGATGATCGGCGTGGCCCTGGTGGTCTTCCCGAAGCTGGCGCTCGGCCTGTCCGGCTTCGAGACCGGCGTCGCGGTGATGCCGCACATCGAGGGCGACCCGGACGACACCGAGGAGCGCCCCACCGGACGGATCCGCGGCGCCCGCCTGCTGCTCACCACCGCCGCGCTGATCATGAGCGTCTTCCTGATCACCACCAGCTTCATCACCACCCTGCTCATCCCCAAGGCCGCCTTCGAGCCCGGCGGCCCGGCCAACGGACGCGCCCTCGCCTACCTGGCCCACGAGTACCTCGGCAACACCTTCGGCAGCATCTACGACCTCTCCACCATCCTGATCCTCTGGTTCGCCGGTGCCTCCGCGATGGCCGGGCTGCTCAACCTGATGCCCCGCTACCTGCCCCGCTACGGCATGGCACCGGACTGGGCCCGCGCGGTGCGCCCGACCGTGCTGGTCCTCACCGGCATCGCCTTCCTGGTCACCTGGATCTTCGACGCGAGCGTGGACGCCCAGGGCGGCGCGTACGCGACCGGCGTCCTGGTGCTGATCAGCTCGGCCGCCATCGCCGTCACCATCGCCGCCCGCAAGGCGGGGCAGCACCGCTGGACCGCGGCCTTCGCCGTCATCGCGGCGGTCTTCCTCTACACCACGGCCGTGAACATCGCCGAGCGGCCGGACGGCGTCAAGATCGGCGCCTGCTTCATCGCCGCCATCATGCTGCTCTCACTGCTCTCCCGGCTCAAGCGGGTGTTCGAGCTGCGCGTCACCGACGTGTTCCTGGACGTGGTCGCCGAGCGCTTCGTCCGCGACTACGTCCACCGCCCGATCAGGCTGATCGCCAACGAGCCCAACAGCCGCGACCTCGCCGAGTACCGCGACAAGGCCCGGCAGATCCGGGAGGACAACGACATCCCCGCCGAGGACGACCTGGTCTTCGTCGAGGTGACCGTCCTGGACCCGTCCGACTTCGAGGCCGAACTGCGGGTCCGCGGCGAGGTGCTGCACGACCGCTACCGGGTGCTCTCGCTGGAGAGCTCCAGCGTGCCGAACGCACTGGCCGCGCTGCTGCTGGAGGTGCGGGACGTCACCGGGCAGCAGCCGCACATCTACTTCGAGTGGACCGAGGGCAACCCGCTCGCCCAGTTCCTGCGGTTCTTCCTGTTCGGCCACGGCGAGGTCGCCCCCGTCACCCGGGAGGTGCTGCGGGAGGCCGAACCCGACCGCACGCTGCGCCCCCGGGTCCACGTCGGCTGAGCGCCGCGGGGCGCCGCCCGGTCCGGTCTACCGGCTGGGGTGGGATCTGCTCCAGGCGGGGGCGACGAAGGCCACCAGGGCGACGGCGAAGCCGAGCTGCAGCGCGTGGCGGATCCAGTCGATCCCGCTGGTGTGGGCGACGCCGATCCAGCCGGCGACCGCGTTGCCGAGCCAGGCGCCGGCGGCGCCGAGCAGCATGGTCAGCCACCACGGGATCGACTGCGGCCCGCGCAGGATCAGTTTGGCGAGCAGACCCAGTACGAAGCCGATGAGCAGAATCCACAGGAGCTGGAACATCGCGGTCGACCTTTCCGTGGGCGGGGCGCCGGCCGCACAGGGCGCGGCCTCCCCATGATCGCCCCAATCGGCCGAACGGGCACGTCGGGAGCGCGCCGGGTGCGGCTCAGCTGCCCGGGTGGGTGAGGTTGGCGCCGGTGGCCGGGTCGAAGACGTGCAGCCGGTCGGTGTCGAGCCACAGCTCCAGCGGCGAGCCCTCGGCGGCCCGGGTGGCGGTGCCGATCCTGGCCACCACCTGCCGCCCGCGCGCGCCGGTGTCCGCCGCCCCGCTGTCCACCGCGAGCTCCGCCAGGCCGCCGGCGGCCGGTACCGCCTCGCCCTCCACCGTGAAGTGCACGAAGACGTCGGAGCCCACCGACTCCACCACCTCGATGTCGACCGTCGCCGTCCGGCCGCGCTGCGGGCGGCCGGTCTGCGGGGGCGCGAGCAGCGCCGCGTCCTCGAAGTCCTCCGGCCGGACGCCGACCACCAGCCGGCGCGGCGCGTCGGCCCGGGCGAGCCGCCGGCGGGCCCGGTCGTCCAAGGGCAGGTCGCCGAGGGCGGTGCGCAGCACGTCCTGCTCCAGCGAGGCGTCCAGGAAGTTCATGCCCGGCGAGCCGATGAACCCGGCGACGAACAGGTTGACCGGCTCGTCGTACAACTGCTGTGGCGAGCCGACCTGTTGGACGACGCCGCCGCGCATCACCACCACCCGGTCGCCGAGCGTCATCGCCTCGACCTGGTCGTGGGTGACGTAGACGGTGGTGGTGCCGAGCCGGCGCTGCAGCCGGGAGATCTGGGTGCGCATCTGCACCCGGAGCTTGGCGTCCAGGTTGGACAGCGGCTCGTCCATCAGGAAGGCCTTGGGGTCGCGGACGATCGCCCGGCCCATCGCGACGCGCTGGCGCTGGCCGCCGGAGAGGTTGGCGGGCTTGCGGTCCAGGTGCTCGGTGAGGTCCAGGATCCGGGCCGCCTCCTCGACCTTGGCCCGGACGACGGACTTCTCGGTCCTGGCCAGCCGCAGCGCGAAGCCCATGTTCTCCCGGACGCTCATGTGCGGGTAGAGCGCGTAGCTCTGGAACACCATGGCGATGTCCCGGTCCTTGGGTGCGCGGTCGTTGACCACCTGGCCGCCGATCCGCAGGGTGCCCGCGGTGATGTCCTCCAGGCCCGCGATCATGTTGAGGGTGGTGGACTTGCCGCAGCCCGAGGGCCCGACCAGGATCACGAACTCGCCGTCCGCGACGGTCAGGTCGATGTCGTGGACGGCGACCGAGCCGTCCGGGTAGCGCTTGGTGATGCCGTCGAGGACGATCTCGGCCACGCTCTGCCTTCCGCTCTGCCCGCCGGGGGCGGGCTCCTCCGGTGGACCCGCGGTGCGGGTGCCGGGTCTGTCTAGCCCTTGACCGCGCCGGCGGTCAGGCCGGCCACGATGCGCCGCTGGAACAGCAGCACGAACACCACGATCGGCACCGTGATCACCACGGCGGCCGCGGCGATCGAGCCGGTCGGCTGCTGGAACTGCGAACTGCCGGTGAAGAAGGCGATCGCCGCCGGGACGGTCCGGGCCGCGCTGGTGGAGGTCAGCGAGATGGCGAACAGGAAGTCGTTCCAGCAGAAGATGAAGACCAGGATCCCGGTGGTGAACACACCCGGCGCCGCCAGCGGCGCGATCACCAGCCGGAACGCCTGGGCGGGGGTGGCGCCGTCCACCTTGGCGGCCTTCTCCAAGTCCCACGGGATCTCCCGGAAGAAGGCCGACAGGGTGTAGATCGCCAGCGGCAGCGAGAAGGTCATGTACGGGATGATCAGACCGGGCCAGGTGTCGAAGAGGCCGAGCACCCGCTCGATGTTGAACAGCGGTGAGACCAGCGAGATCGGCGGGAACATCGCGATCAGCAGGGACATCCCGATCAGCAGCCGCTTGCCGGGGAAGCGCAGCCGGGCCACCGCGTAGGCGGCCATCGTGCCGAGCACCACGGCGATCGTGGTGGCGATCACCGCGATGCCGATCGAGTTGACCAGGGCGCGGGTGAACTCGGAGGTCCGGAAGATGCCGCGGTAGTTCTCCAGCGTCCACACCCGGGGGACGAAGTTCCCGTCGGAGAGCGTGCTCGGGTCCTTGAAGGAGAGCGCGGCGATCCACCAGACCGGGAACAGCGCGTACAGCACCACCAGCAGGTTGACCACGGCCCAGCCGCTCGCGGCGCGGGTCTGTCGGGCGGTCATCGGCGCTCCGTTTCGCCACCGGGCGCCGAGGCGCCGAACACCGTGATGAAGACCAGCGCGATGGCCGCCACGCAGAGGAAGATCAGCACCGAGATCGCCGAGCCGATGCCCAGGTTGAGGGCCGTGAACAGGTTGTCGTAGCCGAGGATCGACACCGAGCCGGTGTTGTTGGAACCGCCGGTCAGCACGTAGATGTTGTCGAAGACCCGGAACGCGTCCAGGGTGCGGAACAGCAGGGCGACCAGGATGGCCGGCTTCATCAGCGGCAGCACCACCAGGCGCAGCCGCTGGCCGAAGGTCGCGCCGTCCACCATCGCGGCCCGGACGGTCTCGCCGGGCACCAGCGCCAGCCCGGCCAGCAGCAGGAGGGCCATGAACGGGGTGGTCTTCCACACCTCGGCGAGGATGATCAGCCCGATCGCCTGCCAGTGGTCGGTCAGCGGCGCACTGCCCTCCGGCAGCAGGGCCGCGAGGTAGCCGGTGCCCGGGGTCCAGGCGTACTGCCAGGAGTAGGCGGCGACGACGGTGACGATGCCGTACGGGACGAGGACGGCGGTGCGCACCAGGCCCCGGCCGAACACCGCCCGGTGCATCACCAGGGCCAGCGCCAGGCCGAGGACCAGCTCGATCGCGACCGAGACCGCCGTGATCACCACCGTCACCCAGAGCGCCTGCCACCAGTACGGGGAGGACAGCACGGCGGCGTAGTTGGCGAACCAGACGAACCTGGCGTCCTGGGGGAAGCGCAGGTCGTAGCGCTGGAGGGAGAGGTAGACGGCGTAGCCGACCGGGTAGGCCGTCACCGTCGCCATCACCAGCACCGCCGGGGCGCAGAGCAGCCAGCCGAGCCGGCGCTCCTGGCGGGAGCCCGCGGAGAGCGCCTTCGGCGCCGCCCGGGCGGGGGCGGACGGACCGGCGGCGGGCGGGCCGCCCGTGGGCGGCCCGCCGGTGGGTGGGCCGCTGTCGGACGGCCCGGTGTCGGACGGACTGGTCACGGGATCAACCCCTTCGAGCCGAGCGCGTCCCTGAGCCGCCCGTCGAGCGAGGAGACGGTGCTCTCCGGCCGGACGGCCGAGGGCGGGGAGAGCGCGTGCGAGATGGCGATCGAGACGTTCTGGTAGGCGGGGGTCTGCGGGCGCACGGAGGCGGTGTCCAGGGCCGCCAGCACATCGGCGGCGAAGGGGTAGCTCGCCGTCAGCTCGGCGGCGGTGTACAGGCTGCGCAGCGAGGGTGGCAGACCGCCCTTGAGGGCGTTGACCAGCTGGTTGTCGCGGTTGCGCAGGCAGAGCGCGGCCTCCTGGGCGAGCTCGGGGTGGCGGCTGTAGGCGCCGACGGCGAGGTCGATCCCGCCGATCGTGACGGTCGCCGGGCGGTCGGCGGTCACGGCCGGGTAGGGCGCCCAGCGGAAGTGCGGGAGGAGGTCCGGCCGGTTGGCCTTCATGGACGGGTAGACGAACGGGTAGTTGAGCTCGAAGGCGGCCGTCCCGGACTCCATCGCCAGGCGGTTCTGGTCCTCCATCTGGTTGGCGAGCGAGGGGTCGGCGGCGGGGGAGTGCGCCAGGTCCCTGATCACGCCGGCCGCGGCGACCGCGGGCGGGCCGAGCGAGGGGGCGGTGGCGTCCGGGGTGAGCACCGACCCGCCGGCACTGGTCACCAGGGTGTTGAACCAGACCGTCAGCCCCTCGTACTGGGCGCCCTGCACCTCGACGTAGTGCGGCCTGCCGGCCTGGGCCAGGGCGTCCGCCTGGGCCAGCATCTCGGCCCAGGTACGGGGCGGCACGGGCACCAGGTCGTCGCGGTACCAGAGGAGTTGGGTGTTGGAGTTGTACGGGGCGGCGTACAGCCGGTCCTTCCAGGTGGCCGTCCGGACGGCGGCCGCGAGGGTGTCGGCGGTGGCCTGCTCGCGCATCGCGCCGGTCCACTCGCGGATCCAGCCGGCCTCGGCGAACTCGGGGGCCCAGGTGACGTCCAGGCCCATGATGTCCACGCCCGCGTCGTGCGCGGCCAGCCGGCGCACGAGCTGCTGGCGCTGGCCGTCGGCGGTGCGCGGCAGCCTGTCGTAGCGGATCGTGTAGCGGCCGCCGGAGGCCCGGCCGCAGGCGTCGGCGGCCTGCTGGAGGGCGCCGGAGTCGTCGGGGAAGTTGTACCAGTCGAGGGTGGCGGGGCCGGTCGACGCCCCGCCGCTGCCGCAGGCGGTGAGCGCCAGTGCCAGCACCAGCGCGAGCGCGGCGGTCCGGACGGTCCGGCGGGGACTCCTGCGGCTGCTGCGTCTCCTCGGCATCTCACTCCTGAACTCGCCGTCCGCACGGCCGGATTCGGGGCCCTGAGGCTGGACACGCTAGGGGGTCGTCCGGGTGCGGAGTGTGACCAAGGGTGCGACACGCTGGGCCGCACCCGGGGAGGGTGACCTCGCGGTCGGCCGGTCCATCGTCACCCGACCGTGAAGATGTCCATACAGCTTCGGGTCGACGGCCCGTCACCGACCCGCCATCCAACACCCGGGCGCCGTCCATCTGGGCCACGTACACATAACTGGTCTGGGCCACCTCAGCCCCCGCCCAGCGCCCGTGACCAAGGAGCCACCCCCCGATGAGCCCGATGCCCGAACTGTCGCGCCGCACCCTGCTCGGCGGCGCGGCGGCGGCCGCCGTCCTGTCCGCCCTCCCGCTCAGCGTGCGCGAGGCGCTGGCCGCGCCGGCCCGCCCCGGCAAGCTGGCCGACATCCAGCACGTCGTGGTGTTCATGCAGGAGAACCGCGCGTTCGACCACTACTTCGGCACGCTGCCCGGCGTGCGCGGCTTCGGCGACCGGACGGCGGTGCGCGGGGTCAACGGGCGCTCGGTGTTCCACCAGCCCGACCCGGGCCGCAAGGAGGGCCACCTGCTGCCCTTCCCGATGAACGCCGCACACACCAACGCCTACCAGCAGGGCGCCCCCGCCTTCGGCTTCGTCGACTCGATGAACGCCTGGAACGACGGCCGCGCCGACGGCTCGGTCACCCGCCGCTCCAGCGGCTGGCTCGGCCAGGGCTACTACGAGCCCGCCGACATGCCCTTCTACCACGCGCTGGCCTCGGTCTTCACGACCTGCGACGCCTACTACGCGTCGGTCCAGTGCAACACCAACACCAACCGCGAACACCTGATGACCGGGACCAGCGGCGGCACGGTGCGGGACACCCCGGTGACCGACAACACCGAGATCCCCGGCGGCTACGAGTGGACCACCTACGCCGAGCGGCTGCAGAAGGCCGGGATCAGCTGGAAGACCTACCAGGCGCTGGACAACTTCGACGACAACGCGCTCGCCTGGTTCACCCCCTTCGTCAAGTCCAAGCCGGGTGAGCCGCTCTACGAGCGCGGCATGCGCGCGGTCGGCGACCCGGCGAAGAAGAACGACCCCTTCGCGATGGGCGACGCCCTGGTCGAGGCGTTCACCGCCGACATCCAGGCCGACCAACTGCCCCAGGTCTCCTGGCTGATCGCGCCCGCCGCGCTCTCCGAGCACGCCAACTACGCCCCGCCGAACGGCGAGCACCTGACGGCCCGGCTGCTCGCCGCGCTCGCCGCCAAGCCGGAGGTGTGGGAGAAGACCGTCTTCATCCTCAACTACGACGAGCACGGCGGCTTCTTCGACCACAACCTGCCGCCCGTTCCGCCGCTGGCCGCCGGGCGCGGCAAGTCGACCGTCTCCGTGGACGGCGAGGTCGTCGTCCGGGTCTCCAAGGGCGGTTCGACCTACCACCGCGTGGTGAGCCAGGACGGCAAGTACCGGGTGAAGGCCGCCGACGGCTCGCTCACCTGGTCCGACACCCTGCCCGCGGGCGAGACGGTCGTCTCCGGCCCGTACCCGATGGGCCTGGGCGTGCGCGTCCCGATGGTCGTCGTCTCGCCGTGGACGCGCGGCGGCGTGGTCGACTCCACGGTCTACGACCACACCTCGGTGCTGCGCCTGCTGGAGCAGCGCTTCGGCGTCGAGGAGCCCAACATCAGCCCGTGGCGGCGCGCCGTCACCGGCGACCTCACCAACGTGTTCGACTTCTCCGGCCGCGACCCGCTCTGGCCGCAGCTGCCCGACACCAGCGGCAACCGGCAGAAGGTCGTCGACACCGGCAAGCTGCCCGCGCCCACCGTGCCCAACCCGCAGGTGTTCCCGCAGCAGCAGCGCGGCACCCGGGCCGCCCGGGTCAGCCCGTACAACCTGCTGGTCAAGCCGAGGCTGAAGGGCGACGAGCTGACCCTCGACTTCATCAACCAGGGCCGCCAGGGCGCCGTCTTCGCGCTCTACCCGGCCCCAGGGTCGGCGCCGCGGTACTACACGGTAGGCGCCAAGAGCCGGATCTCCGACGTCTGGAAGGTCGGCGCCGAGGGCTACGACCTGCGGGTGCACGGCCCGAACGGCGCGCTCTGGCACCTGCGCGGCGACGCCGCCTCCGCCTACGAGGTCTCGCTCTCCGAGGAGCAGAACGGCAAGGTGCTGGAGGTGGACGTGATCAACCGCTCGCGCACCGCCCAGACCTTCCTGGTCGGCGACCTCGCCTACGGCGACGGGCTGCGCGAGGTGCGGGTCGCGGCCGGCGACGACAAGACCGTCAACGTGAAGGTCGGACCGGAGGGCTGGTACGACGTCGCGGTGGGCGTCCGCGGCGAACTCGGCTTCCGCCGCCGGATCGCCGGGCGCTTCCCGTGGGACGGCGAGCACCTGCTGACCGACCCGGCGATGGGCCTGGCCGACCCGCTCGCCCTGGACGTCACGCTCAAGGCCGCCTCCACCACCATCGACGAGGCGATCCTGCTGCCCGGCCGCCCGGCCCGGGTCGCCGCCCGGTTCACCGCGACCGCCGCGCTGACCGCGATCGAGGCGCAGCCGGCCGTGCCGGCCGGCTGGACGGTCACCGCCGTCACCCCGCCGCCCGCCTCGCTCGCCGCCGGCGCCACCGCGACCGCCGAGTGGGAGGTCACCCCGCCCGCCGTGCTGCCGGACGGTGCCACCCACCGGATCCTGGTCACCGCCCGCGCGTCGGCCGGGGACCGCTTCGCCCTCGCCGACGGAGAGATCGCGGCCCGCACCGCCCCGGTGATGGCCGGTCACCTGCTCGGTGAGGACTTCGAGTCGCTGGCCGGCGCGCTGCAGCCGATCGGCGGCGTCCTCGGCTGGACGCCGCAGGCCCCGCAGGGCTGGTCGGTGGTCAACGCCCCCGGCATGCCGCAGGGCACCGTCCGGCTCCAGGGCTGGACCTTCCACACCAAGCGCGCCTGGTCCACCCCGGCCGGGCAGGACCGCGGCAACTTCGCCCGGGGCCTGGGCATCCTCGCGGTCGCCGACCCGGACGACTGGGACGACACCGGCGCGCCGTCGGGCAAGGGCAGGTTCGACTCCACGCTGGTCTCGCCGGTGGTCCAGATCCCGGCCGGCACGGCCACCCTGCACCTCGGCTTCGACTCGCACTACCGCCAGGAGGCCCCGCAGAAGGCGGCCGTCACCGCCGTGTTCGACAACGGCACCGAGACCCGCCTCGTCTACTACAGCAGCGACGCCACCGGCAACGACAACGCCGGCAAGGACGTCCAGAACACCTTCGTCACCCGGCAGTTCGCCGTTCCGGCGGGCGCCCGCTCGGTGACGCTGAAGTTCCGGATGTTCGACGCGGGCAACAACTGGTTCTGGGCGGTCGACCACGTCCGCCTGGACGTGCGGCCGATCGCGGGCTGACCCCCTCCGTCGGGTTCCGTCGAGGGACGGGGCCCGGCGGACGGGCCCGGCTCTCCCCGGTTGCTCCGGCCATGATGTGATCTGCTGTCAGCAGTGATCATCCGATGGTCGGGGCGGCCGGGTGGCCGGACGGGGGAGTGCGGGGATGTCGGCGGATTTCGAACGGGCGGCACGGCGGGACGGCCTGGTGCTGGACGAGGGGCAGCAGGCGGTCGCGGCCAGGCTGGCGGAGCTGGGCGAGGCCCTGGCCGCGGTCGGGGAGCCGGGCCGGCGGCGGTGGTTCGGCCGGGCGCGGGCCGAGCCGGTGCGCGGGGTCTACCTGTGGGGCTCGGTCGGGCGCGGAAAGAGCTGGCTGGCCGACACCCTGTTCGACACGGTGCGCGTGGACGGCAAGCGGCGGCTGCACTTCCACGACTTCTTCCGGCAGTTCCACGCCGCCTACGCCCGGCACCGGCACGAGCCGCGCGCGGGCGAACTCGCCGTCGCGGAGCTGCTGGGGGAGAGCCGGTTCCTCTACTTCGACGAGTTCCACGTGCACGACGCGGGCGACGCGATGCTGATGGGCCGGGTCGTCGAGGCGCTGCTGGCGCGCGGGACGGCGCTGCTGGCCACCTCCAACTACCCGCCGGCCGGCCTGCTGCCCAACCCCGTCTTCCACCAGATGTTCGAGCCGACCATCGCGCTGCTGGAACGCTCGCTGGACATCGTCGAGCTGACCGGCGGCCGCGACTACCGGGCCGCCCGGGACCCTCAGGCGGCGCGCTCCGGCTTCGCGGCCGGCCGCTACCTCTGGCCGGGTGACGAGCGGCAGCTCGCCGACGAGGGGCTGCGCCCGCCGGCCCCGGCCGAGCGGCGGACCGTCCCGGTCGGCCACGGCGGGGTCGAGGCCCTGGCGGTCCGTGAGGAACTGCTCTGGTTCGACTTCGCGGCCCTCTGCGACCGGCCGAACTCGACCATCGACTACCTGACCCTCGCCGACGGCGGACGCCCCTGGGTGGTCTCCGGCCTGCCCCGCCTCGCGGACGCGGGCCGCGACGCCGCCCAGCGCTTCGCCAACCTGGTCGACGTGCTCTGCGACCGCGGGGTGCGGCTCACCCTCGTCGGCGGGGCGCCACTGGCCGAGGTGCTCTCGGGTGACGGGCTGCCGCAGGACGTCAACCGCACGGCCAGCCGGCTGTCGCTGCTCGCCCAGGACGCGGCCCCGGCACCCCGGCACTGAACCGCCGCCGGCCCCGGACCTGGACCCGGGCGCGGGTGCCCGGGGCCGGGCTCTGCAAGGGGGAGATTCGCGCCGGGCGCCCGGTTGATCGGGCCGGAAACCCACTGTGCGCTGACGGCCCGTCACGAAAGGATTGCGTTGGCGCGGACATGCCGCGCCGGTGAGAGGAGCTGATCCCGTGACCCGTCTCCGGAACGTGGCCCTGACCCTCGGCTGTGCCGCCGCGGCCCTGACCCTGTCGATGACGACCGCGCAGGCGGCGCCGGGCGACACGACCGCGATCTGCGCGAACACGCTCACCCCGAGCGGCTGGGCCGACGTCCAGTGGTGGAACGACTACGGCTGCGGCTCCGGCTTCAACCCGAACATGAAGCGGATGATGCAGCTGACCGGCTACCCGGTCGGCACCGTTGTCAACGTCTGCGCCTCCTCGCTGCCGCCCGCCGGATGGCAGGAGGTCAGCACCTTCTACAGCGCCGGCTGCCGCTACTCCGCGGTGCCCAGCTTCAACAACAACTCCTGGCAGATCAAGCGCGTCTACTGACGGCCGCTCAGCCGGGTCGGCCGGGCGGGCGGCCGGATCGCCCGGATCGCCCGCCGCGGCGATCCGGGCGATCCGCCCGGGAGGACCCGTCCGCCCCGGGCGTGGCTCCGAACCACCGGTGCCACCGACCCGGGAGACTCCCCCCATGCACCCGCCACTGCTGCGCCTGACCGGCGCCGCCACCGCCGTCTACGGCCTCGCCGTCACCCGGCGCCCCGCCCTGCTGGCCGCGCCCTCCGGACTCAACGGCCCCGACGGCGCGCTGCCCGCACCGGTCGCCGCCTGCCTGCGCCCGCTCGCCTTCCGGGACGCCGCCTGCGGTCTGGCCATGCTCCTCGCACCCGACGACTCCGCGCTGCGGACGGCGACCCTCCTGCGGATCGCCGCCGACCTGGGGGACGCCGCCCTGCTGGCCACCGTGCTGCCGAAGCGCCGACACCGCGTCATGGCGGTGTCGGTCTCCGTCGGCTGGGGCGCGCTGTCGGTCGCCGGGCTGCTCCTCGGTCGCAAGCGGCCTACCACCGGGACCGATGGGCCGTGACGTGCGGTGGCACGCCGCGTCCGGCAGCTCCGGTAGCCGAGGCGACCGACGGCTCGCCGGGTACCTCCCTCACGGGATCTCTCAATCATTGAGAGATATGATCCGGCTGTCCGTCACCCGCCCCGCTACGAAGGGCGCTCCACGATGCTCACCGGCAGCCCCACCGCCCGGCGCCGCACCCGGTTGCTGATCCCGCTCGCCCTGCTGGTCGTCTGGCTCGGCCTGGGCGGCGCCTTCGGCTCGTACGCGGGCAGGCTCTCCCAGGTCTCCACCAACGACCGGGCCGCCTTCCTGCCGCGCAGCGCCGAGTCCACCGAGGTCGCCCGGCTCGGCGAGGGCTTCCAGACGGTCGGTGCGCTGCCGGTGATCGTGGTCTGGGAGAGCCGCGGCGGCGCCGTCGGCGCCGAGCAGCGCGGCGCCGCCGAACGGGCGCTGCGCGCGGCCGCCGGCCTCCCGGGCGCCACCGGACAGGTGTCGCCCGTCGTCCCCGCCGCGGACGGGCGGGCCCTGCAGGGAGTCGTCCAGCTCCGCTCCGACCTCGGCCGTGCAGTGGGCGACAGCATCCGGGACATCCGGCAGCTGGCGCAGCAGGTGCCGGACACCACCGTCGGCCTGACCGGGCCGGCCGCGATCGGGGCCGACCTCGGGAGCGCCTTCGCCGGGATCGACGGACTGCTGCTCGGGGTCGCCCTCGGCGTGGTGCTGCTGATCCTGCTCGCCGTCTACCGGGCGGTGCTGCTGCCGCTGCTGGTGATCCTCGGTGCGGTGTTCGCCCTCGGGATCGCCTGCGCGCTGGTCTACGTGCTGGCCGACCACGGCGCCGTCCGGGTGGACGGCCAGGTCCAGGGCCTGCTGTCGATCCTGGTGATCGGCGCGGCCACCGACTACGGCCTGCTGCTCTCGGCCCGGTTCCGCGAGGAGCTGCACCTGCACGGCGACCGCTACGCGGCGATGCGCACCGCCTGGCGGCAGTCCGTCGAGCCGATCGCCGCCTCCGGGACGACGGTCGCCCTCGGTCTGCTCGTGCTGCTGCTCTCCGACCTGACCAACAACCGGGCGCTCGGGCCGGTCGGTGCGATCGGGATCGGCTGCGCGGTGCTCTCCGCGCTCACCTTCCTGCCCGCCGCGCTGGTGCTGCTCGGCCGGGCCGCGTACTGGCCGGCCCGGCCCGCCGCAGACGGCAGGGCCCCGGTGCACGGCGTGTGGCGGCGGGTCGCCGCACTCGTCGGCCGGCGGCCCCGCGCGACCTGGGCGGCGAGCCTCGCGGTGCTCGCCGCCCTGGCGGCCTTCGCGCCCGCCCTGGACTCCGGCGGGGTGCCGCAGACCGAGCTGTTCATCAAGGAGCAGCCCTCGATCGTCGGCCAGCGGCTGCTCTCCGCACACTTTCCCGGCGGTTCCGGGAACCCGGCCGTGGTGGTCGCCTCGGCCGACCACGCCGAGGCCGTCGCGGTGGCCGCCGCCGTCCCCGGGGTCGCGGGCGTGCGTCCGTACACCGGCGGCGCGCCCGGCGGACCGCCGAAGGTGGTGGACGGGCGGATCCGGCTGGACGCCACGCTCGCCGACCCGGCCGACAGCGACGCGGCCGTCGCCACCGTGCGGCGCCTGCGGGCCGCGGTGCACGCCGTCCCGGGGGCGGACGCGCTGGTCGGCGGGTACACCGCGCAGCAGGGCGACACGAGGGCCACCGCGGAGCGCGACCGGGCGCTGATCGCGCCGGTGGTGCTGCTCTGCATCCTCGCCGTGCTGGTCCTGCTGCTGCGCTCGCTGCTCGCCCCGGTCCTGCTGGTGGCGACCGTGGCGCTCTCCTACCTGGCCACGATCGGGGTGAGCGCGCTGGTCTTCCCGCACGTGTTCGGCTTCAGCGCCACCGACCCCTCCGTCCCGCTGTACGGGTTCGTGTTCCTGGTGGCGCTCGGGGTGGACTACAACATCTTCCTGATGACGAGGGTGCGCGAGGAGTCGCGGCGGGTCGGCACCCGGGAGGGCGTGCTGCGCGGGCTGACCGCGACCGGCGGGGTGATCACCTCGGCCGGGGTGGTGCTCGCCGCGACCTTCGCCGCGCTCGGGGTGATCCCGCTGGCGTTCCTCGCCCAGATCGCCTTCATCGTCGCCTTCGGCGTGCTGCTGGACACCCTGCTGGTGCGTTCGCTGCTGGTGCCGGCGCTGGTCCGCGACCTGGGCGACCTGGTCTGGTGGCCCGCCCGGCCGCGCCCGGTGACGGTGCGTCCGCCCGCTCCCGAGCCGGTGGGCGATCATGTCTGAGCCGCCGCCCCGGTTAGGCTGAACGGGTAACAGCGCCGTACTCGACCGGAGAAGGTGACCTTGTCGGAGCAGTCGGAGCAGGAACCGCACCCGACCCCGTCGGCTCCGGGGCCGCCCGGGACCAGGACGCTCGGCGGACTCCTGCAGGGCCTGGCCTCCGAGATGAACCTGCTCGGCCACGGCTTCGCCGCCGCCAGCGGGCTGCACGCCACCGACGTCCAGGCGCTGCTCGCCGTGATGCGCGCCGGGTCCGGTGGGCCCGGCGACCCGGGCGGGATCACCCCGGGCCGGCTGCGGGAGGAGCTCGCCCTCACCTCGGGGGCGGTCACCGCGGTGCTGGACCGGTTGGAGCGGGCCGGGCACATCCGGCGCAGCCGGGACGCGGTGGACCGGCGCCAGGTGCTGGTGCACTACCAGCCCGGGGCCGGGCGGATGGCCGCCCAGTGGTTCGCGCCGGTGGCGCAGCGCACCGAGGCGGTCCGCGGCGAGTTCACGGTGGACGAGCTGGACGCGGTGGCGCGCTTCCTCGGGCGGATGACCGGTGAGCTGGAGGACCTGCGCCGCTCGCGCTGAACCGGGGGCGCAGGCCTACCCCGGCCGGCTTCCTGCCCGGCGGCCGCTCAGCGCATCGGCGTGATCCTGCTGCCGCCGTCGAGTACCGCCTCCACGCCGACGGTCGCGCGGGCCGGGCGCTCCACGGCGAGGGTGCGGTCCGGGGTGGGGCGGTCGGTGGACCAGTCCGGGCCCTTGACGGCGATCCTGGTCACCCGGCGGCTGCCGGCGGCGAGCAGGAACTCCGTGCCCTGCGGGGAGCGCCACCAGGTGAACCCGACGGTGTCCTGTTCGAACCGGCTGCACGCCCGCCCCGGTCCGCCGCCGGTGCGCTGCGCAGTCCGGGCGCCCGGCAGCAGCACGGCGCCCATGGCGCTGCCCTCGCCGTTCCAGCGGTCGGCCCGCAGGCAGACCCAGGACGCCGCGCCCGCGTTCTGCGGGAGCTGCTGCACGGCGAAGGCCCACAGGTTGAGCTGCTTGACGCCCGGCGTGCCGTCCGGCACCGTGCAGCCGCCGCGGGCCCAGGCCTGCAGCGCGTCCGGCCCGACCGCCTCGCGCGGCTCGCGCGGCGGCTGGGTGCGGTCCGGCGGCGGGGTGTAGGTGAGGTGGGCGGGGACGAGCCCGCCGAGGTCGGCCAGCAGGAAGGCGTGCTTCTCGGCGACGACGGGGGAGGAGCGCAGCTGGAGCACGGTGGCGCCCCGGCAGTCCGCGAGCGCCCCGACGGGGACGGCGGCCGTGACGCCCTCGGCGCGGTCCAGCGGCTTGGCCGGTGCGTCCGGCTGGTCGATCCGGCGGGTCTCGGAGCCCTCGACCCACGGCGCGAGCAGGTAGCGGGCGGCCGTGCCCTGACGGCGCAGCACCACCGCGGCCGCCGTGGTGACGTCGGAGTCGTCGGCCCGGGCGAGGTCCAGCCCGCCGCCGGGCCCGTCCGTGAAGCGGGCGAGGCGCTGCCCGTCGTACAGCACCACCACGGCCGTGCCGTCGACCGTCCCGGCGAACAGCAGCTGCGGCGGCCCGGCGGGCGGCGCGACGCCCGCCCCGGCCTCGGCCCTGGTCTGCGGACCGGCCTGGGCCCACGCCGCGAGGGCGCGGCCGAGCAGCGCGCCGTCCGTGCGGCGGTCGCCCCGGGCGGGCCAGGCGGCGAAGCCGAGCCGGGCCGTGTGCTGCCACTGGTCGGCGGCCACCCGGACCAGCCCCGCCTGGTCCGCCGCGGTGCCGGACGGCGGGGCGGGGAGCGGGTGGCGGGCGCCGGTGGCGGGCGCGCCGCCGTCCGAGCCGGCCAGTACGGCGGCTGTGGTGGTGAGCGCCAGCGCGGCGACGGCGAGCGAGGCGCCGAGGGTGCGGCGGCGGCGCAGCAGGTCGGTCGGCTGGACGCGCACCGCGCAGGGGTCGAAGGCGGGGAGCTCCGGATCGGGGCCGGCGGACAGCCGGGCGGCCTCGTCCACGTACTGGTCGGGGTACGCCACCCCGGCCTGCTGCAGCACCCCGGCGGCCCGGCCCGCCGGCAGCCGGTCGACCGTCAGCAGGGCGAAGGCGGCCCGGCCGGGCGGGTCCAGCGCGGCCAGCGCGCGGTCCAGGGCCGCGTCCTCCTCGCCGCCGCCGGGGGTGAACAGGCGCAGCCCCCAGACCCGCGGTGCGAGCAGCCGGTGGACCGGCCGCGGCCGGAGCACGGCCCGCAGCACCCGCAGCCGCAGGGCGGCGTACACCGGGTCCTCCTCGGGCTCCGGCGGCCCGTCCGCCCGCGGCCGGTCCGCCCGCAGGCCGTCCGCCCTGGTCCAGCGGGACGGCAGGGACCGCTGGACCACCGCGTGCGCGGCCAGCACCCGGCTGTGGCGGTCCCGGTCGGCGGGCAGCGCCAGGTAGGCCAGCCGGACCAGTCGGCGGTAGTGGCGGACCAGGGCCGCCTCGGCCCGCGCCACCGGACGCACGGACCCGGCCCGCTGCGGTGATCCGCCGCCGGTCTGTCGCGCCAACGGGACCTCCCCTGATCCGTGAGTTGAGTGATGGCGGACAGTCCAACGAGTCGATCATGTGATGGTTGCGCCGTCCGGGGCGCGCGTCGGGCCCGGGCTCGGAGCGCGACGTCGGGACCCGGCGTCGGGGCGCGGGCTCAGGACGCCGGCTCGGCCAGGGCGCGCTCGCTGATCCGACGGGACATCCCGCCGAAGACCACGGCGTGGAACGGCGCGACCGCCCACCAGTAGGCGTGTCCGGCCAGCCCGTGCGGGTGGAACAGCGCCCGCTGCCGGTAGCGGGCGCCGCCGCGCCCGTCCGGGGCGACCGACAGCTCCAGCCAGGCCAGGCCCGGCAGCCGCATCTCGGCGCGCAGCCGCAGCAGCCGGCCCGGCTCGATCTCCTCCACCCGCCAGAAGTCCAGCGAGTCGCCGACCCGCAGCCGCTCCGGGTCCCGTCTGCCCCGGCGCAGGCCGACGCCGCCCGCCGCCCGGTCCAGCCAGCCGCGCAGCGCCCACGCCAACGGGAAGGAGTACCAGCCGTGCTCGCCGCCGATGCCCTCCACCACCCGCCACAGCCGCGCCGGATCGGTCTCCACCGCCCGCTCGCGGACGTCCTGGTAGAGGCTGCCGCCGGCCCAGTCCGGGTCGGTGGGCAGCGGGTCGCTCGGCGCTCCCGGCAGCGAGGCGGACGACCAGCGGGTCGCCACCTCGGCGTCCCGGATCCGGCGCAGCGCCAGCCGCACCGCCTCGTCGAAGCCGGTCGGCCCGCCCGGCGGGTCCGGCACGTAGCGGGCGATGTCGTGCTCGGAGCAGACCACCTCGTGCCGCAGCGACTCCACCAGCGGCCGGGCGAGCCCGTTCGGCACGGGTGTCACCAGGCCCACCCAGTGGCTGGACAGCCGCGGCGTGAGCACCGGCACCGGGACGATCAGCCGGTGCGGCAGCTCGGCGACGGCGGCGTAGCGCTCCATCATGTCCCGGTACGTCAGCACCTCCGGCCCGCCGATGTCGAAGGTCCGGTTCACCTCCGGCGGCAGCGACAGCGCCCCGGTGAGGTAGCGCAGCACGTCGCGGACGGCGATCGGCTGGATCCGGGTGCCGACCCAGTTCGGGGTGACCATCACGGGCAGCCGCTCGGTCAGGTACCGGAGCATCTCGAAGGAGGCCGAGCCCGACCCGATGATCACTGCGGCGCGCAGCTCGGCGGTCGGCACCCCGCTCGCGCGCAGCACCCGGCCGACCTCGGCGCGCGAGCGCAGGTGCGGCGACAGCTCCTCCTGCGGGACCCCGGCCGGGGTGAGACCGCCCAGGTAGACGATCCGGCGGACCCCGGCCCGGGCCGCCGCCTCGCCGAAGGCCTGCGCGGCCGCCCGGTCGGTGGCCTCGAAGTCACGGCCGGTGCCGAGCGAGTGCACCAGGTAGTAGGCGGCGTCGATCCCCGCGAAGGCCCCGGTGAGGGTGTCGGGTCGGGTGACGTCCCCGGCGGCGGCCTCCACCCGGGCCCGCCACGGGTGGTCCCGCAACCGCCCCGGGTCGCGGGCCAGGCAGCGCACGGTGTGCCCGGCGGCCAGCAGCTCCGGGACGAGACGGCCGCCGAGGTAGCCGGTGGCGCCGGTGACCAGGCAGTTCAGGGCGGCGACGGGGGTGTTCGGGCTGTCCATGGCCGCTCCAGGGGCGCGTCGGGGCTGGTCGGGTGGACGGCCGCGCCCGGTCGGTCCGCCGACCCTCTCGCAGGATGCCGGGCGGGCGGCCGGGGTGCACCTCGGGGCCCCAGGCCCGGCGCGGCGCCGGCTGTGCGAGGCTGCGCCCGGCAGTGCGGCAGCGGCCCGGACCGTGGCAGCAGCCCGGACTGCGGCCAATCCGGCGGGGCACCGGCTCCGAACACCCGGTGCCCACGCCCGTACGACCCCCCGGTGCGCACCGCCGACCGGGGCGCTGGAGGACCGCATGTCAACGAACCGCCCGCCCGGGAGGCGGCCCGCCTGCCCCCGCCGCCGGGCCCGCGCCCTCCGTCACCGGGGGGCGCCGGCATGAGCAGCGTGGTGCACCTGGCCGCGCCGCAGCGCCGCGGACCGGACCTCAAGGAGCTGGTGGCCAGAACGGCGTTCGGCGACCAGGACGCGTTCGCGGCCCTGTACGACGCCGTGGCCGGCCAGGTGCTGGGGCTGATCCGCCGGGTGCTGCGCGATCCGGCGCAGTCCGAGGAGGTCGCCCAGGAGGTGATGCTGGAGGTCTGGCGCACCGCCGCCCGCTACCAGCCGGACCGCGGTGAGGTGCTGGCCTGGGTGCTGACGATGGCGCACCGCCGGGCGGTGGACCGGGTCCGGGCCGCGCAGGCCGCGGCCGACCGGGACCAGCGGGCCGCCGCCAAGGCGCACACCCCGGTCTTCGACGAGGTCGTCGAGCAGGTCGAGGGCCGACTGGAGCGCGAACAGGTCAGACGCTGCCTGCGGATGCTCACCGAGCTCCAGCGCGAGTCGGTCACCCTCGCGTACTACCGCGGCTTCTCCTACCGCGAGGTGGCCGACCTGCTCGCCACCCCGCTCGGCACCGTCAAGACCCGGATGCGGGACGGCCTGATCCGCCTGCGCGACTGCCTGGGGGTGGCGTCATGACCATCGCACCCGATCTGCACACGCTCACCGGGGCCTACGCCGCCCACGCGCTGCCCGCACCCGAGCGGGAGGCATTCGAACGCCACCTCGCCCAGTGCGGGGCCTGCGCGCAGGAGGTGGCGGAGTTCGCCGCGACGCTGGCCAGGCTCGGCGCCGCCGAGGCCGTCACCCCGCCCGCGGCGCTCAGGGCCCGGGTGCTGGCCGGGATCGGATCCGTACGACAGCTCGCCCCGAGCGGCCCGGCCCCGGACGGCACCGCGCCCACCGGGCGGACCGGGTGGCGCGGCCGACGCGGCCGGCTGCCGCGCCGGTGGCCCGGGCTCGGCCTGGCGGCCTCCGTCGCGCTCGCCCTTGCGCTCGCCGCCGCGCTCGGCGGCCTCGCCGTGCAGCAGCACGACCAGGCCCGGCAGGCCAGATCGCAGACGGCCCGGCTGCAGGAGCAGCAGGCGGCCCTCGGCGCGCTGATCACCGCCCCCGACGCCCGGACGGCCACCGCGGCCTCCGGGACCGGCGCGGGCGCGGTGATCTGGTCGGAGAGCAGGGACCAGGCCGGGTTCCTGGCCACCGGGATGCCCGCCCTCGCGGCCGGCCGGACGTACCAGCTCTGGTTCGACGACGAGGGCACGATGCGACCGGCCGGGCTGCTCCCCGGTGGCGACGGCGCCGTCCTGCTGACGGGCGGGATCAGCGGCGCCGCGGGCGTCGGGGTCACCGTCGAACCGGCCGGCGGCTCGCCGCACCCGAGCGGCCCGCCGGTGATGCTCCTGCCGTTCGGCTGACGGCTCCGCCGGGTGGACGATCCGGCTGACGGTCCCGCCTGCCGGTCCGCGCCCGCGACCGGCGGCGGGTCAGCCGCCCGCGCCCAGCACGATGTCCTCGTGCCGCTGAAGCTCCCGCCAGCGCCCCGGCCCCGGCTCCCCACCCGGGGCCGGGGGCGCCGGAACGGGCGGGGCCGGCAGCCGGTCGACCGCCGGGAGCGGACCCAGGTCGAGGCCGGAGATCTGGGCCACGTCGTGCACCGGCACCTGGAACGTCCGGTACGCACCCAGCGGCGGCGGCTGGTCGGCGGCCTCAGCCGCGGCCAGCGCGGCGGCCGAGTCCGGCAGGTCCGGGCTCTGGTCCAGCACGTACGCGGTGGAGGCCAGCGCACCGTCCTGGAGGAAGCCCGTCACCTTCCAGAACGCCAGCGGGATCTGCACCCCCCGGTACCGCGGGTCGTCCGGCCGCAGCACCGGGCCGGTCAGCACGACCAGCCGCCGGTCGGACTGTGCCGCGTTGGCCAGCAGGTAGTCCTCCAGGCCGGCCCAGAGCAGCTTGCCCTGGTTGAAGGCGGAGTGCTGCGGGGCGGCGTTGGTGAAGTGGAAGGTGTCGGCGTTGGCGGTGCGGACGTCGGCGTCGGCGCCCCAGACCGGGTCGAGCCGCCGGACCAGGTGGCCGCGGTCGAAGTCGTTGTCGGCGTAGAGCTCCTTGCCGGCCTGCTGCGCCTTCGGGACGCGCGGGTCCAGCCGCCACTCGCCATCCCGGTGGAGGTCGACCAGCTGAGCGCCGTCGATCGCCACCGCCGTCGCGGCGGCCAGCCTGCGGTCGGGTCTCAGCAGTACCGTGAAGTGCGTGTACGGGAGCGCGATCACGGCGATGCCCGGGTCGACGGGGAGCGGCAGCGGGACGACCGGCCCGAGGAACGCGGGGTCGTATCCGGCCCGCCCGTCCAGGTGTTCCGGAGCGGGTTCGGGAGAAGGGGTTGCCATGTGTCGATCTGTACCGGCCGTAGGCCCGGCGCGCCGCCGCGCCTACGCCGTCCGGGCGGCGGGGCCGACGGGTCCGGCGGGTCCGGCCGGGGTGGGCGCCGGGGGCCGGTCCGTGTGGTGCGTGTTCCCCGGCAGGGCCGTTGGTCCCGGGGATCCGGCCCCTTGGCCTCTGGCGGCGCCAGCGCCGGCGGGGGATGCTCCAGGGACCCGGCCGGACGACAGGTGCCCGGTCGGACGACGATCGTGGACGAGGTGAACGGCGTGCACCATGCCAACGTCGAATCGGTGATGACCAGCCCGGTGGTCGGGGTCGCCCCCGAGACGGGCTTCCGGGAGATCGTCGCGCTGCTGGCCGAGTACGACATCACCGGTGTCCCGGTGCTGGACGCCGACGGGCGGCCGCTCGGGATCGTCTCCGAGGCGGACCTGCTGCGCACCCTGGCCGCCCAGGAGGACCCGGGCAGCCTGCTGCCGGCCCCCGAGCTGCCGCAGAGCGGCCCGGACGGCGCCGTCACCGCCGCCGACCTGATGACCGGACCGGCCGTCTGCACCACGCCGGACGTCAGCGTGGTGGGCGCGGCCCGGCTGATGAGCCGGCACGGCGTGAAGCGGATCCCCGTCCTGGACGAGGAGGGCCGGGTGTTCGGCATGGTCAGCCGCGGGGACCTGCTCCGGGTGTTCCTGCGTGAGGACCGGGTGATCCGGCGGGAGATCGTCGAGGAGGTGCTCGGCCGGATCGAGGGCGTCAGCCCGGCGGAGGTCGGGGTCGAGGTCGACCAGGGCCGGGTGGTGCTCAGCGGGACGGTGCCGGAGCCGCACCTGGTGCCGATCGTGCTGAACCTCTGCCGCTCGGTGGACGGCGTGGTCTCGGTCACCGACCGTCTCGGCGGCAGCGGCGCTCCGGTGCCGGTGGCCTGACCCGGCGCGCGGCGCCGGGCCCGCGCGGATCCGGAGGGTCCGGTTCGCATACTGCGCAGCGTGGCGGGTAAGTGACCCTGCGTGTGCACCGGCGTCGGGCCGACGGCACGCAGGGGCACCCGGGGAGGCGGCCGTGGCAGTCGTATTCGATGCGGACTTCACTTCGACCAGGCAGTGGGTGGCGGGCCGCAGCAGCGCCTATCCCCGGATGGGGCCGACCAACCGGGGCGACCACAAGCTCGACTTCCTCAGCCGCGCGTACTGCCCCGGCGGCGTGTTCACGGCCACCCGGCGGCACGGCGGTGACCTGTGGACGTGCAGTCTGCTCACCACCGAGGGCAGCCCAGAGGGCTTCCAGGTGCGGACGGGGGACGCGCTGTCCGCCCGGATCACCCTCCCCGTGGAGCTGGGCGCCTGGCCGGCCATCTGGACCTGGCGGGACGGCGGCAACGAGGTGGACGTCTTCGAGTACCACCCCAACCACCCGGACCTGCTGGAGGTCTCCAACCACGTGCGCGGCGGCTTCCGGTACTGGCACGGCGCCGACTTCGGGATAGCCCCGGGCGCGACCTTCGACCTGCGGACCGTCCTGGGCGCGCGCTCGGTGAACTGGTACGTGGACGACACCCTCATCCACGCGGACCGGCGCGGGGTCGGCCAGGACTGGCACGCCTACCTGATCGTCAACCTCTCGGTGTCGGACGGCACCTACCACGACCGCCCGCCGCAGGACGGGCCGGACCGGCTCAGCTGGGCGTGCCACAGCCTGCAGGTCGAGCGCTGAGCGGCCCGGCGCGGGCGCGGCGCGGCGTGCGGGTCGGCCCGGTGGGGGAACGGCGCGGCGTGCGCGGTCGGCCGCGGGTCAGTACGGGGCGGGTCCGGCGGAGTCGGGCGGGAACGTCGCCGTGATGCTCCCGCGCGGGCCCGTCCGCTGGAACCAGACCACCCGGCGGTGCGAGCCGATGTACGCGGGGTGCGCCACGTAGAGGTCGTTGCGCGGGGCCCGCTCGTTGCCGGGGGCCAGGGCGGCGTCGACGGCGTCGGAGGCGATCTGGCGCAGCAGCGCGGTCGCCGTCGCGGTGGCCGCGGCCGGTGCGATGGCCAGGGCGGCGAGCTCGGCCCAGAGCCGCTCGGAGACGAAGGAGACCGGTGAGTTCCCGAGCGCCGGGTGCGGGTGCGGGTCCACGTACCGGCGCAGCACACCGGCCGCGACCAGCTGCTCGCGGTCGTCGGCCGGCCGGTGGGGGTCCATGCCCGCAACGCTACCCCGGTGCGGACGGCGGCCGGGGTGGTCACGCCCTCCGGGCGTCCTCCTCACGGCTCTTCACGCCGACCGTACCCCCGCGGGCGCACGATGGTGGTAAGGCCCTGCCCGGCCGATCCTGCCGGGCGCGATCGACCGGACGGGACCTGAGGCGCTGATCCCCTCGGCAGGCCTGGTCGGCCTGCGCTCCCTACGGAGGAGGCCGTGATGAGGAACTGGTACGGGCGTGGCCACGGCCACGGCATGAGCGGTTGGGGCTTCGGCCTGACGCTCGTCCTGATGCTGCTGGTCCTGACGGTGCTGGTGCTGGCCGCCGTCGCCCTGTTCCGCTATGTCTCGCGTACGCCTCGGCACGGGGCACCCGGTTCACCCGGTTCGGCCGGGGGCCCTGGGGCTCCGGGGCCTTGGGGAGTTCCTGGGGCGTCCGGGACTTCCGGGGCGTACGCCGAGTACCGTGCGCCGGGCGGCGCGCCCGGATGGCCCGGCGCACCGCCGCCGGAGCAGGTGCTCGCCGACCGGTTCGCGCGTGGGGAGATCGACGCGGAGGAGTACCGCCACCGGCTGGACACCCTGCGCTCCGCGAACGGCCCATGGCCTGGACCTTCTGCGCCTGGACCTTCTGCGCCTGGACCTTCTGCACCGGGACCGGCCGGGCCCGGGGCTGCGGGGCCCGGGGCATCCGGCCCCGGCTCCGGGGTGGGGCCGGGCGAGGGGTGAACCGCGGGCCGGGTCCGCCACACGAGCGTGCGGCGGACCCGGCCTGGAAACCACCCGATGCGGGGGTTTACTCGACCACGAGCTCCACGGGGATGTTGCCCCGGGTGGCGCGGGAGTACGGGCAGACCTCGTGCGCCTGCTTGACCAGCAGCTCGCCGTTCTCGCCCGCGAGGGAGTCGGGCAGCTCGACCCGCAGTACGACCGCCAGGCCGAAGCCGGCGCCGTCCTTGCCGATGGAGACCTCGGCCGTGACCGAGACCTCGCTGGTGTCGACCCGGGCCTGTCGGCCGACCAGGCCCAGGGCGCTCGAGAAGCAGGCCGCGTAGCCGGCCGCGAACAGCTGCTCCGGGTTGGTGCCCTGCCCGCTGCCGCCGAGGGCGGGCGGCATCGCCAGCGCCAGGTCGAGCTGGCCGTCGGAGCTGACCGCCCGGCCCTCCCGGCCGTTCGCCGTGGCCACCGCGGTGTAGAGCGCGTCCATAGGTCCGTTCCCTTCGATCCTGTCCTCGGCGGCCACCCGGGCCGCCCTTCGAGAGCAATTAGAGCACGCAATTCAATTGCGCACAACTGAATCGCGTGCAGGGCGGTCGGTACCATGGGGGCATGACCACGCTCCCGCAGCTGCCCGACGAGGAACTGCTCCGTCTCGACCAGCAGATCTGCTTCTCGCTGAACGCCGCCTCGCGCGCCTTCGGCGGTGTCTACCGGGTGCTCCTCAAGGACCTGGGGCTCACCTACCCCCAGTACCTGGTCATGCTGGTGCTCTGGGAGCACGGCGAGCTGCCCGTGAAGCGCATCGGCGAGCGCCTGCGACTGGACTCCGGCACGCTCTCCCCGCTGCTGAAGCGGCTGGAGGCGGCCGGCCTGGTCCGCCGGGAGCGCAGTCCCGAGGACGAGCGCTCCGTCACCGTCAGCCTCACGGTCGAGGGTGCGGCGCTGCGCGAGCGCGCCGGCCAGGTGCCCCGTCGGTTGCTCGCCGCCACCGGGCTGCCGGTCGAGGACATGGCCGCCCTGCGGGTCCTGCTGGACCGGGTGACGGGCGCCCTGGACTCGGCCCTGCTGGAGCCCCCGGCCGCCGACTGACGCCGGGCCCGTCGGGCGCGCGGGCCGCCGGTCGGACGGGACGCCGGTCGGGCGGGCGGCCGACGGGCACGGGTCGCCCGCCGCCGTCAAATCGAGCTGCCACGACACGGCCGATCGGTGTGATCTGCGTCACTCCACCGTGGCTCGCGGGGCGGGTGCCCACTCGAATCCGCAGGTCGCCGCGGGTGGGCGGAAACGGGCAGAAGCGGTCATTTTTTGCTCCCGGGATCCGGTCAACAATCCCCGCCCGCAGGACGGTTACACCACGAGCCCCTCCAGGGGCCGCCGGTGCGCCGCGCGGTGCGCCGGCCAGCTGACCCACGGAAGGGGGAGGCGTGTGGTGAACACCCCCGGGCCGGGCGAGGAGCAGGGCCTGCGAGCGGACCCGCTCGACGGACTGCCGGTCGACTTCGCGGTCTTCTTCACCCAGGAGAACCCCGGCTACCTCCGGTACGCCCAGCAGCGCCTGCGGCACCGCGAGGACGCGCAGGACGCCGTCCAGAGCGCCGGCGCCGTGCTGTACAAGAACTGGCGGCGCGCCCTGTCCAGCGCCGACCTCAAGGCCTTCGCCTTCAAGATCGTCAAGGACGCGGTGACCGACGTGCTGCGGGAGCGGCGCCGCACGGAGCGCAAGCGGCTGCGGGTGATCGCCCAGTTCCGGCCCGACACCGGCCACGGCGAACTGGACGAACTCGCCGAACTCGACGCCCTGGACTGGGCCATGGAGGAGCTCGCGCAGGCCTCACCGGTCCAGGCGGACGTGGTGCGACTGCGCCAGGCCGGCCAGTCCTACCCGGACATCGGCCGGGCGCTCGGCATCGCGCACACCACCGCCCGGACGTACTACAGCCTCGGCCGGCGCCACCTGGAGTACCTGCTGGAGACCGCGGACCGGCTGCCGGAGCCGGCCGCCGGCGAGAACGAACAGGGGAGGCCCGAGTGAACCTCGCCGAGCTGCTGCGCACCGACGTCGACGCGCTGGCACGGGAGTTCCGCGACCATGACCCGGTGGCCTTCACCCGCCGACTCGCCGAACGGATCGGGGGCGGGTCCGGGGCTCCCGGTCCGCCCCCGGCCGGCCCGTCCGTGCCCGCCCAGCGCACCGCCGCCGGCCGGGCCGAACGCCCCCCGTCGGCCGCCCGGCGGCAGCCGCCCCCCGCGGCCCCCGACGGCCACCCCCGAACGCGCACCGAACCGGCGGCCCTGGCCGCGCTGACCGCCGCCGGCCGCGCCGAACTCCGCCGCGACCTGCGGTACCTGTGCGGCGGGATCGCGGCGGCGGCGGACGTGAGCGAGCTGGCGCTCGACCTGGAGCTGGCCGAGAAGGCCGCGTTCCGCACCCTCGGCTGCGTGCTCTACGGCATGGGCCGGGCGGCGGACGGGGTCTTCTGGTGGCGGATCGCCGCCCAGCTCGGCGACCAGCTGGCCGTGCACTGCCTCGCCGTCCACTACGCGGCGGAGGGCGACCAGCGCGACGCCGCGCACTGGGGGGCGCTGGCCGAGGACCTCAGCGCCCCCGACCGGTTACCCGCCGTCGCCCTCGGCACCTGCCCCGGCAGACCCGCCGACATGGTGCGGACGCTGGCCCTGGAGTGCGACGGCGAGATCGTGCTGACCCTGCGGGAGGCCGTCGCCGGGACCCGGCCGGTCGCGGTGCAGACCGCTCCCCGGCCCGGCCGGGGCCGGGCCCCGGCCACCCGCCGTCGCCCGGCCCGCTCCCGCTGAGGAGGGGCGAGGGCCGCCGGGGCCCGGTTGGAACGTCCCGGCGGCCCTCGCCGCGGTCCGGGCCCGCCTGCTCCGGATGGGTGAGGCCCGGGGCCTGCGCCGACCGTTCCGGCACAGGCCCCGCGTCAGGCGAGGCGCAGCCCCGCGTCAGGCGAGCAGCTTCTCCTTCGCCTTCTGGAACTCCTCCTCGGTGATCGCGCCGCTGTTCCTGAGATCCGCCAGCTTGGCCAGCTCGTCGACGTGGCCGCCCGCCCCGCCACCGCCGCCGGGCTGGGTGTCGGCCGCCTCCTTGATGTACGCCTTGAAGGCGGCGTCGGCCTGCCGCGCCTGCTCGACGTCGCGTTCGCCCATCGAGCGCCCGCGCGCGATCAGGTACACGAAGACGCCCAGGAAGGGCAGCAGGATCACGAAGATCACCCAGCCGGCCTTGCCCCAGCCGCCCATGTCGTGGCTTCGGAAGATGTCCGAGATGATCTTGAACAGCAGAAAGAACCAGAGGACGAACAGGAAGAACTCCAGCATCGTCCAGAACAGGTTGAGCATTGGATAGTCGTCCACGATGCCCTCCTCATGGCGGCCGGCCGAACACCGTCGGCCGCACGGCGACCCGCGGCGCCCGGAAGTGGACGGCGGTCAAACGAGTCATATCATCGCAATTCGCCCTCCGCGCGCCGGGCCTGCGGGGTTCGGCGGGTGGGACCGGACACGTCCTGGCGCCGACCACCTGACCTGGGTTGTCGCCGAGGTGATCACCCGTACTACCGTTGCGCGGTGGACAAGGCTCAGGAGTTCGAAACCCATCGACCCCGGCTGTTCTCGCTCGCCTACCGGATGCTCGGGTCGGCGGCCGAGGCCGAGGACGCCGTGCAGGACGCCTACCTGCGCTGGCACGGCGCCGAGCGCGAGCAGATCGCGGCTCCGGGCCCCTGGCTCGCCAAGGTGCTCACCAACCTCTGTCTCAACCGGCTGACCTCGGCGCGGGTGCAGCGCGAGGAGTACGTCGGGCCCTGGCTGCCGGAGCCCGTACGGACCGAGGGCGGTGTGCTCGGCCCGATGGAGACAGCCGAGCAGCGGGAGGCGGTGTCGATGGCCGTCCTGGTGATGATGGAGCGTCTTACTCCGGCCGAGCGAGCCGTGGTCGTCCTCCGCGACGCCTTCGACTACGGCTACCGCGACATCGCGGGGGTGCTGGACTCCACCGAGGCGAGCGCACGGCAGATCTACCGCCGGGCCAGGCTCCACCTGGCCGAGGGGCGGTCCAGGTTCGAGACCTCCGCGCAGCCGCGCACCGACCTGCTGACGCGCTTCCTGGAGGCCGCGGCCCTCGGGTCGCTGCAGCAGTTGGAGGCGCTGCTCGCGGACCAGGTCGTCGCGTGGTCCGACGGCGGCGGCAAGGTCCGTGCGGCACTGCGCCCGGTCAGCGGCCGGGACAAGGTGGCCCGCTTCGTCCTGGGCCTGTTCACGCGCTGGGTCGGGGAGATGGAGATCGAGGTCGCCGAGGTGAACGGCGCGCCGGTGGCCCTGGGCTGGGAGGCCGGGGAGCTGGTCGCGGTCGGTGTCGTCGAGGGCGGCGAGGACGGGATCACCGGGATCCGGATCATCCGCAACCCGGAGAAACTGAGATTTCTCGCGAATCAGTCCCGGGGACTGTCACAGAACGCGTAGCTGGCCGGTTCTTCCTCTGTGACAGGACGAACGACACGGAGGACTGCAGCGATGGACAACGTGATCATGGTGACCGGGGCGACCGGCGTACTGGGCCGCGAGGTGCTGGAGCGGGCGCTCCGGACCGGGCTGCCGGTGCGGGCGCTGACCCGCCGGACGGACCTCCCCGCCACCCCCGGCGTCTCCTGGTTCACCGGCGACCTGACCACCGGCACCGGTCTGGCCGAGGCCTTCGCCGGAGTCCGCACGATCATCCACTGCGCGAGCGACGTCCGCAGGTTCAAGAACGACATCCCCGCCTTCCGGCAGCTGCTCGCCGCCGCCGAGCGGGCCGGGGTCGAACACGTCGTCAACATCTCGATCATCGGCGTCGACCGGATCCCGTACCCCTACTACCGGATCAAGCTGGAGGGCGAACGGCTGCTCGCGGAGTCGGGGATCGGCTGGACCAATCTGCGGGCGGCCCAGTTCCCCGACCTGCTCAACACGGCGCTGCGGGTGCTGGCCAAGTCCCCCGTCATCCCGATGCCCTCCGGCACGGCCTGCCAGCCGGTGGACCAGGGCGAGGTGGCCGACCGGCTGGTCGAGTTGGCGCAGGGCGGGCCGGCCGGCCGGGTGCCGGACATGGCCGGGCCGACGGTGTACTCGGCCGTCCGGCTCGCCAGGGACTGGACGAGGGCGGCCGGCAAGCGCCGGATCGTCCTGCCGGTCTTCGTTCCCGGAAGGATGGGTGCGGCGTTCCGCACCGGCGCGCTCACCGCGCCGGACCGGGCGGTGGGGGTCCGTACCTGGGAGGAGTACCTGGCGGCCGAGGTCGCCCGCTGAGCCCGCCGGACCGGGGGCGCCGGCGCCCACTCGCCGGCGCGCCGCCGGTCACCAGGCCGACGACACGTCCGCGCCGGGCCGGTGGGGCCGGTGCCGCCGCGAAGGCCAGCAGCGTCTGGGTGACCACTGGGAGAAGCCCCATCGCGGCCATGCCCGGGCGGAGAACGCACGGGCCTCGCCGCTTCCGACGGGGAGGAGGCGAGGCCCGCGGAGCCGTACGCTTCGACCGGCGGTCGAAGCGTACGGCTCGCGGTGTTGTGGCGGTGTCCTGGCGGGCGGGTCAGCGCCGCAGCGTCAGGAGGCCCGGCCGCCAGGGAAGTTGGTCGTAGGGGCCGGTCGCGGTGGGGGACTTGCCCTGGTAGAGGAGCTGCAGGTTGCAGGGGTCGATGGTCATGGTCTGGTCGGGGTTGTTGCGGACCAGGTCGCCGTGGCTGATGTCGTTGGTCCAGGTGGCGCCGCTGTTGGCCTTGCCGGCGAAGGGGTTGCTCTCGGTGGCGGCCTGCGGGGTCCAGGAGCCGTTGAGGCTGGTGGCCGTGAACGAGCGGAAGTAGCGTCCGTTCGCCCCCATGGCCTCGACGATCATGAGGTACTGGTTCTGGCCCTGGACCTTGTAGACCTGCGGGGCCTCGAAGAGGTTGGCCGTCGTGTCGCTCATGACCGTGGTGTACGAGGAGCCGAAGCTGCCGGGGAAGTTCCCGATCGGCATGCTCGCACGGTAGATGCTGCCGTTGTCGCCGGCGAAGAACAGGTACATGTTCTGGCCGTCGGCGATCAGGGTCTGGTCGATCGGCCCGGTGGCGGAGTTGGGGATGCCACCGGTGAACAGCGGCTGCGGCGCGGACCAGCCGTTGGGGTTGGTCGGGTCGCTCGACGTGCGGTAGATGAACGGCCACGCACCCCACTGGTACGCCAGCACCCAGATGTTCCTGGGCGCGAAGTAGAACAGCGTGGGGGCCACCGCGGCCTGGCTCATCCCGCTCTGGCCGGCCGACGCCATGTCCGACCAGTTCGTGAAGGGGCTGAACATCATCGAGCCGTACGACGACCCGTTCACGTTCGACGCGTAGACCAGGTGCTTGCCGTTGACCACCACGTCGGTGAAGTCCTTCACCGACGCCCATCCGTTTGCCGGCTGCGCCAGCGCGCCCGAGGACGACCAGCGGTACGCCGACGGCAGGGGGCAGTTGCCTCCCGGCGGGGTCGTCCCGGACAGGCCGGTCCACTGTTGGTTGCTGCGGCCGTTGCAGGTCCAGATCTCCACCGCCGTGCCGTTGGCCGTGGCCGCGCCCGTGACGTCCAGGCACAGCCCGGACTCGACGCCGACGATCGTGCCGTCGGCGTTCACCCGCCACTGCTGGTTCGCGCCGCCGCTGCACGTCCAGATCTGCACCCGGGTACCGGCCGTGGTGGCGTGGCCCGGCACGTCCAGGCACTTGTTGCCGTACACGGTCAGCTGGTTCCCGGACGTCGACGTCCACGACTGGTTGGTGCCGCCGGAGCAGTCGTAGATCTGCAGGGACGCGCCGTCGCTCTGGTCGGCGTTCGACACGTCGAGGCACCGGCCGGAACCCGCGCCGCGCAAGGCACCGCTGGTGTCCGCCTGGGCGGGGGTCGCGACGAGCAGCGCCGCGAGCGCCGCCACGGTCGCGACCACGGCGGTGAGCACCGCGGACAGCGGCCTGCGGCTGGAACTTCGTTTGCGCATGGGATCTCCTTCGTGAACGGATGGAGCTGCCACCCGGGTCTGTTGTCGCTCACATGCGCGGGCGCGCGCCTGCCGTGGGCGCGCGCCCGCACGGCTCAGCTCACTTGAGGTTCCAGTGCTGGTTGGCGCCGCCGGTGGAGTCCCAGATCTGGACGGGGGTGCCGTTGGCGGTCTGACCGCCGGGGATCTCCAGGGCCCGGCCGCTGGCGACGTTGGTCAGGGTGTAGGAGCCGTCGCCGTTGCGGCCGGCCCGCCAGTGCTGGTTGGCGCCGCCGTTGGAGTCCCAGACCTGCATCTTCGTCCCGTTGCCCGACTGGTTGCCCGGCTCGTCCAGGACCCGGCCGCTGGCGATGTTGGTCAGCGTGTAGGAGCCGTCGCTGTTCCGATCGGCCCGCCACTGCTGGTTCGCGGCACCGCCGGCGTCCCACACCTGGAGCGGGGTGCCGTTGCCGTTCTGACCCGCGGGCTCGTCGAGAACGCGTCCGGCGGCCATGTCGGTGAGCGTGTAGACGGTGCCGGAGACGATGCCCCCGCCCGGGTTGCCGTTGCCGCTGCCGCCGAGGGTGGTGAGGACTGCGCCGTAGGCGGCCTTCTTGTTGCCGTTGTTGTCGAACAGCAGGGGGTTCTCGCCGCCGCGCCAGGAGTCGCTGTCGCGGATGCCCCACACCGTGATGCCCGTGCAGCGGGCGACGTCGAGGCAGGCCTGGACGGTGTTGGCGTACGCGGTGGTGGACGCCTGGGCGATGTCGAGCTCGGTGAGCTGGACGTCCACGCCGAGCGCGGCGAAGCTGGACAGGGTGGTCCGGAGGTTGGACGGCGGGCCGCCGGCGCCGAAGTGGGCCTGGAGGCCGACGCAGTCGATGGGCACGCCGCGGGACTTGAAGTCCTTGACCATGTTGTAGACGCCCTGGGTCTTGGCGTCGGTCCAGTTCTCGATGTTGTAGTCGTTGTAGCAGAGCTTGGCCGAGGGGTCGACGTTGCGGGCGGTGCGGAAGGCCTCCTCGATGAAGCCGTTGCCCAGCACGTCCTGGAACACCGAGCCGCGGTGCTGGCCGCTGCCGCCGTCGGCGAACGCCTCGTTGACCACGTCCCAGGCGTAGATCTTGCCCTTGTAGTGGTTCATCTCGGTGGTGATGTGGTTGTTCATCACGCTGCGCAGGGTGTTGGCGTCCCGGATGGAGCCGACCCAGGACGGGAGCTGCGAGTGCCAGACCAGGGTGTGGCCGCGCATGCGCTGGCCGTGCGCGGAGGCGTGGTTGACGATCGAGTCGCCCGGCCCGAAGTTGAACGATCCGCGGGACGGTTCGATGGTGTCCCACTTCATCTCGTTCTCCGGGGTGATCATGTTGAACTCCCGGTCGAGAATGGTGGAGTACGTCGAGTCGCCGAGCCTGCCGGCGGCCACTGCCGTGCCGAAGTAGCGTCCGCTGTCGGCCGCTGCCGCGCCCAGCGTGGACGCCCCGGCGGCATGGGCCGCGGGGCTTGCGGTGACGGCGGTGGCCGAGCCGACGAGCAGGCATGCGGCCGCCGTCAGGGCCTTGCGGAGAATGGGCTTCGTGGTGAGCCATGGCATGACGGATCGTTCTCCTTGGGTGGGGGATGCCGGCGCACCGGTCGGGGGTCGGAGCGCCGTCCTGGCGGTTGTGCGTGGGCGGCTCGCCCGAGTGCTCTTCCGCCGGGCGGGGCGGGGCGCGTTTCCGGGAGGTGGTGCCTGTCGGCGCCGCCTGTTAGCGCTAACAATTCACGACGGAAACGTGCCCTGACCGGAGTGTCCGGACGATCGGCTTGTCGTCAACAAGATCGCGCCGGTGGGTGGTTGGCGCGCCAGGCCGGGGAGCCGGGGCCCCCGGGACTTGTCGACGGCGACAGTGTTGGCCTGAGCTCGACAAGTTGTCAACGCTTTCGACCGAAACAGCGACAGCTTCGACCGCTGCCGGGCCCACCCCGCCGGAGAACGCGCTGGCCAGACGCTTGGCGGTCGATTGCGAGGCCCGGGAACCCGATCGGGAGCCTCCCGACGCCCCCGCGAATCCCCCTGTGCGCGGGTCGCAATCAACGCAGAAGAACGGCGAAAGTTTCGCAATCCCTGTTCAGGGTCGACCGGGCGCCACGGCGCTGGAGCGCACCACCAGGGTGGTCGACAGTTCGAGGCGGGTGGGCGCTGCCGGCGCCTCCCCGGCGCGGAGGGAGAAGATCAGGCGCGTCGCCTGCTCGGCCATCTCCCGCAGGGGCTGGCGGACGGTGGTCAGCGCGGGGCTGGTCCACTGCGCGATGTCCAGGTCGTCGTAGCCCACCACGGACAGGTCCTCGGGGACGCGCAGGCCGCGGACCCGGGCGGCCTCCATGACGCCGAGCGCCTGCAGGTCGCTGCCGGCGAAGATCGCGGTGGGCCGGTCCGGGAGCTCCAACAGCCTTTCGGCCCGGGCGAATCCGCCCTCGGCGTGGAAGTCGCCGAAGGCGGTCAGCGCGGGGTCGACCGCCAGGCCGGCCATGGTCATCGCGGAGCGGTAGCCGTCCAGCCGGGCCAGGGAGCAGAGGGTGTCCTCGGGGCCGGTGACGATGGCGATGCGCCGGTGGCCGAGCTCGATCAGGTGCCGGGTGGCGGCGAGGCCGCCGGCCCAGTTGGCCGACCCCACCGAGGGAACGTCCGGGTCGGGGTTGCCGGCCGGGTCGACGATCACGAACGGGATGGAGCGTGCGCGCAGTTGGCGCTTGAACCCGGGCGGCAGGCTGGAGAAGACCAGCACGACACCGAGCGGGCGCCGGCGCAGCACCGCCTCGATCCACTCCGGTCCGGGGGCCCGGCGCGAACCGCTGTGGGTGACCACGACCGCCGCCCCGTGCTCGTTCGCCACGGCCTCGACGCCGCGGAGGAGCTCCATCGCCCAGAGGCTGTCGAGCTCGTGGAAGACGATCTCGACGAGGGGTGCTTCACCTCCGCTGCGTGCGGCTCGCCGGTAGTCGTGCTCGCTCAGGACCTGCTCGACGCGGACGCGGGTGGCCGCCGCCACGTCGGTACGGCCGTTGAGAACCTTCGAAACCGTCGAAACGGAGACCTCGGCCTCGCGCGCGATGTCCGCGAGGGTCACCCGTCCCAGTTCATCGCCCATTTCCATGGAGGCAGCATAGGGCACGGGCGGCGCAGGGCAGTTGGCGCACCACGCTCCGTCGGAAACCCCCGATCCGAGGGGTTGACCCGAGACATGTCCGCAACCTACCGTCCCGGCCATGCGCTTATTTCGAGAAACCAGTCGAAACTTTAGGGCAACCCCGATGAGGAGACGCGCTCTCGCCGTCGCACTCGGTCTGACCGCGGTTCTGGTGGGGACGACCGCCTGCGGCAGCGGCGGTTCCTCCTCCGCGGGCGGGGGCTCCGGCACGATCCACGTGCTGGTCTACGGGGATGCCGGCAACAAGGTCGAGAAGCAGCTGGTGGAGACCTTCAACAGGACGTCGAAGATCAAGGTCGTCCTGGACACCATCCCCGGCGCGGACTACCAGGCCAAGCTCAACACCGTCATCAACACCCCCCAGGCGCCGGACGTCTTCTTCAACTGGGGAGGCGGCAGCATCCAGTCCTACGTGAAGTCCGGCCTGCTGCTCCCGCTGGACGACATGATCGCCGCGGACCCGGCGCTGAAGAGCAGCTTCCTGCCGTCGGTGTTCAACACCGCGGTGATCGACGGCAAGTCCTACGGCATCCCGATGCGCGGCACCCAGCCCGTGCTGCTGTTCAGCAACAGGAAGGTGCTGGCCGACGCCGGCCTGAGCGCTCCGAAGACCTGGGACGACCTGCTGGGTGCCGTCCGGGCGCTCAAGGCCGAGGGCATCACCCCGATCGCCCTCGGCGGGGGCGACCAGTGGCCGACCCTGATGTGGCACGAGTACGTCTTCGACCGCGTCGCGGGCCCCGAACTGTTCCGGAAGGCGCTGTCCGGCGACCGGAGCGCCTGGGAGAGCGAGGACGCCAGGAAGGCCCTGGGCATGCTCAGGCAGCTGGTCGACGCCGGGGCGTTCGGCTCCAACTTCGACTCGGTCAAGTTCACCGACGGCGGATCCCCGGCCCTGCTGGCCAAGGGCAGGGCCGCCTTCGAGCTGATGGGCTCCTGGGAGTACGCCACCCAGC
Organism: Kitasatospora sp. NPDC052868; assembly: GCF_044547105.1. Classification (NCBI taxonomy): domain Bacteria; kingdom Bacillati; phylum Actinomycetota; class Actinomycetes; order Kitasatosporales; family Streptomycetaceae; genus Kitasatospora; species Kitasatospora sp. NPDC052868. The sequence goes on along the minus strand of NZ_JBITZW010000017.1, from coordinate 77,503 downwards.
GGGAGGCCAACCCGGACTTCGCCAGGAGCGGCCTCGGGTACAGCAACTTCCCCGGTGTGGCCGGCGGCAAGGGCGACCCGGCCGACGTGGTCGGCAACACCAACAACTTCTACTCGGTGCTGAAGAAGAGCAAGCACCCCGAGGCGGCGGCCGCCTTCCTGAAGCTCATGTACTCCGACGAGTTCGTGAAGGCCCAGCTGGCGATCGGCAACCTGCCGACCACCACCAGCACCGAGCGGTTCCTCGCCGCCTCGGACAACCCCGACTACTCGAAGTACCAGTACGACCTGGTCAAGGCGGCCCCGTCGTTCCAGCTGTCCTGGGACCAGGCGTACCCGCCGGCCGCCAACGCGCCGATCCACACCGCCGTCCAGCAGTTCTTCAACGGCAAGCTCGACGTGGACGGCTTCATCAAGGCCATGCAGGCCCTGCCCGCCTCCTGAGACGGATTGCCATGAGTGCTTCCTCCTTGGCGTCCGGGTACGGTCGGCGCCTGCGGGCGCGGCCTCGACGGACCGGCGTCGGGGTGACCCGCCCGGGCCTCGCCTGGGCGCTGCCCGCGACCGTGTTCTTCCTGATGTTCGCGCTTCTGCCGCTGGTCCTGGTGGCGGTGCTCTCCTTCACCAGCTGGAACGGCGTCGACGCCCCCCGGTTCAACGGCCTCGCCAACTGGACCAGGCTGCTGCACGACCCGGTGATGACGCAGAGCGTCGGCCTGACCCTGGTGCTGACCGTGGCGGGCGTGGTCGTGCAGACTCCGGTGAGCATCCTGCTGGGCGTGTGGGCGGCCGGTCGCCAACGCAACCGAGCCGTGCTGTCCGCGATCTTCTTCGTCCCGCTGCTGCTGTCCGCGACCGCGGTCTCGGTGGTCTGGCGCGCCATCCTCGACCCCAACTTCGGGGTGCCCTCGCAGCTGGAACAGCTGTTCGGTGACGGCAATCTGATGGGTGATCAGAGCAGTGCCGTCGCGGTGCTCACCTTCGTCGGCATGTGGCAGTGGACGCCCATGCACGCACTCCTCTACCAGGGCGGCGCCCGGGCGATCCCGCAGGTGCTGTACCAGGCGGCGTCGATCGACGGTGCGGGCAAGGTGCGGCAGTTCCTCCACATCACCCTGCCGCAGCTGCGCAACACCATGATCACCTCGGTGATCCTGATGCTGGTCGGCGGCCTCACCACCTTCGACACCGTCCTCATCCTGACCCAGGGCGGCCCCGGCACCGACACCACCAACAGCGCCTACTACATGTACCAACAGGCCTTCAAGAGCTTCGACTTCGGCGCGGGTTCGGCCATCGCCCTGGTCCTCGTGGTGGTCGCAAGCCTGGTCTCGATCGCCGTCGTGCGCCTGTCCGGGTACGACAGGATGCGCAGCACCACGGAGGGACTGTGATGCGACGGCGTCCCAACCACCTCGCCGGGCTGGGCTCGCTGATCTGGCTGGCACTGGTCGGATTCCCGCTGTACGTCCTGCTGATCGCGACGTTCCGGACCCGATCCGACTACTCCACGCAGGGACCGCTCGCCTTCCCCGCGCAGCTGACCCTGCAGAACTACGTCGACGACTTCTCCAACGGCTTCGGCCGGGACTTCCTCAACACGCTCCTCGTCACCGTGAGCGTGGTCGCGATCGTGCTGCTCGTGGTGCCCCCGCTCGCCTACGCGATCGTCCGGGCCCGGGGCAGGACCATCGGCACGGTCTTCCGGATCTTCCTGCTGGGGTTGGCGATTCCGGCGCAGGCCGTGATCGTGCCGATGTTCTACGTGATCAGCAAGGCCGGCCTCTACGACAACCTGCTCGGCATCATCCTGCCCACCGCGGCGTTCTGCCTGCCGGTGTGCACGCTGGTCCTCACCGGGGCCATGCGGGACATCGCCGGCGAGCTCTACGAGGCCATGGCCATGGACGGCGCCACCCCCTGGCGGGTGTTCTGGCAGTTGGTGCTGCCGCTGTCCAAGGGCGGCCTCTCGTCCGTCGTGGTCTTCGCCGCGCTGCAGGCGTGGAACGGCTTCCTGTTCCCCCTGATCCTCACCCAGTCGGAGAGCACCAAGGTCATCACCCTCGGCCTGTACGAGTTCCAGACCGAGCACGGCGTCGACGTGCCCGGTCTGCTCAGTGCCGTCGTGCTGTCGACGCTCCCCGTCTTCATCGTCTACCTGTTCGCCCGACGCGCCTTGGTCCAAGGCCTGATGGGCGTCGGAGGAAAGTGACCGCCAACATGAACCCGGCCGTCCCGTCCGCAGCCCCGACCACCCGCTGGCACGACCGCGCGCTCGGACCCGAGGAGCGCGCCGAGGCCCTGCTCGCCGAGATGACACTGACGGAGAAGCTGGCCCAGCTCGTCGGTGTCTGGGTCGGCGCCTCCGACGAGGGCGGCGAGGTCGCCCCGCACCAGCACGACATGGAGGATCCGCCCGTCCTCGACGACCTGCTCCCCTCCGGACTGGGCCAGTTGACCCGGCCCTTCGGCACGGTGCCGGTCGACCCGGCGCTGGGCGCGCTCTCACTGGCCCGCAGTCAGCAGCGCATCGCCGCCGCCAACCGGTTCGGCATCCCCGCCCTCGCGCACGAGGAGTGCCTGGCCGGATTCGCCGCCTGGGGGGCCACCGCCTACCCGGTGCCGCTCTCCTGGGGTGCCACCTTCGACCCGGACCTGATCCGGCGGATGGCCGCGGCCATTGGTCGCGACATGCGCGCGGTCGGTGTCCACCAGGGCCTCTCCCCGGTCCTCGACGTCGTCCGCGACGCCCGCTGGGGCCGGGTCGAGGAGACCATCGGCGAAGACCCGTACCTGGTCGGCACGGTGGCCACCGCCTACGTGCAGGGCCTGGAGTCGACGGGGATCGTCGCCACGCTCAAGCACTTCGCCGGGTACTCGGCCTCGCGCGCCGGACGCAACCTCGCCCCCGTGGGCATGGGTACCCGCGAGCGTGCCGACGTGATCCTGCCGCCCTTCGAGATGGCGGTGCGCGAGGGCCGGCCCCGTTCGGTCATGCACGCCTACACCGACACCGACGGCGTCCCCTCGGCCGCCGACGAGGCACTGCTGACCGGGCTGCTGCGCGAGACCTGGGGCTTCGAGGGGACGGTGGTCGCCGACTACTTCGGCATCGCCTTCCTCAAGGTGCTGCACGGCGTGGCCGGAGACTGGGCCGAAGCCGCCGCCCTGGCCCTGGCCAGCGGCGTGGACGTGGAACTGCCCACCGTCAAGACCTTCGGTGAGCCGCTGCGGCGCGCCGTCGAGGACGGGACCGTGCCCGAGGCACTGGTCGACCGGGCGCTGCGGCGGGTGCTGGTGCAGAAGGCCCAACTCGGCCTGCTGGACCGGGACTGGGACGCCGTCCCGGCGGCGCTCGCCGGCCGGCTGCTCGACGACCCCGAGGAGCTGCGCGGCTCGGTCGACCTGGACCGCCCGGAGAACCGCGCCCTCGCCCGGGAGATCGCCGAGCAGGCCGTGGTGCTGCTGAGCAACGACGGCACCCTGCCGCTGCGCGGGCCCCGCCGGATCGCGCTGATCGGTCCCAACGCGGACACCCCGACCTCGGTGCTGGGCTGCTACGCCTTCCCGGTGCACGTCGGCGGCCAGCACCCCGGGATCCCGGTCGGCATCGAACTGCCCACGCTGTGGCAGGCGTTGACGGTCGAGTTTCCCGACAGCGAGATCCGGGCCGCGGCCGGGGCGAGCGTCGACGGGCCCGACACGTCCGGCTTCGCCGAGGCCGTCGAGGCGGCCAGGCAGGCCGATGTCGTGATCGTCGCCCTCGGGGACCGGGCGGGCCTGTTCGGGCGCGGCACCAGCGGCGAGGGCTGCGACATCGAGTCGCTCGAACTTCCAGGTGTGCAGCAGCAGTTGCTCGATGCTCTGCTGGACACCGGCAAGCCGGTCGTGCCGGTGCTGCTGGCCGGCCGCCCCTACGCGCTGGGACGCGCGGCGACCGAGGCGGCGGCCCTGGTGCAGACCTTCTTCCCCGGCGAGGCCGGGACCGAGGCGATCGCCGCCGTGCTCAGCGGCCGGACCAACCCCGCGGGCAGGCTGCCGGTCAGCATCCCGGCCCGCCCGGCCGTGCAGCCCTCCACCTATCTCGCCGCCCGCCTGGCCGGGCCGAGCGAGGTGTCCAGCACCGACCCGACCCCCGCGTTCGGATTCGGGCACGGCATCGGCTACACCACGTTCGCCTGGACCGACCTGGAGGTGGATCGGGCCGCCGCCGCGACCGACGGCGAGCTCGGCCTCGCCTTCACCCTGCGCAACACCGGTGCGCGGAGCGGCAGCGAGACCGTCCAGCTCTACCTGCACGACCCCGTCGCCTCCGTCGTCCAGCCGGTCCTGCGGCTGATCGGCTACCGGCGGATCACCCTCGACGCGGGCGAGCGGACCCGGATCCGGGTCCGCGTCCCCGCCGACCTCGCGTCCTTCACCGGACGCGACGGCCGACGCATCGTCGAGCCGGGCGAGTTGGAGCTGCGGGTCGCCGCCTCCAGCACCGACGTCCGGCTCACCGCCACCGTCCGACTGGACGGCCCGGTCCGAGTCCTGGACCACACCCGGCGCCTGCACGCGGACTTCAGGTGCACCTGACCCGCCTCCGCGCCAGCCGGAACCTTCCTCGCACCCCTGGCAATCCCGACGGAGAGGTCCCATGTTCCGATCCCGCTCGTTACCGTCCCGTCTCCTGGGCATCGTCGCCGCGATCGGCCTCGCGGCCGGCCTGAGCCTGCAGGCCGCCCCCCGGGCCGCCGCCGCCCCGCAGGCCTCCGCCGCTCCCCGAGCCGTCGCCGCCTCGCTGACGCAGATCACGAACTTCGGCACCAACCCGACAGGTCTGCTGATGCACCTGTACGTGCCGGGCAACGCCAGGGCCAACCCGCCGATCCTGCTGGCCCTGCACGGGTGCCAGGGAACGGGGCCCTACCTGTACTCCAGCACCGACTTCGGGTCGCTGGCCGACCGGTACGGGTTCCTCGTCATCTACCCCTCGACGAACCCGAGCGGAAGCTGCTGGGACGTCTCCTCGGACCAGGCGCTGACCCGCAACGGCGGCAGCGACCCGGTCGGGCTCATGTCGATGATCACCTACACGGAGCAGCACTACGGTGGCAACGCCAACGCCGTGTACGTGACCGGCGAGTCGTCGGGCGGGATGATGACGAACGTGATGCTGGCCGACTACCCCGATGTGTTCAAGGCGGGCGCGGCGTTCATGGGCGTGCCCTACCACTGCTTCCACACCGGCTCCGTACGGGGCTGGAACGCGGACTGCGCCCAGGGCAGGCTCTCCAGGAGCCCGCAGCAGTGGGGCGGACTGGTCCGCAACACGGGGTATCCCGGCTACACCGGTCCGCGTCCGCGGGTGCAGCTGTGGCACGGAACCGCCGACACGATCCTTAGTTACAACAACCTGGGTGAAGAGATCAAGCAGTGGACCGACGTCCTCGGCGTGAGTCAGAACCCGTCGGCCACGGACACCCCCACGGCCAACTGGAACCGTACGCGCTACGACAACAGTGCCGGCACCACCCAGGTCGAGGCGTACAGCATCGCCGGGGCCGGGCACCAACTGCCGGTCCAGGGCACCGCGATGGCCGCCGAGGCCATCCGCTTCATGGGCCTGGACGCGGGGCCCTCCGGCGGGGGTACGACCGGCGCGCTGCACGCGGTGGCCGCGGGCAAGTGCCTGACCGACGCGAACAACGCGACGCTGGGCACCCAGCAGCAGATCTACACCTGCAACGGCGGCGCCAACCAGGCCTGGACCCGTACGGCGTCCAACCAGCTGACCGTGACCGTCGGGGGCAGCACCCTGTGCCTGGACGCCAACGCCAAGGGCACCACCGACGGCACCAAGGTGGTCGTCTGGTCCTGCAACGGCCAGGCCAACCAGCAGTGGCGGCTGAACGCGAACGGCACGATCACCGGGGTGCAGTCGGGGCTCTGCCTGGACGTGGCCGGCCTGGCCACCGCCGACGGCACGCCCGTTCAGCTGTGGAGCTGCAGCGGCGGCAGGAACCAGCAGTGGACGCTCGGATGACCGGATGACGCCGCCTGCGGGCCGGTCGCGGTGACCTGCTCCAGCCGTGGCGACGCCGTCTGCCCGCCCAGCCGTGACGGCGGGGCGGGCAGACGGCCTGGACGGTGCTCAGGCGCAGTCGGCGCCGTTCAGGGTGAAGCGGGACGGTGTCGGGTTGGCGCCGGAGTACGTCGCCTGGAAGCCGAAGCTCGCGCTCGCGCCGACCGCCAGGGTGCCGTTCCAACCGGAGTCCCGCGCGCTCACGGAGCCGCCGGACTGGGTGACCGTCGCGTTCCACCCGTTCGAGATCCGCTGGTCACCCGGGAAACTCCAGCCGAGCGTCCAACCGGAGACGGTGGCGGTGCCGGTGTTCCGCACGGTCACCGTCGCGGTGAACCCGCCGCTCCAGGCGCTGTCGACCCGGTACGCCACCGCGCAGGACGCCGCGGGCGGCGTCGGCACCGTCCGCCGCTCGGCGGCGAACGCCGCGAGCCAGGCCAGCGAGGCGTTCCAGTTGATCGCCACCTCGTTGGTCGAGTACGAGCCGATGTCGTCGACGTAGCAGGCCGCCGGTGCGCAGCCCGTCAGCTGGGCCTTCGCCACCGGATCCTCCAGGGCGGAGTCCGGGCCGCCCGCGAAGGAACCGGCCGGCGGGTGCGGCAGCGCGGCGTCGTTCTGGTGCGCCCAGAACCGGTGGTGCTCGTTCTCCGAGGCCCGCTCGCCGTAGCCGCTCACGTAGGAGCGGTCCAGCGCGTTGCGTCCCAGCAGGTAGTCCATCGCCTCCAGCGCGCCGGTCCGGTAGCGCGGGGCACCGGTCAGCTCGTAGGCGACGGCCAGTACCATCGCGTTGTTGGCGACCGAGCTGTTGGACCCCCAGACGTAGCCGTCGGCAGGGATCGGCACCGCGTAGCCCTGTCCGGCCATGGTGGACAGGCTGCCGTCGGCGGCCGAGGTCAGCAGGCCGCGCAGACGCGTGACGTCGGCGGCGGGAAGGGCCACACCGGGCACGGTGGCCAGGGTGATCCGGCCGAGCGTCGCGGTGCCGCCCCACCAGAACGCGTCGACCGGCCTGCTGTGGTGCGGGGAGGAGGTGACCGCGTCCCGGTACTGTGACTCGCCGGTGGTGGCGAGGAGTTCGGCCGCGGCCCAGTAGAACTCGTCGGAGACGTCGGCGTCCTCGTAGGCTCCGCCGCCGGTGTTGTCGGTCGCCGGGGCGAGGACGGCCGGGTTGGCCCTGGCCGCCGTCCAGGCGCGGCGGGCCGCGTCCAGGCAGCGGGCGGCGAAGGCGGCGTCGTACGGCGCGTACACCCGGGCGCACTGGGCCCCGGTGGCGGCCAGGTTGAGCGTGGCGGCGGTCGAGGGCTTGTGTAACTCGCGCGGCTGGTCGTCGAGCTCGGGTCGGGTCGGCAGGCCGGTCCACTGCGCGTCATGCAGCTTGTGGAAGGCCATCCCGGCCGTCGGTCGGCCGGCCGGGACCTGCATCCGCATCAGGAACTCCAGTTCCCAGCGGGCCTCGTCCAGCACGTCCGGTACTCCGTTGCCGCGCTCGGGAACGCGCAGCGTGGAGTCGCCGACCGCCGCGTCGCCGCCCGAACGGTGCGCCCGTTCGAAGGAGTTGACCAGCTCCCAGGTCGCGATTCCGCCGTTGACCACGTACTTGCCCTGGTCCCCGGCGTCGTACCAGCCGCCGCGGACGTCCGAGCGGTAGTCGCACACCCCGGTCTGGCACGGCACGCCGGTGTCGCCCTGGTTCGGCGCCACGCCCAGGTGGCCGGCGGGGCGGGCGTACGCGCTGCCGGCCAGGGCCGCGTCGATGGCGATGCCGCTGCGCTGCTGGTAGAAGAACGACATGCTGTCGGCGCGCAGCCCGTCGTACAGCGAGGCCGAGATGTCGAACGGGTGGCTCGCCCGGCCGTCCACGACCAGGGTGAGACCGGTGCCGGTGCCGGTGTACGCGCCGAAGTCCACCAGGTGCGTGGACTGGCCGGACGCCTGGTCGGCGCCGTGCACGGTGGTTGTGCCGGCGGCGACCTGCGCGCCGGAGGCGTCGCGCAGCTGCCAGGCGAGCGGGGCGGTCGCGGAGCTGACCACGGTGGCCCGTTTGGGACCGTCCGGCAGGTAGCCGAGCTGGTTCACCCGGACGGGGAAGTCGGCGGCCGTGGTGGCCGTGGGCGCTGCGGCGGCGGTGGCCGGGGCGAACGCGGTGGCGGTCAGCGCGCCGGCGGCCAGGGCGAGGCCGGTCAGTACGGCGGCCGCGCGGCGGGGCGGCCTGCGGTCGGAGAGGGCGGGAGGCATGGGTGGGGCCTTCCTTCGGGGGATACGGAGTGGGCGATGCAGGGCGTGGGAGCCGGGAAACGGGTAGCCCGGAAACGGGGGCCCGCAAACGGGTGGCCCGCAAACGGGTGGCCCGCAAACGGGTGGCCCGGAAGCGCGGGAGCCCGGAAATGTGGTAGCCCGGAAGTGTGGGAGCGCTCCCATCGCCCCAATGAAGCCAGCCGTACGCGCGGCTCGTCAAGGTGTCGTGAACGACGGAGAGTTGACGCGCCATCAGATCGTGCGCAGGCCGCGAGGGTCCGGATGGCGGCGTCGGCCGCAAGGCGCGGGCACGGGGGTGGGGGTGGGGCCACCGGGGCCTCGGTGGCGACCTCCCGCCCTGGGATGATCTTCAATTCGTCTTGGCCGAAACCGGTGTTGACGGATGTTCAGGTGGGGATGCGGAGTACTGCCGAGGCTGGTCAAGATTGGATAACGGGCTGCAATGGAGCTTGTCGCGGCCGATGTGAGCGCTAACAATCGAGCGAACGGCGCCGCCCTGTCGCGTTCACGCGGACGAGACGGTGTGCCCCCCGCGGGCGCGCCCCGTCCTGGTCGTCCCGCCCCCCTGAGTCCGTGAACGCCGGCCGGTTTCGCCGTCCGTGCGATCGACGATCCCGAGAGGAAGTCCCCACATGTCCAAGAGAGCTGCGGCGGCCCTGGTGGCCGGTGCGATGGTCGGTGTCCTCGCCGCCTGTGGGTCCGGCGGAGGCGGGGGTCCTGCCGGCAAGGGCTCCGGTCACAAGCTCGTTGTGGGCTTCTCGCAGGTCGGCGCGGAGAGCGGGTGGCGCACCGCCAACACCAAGTCGATCCAGGAGTCGGCGAAGAAGGCCGGGATCGAGCTGAAGTTCTCCGACGCGCAGCAGAAGCAGGAGAACCAGATCAAGGCGATCCGCTCGTTCATCCAGCAGAAGGTCGACGTGATCGCCTTCTCCCCGGTGGTGGAGTCGGGTTGGGACACCGTCCTGAAGGAGGCGAAGGACGCGCACATCCCGGTCGTCCTGACCGACCGCGCGGTGGACTCCAAGGACGAGTCGCTCTACGCCTCCTTCCTCGGCTCGGACTTCGTCGAGGAGGGCAAGGAGGCCGGTGACTGGCTGGTCAAGGAGTACGCGGCCGGCGGTGGTGACGTGAACATCGTCCAGCTGGAGGGCACCACCGGCTCGGCGCCGGCCAACGACCGCAAGTCCGGCTTCGCGGACGCCATCAAGGTGCAGCCCAGGTTCAAGGTCGTCGCCTCGCAGACCGGTGACTTCACCCGTGCCAAGGGCAAGGAGGTCATGCAGGCCTTCCTGAAGTCCCAGTCGAAGATCGACGTGCTCTACGCGCACAACGACGACATGGCGCTCGGTGCGATCCAGGCGATCGAGGAGGCCGGCAAGAAGCCGGGCACCGACATCAAGATCGTGTCCGTGGACGGCGTCAAGGACGCGTTCACCGCGATGAGCCAGGGCAAGATCAACTTTGACGTCGAGTGCAACCCGCTCCTCGGCGACCAGCTGATGGACCTGGTGAAGAAGGTCAAGGCGGGTGAGCAGGTGTCCCGGCGGATCAAGACCGAGGAGGGAACCTTCACTCCCGAGCAGGCCGCGGCGGCCCTCCCGAACCGCCAGTACTGACCGACCCCGACCGGGCGCGGGCCGCCCGCGCGGTGCGGCCCGCCCGGACCGGACCGCGCGGGCGGTACGCGCCCGGGAGACACGAGAGGAGAACCGGGGTGCGGCAGCAACCGGTCCTGGAAGTCCGGGGGATCCGCAAGGAGTTCCCCGGCGTGGTGGCGCTGGACGGGGTCGACTTCCGGCTCTTCCCCGGCGAGGTGCACGCCCTGATGGGGGAGAACGGCGCCGGCAAGTCCACGCTGATCAAGGTCCTCACCGGAGTGCACCCGGTCGACGGCGGCGAGGTGCTGCTGGCCGGTCGGCGGGTGCGGATCACCGGGCCGGCGCAGGCCCGGCGGTCCGGTATCAGCACGGTCTACCAGGAGGTGAACCTCTGCCCGAACCTGTCGGTCGCGGAGAACGTCTTCATCGGTCGGGAGCCCCGCCGGTTCGGGCTGGTCGACTGGGCCGCGATGCGCCGCCGGGCCGCCGAGCTGGTCCGCGAACTGGACCTGGACATCGACGTCAGCGCGCCGCTGAACAGCTACTCCATCGCCGTCCAGCAGCTCGTGGCCATCGTGCGCGCGGTCGACGTCTCCGCCAAGGTGCTGATCCTGGACGAACCCACATCCAGCCTGGACCGCGACGAGGTGAAGCAACTCTTCACCGTGATACGTCGGTTGCGTGACCAGGGGGTCGCCATCCTGTTCGTCTCGCACTTCCTCGACCAGGTCTACGAGATCTGCGACCGGATGACCGTGCTGCGCAACGGAAGACTCGAAGGCGAGTACCTGACCAGCGAGCTGGACCAGACCCGACTGGTCTCCCGGATGATCGGCGCCGAGCTCGCCGGACTCGACCGGCTTGCTGGCGGCAAGCGGCGCGAACGCTCCGCACCGGTTACCGGAGCGGTGTTCCTGCACGCCGAAGGGCTGGCCCGGCGGGGCGCCGTCGAACCGTACGACCTGGCCGTCCGGTCGGGCGAGGTGATCGGACTGGCCGGGCTGCTGGGCTCCGGACGGACCGAGGCCGCCCGGCTGCTGTTCGGCGCCGACCGGAGCGACGGCGGCACGCTGCGGATCGAGGGCGCCGAGACCGCACTGCGCGGCCCGCGCGACGCGATCGCCCACGGCATCGCGTTCTGCTCGGAGAACCGCAAGACCGAGGGCCTGGTCGGCGAACTGACCGTCCGGGAGAACATCGTGCTGGCGCTGCAGGCGGCCCGGGGCTGGGCGCGCCCGCTGTCCCGCACCGCACAGGACGAGCTGGCGCTGCGCTGGATCCGCGCCCTGGACATCCGCCCCGGCAACCCCGAGGCGCTGGTGCGCAACCTCAGCGGCGGCAACCAGCAGAAGGTGCTGCTCGCCCGCTGGCTGATCACCGACCCCAGACTGCTGATCCTGGACGAGCCGACCCGCGGCATCGACATCGGGGCGAAGGCCGAGATCCAGAAGCTGGTGGCGAACCTCGCCGAGGACGGCATGGCGGTGCTCTTCATCTCCGCCGAACTGGAGGAGGTGCTGCGGCTCAGCCACCGGGTCGGCGTGCTGCGCGACCGCCGAATGGTCGCCCAGCTGGACAACGACGGCGAGCTCACCCCGGAGCGCGTCATGGCCGCCATCGCGAGCGGAGCGGAGCAATGAGCACGGCAACGGCGGCGAGCCCGGTGAGGGGCGTGAGGGCGGTGACCCGGTACCGGCTGTTCTGGCCGGCCGCGGTGCTGGCCGTGCTCCTGGCCGCCAACCTCGCCTTCACCCCCGACTTCTTCGCCGTCCACCTGCGGGGCGGCCACCTCTACGGCTCCCTGGTCGACATCCTGCACTTCGGCGCCCCGCTGATCCTGGTCTCCCTGGGCATGACCCTGGTGATCGCCACCGGGGGCATCGACCTGTCGGTCGGCTCGACCGTCGCGATCTCCGGCGCCCTGGCCTGTCTGCACATCAGCCGGTCCGCCGACCCGGGCGGCGTCGCCACCGTGCTGACCGCCGTCGGCTACGCCCTCGGCACCGCTCTGGTGCTCGGCCTCGTCAACGGGGTCCTGGTGGCCAAGGCCGGCGTCCAGCCGATCATCGCCACCCTGATCCTGATGGTCGCCGGGCGCGGTGTGGCCCAGCTGGTCACCGACGGCCAGATCATCACCGTCACCAGCGAGCCCTACAAGCTGATCGGTGGCGGCTACTGGCTGACCGTGCCGTTCGCGATCCTGCTCAGCGGCCTGATGGCACTGCTCACCGCGCTGCTCACCCGCTCCACCGCGCTCGGTCTGCTGCTGGAGTCGGTCGGCGGCAACCCGGTGGCCAGCCGACTGGTCGGCATCCGGGCGGCGCGCCTGGTCGGCCTGGTGTACGTGTTCAGCGCACTGTGCGCGGCGGTCGCCGGACTGATGGTCTCCTCCAACGTCTCGGCGGCGGACGGAAACAACGCCGGCCTGTGGATCGAGCTCGACGCCATCCTCGCGGTGGTGCTCGGCGGGACCTCGCTCAACGGCGGCCGGTTCTCGATCGGCGGCACCGTCCTGGGCGCGCTGATCATCCAGACCCTCTCCACCACCGTGTACACCGTCGGAATCCCACCGGAGACCACCCTGGTCTTCAAGGCGTTCGTAGTGATCACGGTGTGCCTGATCCAATCGCCCGCCTTCCGGGCCAAGCTCGCCGGCCGCGGCGCCCGGGCCCGGCACACCGCCCGGTCGCGGACCGCGGCCCCTACCGACCGGGAGCCCGGCGAATGAACGCGAACGCTCTGTTGACCCGCCTGCGTGGGCAGGTCCCGCTGCTGGTCACCGCGGTCCTGCTGGTGTCGATGTTCGGCGTCGGCTCGGCGCGCTACGACGGCTTCCTATCCGGCCAGGTCGTGCTCAACCTGCTGATCGACAACGCCTTCCTGCTGGTCGTCGCGGTCGGGATGACCTTCGTCGTACTGACCGGCGGCATCGACCTGTCGGTCGGCGCGGTGGTCGCGCTGTCCACCGTGGTCTCCGCCCGGCTGGTCGAACAGCACGGCTGGCCGCCGGTGCTGGTGATCCCGCTGGTGCTGCTGATGGGCACCGCCGGCGGCTGGCTGATGGGCTGGGTCATCCACGTCTTCGAGATCCAGCCGTTCATCGTCACCCTGGCCGGCATGTTCCTGGCCCGGGGCCTGTGCTACACGATCAGCATCGATTCGATCTCCATCACCGACCCCCAGTACACCGCCATGGCGCAGACCCGGATCCCACTCGGCAGCGTGTTCGTCTCGCCGAGCGCGGTGATCGCCCTGCTGGTGGTCGCCGTCGGGTTCGTGGTCCTCCACTTCACCCGGCTCGGCCGCAACGTGTACGCGCTCGGCGGCAGCGAGCAGTCCGCGCTGCTGATGGGCCTGCCGGTCCAGCGCACCAAGACCACCGTGTACGCGATCAGCGGCTTCTGCTCCGCGCTCGGCGGCGTCCTGCTCACCTTCTACATGCTCTCCGGCTACGGCCTGCACGCGGTCGGCCTGGAGCTCGACGCGATCGCCGCGGTCGTCATCGGCGGCACCCTGCTCACCGGCGGATCCGGTTACCTGCTCGGCACCGTGCTCGGCGTGCTGGTGCTCGGGCTGATCCAGACCGTGATCAGCTTCCAGGGCACCCTCAGCTCCTGGTGGACCCGGATCGTCATCGGCGGCCTGCTGTTCGTCTTCATCGTCCTGCAGCGCCTGGTCACCGCCCGGCGGCGCTGACCGCCCGCCGTCTCCGGGACAGAGCGGTGCACCGCGCTCTCCCGGCTCGGCATCGCCGCCCTCGGGTGTGGCGGCCCCGGTGCGCGGCCCGTTCAGCCCGACGCCCGGACGACCAGCCGGGTGGGCAGCACCACCGATTCGCCGCAGGCCGGGTGGCGCAGCAGCAGATCCATGGCACGGGAGCCGAGTTCCTCCACCGGCTGGCGGACGGTGGTCAGCCCCGGCCGGCACCGCGCCGCGAGGGGGGAGTCGTCGAAGCCGACCAGCGCGACGTCCTCGGGGACCCGCAACCCCTGCCGCCGCAGGGTCCTGAGGGCTCCCGCGGCCATCTGGTCGGAGGCGGCGAACACCGCGTCGACGTCCGGGCGCTGGTCCAGCAGTCGCTGCATCGCGTGCTCACCGGAGACGCAGCTGAAGTCGCCGTACGCCACGGCCGGCCGGGCCGCGGCCATCGCGGCAACCGTCCGGCGGTAGCCGGCCAGCCGGTCCGCGCCGGCGGCGGTGTCCGGCGGCCCGGCGATGCCTTCGCCCGGCTGTTCCCGACGGTGAACCCGGGCAGCTGAGCAGCCCACCGGCCCCGGCCCCGTGTGCGTGCGCGGGGCCGGGGCCGGACGTGCTCCGACGGGATGCGGTGACCACCGGGCCCCGGCCCGGCGGTCGGTCAGCCCTTCAGCGCGCCCTGGGTGATGCCGCCGACGATCTGCCGGCCGAAGAGGGTGAAGACCAGGAGCAGCGGCGCGGTGCCGATGAGCGCGCCGGCGGTGATGACGGACCAGTCGGTGGACCAGCCGGTGCCGAGCCCGGCGAGGGCGACCTGCACCGTGGGATTGGTGGCGCCGTTCATCGCGATGACGGGCCACAGGAAGTCGTTCCAGGACTGGACGAAGACGAGCATCCCCAGCACGGCCATGGCGGGCCGGGCGATCGGCAGGACGACGTGCCAGACGACGCGCAGCGAGTGCGCGCCGTCCACCCGGGCCGCCTCCAGGAGTTCGGTGGGCAGGGCCTGGGTGAGGTACTGGCGCATGAAGAAGACACCGAAGGCGGTCACCAGGGAGGGCAGGACCAGGGCGCCGAGATGGTTGCCGAGCCCCAGGTGCCGCATCAGGATGAACAGCGGCACGACGCTGACCTGGGCGGGCACGGCCATGGTGGCGACGACGAGGGCCATCAGCGCGCCGCGACCCCGGAAGCGCAGCTTGGCGAACGCGAAGCCGGCCAGGACGGAGAACGCCACCGTGCTGAGCGCGACGGTGCCGGCGACCAGGGTCGAGTTGAGCAGCGCGACGCCCATGCCGCGCGCCCCGGCGTTGTCCCACACGTAGCCGAGGTTGTGGAACAGGTTCGGGCCGGGCACCAGCGGCGGGGGAGTGGAGACCACCCGGTGGCTGTCGGTCGACGCCGCCACGAGCGTCCAGTACAGCGGGAACAACGAGACGAGGGCGGCCAGGACCAGCGTCGCCACGGCGAACGGCCCGGCCCGGTGCTGGCCGCCCGCGCCCGGGGAGCGCAGCCGGCTCCGGCGCCCGGGTCTCCGCCGCGCGGTGGTGGGGTCGGGTGCGGGGATGGTGGTCATGGAGTCGTCCTTCCCGGTCACTTGGCGGCGCGCAGGCGGCGGGCGATCAGCGTGTTGGCCAGGCCGACCAGCAGGAGTAGGCCGAACATCAGCCAGGCGATGGCCGAGGCGCGGCCGAGCAGGCTGTAGTGGAAGCCCTGGTCGTACATGAGGATGCCGAGGGTTTCGTACTGGTGGTTGGTGCCGCCCTGGTGGCCGCTCTGCCCGCCGAACAGGTAGGGCTCGCCGAAGAGCTGGGTCGATCCGATGAACGAGACGACGACGGTGAACAGGATGGTGGGGCGCAGTTCGGGGATCGTGACGTGGCGGAACTGCTTCCAGCGGTTGGCCCCGTCGATCGCGGCGGCCTCGTACAGCTCGCGGGGGACGGCCTGCATCGCGGCGAGGTAGATCAGCGCGTTGTAGCCGGTCCAACGCCAGATGACGATCACGGAGACGGCGATCTGGGAGCTCCAGGCGCCGGACTCCCAGCGGATCGGTCCGGCGCCCACGAGGCCGAGCAGCCAGTTGGCCATGCCGCCCTCGGGGCTGAAGATCAGCGCGAAGACGAGGGTGGCGGCCGCCACCGATGTCGCGTACGGCGCGAGCAGCGCCGTGCGCAGGAAACCGCGGGCCGGGAGGCGGTAGTTGAGCAGGTGGGCGAGGCCGAGCGCGATCAGCAGCTGGGGGACGGTGGACAGCACACCGAGGCTGACCGTGTTGCGCAGGGCGCGCCAGAACAGCTCGCTCGCCGGCCCGATCAGCAGGTCACGGTAGTTCTGGAGACCGACCCAGTCGGTCTGGTCCACGTTGTAGAGGCTGACCTGGTGCAGGGACAGCCAGCCGGTGTAGAGGAGCGGGAAGAGCCCGAAGATCGCGAACACCAGGAAGAAGGGCGCGACGAACACGTAGGGCGAGCCGGTGTGGTCCCAGCGGCGCAGTCGGGTGCGCAGACTCGTCGGCGCTCCGCCGTGCCCCGGCGGACTCGTGGCGGGCGGGTCGGCCGGTTCTCTCAGGGTGGCGCGGGTCGAGGTGGCCACAGGTCCTCCGTACCGGGTTGACGGCCGGCTGGGGTCGTCGGTCGTTGTGGACGGGTTTCGGTCGGTCTCGGCTGTGCGCGGGCCGCGGCCGTACGGACAGCGCCGGGGGTGGGGGTGGCGCGCGGTCCGCACGGCCCGGCCCGCGGCTACTGGACGGTGCTCCCGATCTGCTTGACGGTGGAGGCCCAGGCCTCCTCGGAGCTCAGGTGGTTCTGCTCCATCAGCTGCACGCCGTTGCCGAACGCCCCGTGGAAGTCACCGTGGTGCGGCCCCGTCTCGGCCGGCTGGATGGCCTTGGCGGCGGTGGAGAAGATCTGCCCGGTGGGGGCCTTCGGGCCGATGTACGGGTTGGTGAATTCCGTGACGCCCGGGAGCGCGTACGCCTTCTGGTTGGAGGGGATGTTCCCGACCTTCTGGAAGACCTTGGCCTGCTGCTCGGGGGCGGTGAGCCAGACGGCCAGTGCCTGGGCCTGGGCCACGTGCTTGCCGGAGGCCGGCACCGTCAGGAACGAGCCGCCCCAGTTTCCAGCGGCGGGGGCCTGTGCGATGTTCCACTTGCCGGAGTTGCCCGGGCCGGAGTACTTCTCGATGTTGGCCTGCTGCCAGGACGGGCAGACGGTGGTGGCGAACGTGGAGTTGGAGAAGGCCGTCTGCCAGGGGGTGTCGAACTCCTTGAGCCCCTGGGTGATGCCGGCCTGGACCGCCTCGGAGGCCAGCTTCCAGCCGTTCTTCACACCGGCGGAGTCCTGGTAGACGGCTTTGCCGTTCCTGTAGTACTGCTCGGTGCCGGAGGAGACCACACCGTTGTACAGGCCGGTGGCGGTGTCCATGAAGAAGGTTCCTTTGGGGGCCTTGGCCTGGTACTGGCGGCCGGCCTCGACGTACTTCGCCCAGTCGCCCGCCCACAGGGCACTGACCGCCGCGGGGTCGTCGGGCAGGCCCGCCGCCTGGAAGAGGTCCTGCCGGTAGCAGATCGCCATCGGGCCGACGTCGGTGCCGAGGCCGACGGTCTTGCCCTGGGCGGTGGTCGCCTGCTTCCACTTCCACGGCAGGTAGGCGTCCTTGTCCACGCCCTGGGCGCGTGACAGATCGCTGAAGGCGCCGCTGAGCTGGTCGGAGGTGGCGAGCGCGATCCGGCTCACTTCGAGGGCCTGGATGTCGTCGAGCCCGCCGCCCGACAGCCGGGTCTGCAGGGCGGTCCAGTAGTCGCCCTCCACCGTGGTGGCGTTCTCCTTGATGGTGATGTTCGGGTGCGTCTTCATGTACTCGTCGAACAGCCCGGACTCCTTGTAGCCGAAGGTGCCGAAGTCGCCCACGGTGAGAGTGATCTTCGCGTTCGGGTCGTCCGAGCCGGACCCTCCGGAGGAGCATCCGGTGACCAGGGCCGCGGTGGCGGCGGCGGCCGACAGGAGTGCGGGGGCTCTGCGGGAACGGCTGCGCAGGAACATGGGCTTCTCCAGGAGCGGTAGAGGGACGCGGGATGGGCCGCGCTCGCGACGCCGGGAGCGACGCCGGGGGCGGGGCCGCGAGTGGTCGCGCGGGGGTGCGTGAGGACGTGCGTGAGGGGCTGCGTGAGGGGCTGAGGTGAACTCGGCCCGATGGGGGCTCCGGAGCTCCGACCGAGGCGTGGGAGCGCTCCCAACCCGGAACCCTGCTCCCTCGGCGAGAGACTGTCAAGGGGTGGTGCAGCAGGGGAAGTTGAGTCGGTTCGCCGGCTGGGGCGGGGTCGATCGCCGCCCCGAGGCCCGGTCGCCCCCGGCAGGCTCGGCTGCGGCGCGCGGATCGCCCGTCGGTCGGGGCCGACGGCGGAGGGCGGGGCAGGCGCGTTCGGGGCGGGGCCCGTTTCGGGTGGGGTCAGCCGGCGGTCGGGGGCGCGGACTCGCGGACGGTCAGGCGGGTGGGGAGGACGAGGGGGCTCGGGTCCCGGCCGTCGATGACGGCCACGAGCATCCGTGCCATCTCCAGTCCGAGTGCGCGCACCGGCTGGTGCACGGTCGTCAGCGGCGGGTCGGCGTACAGGGCGCCGGCGAGGTCGTCGAAGCCGACGACCGCGACGCCAGCCGGACGCCCGGTAGCCGGGGCGACGGGCAGCAGCCCGCGCGGAGCGGCCGGCCGGGACCTCCTGGTGTGGAACGCAGCCGGGCACCACGCGGCCGGTGCCGGGCGGTCTGCCCGGTACCGGCCGCGTCCGCACGGCTCCTTCGCGGAGGCGCTACCCGTCGGCGCCGGACGGCGGGTGCAGCTCGCCGGTCCGGGCCACCCGGGCGTACCAGCGTGCGCTGGACTTGGGGGTGCGGGTCTGGGTGGGGTAGTCGACGTGCACCAGGCCGAAGCGCTTGTCGTAGCCGTACGCCCACTCGAAGTTGTCCAGCAGGGACCAGGCGAAGTAGCCGCGCACGTCCGCGCCGTCGGCCGTCGCCCGGTGGAGGGCCGCCAGGTGGGAGTGGAGGTAGGCGGTGCGTTCCGGGTCGTGGACCGTGCCGTCCGCGCCGACCTCGTCCTGGCAGGCGGCGCCGTTCTCGGTGACCATCAGCGGCAGGTCGGGGTGGCGGCGGGCGAGGTCGGTCAGCAGCTGGTGCAGGCCGGTGGGGTCGACGGCCCAGCCCATCGCGGTCCGCTCGCCCGGCGCCGGATGGAAGCCGACCCGGTCCGCCCCCGGCCAGGGCGAGGACGAGCCGCCGCCGTGGCCGTCCTCGCGGTCGGGTGAGGCGTCCTCGGCCGTCGCGGAGACGACGGTGGGCGTGTAGTAGTTGACGCCCAGCCAGTCCAGCGGCCGGTGGATCTCCTTCTCGTCGCCGGCTCGGACGAAGGACCAGTCGGTGAGGTGGGCCGTGTCGGCCAGCAGGTCCTCCGGGTAGGCGCCCTCCAGCATCGGGTCGAGGAAGACCCGGTTGCCGACGGCGTCGATCCGCCGCACCGCGTCCTGGTCGGCGGCGGACGGGGTGAGCGGGCGCAGCGCGTGCAGGTTGAGCGAGACGGACACCTGGGCGTCGGCGGGCAGCACGCCGCGCAGCGCCGAGACGGCGAGGCCGTGACCGAGGTTGAGGTGGTGGGCGGCCCGCAGGGCGGCCACCGGGTCGGTGCGGCCGGGGGCGTGGACGCCGGAGCCGTAGCCGAGGAAGGCACTGCACCAGGGCTCGTTGAGGGTGGTCCAGTGGCCGACCCGGTCGCCGAGGGCCTGACCCACCAGCGCGGCGTACTCGGCGAACCGCTCGGCGGTCGTGCGTTCGGGCCAGCCGCCGGCGGACTCCAGCTCCTGCGGGAGGTCCCAGTGGTAGAGCGTGGCGACGGGGACGATGCCGTGCGAGCGCAGTTCGTCGGCGAGGCGGCGGTAGAAGTCCAGGCCCCGCTGGACGCCCGGGCCGTGGCCGGTGGGCTGGACGCGCGGCCAGGAGACGGAGAAGCGGTACGCGGTCAGCCCGAGTTCGGCCATCAGCCGGACGTCCTCGCGGAAGCGGTGGTAGTGGTCGACCGCGATGTCGCCGGCGTGGCCCTGGAAGACCTTGCCGGGGGTGCGGCAGAAGGTGTCCCAGATCGAGGCGGTGCGGCCGTCCTCGTCGACGGCGCCCTCCACCTGGTAGGCGGAGGTGGCCGCGCCCCAGAGGAAGCCGGCCGGGAACCGGGGCGGGGTGGTGGCGGCCGGGAGGGGACGGGAAGGGGGAACGGGCACGGGCTGCTCCAACGGTGAGGAGGTTCGGCCTTCGGACGTGGTGGAGATCACGCCGATGGTGAAGGTGTTACCGAGGGCGTTGCGGAGGAAGCCGTTGTTCCCACGGGTCGGAGGTGGCGGGACCACCGGTGGCGGCTCCCGGAGGCAGGTGTGGGAGCGCTCCCACTCCATATCCGGAAGGTTCCTGCCTCAGCTGATCCGATGTCAAGAGAAGAGGCCGAAATGCCCGGAGGCGCCGGCGGTCGGCCGGTCGACGCGGCCCTGAACCCGGACGGTCCGTGGCGGTGCCGGGCTCAGGTGACCTACGATCCTCTGCCAAGCGGGTGCGAGACCGGTGGCGGCGACAGAAGGCGCGTGGGCAGTGGGCGGACGGCAGACCGGAAGGCCGACCCTGGAGGAGGTCGCGGCCCGGGCCGGGGTCGGGCGCGGCACGGTGTCCCGAGTGATCAACGGCTCGTCGCGGGTGAGCGAACAGGCGAAGGAGGCGGTGGGCCGGGCCATCGCGGAGCTGGGCTACGTGCCCAACCGGGCGGCCCGGGCGCTGGCCGGCAGTCGGACGGACGCGGTCGCGCTGGTCGTGCCGGAGACGGAGGCCCGACTGTTCGCGGAACCGTACTTCCTGGACATCATCCGCGGCGTGAGCGCCGAACTCGGTGCGGCGGACAAGCAGTTGCTGCTCACCCTGATCCGCACCGAGCAGGAGCGGCAGCGCTTCGAGCAGTACCTCGCCGCCCAGCGGGTGGACGGCGTGCTGCTCGTGTCCGTCCACCGGGACGACCCGCTGCCGGACCAGGTGCGCGCGCTGGGCCTGCCGACCGTGCTGAACGGACGCCGTTCGCCCCAGGAGCCGGTGGCGTACGTCGACTCCGACAACGTGGGGGCCGGCCGTTCGGCGGTGGAGCACCTGGCCGGGCGTGGGCGGAGTCGCATCGCCACCATCACCGGCCCGCCGGACATGGACGCCGCCGAGGGCCGGCTGGCCGGCTACCGCCAGGGGCTTGCGGCGGCCGGCCTGCCGGTGGACGAGGGCCTCGTCGCCGCAGGGGACTTCACGGAGGAGGGCGGCCGCCGGGCGATGCGGGAACTGCTGGATCGCCGCCCTGATCTCGACGCGGTGTTCGCGGCCTCGGACCTGATGGCGGTCGGGGCCCTCGCCGTCCTGCGGGCCAGGGGGCTGGACGTGCCCGGCGACGTCGCGCTGGTGGGCGTCGACGACTCGCCGGTGGCCCGCCACCTCGACCCGCCGCTGACCACCGTCCGCCAGCCGATCGAGCAGATGGGCCGCATGATGGCCGGGCTCCTGCTGCGGCAGATCGCGGGCGAGGAGGCGGAGCCGTCCCGGCTGGTGCTGCCGACGGAGCTGGTGGTGCGGCAGTCCTCCTGACCGGCCCGGAGCCGCGCTGAGCTGCGTTGGGCCGTCCGGAGCCGCGCTGAGCTGCGTTGGGCCGTCCGGAGCCGCGCTGAGCTGCGTTGGGCCGTCCGGAGCCGCGCTGAGCCGCGTTGGCCGCCCGGAGCCGCGCTGAGCCGTCCTGAGCCGCCGGCCGTCCGGAGCCGTCCTGAGCCGCGTTGGCCGTCCGGAGCCGCGCTGAGCCGTCCTGAGCCGCCGGCCGTCCGGAGCCGCGCGGGGCTCCGGACGGCCGGGGTGCTCAACTCCGCGTCACAGCGCCGGGTAGGCGTTCTTCAGCAGCTCCTGGAACTGGGCGGAGAACCACTCGCCGGACAGCGGCGCGTCCGGCAGCGCACCGGACCTGTGGTTGTTGTTGCGCGGGTTGCCGGTGTACGCCGGGTCGCACATCCCGTCGAAGCCCTTGCCGTCGTTGTTGGGGATCTGCTTGCTGGCCCCGTCCGACTCGCCCGGAGGCTTCATCCAGACGTACGCGTCGATTCCCGGGGCCGGGGCCGCCTGCGGCCGCTCCCCGAGGCCCGCGCCCGCCTGGTTGCACCAGTTCCCGGTGTTCAGCCGCCGGTCGTAGCGCCCGCCGTCGACATAGGCGTCGACGCCGGTCCGCGGCCCGGGCCCGGCCGGCCGGGCGGTGCCGCCCCAGCCGTTGCGCGAGGTGTCGATCAGCATGCCGAGCTTGGGGTCGAAGCCCAGCGAGACCAGCTTGGCCCGCAGCCCCTGCGCGTAGGAGAGCTCGTCGACGTAGCGGTTCCAGTCCACCCACGAGGACTGGCGGACGGAGGTGCCGTTGACGCTGTCGTCGATGGTGAAGTTGTTCTCCTTGAGCGTGCTGTAGTTCGCGGTGTTGACGATGAAGCCGTGGACGTTGGCGACGGTGGAGCCTTCGGCGGTCGCCGCCTGCTTGAACAGCTCGGCGGAGGGGCCGAGGTTGTCGTCCCAGCCGAGCCAGCCGTGGTGGCCGGCGTCGGCGTAGTTGTACACGTTGGGGATGGCGCCGAGCTTCTTGAGCGCGTAGCCGATGCCCTTGATGTAGTTGCCGTTGGCCTTCATCACGTCGCAGGTGGGCGTGGCGGTGGCCCGCGGCGTGGTGTTGGTGACCAGGTTCGGCAGCGAGTCGAGTTCCACGGTGGTGACGATCCGCAGGCCGGCGTACTTGGGGTCGGCGAGGACGGCCGCGATCGGGTCGATGAACTCCGTCCTGTACCGGTCGATCTCGGCCGGGCCGAGTTCGCCGTTGGAGGAGAGGGCGGCGCAGTCCCGGCCGGGCAGGTCGTAGACCACCAGCTGGACGACGAGTTCGCCGTTGCCCTTCTGGCGCAGCGCCTCGTCGAGGTGGGCGCGCAGCCCCATCCTGCCGTTGGCGCCGGCGATCGTGGCGATCCGGTCCAGCCAGATGCCGGTCGCCTGGCCGGCGACCTTGGCGCCGCCGGGCTCGGCGGCGGCGTGCGCGGACCACTCGGGGTTCACGTAGACCTTCGCGCCGGCGTACGGGTTGTCGACGCGGGTGCCGGTCGGGGTGGTGGGCGTGCCGGTCGGGGTGCTCGTGGGCGTGCTCGTGGGCGTATCGGTCGGGGTCGTCGTGGGCGTCGTGGTGGCGCCGTTGCAGGGCACGCCGTTGAGCTTGAAGGCGGTGGGGACGGGGTTGGCGCCGCTGTAGGACCCGTTGAAGCCGAAGGAGGTGGAACCGCCGGTCGCCAGGCTGCCGTTGTACGAGACGTTGCGGGCCGTGGCGGCGGCCCCCGACTGGCTGATGGTCGCGTTCCAGCCCTGGGTGACCTGCTGGTTGCCGGCGAAGGTCCACTCCAGGGTCCAGGAGCTCAGCGGGTCACCGGTGTTGGTGACGGCGACGTTGGCGCCGAAGCCGGTGTCCCACTGGTTGGACACCTGGTAGTCGACCTTGCAGCCGGCCGAGGCGGCGCCCGCCGAGGTGGACAGCACGGTGGCGGTGGCGCCGGTCGCGGTCAGCAGGCCGAGGGCGGCGAGCAGGGCGGTCCGGCTGCTGCGCATCCGGTGGAGAGTGGGGCGGGTGGGGTGGCTCATGGGAGTCCCTTTCAGTGTCCGTCGAGGGCGCGAAGGTGGTCGCGCAGTCCGAGGCCGAAGGCGGTGGGGGTACCGTCGTAGCCGCTGATCAGGGCAGGACCGGAGGTGCAGTTCCAGGTGTTCCAGGTCCAGCCCAGGTAGGAGAGCCCGCGGTCGTCGGACCACTTCATGACGCGGTCGACGAACCCGTGCCCGCAGGTGTTCTCGCCGATCTCGCCCGCCACGAGCGGGACGCGGGCGGCGACCGGCGCCAGAGTCGAGCTCCAGCAGGTCTCGTCGGCACAGGAGTTGAAGTTGTAGACGTGCCAGGCGGCGGCCAGCTGGCCGGTCGGGTCGGAGGGCGCGTGGGCGAGCCAGCCGCTCAGGTCGTTGGCGTAGGCGATCCCGGGGACGAGCACGACGTTGCGGGAGCCGGTCGCCCGGACGGCGTCCAGGAGGTCCTGCATGCCGGCCACCTCGTAGCCGATGCCCGGGCAGGTGCCGCCGTCGCGCCAGCAGGTCCAGGCCTGCTCGGCGGTGGCGGTGGCCCGGTCCGGGTAGGGCTCGTTGAACAGGTCGAAGACCACCCGGGGGTCGTCCTTGAAGGTGTTCGCCACCGAGGTCCAGAAGGCCGGGGTGTAGCGGGCGTCCGGCATCGGCTTCTGGCAGGAGGCGTGCACGTCCGAGCAGCCCGCCGAGTTGCCGGTGTACTGGCCGTACGTCCAGTGGAGTTCGACGACGGGGGTCATTCCGTGCGCGAGGACGCGGGCCACCAGCTCCTTGACGGCGCCGACGTAGGCGGCGCCGCGGTACTCGGGCCGGATGTTGTCCAGGCCGAGCCAGCACTCCTCGTTGAGCGGGATGCGGACGGCGTTGGCCTTCCAGTCCGCGATGGCCCGCACGGCGGTGTCGTCCACCGGGCCGTCGAAGATTCCGTGGCCCTGGACGCACATGAACTCGCCGCCGGAGCGGTTGACGCCGAGCAGGCGGCGGGTGGCGCCGCTCCGGTCGGTCAACCGGGTGCCGCTGACGCCGAGTTCGGGCGCGCCGACGGGCTGGGTGGGGGTGGTGGTGGGGGATCCGGTCGGGGTGGTGGTCGGGGTCGGGGTGGTCGGGGTCGAGGTGCCGGTCGGGCTGGGGGTGCTGGTCGGGCCGGTGGATGATCCCGAACCATCGGAGCAGGGAAGGCCGTTGAGGGTGAACCCGGTCGGCGCGGGGTTGGCGCCGGACCAGGAGGCGGTGAAGCCGAGGCTGACGCTCGCGCCGGCCCCGAGCGAGCCGTTCCAGCTCTCGTTCGCGGCCGTGACATGGGCGCTGGACTGGGACCAGGTGGCGCTCCAGCCCTGGGTCAGGTGCTGGCCGCCGGTGAAGTCGAAGCCGAGGCTCCAACCACTGGTCGGTGCAGCGTTGTTGGTGATGACGACGGATGCCTGGAAGCCGCCGTCCCACTGGTTGACCGTGGAGTAGGCCACGGAGCAGCCGGGCGGAACGGCGGTGCCCTGGCCCGCACCCGCCGCGGCGGAAACGGCACTCACCAGGGTGAGGACCGCGCCGCCCAGCAGCGCCGTGAGGGGTGGGGGGTGTCGCATGAGCGACTCCTTACAGCGAGGACACGCCGTTCCCGGCGCGCCGACTGATGGAACCGCTCCCACTGGTGGGCACCGACCGTAGCGCCAACTGCCGCCAAGGAAAAGAGGAGTTGCCGGGATTCGTGGGCGGAGGCGTTCAACTCGTCAAGCCTCTTGACCGGTTCACGGCGATCCCTCACAGTGGGAGCGCTCCCACTGGTCAAGCACTGTCGTGGAACGTCCGCGGCCACCCGTCGCACAGCCACGGGTGGCCGCTCCTCACTGCGGCAGGCGGGGGCCGATCCGTGCGGTCAGAGGGCCGAGCCGCCCGGGATCGATCGTTCCCGAGGCCTCCGCGAGGGTCAGCACCCAGATACGGGAGCCCGAGTGCCACACGAGACAGGCGATGCTTCGGCGTTGTCGCAGGAACTGGTCGCTTTCGCTGGACGCGCCCCGCCCGACCTCGGCGGCCTCGATCACCCGTACGTCCCGCCTGCCGCCCGGGGCAGGGGCGCGGACCGTCCGAGCCGGCCGCCTTCGGCGCCGGGCCGGGTTCGGCTGCACGGTCTGTGCCGTGGCGCCAGGACCCGTTGGCCGCCCCTGGCGGCCTGCCGATGGCACCCGCCTTCGCGATCGGCGCCCACCGGATCGCCGCAGCCCCGTTCATGCCGGGGCACTCCGACCGGACCTCCTCCGGACTTCCTTGCCCGGCTCGGCGGTGGTGTCGTTGCGGATCGGAAGGATCTTCTTCGCCCCCTGTTGCCGTGTACGCGCTCACACGCCCGGAGCGGCCCGTGTGCACGCTCACACAGCCGGAAGCGGCCCGTGTGATCGCGCACCCGGGCCGCTTCCGGAGTGGACGTTCGATCCCTCAACGGCCCGGCGGGAAGCCTCCCCAGGCGGAGGCGGGGCCGCCCGCGGACTGGGCGTCGACGCGGTAGCCGTCGTTCGCGGTACCGCGCACGCCGGTGGCGTGGTTGTACTGGGCGGCGAACTCGTGCTGCCCGGCCGGGACGGTACGGCCCGGCTTGAGCACCCAGCGGTAGACCAGTGCGCCGCCGCTCTCCTGGACGGTGATGGTGAAGTCGTCCACGGGCAGGGTCCGCCAGTTGCCGGTGTCCCGCACGTCGCCGGTCTGCGCGATGCGCAGTTCGACGGTGAGCGAGGTGAGCGGCCGCGTGGTCCTGAGGGTGAGGTTGCTCTGGGCCCAGTAGACGGTGCTGTGCGGGTCGATCGACCCCTCCGACCACAACGGGCCGTTCTGGGGCCGGCTGCTCGCCGACGGGGTCGGGCGAGGGCTCGCCGGGGTGGCGGTGGGCGGCGCGGTGGTCGCCGGTGCCGGGGCGGCGCTCGGGGGAGCGGACCGCGTCGGCGTCGGTGTGGCCGTCGGCGAGGGGGCGGCCGGTGCGGTGGTGGCGGTGTCCGGCGGCGGGGTCCAGGGGGCGATGCCGGCCACGGCGAGTCCACCGGTGGCCAGGGCACAGGCGGCGGCGAGGGCGGCGAACGCGACCCTGGGCCATGACCGCAGGCCCGATCGTGCGCGGTGACGGACGGCGGGACCGGCCGCGCCGCGCTGCACGCGGGCCAGCATCCGTGCACGGTCGGGCTGGTGGGCGTCGGCGGCCTCGCGCAGCTGCCGGGCGATGTGCTCGTTCACCGGTTCCTCCTTCCTGTCGTCAGTTCGCCGACCGCTCGTGCGCCGAGTGCTCTTTCCAGCTCGGCCATCCCCTTCGAGGTCTGGCTCTTCACCGTACCGACCGATATGCCCAGCGCCGCGGCGGTGTCCTTCTCCGAGAGGTCGAAGGCGTGCCGCAGCACCACGCACGCCCGCTTGCGGAACGGTAGCCGGGCGAGCGCCGCACGGACGTCCAGCACGGCTGCCACGTCCGGTCCGTCGGCCTTCTCGGGGCCGCGGGTCCAGAACAGCAGGATCCGGCGCCGTTCGCGGACCGCGCTGCGGATCCGCTCCCGGGCCATGTTGGCGACCACCCCGCGGGCGTAGGCGATCGGGTGGTCGGCCGCGCGGAGCCGGTCCCAGCGTTGCCACAGCGCGATCAGGGCGTCCGCGGCGAGGTCGTCGGCCGCGTCCGCCTCGCCGGTGAGGAGGTGGGCGAGACGGGCGAGTTCGGCGTAGTGGCGGTCGAAGAAGTCGTGGAACTCCGCGGACGTGTCATCGAGGAGCATTTCCCCCGGTCGTCCTCTCCCTGCAATGTGAGCGTTAACAATCGGCGTGAGCCTAGCAGTGCCCGTTTCCGGGGCGGGGCCGTGCCCGCCCCGGAGCGGCACGACCGGGCGCCGGGGCGCGACGGGGGCGGTCAATGCCGGGCGAACTGCACGCGGGTCGGCTGGACGACGTCCGGCTTCACCGTGAGCCCGTCGACGGTCAGTTGCTCACCGTAGAGGTCGGTGACCCTGATCGATCCGCCGCATCCGGTGCCGTCGGGGGAGAGGAAGTAGTTGTACTCGGTGCGGGGCAGCTGCCGCCAGCCGCCGCCGGTCCGCACCTCCAGTGTGGCCACCGGGTTCCGGTGGCCGATCACCTGGATCCCGCACCACCACTGGCTGGACCCGTCCTTGTACCGGATCGACATGGTGTCCGGCGCCGTTCCGGGGCTCAGCAGCGTCCAGGTGATCGGGAGCCGGCCCACCGAGAGCTCGGCGAGCTTGGAGAAGGCCTCGTGGCTCAGGTCGAGCTGCCCGGGCGCGCAGGGCAGCGGGCACTCGTTGACGATCCGCACCGTGATGCTCGCCCCGTTGGCGGCACGGACGAGCACGTGGGCTCCACAGGCCCGGGACGACTCGTAGTCGGTGTGGTTCATCGCCGCGACCATGAGATCGCCGGACGGGCCGAACGAACAGGCGCCGTTGCCGTCGGCCGCGTCGTAGGACGTGGCGATGCCGGGGTGGCTCGTGCCCGGCTTGATCCGGCCGGCCGGGGAATCGGCGGAGGGAGCCGTGCGGGCGCTGCTGGTGGCGGCGGAGGGGGACGGGGTGGCGGCCGACGGCCGCGCCGCGGGGGTGGCCGCGGGGGTGGCCGACGGCGACGGCGACGGTGCACCGGTTGCCGAGGGAGGGAGGCTGGTGACCGGGGACGGCGGCGCCGAGGGCGTGGGGTTGGTGCCCGCCGAGGGCGCGGCCTCGGCCGGGGCAACGGTGCCGGGCGGTGCGCTCGCCCCGGGGGCCGCGCCGGTGGCCGCGCCGGAGGCGGCGACCGGTCGCGCGGCGTCGGTGCCGGGACCGCCCCCGTTCCCCGGGAGGAGCGCGAGGGCCAGGCACACCAGCGCCCCGACGGCCGCCAGTACCAGCGGAATGCCCACGGCAGGTCCATGCCTTCGCCGCGCCCGCGGGTCGGCGTGCTTCGTTGCCCTCATGTCCGTCCAATTCGGTAGATCGACTCGACGTTGCACCACTCAGTGGCCGCCGAAGCCGGAAAGGTTGCCGCTCCGGCGCTGATTGCCCGGGTTGTTTCCGCGACCGGCCTGCGACCGGCCTGCGACCGGCCCGCGGGCGGGGCGGCGACGGCTCCGCCGCCCGCTTTCGGTCGAGCTGGGGATCGTCGGCCCGGGAGGACCTCCGGGACGGCTCGCGCGTCTGGCTCGCGCGTCTGGCTCGCGCGTCTGGCTCGCGCGCTCGGCTCACGTCCGGACGTCGGCTTTCCAGAGCGGAAGGCGCCATGCCGGTCAGGGCAACAGGATGTTAACGAGATCGGCACAAATTGCGCCCGGAACGCTTCTTTACTCTTCCCATGTCCGTGCTTTACTCGTTCTTGACGAACCATCAGGTCGCAGTAAACGGCCCCGATGGCGACGCGGCCCAGCGGCGTGCTGCGCCCGTCGTACTGACGCACCCTTCAGCCCGGAGCGCACGCTTCCGAGGCACCGCCCCGTCCACCGCCCCTCCGGCCGAAGCCGCCGGGGACACGAAGGAGGCAGCAACCCCCATGGATCCGCTCATCGACCGGGCCCGCGCCTTCCCGCAGCGCGCCGGCGACACCGGCCGGGAACTCACCGGCCTCGCCGCCGGCCAGGCACCCCAGGCCCTCTTCATCACCTGCTCCGACTCGCGCGTGGTGCCCGCGCTGATCACCAACGCCGACCCCGGCGACCTCTTCGAGCTCCGCACCGCGGGCAACATCGTCCCCGCCTACCAGGACGAGCCCGCCTCGGGCGAGACCGCCACCATCGAGTACGCCGTCGAGGTGCTCGGCGTCCGCGACATCGTGGTGTGCGGCCACTCGCACTGCGGTGCCGTCGGCGCCGTGGTCCGCCGAGAGGACCTCAGCGTCGTGCCCGCCGTCCGCGCGTGGTTGCGCCAGGCCGACCCGGCCGAACTCGGCGCGGACGGGACCGACGTGTTCGATCCCACGGTCGCCGGGCCCGTGCAGCGCCACGTCCTCGCCCAGTTGGACCGGCTGCGCGGCTACCCGGCCGTGGCCCGGCGCCTGCGGGAGGGCGGGATCCGGCTGCACGGCTGGTTCTACGAGATCCACACCGGGCTGGTGCTCGCCCACCGGCCCGACACCGGCCTCTTTCTCCCGCTGTGAAGCCGCAGTGAAGCCGCCGCGACCCGAAGCCGCGCCGGTGAACGCTCACACTCCTGCCCGCCCCGCGCGCCGCGGCGCCGCCACCACCACCCTCCGGACCGACACCGTCCGCACCGCTACTCTCCCGAGGACCCGATGACCCGTCGTCCCGCCCTTCGGCTGAGCACTCTGCGCTCCGACCTCCCCGCTTCCGTCGTCGTCTTCCTGGTCGCGCTCCCGCTGTGCGTGGGCGTCGCCGTCGCCTCCGGCGTGCCGGCCGAACTCGGCCTGATCACCGGCATCGTGGGCGGCGTGGTGACCGGGCTGATGCCCGGCAGCAGCCTCCAGGTGTCCGGCCCCGCCGCCGGCCTGACCGTGCTGGTCTTCGCCGCCGTCCAGGAACACGGCCTCGCCACCCTCGGCCTCATCACCGCCGCGGCCGGCCTGCTCCAACTCGCCATGGGAGCGGCCCGACTCGGCCGACTGTTCCGGGCGATATCCGTCTCCGTCGTCCAGGGGATGCTCGCCGGGATCGGCCTCGTCCTGATCGCCGGTCAGCTCTACGCCCTGGCCGACGCCAAGGGCCCCTCCGGCGGCCTGGCCAAACTGGCCGGCCTCCCGGGCCTGGCCGCCGAGGTCGCCAGGAGCCCGCACGCCCTCGCCGCCGTCGCGATCGGCGCCGGGACGGTGGCGGTCCTGCTGCTCTGGCCGCGCCTGCCCGCCCGGGTCCGGACGGTGCCCGCACCGCTCGCCGCCGTCGCCGCCGCGACGGCCGCCACCGCCCTGTTCGACCTGCCCGTCGCCCGGGTCCGGGTGGCCGGCCTCGCCGGGGTGGTCCACCTGCCCGGCGGCTCCGACCTCGCGGCGCTCGGCAGCGTCGGGGTCCTCGGCACGGCGCTCGCGTTCGCGCTGATCGCCTCCGCCGAGAGCCTGTTCAGCGCGGCGGCCGTCGACCGCCTCCACGACGGCCCGCGCACGGACTACGACCGTGAACTGCTCGCCCAGGGCGTCGGCAACACCGTCTGCGGACTCCTCGGCGCACTCCCGATGACCGCCGTGATCGTGCGCAGCGCCGCCAACGTACAGGCCGGCGCCCGCACCAAGGCCTCCCGGGTGCTGCACGGACTGTGGCTGCTGCTCTTCGCCGCGCTGTTCCCGGCCGCGCTCTCCGCCATCCCGCTCGCGGCCCTGGCCGGCGTGCTGGTGCACGCGGGCGCCAAGCTGGTCCCGGTCCGCACGCTGCGCCCGCTCTGGCGGGCCGATCGTGGCGAGGCGGCGATCCTGACGGTCACCGCCCTGGCCATCGTGGTGACCAACCTGCTCGAAGGTGTGCTGCTCGGCCTGCTCCTCGCGGTGCTCAAGAGCGCCTGGGACACCTCGCACCTGCAGATCGCGGTCACCGATTCGGCCGAGGGTGTCGTCCGGGTGACCCTGCACGGGAACGCCACCTTCCTCCGGCTGCCCCGGTTGCTGGAGACCTTGGAATCCCTGGAGGAACTGCCCGCGGACCGCCCCGTCAGGCTCGACCTCTCCGGCGTGCGCCACCTCGACCACGCCTGCCGCAGCGCCCTGGAACTGTGGCAGGAGCGCCACAACCGCAGCGGCTGCGCCGAGTTGGTGGGGCTCCCGGCCGTGGCGGCCTGAGCGGAGGACCGCCGCCGGCGTGTGGGCGGGCCGTCCGGTGCTGTGGACTGACGGTTCGGCAAGGGGCCCGCTGAATCCCGAACGACCGTCCGGCAAAAGGGGTGCCCCTCGCCGAGAGGCACCCCTTCGGCCTTCCCGCGACCGGGTGTCGTTTCCGCCCGCGCTCAGGGGCGGATCGGGTCCGGGCTGGTCAGGAACCGGCCTTGCGCTTGTTGTAGACGTCGAAGCCGACGGCCGCGAGGAGCACCAGACCCTTGATGACCTGCTGGTAGTCGGTGCCGACGCCGACGAGCGACATCCCGTTGTTCAGCACGCCCAGGACCAGGCCTCCGATGATCGCGCCGAGGACGGTGCCCACGCCGCCGCTGGCGGAGGCGCCGCCGATGAAGGCGGCGGCGATGGCCTCCAGCTCGAAGTTGATGCCGGCCTGCGGCGTGCCGGCGTTGAGCCGCGCCGCGAAGACCAGTCCGGCGAGTGCCGCGAGCACGCCCATGGTGGTGAAGGCGAGGAAGACGACGCGCTTGCTCTTCACCCCGGACAGCTTGGCCGCGGCCTCGTTGCCGCCGATCGCGTAGGTGTGGCGGCCGATGATCGAGTTGCGCATCAGGTAGCCGAAGCCGACCAACAGGGCGCCGAGGATCAGCAGGACGATCGGCACGCCGTGGTAGCTGGCCAGCAGCAGCGTGAACGCCAGCACGGCCGCCGTGATCACGGCGAGCTTGGCCAGGAACAGCCCGAGCGGGAGCACCTCCAGCCCGTACGAGGCGGTCTGGCGCCGCCCGCGCAGCTCCTGGAGGACGGCGACGGCGAGCACCGCGAAGCCCAGCAGCAGGGTGAGGTTGTGGTAGTTGGTGTGCGGGCCGACCTCGGGGAGGAAGCCGCTGCTGATGTTCTGGAAGCCCTTGGGGAACGGGGCGACCGACTGGCCCTGCAGGATGATCTGGGTGCCGCCCCGGAACAGCAGCATGCCCGCCAGGGTGACGATGAAGGAGGGGATCCCGAGGTAGGCGATCCAGAAGCCCTGCCAGGCGCCGGCGAGGGCGCCGATCACCAGCGCCACGAGCAGGGCCACCGGCCAGGGCATGTGGTGCTTGACCATCATCACGGCGGCGGCGGCCCCGACGAAGGCCGCGAGCGATCCGACCGAGAGGTCGATGTGCCCCGCGATGATGACGATCATCATCCCGATGGCCAGGATGAGGATGTAGCCGTTCTGCTGGATCAGGTTGGTGATGTTGAGCGGCTGGAGCAGGATGCCGTCCGTCCAGATCTGGAACAGCAGCACGATCAGCGCGAGGGCGACGAGCATGCCGTACTGGCGCACGTTGCCGCGCAGCGCGCCGGCCAGGGCGGAGCCGATGGAGGGGCTCGGGCCGGCCTGCGGCGCCTTCGGGGACGAATCCGGGATGATCTCGGTCGGGGCCATGCCTCACACCTGCTCGTTGCTGGATGCGGTGCTCATGGTCATGAGCCGCATGAGGTTTTCCTGGGTGGCGTCGGCGCGGGCGACCTCGCCGGTGATCCGGCCTTCGGCCATGGTGTAGATCCGGTCGCACAGGCCCAGGAGTTCGGGGAGTTCGGACGAGATGACGAGCACGGCCTTGCCCTGGGCGGCCAGCTCGGCGATGACGGTGTAGATCTCCGCCTTGGCGCCGATGTCGATGCCCCGGGTGGGCTCGTCGAGGATCAGCACCTCCGGTTCGGCGAAGATCCACTTGCTGAGGACGACCTTCTGCTGGTTGCCGCCGCTGAGGGTGCCGGTCCGGGTGAACACCGTCGGGGCCTTGATGTTCATCGTCCGCCGGAACGATTCGGCGACCTTGGTCTCCGCGTGCCGGTCGACCCGGCCGAACCGGGCGACCTTGCCGAGCGCGCTCAGCGAGATGTTCCGGCTGATGTCGTCGATGAGGTTCAGGCCGAGGTGCTTGCGGTCCTCGGTGACGTAGGCGAGGCCGTGCCCGATCGCCTCCGGCACCGTCCGGGTGCGGATCTCCCGGCCGTGCAGCCGCACCCGCCCGCCGCTCCACCGCCCGTACGAGCGGCCGAAGACGCTCATCGCGAGTTCCGTGCGGCCGGCGCCCATCAGCCCGGCGATGCCGACGATCTCGCCGCGCCGGACGTTCAGCGAGGCGCCGTCCACCACGGTGCGCTGCTGGTCGATCGGGTGCCGGACGGTCCAGTCCTCGACCTCGAAGGCGATCTCGCCGACCTCGGGAGTGCGTTCGGGGTAGCGGTGTTCCAGGTCCCGGCCGACCATGCCGCGGATGATCCGGTCCTCGGAGATGCCCTCCGGGCCGATCGCGATGGTCTCGATGGTCCGTCCGTCGCGCAGGATGGTGACGGCGTCGGCCACCCTGGTGATCTCGTTCAGCTTGTGCGAGATGATGATGCAGGAGATGCCCTGCGCCTTGAGCTCCAGGATCAGGTCGAGGAGCTTGCGGCTGTCCTCGTCGTTCAGCGCGGCGGTCGGCTCGTCCAGGATGAGCAGCTTGACCTTCTTGGCGAGCGCCTTGGCGATCTCGACCAGCTGCTGCTTGCCCACGCCGAGGTCCGCGACCCGGGTGTGCGGGCTCTCGGCCAGGCCGACCTGGCGCAGCAGTTCGGCGGCGTGGGTGAGCGTGCGGTGCCAGCTGATGATGCCCCGGGTGGCGTGCTCGTTGCCCAGGAAGACGTTCTCGGCGATGGACAGGTACGGCACCAGGGCCAGTTCCTGGTGGATGATGGCGATGCCGCGTTGCTCGCTGGCCCGGATGTCCTTGAAGCGGCAGGGCTCGCCCTCGAAGAGGATCTCGCCCTCGTAGCCGCCGTGCGGGTAGACGCCGCTGAGCACCTTCATCAGGGTGGACTTGCCGGCGCCGTTCTCGCCGCAGATGGCGTGCACCTCACCGGCGGCCACGCTCAGGTTGACCTCGGAGAGCGCCTTGACGCCGGGGAACGACTTGCTGATCGACCGCATTTCGAGAACGGGTCCAGCCATGGTTGTGCGTCCGTATCGTTCGGGGCGGTGCGGTGGGGGAGGGGGCCCGGGCGAGCCCGGGTCGCGGGGCGCTCCCGGGTGCCGCACCGCCGGTTCGGCGTGGGGCCCGTCGACCGGGCCCCACGGGCTACTTGAGCTGGTCCGCGGTGTACTGGCCGCTCTCGACCAGGACCTTCTGGTAGTTGTCCTTGTCGACACTGACCGGCTGGAGCAGCTGCGCCGGGACGGTCTTGACGCCGTTGTTGTACTGGCTGGTGTCGTTGACCTCGGGCTTCCCGCCGGTCAGCAGCGCGTCGCCCATCTGGACGGCGGCCCTGGCGAGTTGGCGGGTGTCCTTGTAGACGGTCTGGGTCTGCTCGCCCGCGATGATCGACTTCACCGAGGCCAGCTCGCCGTCCTGGCCCGTGACGACGGGCAGCGACTTGGCCGTGCCGTAGCCGACGGCCTTGAGCGAGGAGAGGATGCCGATCGAGATGCCGTCGTACGGCGACAGCACGGCGTCGACGTCGGTGCCGGTGTAGGCCTTGCTCAGCAGGTTGTCCATCCGGGACTGGGCGAGGGCGCCGTCCCAGCGCAGCGTGGCGACCTGGTTGAAGTTGGTCTGGCCGCTCTGCACGACCAGCTTCTTCTGGTCCAGGTACGGCTTGAGGACGCTCATCGCCCCGTTGAAGAAGAAGGTGGCGTTGTTGTCGTCCGGCGAGCCGGCGAACAGCTCGATGTTGAACGGGCCCTTGCCGTCCTTGAGTCCGAGCTTGTCGGCGATGTAGCTGCCCTGGAGGACGCCGACCTTGTAGTTGTCGAAGGTCGCGTAGTAGTCGACGTTCTGGGTGCCCCGGATCAGCCGGTCGTAGGAGATGACCGGGATGTGCGCGTCGGCGGCCTTCTGCAGCACGTTGGTGAGGGAGGAGCCGTCGATGGCGGCGATCACCAGCAGCTTGGCGCCCTTGGTGATCATGTTCTCCACCTGGGAGACCTGGTTCTCGACCACGTTGTCGCCGTACTGCAGGTCGGTCTTGTAGCCCTTGGCCTGGAACTCCTTGACCATGTTGGTGCCGTCGTTGATCCAGCGCTCCGACGACTTGGTCGGCATCGCGATGCCCACGAGCCCGCCCTTGGCGTCGCCCTTGGACGTCCCGTCGCCGGCGCCGTTGGCGCTCTGGCCGCAGGCCGCGAGCGAGAGCGTCAGGCCCGCCGCGACGAGGCCCGCTGAAAGCTTCCGCACAAGTTCCTCCAGTGATGATGTTCCGCGACCGGCACAGGGCGGCCCTGGTCGGGCGACCGGGAGCGGTCGGGCGGGGGCCGGCCGGAGCGGTTCCCGGTGC
The DNA here is from genome assembly GCF_044547105.1 of Kitasatospora sp. NPDC052868. Taxonomy (NCBI): domain Bacteria; kingdom Bacillati; phylum Actinomycetota; class Actinomycetes; order Kitasatosporales; family Streptomycetaceae; genus Kitasatospora; species Kitasatospora sp. NPDC052868. Next base: position 42,165 of record NZ_JBITZW010000017.1, on the reverse strand, counting down.
TGTGGAATAGCGGGCTGCGGTAGCTCTGGCCTGGCGTGACATGAAGTGTTAACGCTCACAAGGGCGGCGTCAAGAGGTGCGGGATCATTGTTGGGTCCCGGCGTTCCGTCGGCCGGTCCGGCCGTGTGTGTGCCCGCCGGAGAGGTGGCCGCCCTGCGGCGATCGGGTGGATGACCGGTGAATTGCGAGGGAATGTCGAGTTCGCGATCGAGGTGACCGCCCCGACGCGCGGTGGCCCGGGCGTCCGTGATGTCGGATCCGGCAGGGGCTGGTCGTCGGCCGGCGGCGGAGCGGTTCCCGCGGGTGCTGCGCGTCCGGATCCATGCTGCGGATCCGCGCGGCGGGAATGCCGCTGAATGGGCGCCGAGGCGGAAATTCGGCGGACGCTCGAAATGGCGTCGACGTCCGGGGAAAGGGGAACCCTTCCGGTCGCCGCCGGGGGAGAGAGCGGCCGCCTGCCTTCTCGCGCGACCGGGGGGTGGCGGGAAAAGGCTGACGAGAGACCGGAAGGGCCCCGGATTTCGGCCCGGCGGCCACTTTCATGGAGAGCCGCTCGGGATCATTTCGAAGGAGGTCGGAAGTTCACCTCGCCGACGACTGTCGGGAGTGGCAGTACCATGGCGATGCGATGCATTGTTATCGCTAACATCGCCGATGTTTCGCCGCGGCCTTCTCGGGTGAGGCGGCCGGTATGCCGTGCTCGGATCGGTGCGCCGCGGGGGTTCGGGGGTGCGGTGCGGTACTCGCGCCGTGGCGGCGGCCGGGTAGCGGCGTCGTGGTGGCGGCGGTCCGGGGCGTACCGGATCCGTTCCGGCGCGAATGCCGGGGGCGAATCCCGCCTCGGTGACCGGCGCAGTACGTCCCCCTCGCCCGGCGGGGTCGTGGACCGCGCGCGGTGGATGCCGCCCCGCGCGGGGAGGAGGTGGTCCCGGAGCGGAGGTCGAACGCCTTGGCGTGGCGGCCCGTCGCCACGGGGCCGGCCCGGCGGCGCTGCCGCCCACCGCCCCGCTCCCGGCCCGAACGCGCTGGGTGTCGGACCGCTCACCGGGTGCCGTCGAGGTGGGGGTGCGGGCCGGTGATCTCGGCAATCACCTCCATGGCGCGGCTGTGAGCGTTAACTTGGCAATGTCGGCAGATGTGAGTGCCCGGTGGGGCTGGTATCAAGAGAAGCCGCCGGTTGGACCGAGGGTGACGGATTGGCCTGGACCTGGTCGCGTACTGTGGTCCGCAGCCGAGGAGGGGACTGCGAGTGGGAACCGAGAGCGCCGGGACGGAATCACGGCAGCCGGTGATGGCGGACGTGGCGAAACTGGCCGGGGTGTCCCACCAGACGGTGTCCCGGGTGCTCAACGGCGCCCCGCACGTGCGGCCCGACACCCGGGACCGGGTGCTGGCGGCCATACGGGAGCTCGACTACCGGCCCAACTCCGCCGCCCGTGCGCTGGTCACCCGGCGCTCGCAGACCCTCGGGGTGGTCAGCTTCGACTCGGCCCTGTACGGCCCGGCGTCGATGCTGGACGGCATCGAGCGGGCCGCGCGCAGTGCCGGGTACTTCGTCAGCGTGACGAGCCTGCGCTCCCTTGACGGCCGTTCGGTCCAGGAGGCCGTCGACCGGCTGCGCGACCAGGGGGTGGAGGGCGTCGTGGTGATCGCGCCGCAGATCTCCGCCGTCAGCGCGGTGGCCCGGCTCTCCAGCTCCGTGCCGCTCGTCGCGGTCGGTTCGGGCAATCAGACCCGGGTGCCGATGGTGTCGGTGGGCAACCGCTACGGTGCCGGCGAGGCCACCGGGCACCTGCTCGACCTGGGGCACCGCACGGTGCACCACCTGGCGGGGCCGGCCAACTGGCTGGAGAGCCAGGACCGGGAGGAGGGGTGGCGGCTGACGTTGCGGGCGGCCGGAGCCCCCGTGCCCGAGGTGGAGCGTGGCGACTGGAGCGCCCGCTCGGGCTACCAGGCGGGGCTGCGGATCGCCGGACTGCGCGACGTCACCGCCGTCTTCTGTGCGAACGACCACATGGCCCTCGGCCTGTTGCGTGCCCTGCACGAGGCCGGCCGGTCGGTCCCGGACGAGATCAGTGTGGTCGGCTTCGACGACATTCCGGAGTCCGCGTACTTCATTCCGCCGCTGACCACCGTGCGCCAGGACTTCGGCGAACTCGGCAGACGGGCCCTGGAACTGCTCGTCGGGGAGCTGGAGGGTGCCAGGCCATCGTCGGCCCATGTGCAGATCTCCCCGGAGCTGGTGCTGCGACGCAGCGTGGGCCCGGTCATCGGGAGCTGAACGGGCAGCCGGGATCCGGTCCGCGGTGCACACGCGCCTCGAAGGCCGCGCTCCGACCGCGCAGAACCTCCCTTGACAGCACGTTTGTTAGCGCTAACAATTCATGTGAGCGTTAACAGCAACGCTTTCCCCGCTCCGTCGGCCGGGCCACCCATCCCGCTTCTGTGCGCCCGGCCGACGGACACCCGTTCCGGCCTCCAGAGGGAGAGGCAGCGGAACGACGCCTGTCGCCGGCGCGAACCGCCCTGCCCTGGTTGAGACCGCACCGGCGACAGGCAACAACGCAGGCCTCCCGTACGAAGGATGAGGAAGTGACCGTGATCCCTGCCGCCCCCGACCCGGACCGCTACGTCGTCGGCGTCGACTTCGGTACCCTCTCCGGCCGCGCCGTGGTGGTACGCGTCCGGGACGGCGAGGAGCTGGGCACCGCCGTCCACGACTACCCGCACGCCGTCATCGAACGCGAACTGCCCGGCACCGGCCAGGCGTTGCCGCCCGACTGGGCGCTGCAGCACCCGGCGGACTGGCGCGAGGTGCTGCGTACCGCCGTCCCGGCCGCGCTCGCCGCCGCCGGCGTCGACCCCGCCCACGTCATCGGCATCGCCACCGACTTCACCGCCTGCACCGTCCTCCCCGTGCTCGCGGACGGCACCCCGCTGGCCGAGACGGACGCCTGGGCGTCCCGCCCGCACGCCTGGCCCAAGCTCTGGAAGCACCACGCCGCGCAGCCCCAGGCGGACCGGATCAACGCCCTGGCCCACGCCCGTGCCGAGAAGTGGATCTCCCGCTACGGCGGCCGGATCTCCGCCGAGTGGCAGTACGCGAAGGCCCTCCAGGTACTGGAGGAGGACCAGGCCGTCTACACCGCGACCGCGCGCTGGATCGAGGCCGCAGACTGGATCGTCTGGCAGCTCACCGGCGCCGAGAGCCGCAACACCTGCACCACCGGCTACAAGGGCATCCACCAGGACGGGAGTTACCCGAGCGAGGAGTACCTCGCCGCGCTCCACCCGGACTTCGCGGACTTCGCCCGCGCCCGCCTGGAGCACCCGCTCTCCCCGCTCGGCTCCCGAGTGGGCGGGCTCACCGCGCAGGCCGCGGAGTGGACCGGTCTGCCCGCCGGCACGCCCGTCGCCGCCGGCAACGTCGACGCCCACGTCGCCGCGCCGGCCGCCCGGGCCGTCGACAACGGCCGACTCCTGGCCATCATGGGCACGTCCACCTGCCACGTCGTCAACGGTGCCACCCTCGCCGACGTCCCCGGCATCTGCGGAGTGGTCGAGGACGGCATCGTCACCGGCTCCTACGGCTACGAGGCCGGCCAGAGCGCCGTCGGCGACATCTTCGCCTGGTGGCTGCGCCAGGGCGTGCCCGCCGACTACCTGGCCGAGGCCGAGGCGAACGGCGAGGACCTGCACCGGCTCCTCACCCGCAAGGCCGCCGGCCAACCCGTCGGCGCGCACGGACTCGTGGCGCTCGACTGGATGAACGGCAACCGCTCCACCCTGGTCGACCACCACCTGTCCGGAGTGATCGTCGGACTCACCCTGGCCACCCGCCCCGAGGAGATCTACCGCGCCCTGCTGGAGGCCACCGCCTTCGGCACCCGCGTCATCGTCGAAGCCCTGGAACAGGGCGGCGTCCCCGTCACCGAGTTCGTCGTCACCGGCGGCCTCAAGAAGAACGCCCTGCTGATGCAGATCTACGCCGACGTGCTGCGCCGCCCGGTCTCGGTCGCGGAGTCCGAGCAGGGGCCGGCCCTCGGCTCCGCGATCCACGCGGCCGTCGCCGCCGGGGCGTATCCGGACGTACGGACCGCGGCCGATGCGATGGGCCGGGTGCAGCCGGGCGCCTACCGGCCGGACCAGGCCGCCGCGGACACCTACGACCTGCTCTTCGCCGAGTACCGCGCCCTGCACGACCACTTCGGCCGGGGCGCCGACAAGCTCCTGCACCGCCTGCGCGACATCCGGAACGCCGCCCTCACGACCACGAGCGAGGCCTTGTGAACGCGACCATCGACGCCGTCCGCCGCCAGGTCGGCGACCTCCACCAGGAACTGGTCCGCTACGGCTTGGTGGTCTGGACCGCCGGCAACGTCTCCGCCCGCGTCCCCGGCGAGGACCTGCTGGTGATCAAGCCCAGCGGCGTCTCCTACGACGACCTGTCGCCACAGAACATGATCGTCTGCGACCTGGACGGCAACGTCGTCGAGGGCGACCACGCGCCCTCCTCCGACACCGCCGCGCACGCCTACGTCTACCGCCACCTGCCCGAGGTCGGTGGCGTGGTCCACACCCACTCCACCTACGCCTGCGCCTGGGCGGCCCGCGGCGAGGCCGTGCCCTGCGTCCTCACCGCGATGGCGGACGAGTTCGGCGCCGAGATCCCGGTCGGCCCCTTCGCCCTGATCGGCGACGACTCGATCGGCCGGGGCATCGTGGACATCCTCAAGGGCCACCGCTCGCCCGCCGTCCTGATGCAGAACCACGGTGTCTTCACCATCGGCAAGGACGCCAAGGCGGCGGTCAAGGCCGCCGTGATGTGCGAGGACGTCGCCCGGACCGTCCACCTCTCCCGCCAGCTCGGCGAACCGCTGCCGATCGCCCAAGCGGACATCGACCGTCTCAACTTCCGCTACCAGAACGTCTACGGCCAGCCCCAGGGCCGGTGAGGAGCCACCCCATGACCAAGCCACTCGAAGGCCGCGAGGTCTGGTTCCTGACCGGCAGCCAGGGCCTGTACGGCGAGGACACGCTGCGCCAGGTCGCCGAGCAGTCCCAGCGGATCGCCGAAACCCTGAACCGCGACTCCGCCGTACCGGTCGAGATCGTCTGGAAGCCCGTCCTCACCGACGCGGGCGCCATCCGCCGAATCTGCCTGGAGGCCAACTCCGCGGACGACTGCATCGGCCTGATCGCCTGGATGCACACCTTCTCCCCGGCCAAGATGTGGATCGCCGGGCTCGACGCCCTGCGCAAGCCGCTGCTCCACCTGCACACCCAGGCCAACGTCGAACTGCCCTGGCAGTCCATCGACATGGACTTCATGAACCTGAACCAGGCGGCCCACGGCGACCGCGAGTTCGGCTACATCCAGTCCCGCCTCGGAGTCGCCCGCAAGACCGTCGCCGGACACGTCAGCGAACCGACCGTGGCCGCCAGGGTCGCCGCCTGGGTCCGCGCCGCGGCCGGCCGCGCCGAACTCGCCGGCCTCAAGCTCGCACGCTTCGGCGACAACATGCGCGACGTGGCCGTCACCGAGGGGGACAAGGTGGAGGCCCAGCTGCGGCTCGGGGTCTCCGTCAACACCTACGGCGTCAACGACCTGGTGGACGCGGTGGACGCGGCCGACGAGGGCGACGTCACCGAACTGACCAAGGAGTACGAGGACGGCTACCGCCTCGCGCCCGAACTGCGGGCCGGCGGGGAGCGCCACGAGTCACTGCGCTACGCCGCCCGCATCGAGCTCGGCCTGCGCGGCTTCCTGGAGCAGGGCGGATTCAAGGCCTTCACCACCAACTTCGAGGACCTCGGCGGGCTGCGCCAGCTGCCCGGCCTGGCGGTGCAGCGGCTGATGGCCGACGGCTACGGCTTCGGCGGCGAGGGCGACTGGAAGACCGCGACCCTGCTGCGCACCCTCAAGGCGGCCGCCGCCGGACTGCCGGGCGGCACCTCGTTCATGGAGGACTACACCTACCACCTGGATTTCGGCAGCGAGCTGATCCTCGGCGCGCACATGCTGGAGGTCTGTCCGAGCATCTCCGCCGGCACCCCCTCGTGCGAGGTCCACCCGCTCGGCATCGGCGGGCGCGAGGACCCGGTCCGGCTGGTCTTCGACGCCGAACCCGGCCCGGCCGTCGTGGTCGGCCTCGCCGACCTGGGCGACCGCTTCCGGCTGGTCGCCAACGAGGTCGACGTCGTTCCGGCACCGGAGCCGCTGCCCAACCTGCCCGTCGCCCGGGCCGTCTGGAGGCCGCGTCCGGACCTGCAGACCTCTGCCGAGGCCTGGCTGACGGCCGGCGCGCCGCACCACACCGTGCTCTCCGCGGCACTCGGCACCGAGGAGCTCGACGACCTCGCCGAGATGCTCGGAGTCGAACTCCTGGTGATCGACGACGACACCACGATCCGCCGCTTCACCAAGGAGCTGCGCTGGAACCAGGCCTACCACCGGCTGGCCCGGGGTCTGTGATCCTTGCGGTCCCCTGCGCGACGACGCCCGCCGGCCCGGCGGGCGTCGCCCTTTTCCGTGCCCCCTTCCGCACCCCTTTCCCACACTCCCTCGAACGGAGCGAAGCCCGTGCCCAGAGACACACTCGTCTCCTCCGGTGACCTGACGGTGGCCCAGGAGGTCGCCGCGGCCATGCCGGACGGCCGGCGCATCACCCGCTGGACGTTCGGTTCCCGGACCGGGGTGACGGCCGAGGTGCTCAGCCTGGGGGCCCGCCTCCAGACCCTGAACGTGCCGGACCGTGCCGGGCGGAGGGCCAATGTGGTCCTCGGCGGCGGCAGCGTGGAGGACCTGCTCGGCCGGGCGGCGTACCTAGGCGCGATCGTCGGCCGCTACGCCAACCGGATCGCCGGCGGTGTGCTGCCCCTCGACGGCACGACGCACCGGCTGGCCACCCAGCCCACCGGGCACACCCTGCACGGTGGTCCGGACGGCTTCGCCACCCGCCTCTGGGACGGTGTGCCGGTCCGGGCGGACCGGCGGGTCGGCGTCCGCTTCCGTACCCGCAGCCCCGCCGGGGACCAGGGGTTCCCGGGGACCGTCACCGCCGATGTGACGTACCTGCTCGATCCCGACGGGGAGCTCTCGATCACCTACGGCGCCGTCACGGACGCCCCCACGGTCGTCAACCTCCACCAACCACGCCTACTTCAACCTGGCGGGCGAGGGCAGCGGCACGGTGCTCGACCACCTGCTCCGGGTCGAGGCCGGCAGGTACCTGCCCGTGGACGGGGAGCTGATACCGCTCGGCCCGGTCGAGCCCGTGGCCGGCACGCCGTTCGACCTCCGCCGGGCCCGGAGGCTCGGCACCTGCATCGCCGAGGAGCACGGGCAGATCCACCGGGCCGGCCGCGGTTTCGACCACAACTGGGTGCTCGACGGCACCGGGTACCGGCGCGCCGCCATCCTGAGCCACCCGGCCAGCGGCCGCCGCGTCGAGTGCATGACGACGGAGCCGGGCATCCAGGTCTACACCGGCAACCACTTCGACGGCTCGCTGTCGGGCCGCTCCGGCCGCCCGTATCCCGCCCACGCGGGCATCGCGCTGGAGACCCAGCACTTCCCCGACTCGCCCAACCGGCCCGAGTACCCCTCCACCGTCCTGCGTCCGGGGGAGCAGTACCGGTCGAGGACGGTGTACCGCTTCTCCGCGGAGTAGGGGAGAAACGAACGGGGGCGGCGGGCCGACCGGGCCCGCCGCCCCCGTTTCGTGCTCAGGACGCGACGAAGACCCGGACGTCCCAGGCACCGAGGTCGACCGGCCCGCCGGCGGGCACCGAGGCACCGCCCAGCACGTCGGTCAGGTCCACCGGGGCCTGGTCCCGGGTGGGCTGCCGGCTCCAGTCGTGCACCACGTGGACGCGGCGCCCGTCCGGGGCCGTCCCGGTGGTCGTGGTGACGGACGCGGGCAGGTCGCGCCAGCCACTGGCGGGCGCGGGGGCCAGCCAGGCGGCCAGCGCCCGGGCCAGGTCGCGCCCGGGCACCGTTCCGACGCACGTCACCCGGCCGGCGCCGTGGGCCCGGGTGGTGACGGCGGACCAGCGGCCGAAGTGCGGGTGGTCGTAGCCGGCCGGCTCGATGGCATCGGTGGCGGTGAGGCCCTCCACCCAGCGGGTCGCGGTCGCGCCCGCCGGAAACGCCGGCGGACCGCCGGGTACGGCACGCAGCGGGAGGTCCGCGGGCAGGTTGCCGAACTCGTCGTACCACGCGCCCGCGGCCGCCGTCAGGCGCGGCGGGGCGGTCTCGTGGCGTTCATCGTCCTGTCCGTCCCGGAGGGGGATCGTTGGGACAGGTCGGAGCAGCTTCCCGCCGGAACGGAGGCCCTGCTTCGCCGAAGACTGGGCGCGATCACCGCGCGGCTGCACACCCTGGCCCCGGAGGACGGCCGCTTCGGGTACCCGGCCACCGAGTCCGGCCTGTCCGCCGCCGACTGGCGGACGGCGTTCACGGCCATGGCCGACGCGCTCCTCGACGACGCCGACCACTGGCGGTCGCCGCTGGACGTACCGCCGCAGCCGGACGCCCCTCGGTGCCGGAGAGAGCGTCATCCTCATCGGCTTCGGCTTCCGCACGCGTGATCAGGCTTCGCGCATGGTCACGAACCTTCCGCCGGGCTCCGGCGAGCCCCCGACGCTACGTGCTCAAGCAGGCTGCGCAGGGTACGGACCTGCGAGAACTCGCCCGGGGGAGCTGCCGGGGCGTCACCGGCGTCCGTGCCGGGCCCGCTGCTCCGTCCGATCGGAGCGGCGGGCGGCGTGGCAGCGAGAGCCGGGCCGTGCCGGTGGAACAGCCCGGCTCGGCGGGTGCACGTGGTTCAGCGGGCGCCGAGGAGGTGTTCGAGGGCCAGCTGGTCCAGCTGCTCGAAGGCCATGCCGCGCAGGGCGGCGGCGTCGACGTCGAACTCCTCGAAGGCGGAGGTGTCCGCGAGCAGCCCGGCCAGGCCGTCCTCGGCCGTGGGGAGGGCGAGTTCGGGCAGCCGGGAGGCGGCGAGCGCGGCCTGCACCTGCGGGTCGGCCCGGAAGGCGCGGGAACGCTCGGCCAGCAGCAGGTAGTTGCGCATGCAGCCGGCCGCCGAGGCCCAGACGCCGTCGAAGTCCTCGGTGCGCGGCGGCTTGAAGTCGAAGTGCCGCGGGCCGTCGTAACCGGCGGACTCCAGCAGGTCGACCAGCCAGAAGGCCTGCCGCAGGTCGCCCGCGCCGAAGCGCAGGTCCTGGTCGTACTTGATGCCGGACTGGCCGTTGAGGTCGATGTGGAACAGCTTGCCGTGCCACAGGGCCTGGGCGATGCCGTGCGGGAAGTTGAGCCCGGCCATCTGCTCGTGGCCGACCTCGGGGTTGAGACCGACCCGGTCGGGCCGCTCCAGAGCGTTGATGAACGCCAGGGCGTGGCCGACCGTGGGCAGCAGGATGTCGCCGCGCGGCTCGTTGGGCTTGGGCTCGATCGCGAACCGCAGGTCGTAGCCCTGCTGCTCGACGTACTCGCCCAGCAGGTCGAAGGCCTCCTTCAGCCGGTCGAGCGCGGTGCGCACGTCCTTGGCCGCGCCGGACTCGGCACCCTCGCGCCCGCCCCAGGCGACGTAGACCGAGGCGCCGAGCTCGGCCGCCAGGTCGATGTTGCGGATCGTCTTGCGCAGCGCGTAGCGCCGTACGTCGCGGTCGTTGGCGGTGAAGGCGCCGTCCTTGAAGACCGGGTGGGTGAACAGGTTGGTGGTCGCCATCGGGACCGTCAGCCCGGCGCCGTCCAGCGCGGCGCGGAACCGCTTGACGGTCTGCTCGCGGGTGGCCTCGCCGGCTCCGAAGGGGATCAGGTCGTCGTCGTGGAAGGTGACGCCGTAGGCGCCGAGTGCGGCCAGTCGCTGCACGGTCTCGACCGGGTCGAGGGCGGGGCGGGTCGCGTCGCCGAAGGGGTCGCGACCCTGCCAGCCGACGGTCCACAGACCGAAGGTGAACTTGTGCGCGGGGGTGGGGGTGAGGGTGTCGCTGGACATGAAGCGGCTCCGGGTTCAGTGCCGAAGGGGTGTTTGTCAGGGCTCTCAACAAATTAGTATGCCGGAACGTCAGAAGGAACCCCACCGGAGGAACGCATGGCTGAACAGCGCGTCGTGATCGGCTTCGACAGCTCCACCCAGTCCACCAAGGCGCTCGCCGTCGACCTCGACACCGGCACCGTCCTGGGCCGGGGCCGCGCCCCGCACACCGTCAGCACGGGCGCCGGTCGCGAGAGCGGCCCCGAGCAGTGGTGGCAGGCGCTCGGGGAGGCCGCGGCGGGAACCGGCTGGGCGGACCGCGCGGCCGCCGTCTCGATCGCCGGCCAGCAGCACGGCCTGGTCACCCTGGACGCGGCCGGGGCACCGGTCCGCCCGGCGCTGCTCTGGAACGACGTCCGGTCCGCCCCCCAGGCCGCCGGGCTGAAGGCCGCGATCGGTGCCGCGGAACTCGCCCGCCGCACCGGCAGCGTGCCCACCGCCGCCTTCACCGCCGCCAAGTGGGCCTGGCTGCGCGCCCACGAGCCCGCCGCCGCGGAGCGCACAGCGGCCGTCCGACTGCCCCACGACTTCCTGACCGAGCGGCTGACCGGGGCGGCGGTCACCGACCGGGGCGACGCCTCGGGAACCGGCTGGTGGGGTCCGGACGGCTACGACCGGGACGTCCTCGCCCGGATCGGCCTCGACCCGGGCCTGCTGCCCGAGGTCCTGGTCCCGGGCAGCCGGGCCGGTGTCGTGCGCCCGGGGACGCCGCTGCGCGAGGGCACACCGGTGGCCACCGGCACCGGCGACAACATGGCCGCCGCCCTCGGCCTCGGCCTGCTCCCCGGACAGCCGGTGCTCAGCCTCGGCACCTCCGGCACCGTCTACGCCGTCGGCCGGACCAGGCCCGCCGACCCGAGCGGCACCGTGGCCGGCTTCGCCGACGCCCTCGGCGGCTGGCTGCCGCTCGCCTGCACGCTCAACTGCACCCTCGCCGTCGACCGCTTCGCCGCCCTGCTCGGACGCGGCCGCGAGGAGGTCGAGGACGGCGGCACCGCGGTCGTCCTGCCCTACCTCGACGGCGAGCGGACACCGGACCTCCCGGACTCCTCCGGCCTGGTCCACGGGCTGCGCCACGACACCACCCCGGGGCAGCTGCTGCAGGCCGCCTACGACGGCGCCGCCCACGCCCTGCTCGCCGCCCTGGACGGCGTGCTGCGCGCGGGCGGCGCGGACCCGGCCGGCGACGAGCCGCTGCTGCTGATCGGAGGCGGCGCCCGCGGCCAGGCCTGGCAGCGGACCGTCCTGCGGCTCTCGGGCCGCGCGGTCCAGGTGCCCGACGCAGAGGAACTGGTCGCGCTCGGCGCCGCCGCCCAGGCCGCCGCGCTGCTCACCGGCGAGGCGGCCGACGCCGTAGCCCGCCGCTGGAAGACGGCGCGGGGCCCCGTGCTGGAGCCGGTGAAGCGGGACGAGGACGCCCTGATCCGGATCGGGGATACCCTGCGTCGGGCCGGGGCCTTGCAGGGCGCTCCGGCCGAGGACCGGTAGGAGGAGCGGCGCGTGACAGTGGTCGGCAAGGCGAAGAGCAGCCCGGGGAACGGGCCCGCGTCGCAACAGGACATGCGACGGCGGAACCTCTCGGTCGTCCTCGGCGCGGTGGCCGCGCACGGCTCGCTGTCCCGCCCGCTGTCCCGTGCGGACGTCGCCGGACGCGTCGGCCTGACGAGGGCGGCCGTCTCGTCGCTGGTCGACGAGCTGATCGGGCGGGGTGCGCTGGCCGAGGCGGAGATCCCGCCCGACGGGCGGGTCGGTCGCCCGGGACGCGCACTGTCGGTGATCGACGAGGGCCCCGCCGGTCTCGGCCTGGAGATAGGCGTCACCCACCTGGGCGCGTGCGTGGTGGACCTGCGCGGCGAGCCGCGGGTGTGGCGCCGGGTGGAACGGGCCAACGCGGGCCGGCCGGCCGGGCAGGTACTGGCGGAGGTCGCCGCGCTGGCCGCCGAGGCGGAGGCCGAGGCCGCCGGCCTCGGACTGCGGGTCGAGGGCCGCGTCCTGGCCGTGCCCGGGGTGGTGCCCAACGGGCCGGGCGCACTGGTCGAGCGCGCGCCCAACCTCGGCTGGCACGGCGTCCGGCTCACCGACCACTGGCCCGACCCGGACACCGTGCCCGAACCGGAGAACGAGGCCAACCTCGGGGCGCTGGCCGAGTACTGGAGCGCCGAGCCGGCCGTGGAGACCTTCGTCCACGTCTCCGCCGAGACCGGGATCGGCGCCGCCCTGGTCATCGACGGGCGGCTGTTCCGGGGCGCCCGCGGCTTCGCCGGCGAACTCGGCCACATCCCCATCCGGCCGGACGGCGTCGAGTGCGCCTGCGGCGCCCGCGGTTGCCTTGAGCAGTACGCGGGCGAGGCGGCCGTGGGGGGGGGGGCCGGGCCACCGGCCCCCCGCCGCGGCCGCCCGGGCCGGGCCCGCACCGGCGGCCCCGGGCCCCGCGGCAGCGGGGGGCCCGCGGCCGGCCCCCGGGCC